>NZ_AYWQ01000001.1:0-709416 GCF_000502415.1 Mesorhizobium sp. LNHC229A00
ATCAGCGCGCCGGTCCCGGCCCGCTGCTGGCCTTCGGTTTGCGCGCAGCCGGCAAGTGCGGCGGCCATCAGCACGGCCGCAACGGTTCTGTAAAAGGTCATGTGAAGTCTCCCTTAAAGGCCTGAAATCCCTATTGATCTCCCGTGCGGGCGCATTGCGGCGGAACGGGGGCAGGGGCTCTCACGATATAAAACATGGTTTCTCGGCCGTTGATGGACAGAGGACGCGCAAACGTCCTTGTCGAACAAGGCTGTAGCGCCGCCATCCGCAAAAATAATTCACCCTTTCATGGTTCGCCTGGCCTACGCCGGCCTCCGTTATCGCCGTGAGCTACGTCGCTTGGAAAGCCAAGTAAATCGGTTCCCGGGCGCGCTGCACCCACCATTCCTCACCCCTCGATGGAGAACTGACATGACCCGAGGTCTTCCCCGCACGCTTGCCCGTGCCGCTTCGCGCGAGGCTGGCCTTGCCCCGCCCAAACTCGGCCTGAAGGCGGTCACCAAAGGACTGGGCGGCTCCTACCGCACCGTCTTCACCTTTGCCGGCATGCAGGTACCGGTCACCGACGCGCTGGCCTATGCCAGCCAAAAGATCTTCGACTTTTCCGACGGCAAGGTGCGCATCAAGGGCGGCACGGCCAGGTTGCAGTTCGCCGTGCTGACCGCCCGCGCCTCGACCATCAACGACAGTGCGGCACTGACCTGGTCGCTTGGTTCGGCGGCGGCGGCGAGCGCGACGCTGGCCGGCACCATGGTCAATGTGCTGGCCTCGACAGCGCGTACGCTGGACGGCGCCGTGGCCGCGCCGTCGACGGCTTCGGCGGCCGACATCGCGCCCGCCGCGACGCTCGATGGCACGACGACGCCGGTCGATCTCTATCTCAACCTCGCCTTCGCCAACGGTACGGACATCGACGCCGACGGCACGCTGGCGGTGACTGGGACGGTGACGCTGCTGTGGGAGAATTGGGGGGACAACGCGTAGACGTCGACGCTGCTGATCCCCCCAGGAGTGGGGAGATTGGCAGCTTTGCCGCCGGCTCATTTCTAACCAAAGGAAAACATCACATGACAGATCTGGCAGACACCGGGTCCGTGGCGGCGCGTGCGCAGCCGGCGGGCAACCCAGTACGGCCACCGGCCAACGGGGATAATGGGTCCGCCCCGGCGACCGGTAAAAGTTGGTTTGACGGTCTTTCCGAAGGCAACCGCAAGCTTGCTGAAGCCAAGGGCTGGACCAGGGCCGAAAATCTCGATCGGGTTTTCACGTCCTATGCGGAGCTGGAGCGGCAGCAGGGTGAAAGCCTGCGCGTTCCCGGCCCGGATGCATCTCGGGAAGACTGGGATAAGTTTCACGCCCGGCTGCCCGAGACCATGCGTCCGGTCACGTCGTCCGAGAAGGTCGAGTACCGCAGGCCGGAAGGCTTGCCGGAGAACTTTGCCTATTCGGACGAGCTCGCCAATGCGTCCAAGGCCTGGGCGGTCGAAGCGGGTGCAAGCCCGAAGATCGCGCAGGCCTACCATGACAGGTTCGTCGGCTACATGGCCGAGCAGGCGCAAGCGCAGCACATCGCGCTCGCTCGTTCGGTCGAAGCCACCCATGACGACCTCGTCAAGGATTGGGGGCCGACCGACAGCGACGGCTTCCGCCAGAAGCTTGAGGTCGCCAACCGGGCGATGAAGAAGCTCGGCCTTGTCGACGCCTACAAGGCGAAGGGCATCCTTCTGCCTGACGGGGCGCTGACCGATCCGCGGATCGCCAAGGCGTTTCAAGCCATTGGCGAAGCGATGTTCCGGGAGGACACGATCGACGGCGGGGCGCGTTCGAACGGAGGCAATCCGTTCAAGCGCAATGCCTCCGGCGAACGCAACCTGACGGCCATCTCGGCCCTCGTCAAAAGCGACCCCGCACGTGCCCGGCGCCTGGCTCGCGAGGCCGGAGAAAACCCCGACCGCTGGATGCCGAACAACCCCCTCTAGGCTGTGCCGACATTCAGGTGATCCCGGCCGACCTGAATCTCAACACACCGTCACCACCAAACTCAACCCTGAAGGAAGACAAAAATGGCAGACGCCTACACCCGTATCGCGGACGCGATCGTTCCGTCCGTCTATGCGCAATATGCTTTCGAGGAACACGTCCAGTCGCTCGAAATCTATCAGGCCGGAATCCTATTTTCCGACCCCACCATCTCGTCGAAACTGTCGATGGGCGGCCGCTCGGTCGACATGCCCGGCTGGAAGGATCTCGGCAACGACCCGTCAGAGCCGGTCAACGACGATCCGGCCGATTCTATCGAAATGAAGAAGATCGGATCGCGCCGCGAGATCGCCGCCCGCAACGTCCGCGCCCAAGCGTGGGGGGTTCCGGACCTGACCTCGATTCTGGCGGGTGATGATCCGCAGAAGCTGATCGTCAAACGGCAGACCGAGTACTGGCAGCGCGCCAACAAGCTGACCCTGCTCGGCATCCTGAAGGGCGTCGTCGCCGACAATATCGTCAACGATGCCGGCGACCTCGTGCGCACCACCGGCGCCTCCATCGTCGACACCGACATCATCGAGGCTGCCTACCTGATGGGCGACCGCGCGGACAAGTTCAAGACGATCTGGATGCATTCCAAGCAGATGAAGGCGCTGAAGCTCGCCGACCTCATCGACTACGTGCCGTCCTCCGAGCAGGGCGGGCCGCTCATCCCCTACTACATGGGGTTGCGCTGCGTGGTCGACGACGACATTCCGGTGGCGGCGGGCGTCTACACCGCCTTCATGTTCAAGGAAAAGGCGATCCTGTGGAACGAACTGCCGGTCAACACCGAGGGCGGGCCGCTGGAGTTCGACCGCAAGCCGCGCCAGGGCCATGGCGGCGGTGTCACCGAAATGGTCGGCCGCCGTCATTTCGTCCCGCATGTTCCCGGCACCCGCTTCCTCGACGCCTCCTCGGCCGGCGAGTTCGCCACCGATGCGGAACTGGCGCTGGCGGCGAACTGGGACCGCACCGCGTCGAGCGTCAAGAATATGACGTTCATCGCGCTGAAGACGACCGAGGCTTGATCAAGCCAAGGCTAGGGGGCGGGGGCGATAAGCTCCCGCCTCTTGCAAAAAATGATCTAATTGTAATGCGTGCCGTAACTGTTTAATTTTCGAAGGCAGCTAGAATGCGGTCTACTGCGGCGCGAGAATATTGGTTTGAACTGGTTCCTCCCTGCCATCACAATAGGCCTTGTCCTCTCGGCGCCGTTCCAATTGTACGGAGGCCATCTTCTCGGAGAGGAAATCGAGACTGACCCTCCAAAGGGCAATTCCCTATATTCGATGCTCTATTCCATTTCGAGCTGGGCAAAATATGGAGCCCTGAAGCGACAAGCAGACCGCGGTGATCGTTTCGCCTGGTGGTGCCTGCTCCTCTTTGGCATCGGGCTGGTGTGGTGTGCTCTCATCGTCCTGGGGATGTTCTCCAGCCCGATTTGGCGAAAGTGGCTGCTCTAACAGGCTCGGGTTAGCCGAAGGCCGGGCTTTGAGCCGCGATCCTTCGCGCCCCCCTCTGGCCTGCCGGCCGGAGGGGGGACGCCGTAGAGCGCCTGCCATCGCGAAATAGCAAATACGCCGCCTCCGAGCGGCTTTTTTCATGCCCGCAACAACCACGACCCACGAGGCGCTGACCCATGGCCATCACCCCGACCGATATTGCCAACATGGCGCTCGCCGTGCTCGACGAGGCGCCGATCGACAGTCTAGATCAGGACGTCAAGGCGGCGCGGCTGCTGAACCTGCATTTCGACCTGACGCGCGAAGCGGAGCTGACCAAGTGCGCCTGGGTGTCCGCGATCCTGCGCGCCACGGTCGCCGGAGCAAACACCGGCGGCGGCGATTGCGGGTTGAACGTCGCTTACGAACTGCCGGCGGATTGCCTGCGGCCGCTGCCGCTGACGCATAATGGCGAACCGGACGGCTTGCCGGTCTCCTGGCGCCAGGAGGCGGGGCTGATCTATTCGGACCAGCCCGGTCCGCTCGTCATCCGCTACATCGCCAACCTCACCGACCCCAACGACTGGGACGCGCTGTTCACCGAGGTGCTGGTGGCCGCGCTTGCCATCAAGGTCGCGCATCCGCTGACCCACAAGTCGGGCATGATCGACATTGCGCGCTCGGCCTACGACCGGGCGCTGGACGCGGCCTTCAACGGCAATGCCATCCAGCGCGGCGGTCGTCTCTACAGCGCTTCGTGGTCCAGCCAACGCGGCGACAGCAGGAGCGCACGCTGATGACCACGCTCTATCCGCTTCAGGATGTCTTCACCCGTGGCGAAATCAGCCCGCGTTTGCATGCCCGCGCGTCGCTCGACTTCTATCGGGCGGCGCTCGCCAGATGCGAGAACTTCGTCACGCTGCCGCATGGCGGCATCCGCAAGCGCGGCGGCACCTATTTCGCCGGCGAGGTCAAGGCATCGGCCAAGAAGACGCGACTGATCCCGTTCATCTTCTCGGCCGAGCAGGCCTATGCGCTCGAATTCGGCGCCCAGTATATCCGCGTCTACGCCTATGGCGCGCGCGTCGGCACGGTGGAGGTGGCTTCGCCTTATCTGGAGGCGGATCTGTTCGAACTCGCCTATGTCCAGTCGGCAGACCAGATGTGGATCACGCACAAGGACTATCCGCCGAAGGTCTTGACGCGCACCGCGCACACCGCCTGGGCGCTGACGGATTTCACGTTTCTCGACGGACCCTATGACGAGATCAACACCACGCCGACGACGCTGACCCCGGCGAATACCGGCCATGCCACGCCGAAGATGAGCGCAAGCACCGCGCCGAGCGGCAGGGTGAGCGATGACGGCACGGGAACCAACAGTTGGAGGGTGTTCGACCGCGACATCACGCAGGAGATCAAATTCGCGGCTGGCAGCAGCGGATTCGTCCAGTATCAATTTCCCGCCGGCCAGGGCAGGGCCGTGAATGCCTACTGGCTTGCCGCGTCGGACAATGTCTCGTCGAATTCCGACATGCCGACGCAGTGGACGCTGTCGGGATCGAATGACGGCACCAATTATGTGTCCCTGGACGGGCGATCCGGCGAGGTCGGTTGGTCCGGGTCCGAAGTGCGGTTCTACGACTTCCAGAACAAGACAGCTTATGAATACTACAAATTCGCCTTTTCGGGCGGCGGCGGTGGCGATGCGGTGAACTGCAGTGTTGCCGAGATCGCCATGGCCGAGAGCGGCGATACGATGGCGCCCTTCGACCTGACGGCATCTTCCGTCGTCGGAATCAATCACGACGCCGGGTTCCAGCCGGCCGATGTCGGCCGCTCGGTGCGCCTGCTGGGCGCCGACACTATGTGGCGCTGGGCCAGGATCACCAGCGTCACCAGCACCATGGCGGTCAAGATCAGGCTCTTCGGCCATGCGCTGCCCGATACCTCGCCGATCACCCGCTGGCGGCTCGGCACTTTCGTGCCCGGCAAATATGTCGAGGCGGGCTCCCTCTACGAGGAGCGCCTAGCCTTCAGCCGTAAATTCTCGGTCTATGCCTCGGCCACTGGCGACTTCGACAATTTCGCGCTCGGCGAAAAGGATGACGATGCGCTGGAGTTCGTCCAGGCCGGCGGCGGACAGGCCAACGACATCGTCTGGATCGCCGATTCCGACGGCGCGCTGCTGATCGGTACGTCCGGCGGCGTGCGTGCCTTGTCGGGCTCGGGCATCGACGAAGCGCTGACGCCGTCCTCGTTCAAGAACCGGCGCTCGCGCACCTTCGGTTGCGCCCGCATCCGTCCGGTCGATGCCGGCCAGTCGTTCCTCTACGTCACGCGCTCGCGCAAATCGATCGCCGAGCTGACGCAGACCGCGCAGAGCCGCTTCTCCTCGGACGATGTCGGCCAAATTTCCGAGCACATCCCCAAACAGGGCGTGGTCGAGCTTGCCTTCCAGACCGACCCCGACCCGTTGCTGTGGTTTCCGCTCGATAATGGCGAGCTTGGCGGTTACACGCACCAGCCATCCCAGGATGTCAGAGGCATGCACCGGCATCGCCTGGGCGGCGGCTTCAGTGGCGTTGGCTGGGCGGCTGTCGAAAGTGCCGTCGTGACGCCCGGGCGAGACGGCAATGACGACCTGTGGCTGGTGGTCAAGCGCACCATTGGCGGCGTGACCAAGCGCTATATCGAGATCAAGACCGCGCCGTTCGAATATGGCGCCGTCGCCGACGCCTTCGAGGTCGATTGCGGCCTCACTTATACGGGCCTCGCGGTGACCACGGTGGGCGGTGCGATGCATCTCGCCGGCCAGTCCGTCGATGTGCTGGCCGACGGCAAGGTCTATCGCGGCCTCGTTGTCAGCGGCGGCGGCACGGTGACGCTGCCTGGCGGCTCGGCCGCCGCCCAATGGCAGCTCGGGCTGCCCTATGCGGCGGGCGCCGACACGCTGGAGCTCGATGTCGGTGGCCGCGACGGCTCCATCGTCGGCCGCCGCAAGAAAGTGGCGAAGGCGATCCTGTCGCTGCTCGAGACCNCCGACACCACGGGGCTGGAAGTGCAGTCCTTGATGCGCGGCCGCTGGGAACCGGTGCGCCTGCCTTCGATCGTCGCGCCGAACGGGCGGGCAACACTGTTCACCGGCAATGTCGAAGTGCCGATCGACGACAGCTGGGAAGGGCAGGGGCGGGTGCGCATCCGCCATGTCAATCCGACGCCCTGCACGATCAGGGCGCTCACGCCGGTGTTCGACGCCGAGCCGTAGGTAACGCCAATGCCGGATGTGCCATCTCCCCCTGGTGGGAGATGGCAGCTTCGCCAGCCGCTCATCACCCCATAAGGATCCTTCCCAATGACATCCCTCCATGCCGAGCAACTCGGCAGGGCGCGGACGGCTGCCGAATACGCGGTCGTCATCGCCTTGCTCGACACCGACCTCAACAATGCGTTCACCCGCAAGGCCGAACTGGCCGGGGCCGAGGACCGGGCGGTCTTCGGTGACGGCGATCTTGCCGTGGCGCGGGCCGCGCTCGACGATTGCAACGACCGGATCGCGCTTCTGGAAAAAGCCATCGATGCCGCCGGCAAGCGACGCGCGGAAGCCGCGCGCAGCGAAGCCCGTGCCGATATCACCGCGCTTGGCGACGAGACCAAGGCCAGGGCAGCCGTGCTTGGCGAGCGCTGGCGCGGCGTTCGTCTGCTGGTCGAGCGGCTGCGCCAGGAATTGTTCGAAGCCGATGCGCTCGCCCGCGCCATCGCCACAGCCAACGGCCTATTCGACGCCGCCGGCGTCACCGAGATGAAGGTGAACCTCACCACCACACGCCGCGCTGCCATGGCCGGCTCGCGGGCCGCGGCGCCCTCCCGCCTCAGCCGGCCGGCGCTGCAGGCCGACAGACTGCTCATCTCCTTCCTCAGTCCCGGCGGCACGCTCGATCCGCGCCCGACGCTCGGGGCGCCGGTCGAGCGCTCCGAAGGCAATCGCCTCGGCGTCAGGCGTCCCAAAGGCAAATTCACTCCTGGAAGCAAACCCCTTGGCGAACGAGGCTAAACCATGTGCACACTTGCCCTTCTCGGCACGGCTCTTTCGGTCGGCGGCACGCTGGTGGAAGGCCAGCAGCGCAAACAGACGGCCGACTACCAGGCCAGGGCCTATGAGCAGCAGGCCCTAGCCGAGGCGCAGAATACCGCCCTGGAACTGAGCCGGGAACGTCACAAGCAGGACCTCCTGCAGGCGCAGGCTCGCGCCAAGGCCGGCGCTTCCGGCGTCGGCATTGCGGGCTCGCCGGCCGAGGTGCTGGCGGCGAACGCACGGCAGGGCCAGGCCGACCTCGACGCGATGCTGTACGGCTCTCGGCTGCGCCAGAACAACCTCGACGGTCAGGCTGCGTTGTCGCGCATTTCCGGCAAGCAGGCGGTGGGGGCGTCGATCTTCAGCGCTGGCAGCGCGCTCGTTGGCGGCCTCGCCAAAATCCCGGATTCAACTAAGGCGCCGGCCTTGAGCGCGATGGCTGGCACGGTGCCGAAACGGTCGGTGGTGTTCCGCGGCTCGCCACTTGGCGCGCAGTAGGAAAGGGATGATCGATGGTCCATGTCATTCCTCTCTCCGTCGACCGGCGCCGGGTCGATTTGGGCGATGTGGTTCTGTTTCCGGCGGATCTCCCGTTGGGGGCACAGGGCAGATCAGACTTGGGCAAAGCAGCCGAGTTGGGTTTGCGGGACTCGCATACAGAAGTCACGAAGCTCATTCCTACGCCGCAACATAAGCTTGGCTAACTTACCGCCGTCGATAGAGAGCCAAGCAGTGTCTGGCGTAGTCTAGCGCGGGTGCTGGTTGTCTCCGGGGAGCCGGCAAGGCATCTCGTTGCTAGGCATCACGCTCATGGTCGCCGCCGATAAGGCTGTGGCGTCCGCGATGTCTGGCAACGTCGGCGACACGGTTCTCAATGCCTTAGGGGCAATCCCCACTGAGCAACTGGCGACCGTCGGTCTGCAACAAGCGGGCTTCGCGAATTGAGCTGAGACCTGCCTTTCAGCCTGTCTGATAAGAATTGCAGTGACAGTGCACTTTAGCGCTATCGCCTTACCTGACTGGAGTGAACCTCCGGACCGAACCGTGGAAAAGAGTGCGCCGTCACCGCAATTTCCGTCCAGACGGGGTGCACTGTTGCAGCCGTCCCGACGGGTCCCTTGCTATTTTCTCTTTTGGTGACGCGTACTTCGATGATCATCGAACCGTTTGGACTTCAACTGAGAGGCACGCACCTTCGCATATGTCGGTTGGCGATCTTTTTGTAGGGGAGGGCTGATTGCATCGCGCGCTCGTATCCACGTCCTGACCGGCGCATAATGCCGAGCTTTTCTTGCCCACAAATACGAATTGCCGGGTTGAGCCGACAGTTTGCCGACCCGGCAAATTGCATTGGATCAATGCGCTCTGTTGGGCGCTGATCCTCGGATCGACAGCCGCCGCGGCATCGGCGGTAAGAAGCGCAAGTCCCGCCGGTATCGCTAGTAGGGCTTCGTTGCGCCGCCAAGCGCGGCTGCATCCCTATCATCTTCAAGTCCCGTCCGCCCGGAAATTCAATGGAGCAAGCCTCATGGCCCGACCCGCTACCGCCGCCGTTCGCCTGCTGACCGGCGAACGCGAACCCGTGCGCCTGGCGACCACTGCGAACCTCGAAACTGTCATCGTCGACGGCGTCGCGTGGATCGAGGGGCTCAAGGCCATGGATGGGGTCCAGACGGCGGTCGGCGACCGCGTTCTGGTCAAGGACCAGGACGACGCCAGGCTGAACGGCATCTACACCGCCTCGCAAGGTTTCTGGTATCGCGCAGCCGACGCCCGCACCAGCCGCACCATGCAGAAGGGCACGACGGTGCATGTACAGGAAGGCGCGGTGTCGGCCGGTTTCGTCTATGCCTTCCAGACGCTGGCGCCTGCCGTCGGGCGCGACGACATCACGCTTGCCTTCTTCAGCTCCGACGATCTTGTCGGCGACGCGACGGCGGCGGTGAGGGACGAGCTGGCCGGCGTCATCGCCGAGGCGGAGCGCGCCCGCGATCTCGCCCAGCAATATGCCGCCGACGCCGCCATGGTGTCGGGCGTCAACGTGCCGATCTACGTGTCGGTGGCCGCAGCTGCCGGCGCCACCATCGCCGCTGGCGTCAAAGCCATCCGCACGCAGTTCTACGCTCCGGTCTTCAACACGCCGGCAACCCTTGTCGGCGGCGCCAACTACGCCCGCATGTCGCTGGCGGCAATCACCGCCGGCGGATATCCGGCGCTGGCATATTTCCGCTCCACCGATCGCTTCATGCCGGATGGAACCGTGGATGCGGTGGGCGGCGGATATTGGGTGCTGAGGGAGAGCATCCTCGATCTTTGTATGCTCGGCGCTGGGCTGGGAAACGCCAACGCTGATACGGCGGCGATCATTGCTGCTGTCCACATCGTCGACGGAAAGAACTGCGGCAACATTCGGCTGCCGCCTACTGCCATCACAGTCAACCAGACGATCGACATCATGTTCGGGCAGTTCAATATTGAAGGCTTCGGCCGCAACATATCGACCGTTACCAGCGCGATGGTCAATGGAACGCCGCTCTTCCGGCTTGTCGGCCATACCCTGCGGCTTGGCTTTCATGATTTCAAGGCGGTTGGCAATCAACTGACCGGCGCCGCCGGCAACGGCCACGCATTTGCGCTTTGGGACACTGATGGCGTCGGCGCTGGCTCTGCGCTTCCGCAATCGGTGATCATGGAGCGAGTTGTCATCGACGGCTTTCGCGGCACTGGCCCAGAGGGCGGGCCACTGGACAGCCTCGGATCGATACCAGCATGCGGCGTTAACAACAAAGGCGGTTTAGGCTGCGTCTTCCGCGATGTCGAGATCCTACGCTGCGGCGGCGGTATCTATATGGGCAACACTCAAAACTGCTTGATCGACAATCCACTGTTATCGCAAATCGATCGGTTTGGCATTCTCGATTATCGCTCTGCCTCGTTGCGCATCATCAATGGTGACGTTCAGGATTGCTGTGGAGATGGAACGGACCTGACAGTCCCAGCGGCGATCCCTACGGGCAATATAGTCTCGTACTTCGGCAATGGAACAGTCATTGAGGGTATGAAGACCAAGGGCGCCGGCGGCAATTGCCAGATTTATGTTCGTGATGGAGCCGGCGTGAAAATCCGGAAATGCTGGCTCCAAGTCTACATGGTCGCGGACGTGTCCCACAACGGCATTATTGTCCATCGTAGCACCGGCTTCGCGGTGGATGACAACATGTTTGACATGTCGCAGTCGCCGTACTTGGCGACCCAGAAGAACCAGGGTATTCAGATCACCAATGATCAGGCCAACGACCCGGTCAGTGGCTCGGTAAGCGGCAACCAGTTTCGATTTTCTCCTGGCATGGGGATTTCGTCGTTCATTCGGATCGGCGCGCCATCGGGCAATAGGCTTTTTGGCGGTTTAATGGTCGAGAACAACGTGTTTGGCGGCTTCCTCGCGCCAAGCTCGGGCTGCACGGTCGATGACGGAATTCTTGTCCAGAATGCAAAGCTCGTCGGCTGCCGTTTAGTCAACAATGTTTTCGACGCCACGACAGGAGTGACATTCACCAATGGCGTCCGCTTCACAAACGTCACCGATGGTGGGAAGAACTGGCTCGTTGGGAACGCCATGAACGTCAGTGGCGGCGCGATCCTGACCGCCTTCAGCGGCATCACTGAAAGTGAGTTGCGCACCGTTGGGCAGATATTTGTCAACCCAACGCCCAGCATCCCAACCGGCACGACGTTAACGATTCAGGTCGCAGTACCAGGGGCGGCGCGTGGTGACATAGTTACAGGTGTTGGCTTCACGGCCGATCTCCTGGGCTGTACGATCCGAGATGCTCGCGTCGTCATGGCCGATAGCGTGGACATCATCATCGCCAACGACACAGGAGTTACCAAGGATCCCGGTAGCGGCGTGATGACGATTGTCGTTCGTAAGTGGCAGTTCGGCGGTTGATCATTGTAATAGAGTGTCGCCAAAGCACATCGCTACGATGTTGCCGACCACCATCAGCCAGAAGAACGCTTGGAAGAAGACGTTGCCCCAGATTGAACCGAAGACCTTTACGAAAGCGACCCGCCAACTGTCGATCTCTGCAAGATATTTCTCGGCCATCCAACGGATCGATTTCATCGAAAAATGCCTTTGGCCCAGTAACCGAAGAAAATGACCTGGGAGGCCACGGCTGCCGTGAGTGTGAGTCGCCGCCATTGAACATCGGGGATACCGGAGATTGCCACCGCCAAGGCAGGTAGGGAAAGGGCGACGAACCGAATGCCGTTCTGATTGTAGAGATACATCGCAAAGCAGAGCGACGATGCAAGTAGGCCTATGAAGGCCGCAAACTTCCGACTGAACATCTGATTGAAGAAAATAAACGGCACAGCATAAGCCGTGACCATAATCGTCAGTAGGAATCCGCTTGTGTTAACCTCGATCGTCGCGCGCCTGTCACCGATAGAGCCGAGTAAGTAACTTTTGAGGAGGGTTGCAGCGACGACAACGGCGCCGATGTAACCGGCCGAGATCAGGATATGATGCCGTCGAGCCACATTGAAACGGGTGATCAATTGACCGACCGCAAACGCTCCAACAAAGACCAGTACGGCCGAATGAATGAACGTGGCCACCGCAACGAAACCATACTTGAGAAGGCGCCATGGCAATAGAAGTGCAAGATACATCGCAGCCATTGCCGTGGCGGATCGCACTTGTGAAAAAGCTAGGTCGACCAGCTGGGGGTGAACTAACAAAAGAAGATAGGCAGGAGCGGAAGCCTTGACCGCTACGTATGTGCTAAAAATCAGAAGTGCAACGAGTGCCAACGCGGAAAAAATGCTGCGCAGCTCGAAGCTTTCCTTGAGCGCGTAGATGCTTTTTCGCCACAAATATTCCTGGGCATACCACTCGACGACAGAGGCCGCGTCTGCAGACACGTAGTAGGCGCCATTGTCGAAATTCATGATGTAGTTTTGCAGATCTGGGAAAGGCACGCCTCGAATTGCCACCCAGTCCACCGTCCAAACAGCAAGTGCGAACATTGTTCCGATTGCGAGCCTTATAAACAACTCGGCTCGTCCACCATGTGTGTGCTGTATTCCGGGCGATGACGAGTATAGCTGGCTCATTAGCGTCTGCCCCCCCAGGCATAGGCTCTTGAGTCCGACGCCACGAGTCGGCGAATTTCGTACAACCCTTGCCGTTTGATCTGCTCGACCGCTTCGACCACACCCTCAAATTGGCCTGGCGTGACGTCGTCGAAGACGATCATGTCACCGGGCTGCTGAAGGGCGGCAACCGCCTGGTATCCGAGCAGGACGTTCTTCTTTGTGTGCTGCGCGTCGATGAAGGCGAAGTGGATGCGGTTCACGCCGACCTTCGGTAGCTGAAACAATGAATCGCCTTGCAGGAAGACGATCCGGTCGGCAAGCCCCTGCCAGGGCTGAAGCAGCTCGGCACGTGTCTTCCTGCCTTCGTGATCGTCAATGCAGTTCCAGTAGATGCGGCGTTGATGGGGGAGAACGTCGACCGTGATCACATGGCCGGCGGCTCCGGCGTCGGCCATCGCCTTGGCCATGCAGATCGTTGAAAAACCTCGCGCCGTGCCGGTCTCGACGACGGTCGTGAACGGCTCGGGTTTGTCCACCAATCGGCGGCGAAGCAAGCTGTAAAGCACGCGCCCGTGCGGATAGGCGAGCGCGCTCGTCTTGATGGTGATCTGGGTGTGCAGGCCCAGCTCGTCGAGCCAGTCGCGGTCAATGGCGAATCCGGTTTCCGCCTCCAGCCTGTCGATCTCCGGAAACGGCACCTGTCGCGCCGCTTCGAACAACTGCAGGTAGTCCGCCTTCGGCGCACGCGGTGCCGCACCCAACGGATCGATATTGTGCCGACGATCGATGGCGGCCGCCAGACTGTTGAAGACCAGGCGTTGCGCGGCGCCAATATAGTTTCTCATCCGAAACCCGTTCGTCCTGGAATTGCATTTTTCTATCACGTGTCGGCCCGCGTGCAAGGCGGGATGCCAGACAACGCACAGTTACCGAGGGCTGGTCCGCTTGTCGTAGGGATTGGCATCCCGGGAGACGGCATGGCCGACTTCCTGCGTCGACCAAAACCATCACAACGCGAAGGAGAAATACCCATGGACCGCAATTTCGCGCGGGCGCTTGCGCTTGTTCTGAGATCCGAAGGTGGCTGGTCGGACAATCCGGCCGATCCGGGCGGCGCCACGATGAAGGGTGTCACGCTGGCGAACTTCCGCCGCTACGTGAAGGCCGACGCCAGCAAGGCCGATCTGCGCAAGATCGGGGATGACCAGGTGGCAACGGTTTTTCGCCGGTTCTATTGGGATGCCGTGCTGGGTGCCGAGTTGCCAGACGGCGTCGACTGCGCCGTGTTCGATTTCGCGGTGAACAGCGGACCGGGCAGGGCAGCGAAGTATCTGCAAGCGGTGGTGGGAGCTGCCCAGGACGGGCGCATCGGGCCGGCCACGCTCGCAGCGGCCAGGGCAAAACCGGCCGGCGTCGTGATCGACGGGCTCTGCGATGCGCGCCTGGCGTTCCTGCAACGCTTGCCGACATGGGCGACATTCGGGCGCGGCTGGTCGGATCGGGTCAAGTTGGTGCGGGCGCAGGCATTGCTGATGTCGGCGCCGGCGGCTGTATCCGCGCGGCCTGCAAAACCGTCGCCGCAAGCAGCTNGGAATGCCGATGGCCGCGAAGACTGGCGGTATCATCGCCGCCTGCGTGCTCGTCATCCTCGCCGCCTGGCACCATTTCGCCGTCGCCCTTGAAGGGATGTTCTGACAATGGCCACAGTTACCCAGCCGACCACCCGTCCAACCAACAAGCTGACGGCCGCCACGATCGCCGCCGCAGCCGCCTCCGTTGCGGGCGTCATCGTACGCAACTTCTGGCCATCCTGGTACGACGCCGAGACATGGGCATCGCTTCTGCCGATAGCGATCTTTGCCGTCGGCTATCTTGTCAAGGATGAGCCAAACCGATGAGCGCGCTAATGTCTTTCCTGCTCACCAATCCGACCATTCTGGGGGTTGGCGCCGCTATCCTTGCGGCATTCGGCTGGGGTGTTCGCCAGCGGCTGGCCGGCGAACGCGCGGAGCGCGCGCGACAGGCTGCCACCGAGGCCGAGGCGCGCGCGATTGCCGACCAGGTCCAGAACGATATCGGTGCGCTGCCGTCCGCCGCCGCCCGAAAGGAGCTCAAATCATGGGCAAGGGATTGATGCTCGCCTCGGTCGTGGCCGTGATATCAGGCTGCGCCACTGCCAAGGGCGGATTTTGCGTGGTGTCGAGCCCGCTGCGCCTGTCGGCGGCAGCAGTCGATGCGCTGTCGGATGGCGAGGTCAAGGCGTTGCTGGCGCACAACCGCAAGGGCGAAAGACTGTGCCGATGGAAACCATGATGATGGTCGCGAGGACGGTCAAATGATGCACGATCTCTTCGGCCTGCTCGGCATCAAGGGGCCGGTCGTCGCCGCCGGTCTCGCCGGCGGCGTCCTGCGGGCTTTGTCGCGTCATCGCTACAAGCTGCGAGAACTGGTCGCGTCGCCAATCTGCGGCGCGCTTGCCGCCGCCTATTTGACGCTGCCCGTGGTCCAGTATGCCCGCGCCACCGGGCTGCCGCTGGCCGGTGACGACACGACGACGCTTGCGGCTGCCTTCCTCATCGGCGTCTGCGCCATGTGGATCTCGGATATTCTGTTCGAGGTGATCGTGGGGAAGTTCGGGCCAGCCCCGGAGGACTGACGGCCGGCCTTGCCTTTCTTTGGGACCGGCACCTGAGGGCTCGATCGAACCAAAAGCCCGCCTTGGCTCACGCCGGGGCGGGCTTTTTTGCGTTTTCAGGCCGCTCATCGTTTCACGGAAACGGGGCCCTGCTCCTCTTCGGCGCAAGGTCGCAAAACCGTGGATCAGGCCAGGATGTTGACGGCGCGGGCCGCGACCAGCGCGATCGTGAGCAGCGAAATCATCGCCTCCGCCATCATCAAAAGCTTGGCGCGCTGGGAAAGCGGCAAGGTGTCGGTTGGCGAAAACGCCGTCGCATTGGTAAAGGCGAGGAAGAAATAATCAACGAAGCCAGGCAGCCAGTCGCGGATCTCGCGATCGTCCAGGGTCATTTGCGGAAACAGGAAATCGGCATGGGCGCGTTTGACCAGTCCGCAGGTCGGCGGCCCGCCGCGGTCGGTGCTCCAGAACCACAAGGCGAAGACGATGATGTTGGTGAGCCAGATATTGAGCGCATCCACCAGCAGTGTCTGGCCGCTGCTGCCGGCATGTCCCGCCAGCAATACGCGCACCAGCAGCACCAGCGAACCGCAGTTCATGACGCTGACTACGCCGGTCATTACCAGGGCCGTCCTGCGGATCATGACGCGAAAACGGCCGACGAGATACCAGTGCTCTTCCTCGACCGCTTTCTGGCTGGCGACCTGCGTCCAGGCGGTGGCCACGGACAGGGGCACGAGCAGCGCGGCCTCCAGCGCCGGCGCCAGCCAGCGAGGGCCGAACGAAAGATCGTTGATGACCAGAAGCTGCAGGCAGATGATGACAAGGACCGCCGCGCGCGCCAGCCAGAAGTCGAGCGCGCGGTGGTGGATGACGGCATGCTGGTGACGCATCGAATGTCCGGGATGCTGAAGTGGGATCGGGTGTGCGGCCCGTTCTGCCCGGGGGAGGGCAATAAAACTCCGAGATTCCCGCTCAATCTTGGTGTTGCAATGGCACGCAAGTATACTTTTTTGTAAGCTTTGACCTTGGGGCTATTCGGCAAACCGGGCGATGTGATTTAAGCGCGGCATGGCGGGAATTGACGACTCCATGGATCGTTGGGTGCCGGCAGCACTGCCTGCCGTGGGCCTGGACTTGTCCTTGGTCTGGTCCGCCCTGCTTCGGCACCCTTGGGGTTTGCTGTCACTTTTGTGCCTGGTGCAGATCCTGTGCTGGACCATGGTGCCAACACTCATCGATCCCGCACCGCCCGGCGATGTCGTGGAAGGCTTCATGTGGGGCCGCGAATGGGTGCTTTTGACCTACAAGCATCCGCAACTCCCCGGCTGGCTGCTCGAGACCAGCCATCTCCTGACCGGATCGTTCCGCTGGCCGCAATATTTGGTGGCCCAGCTGACGATCTCGGCCACTTTCATCCTGGTCTACCTGCTGGCTCGCGACACGCTCGGGCGCGACAAAGCGCTGGCCGCCGTGCTTTTGATGCCGTCGATCTATTTCTTCGGCTGGCCGACGCCGCAATTCAATCACGATTATGCGCAGATGCCGTTCTGGGCGGCGATCTGCTGGCTTTTGTGGCGCGCCGGCCGTGGCGGCGGGGCGGGATGGTGGCTGGCGCTTGGCGTGGTATCCGGCATCGGGCTCTACGCCAAGTTCTCCACCTGCTTGCTGCTTGCCTTCGGCGGCCTCTGGCTGCTGTGCGACCCACGCGCGCGCAGCCGGCTGGCGACACCCTGGCCATGGCTTGGCCTGGCTGTGTTTCTCGCCGTCGTCGCGCCGCTTGCCATCGCGCTCTACCGCATCGATTTCCTGCCTTTGACCTATTTCGCCGGCCGCGATGCATGGGTGAGCGAGCACCGGGCGCGGCTCTATTATATCGGCGTCCAGATGGCGGGCCTTTCCGGCTTTCTCCTGGTGTTGGCGCTATCAGGGCTGTTGCGGCGCTCACCAGCCCCGCAAGTGCCGGTCGAGCGCCACACGCTCGTCTATCTCTGCTGGATGGGGCTTGGACCGGCGGTGCTGATCATGGTCGTCTCGTTGTTCACCGGCACCGGCGAAGCCTGGGGCGCACCGATGTACAATCTTGTCGGCGTCGTCGCGCTCGCCTTTCTCGGCCACCGGCTCGGTGCCGCCGAGATGAGAAGGCTGGCGATCTGCGCCTTCATCTGCATCGTGGCCATGTCGGGCGCCTATGGGGCGATCCGATGGACGGACTGCAATGTGCGCGGGCGCATGGACGCAGTCTGCTGGCCGGCGCGGCCGATCTCGGACGAGGCCGAGGCAATCTGGCACGCGGCGGCGCCGGGCCGGCTCGACATCGTCGGTGGCGACACCAATCTTGCCATGCTGGCTGGCCTCAACGCCTATGACAAGCCGTCGATCTTCACCGATCTCGATATGCGGTTCGCACCCTGGATCACAAGGCAGCGGTTGCGCGATCACGGCATGCTGATGGTCTGGTCGGGTCGTCACGTGCCGTCAAGGCTGCTGGCATGGGTGGACAAAATCCCGGTCAAGACCGTTCTTTTCAACTGGTCGCGCGAGGCACCGCCGGTGGCGATCAGTTTTGCCGTGGTTCCGCCGGGCACGCGACATCTGCCGGCTGCCGCCAGCAGCCGGACCCGGCATCCGCGCAGCTAGGGCGAACGGCTTCGTGCTATCCTTTTCCCTATAATACAACCGGACGGCCGCTCGTCTGACTGGACGAACCAGGCAACAGTGCCCATTTATGGCGCTATCCAAGTTTGTTGCCGCGCAATTCCCGACGGAGAGCCGCTACACTTCCGGAATTGCCTTTCAAGGAGACGTGACATGGCGACTTCGAGCGAACGTGCAGTGCTTGCCGGCGGTTGCTTCTGGGGCATGCAGGATTTGATCCGGCGCTTCCCGGGAGTCCTTGCCACGCGGGTCGGCTACAGCGGCGGCGACGTGCCGAACGCTACCTATCGCAATCATGGCACGCATGCCGAAGCCATCGAGATCACCTTCGACCCGGCGAAAATCAGCTTTCGTCAGCTTCTGGAATTCTTCTTCCAGATCCATGATCCGACGACGCGCAATCGCCAGGGCAACGATGTCGGCATGAGCTATCGCTCCGCAATCTACTACACCGATGAGGAGCAGAAGCGTGTGGCGGAGGACACTATCGCCGATGTCGACGCCTCCGGCCTGTGGCCCGGCAGGGTCGTCACCGAACTCGCGCCGGCCGGTGCGTTCTGGGAGGCCGAACCCGAGCACCAGGACTATCTTGAGAAATACCCCAACGGCTACACGTGCCATTTCGTCAGACCAGGCTGGAAGCTGCCGGTTCGTGAAAAGGCGGTTTCATAAGGTTCACCAGCCGTTTTGGCCGCAGGTGGGGTGTAAACGCTCGTCGATTGCCAGGATCATACGCATAAAGAGGCTGTTGGCCGCCGTCCGGCGGTTGACAGTTGGCTGCGTTGCTGGCCAACTGTGTAGGTTGATTGATCATTGGGGATTAGCATGAGGAAGATTTACGAAAAGCCGGTGTTGGTGAAGCGGGAAAGACTCTCAAGTGTTGCGGCGGGACCGCTTTCTTCCAAGGCAGCCTGACCGGCCTGGCTGGCTTTCGGGCCTGGCTGGCCGAGTTGTAACGGTGATCGAATTGCTGGCGCGGGGACGCTATGTCTTGCCCCGCTGGGCTTGAGAAGATGATTTCTTCCGAACCTGCGGCACTCGCCGGGCAACTCAATGCAATTTTCGTCCTGGATGTTTCTGCTTATACCGGGCCGCTGCTTTCCGGATGGATCGAGGCGGGAAACCGTGTTGGTGCGATCATCGTGCCTGGTTTTCAAAGCCCGTCCAGAGGCTTCAGCATTGGCAATTTTCGGCGCAGGCTGAGGCGCCGGCTTTTGCTCAGACGCTATCTCGGCAACACGCCGGTAAAGCTGATCGAATTCCGCCGGCCTTACGACTGGAACGAGCTTGGCCGGCAACTGCCTGACATGGCCGCGGATGTGCTGATCTGCTTCGCTTTCCCGACCTTGATCCCACAGCAGTTGCTCGACCTCTTTCCCAGGGGCGGGCTTAATTTTCATCCGGCACTGCTGCCCAACTATCGGGGGCCGCATCCTCTCCATCGTCTTGTCGCGGATGGCCAGCATGCCGTCCATGGCGGCGTGACACTGCATAAGATGTCGGCCAATTTCGACGACGGCGACATCCTCGGACAAGTGCCGTTCACCGAAGCAGACTGGGCATCGCGGCGGGATTTGGAGGACAGCGTGGCGAGCGCGATGCGCCGGTTGGTGTGTGAGGTGGCGCCAGCCTATTGCAAGAATTCGGTGTCGGGGATGCGGCAGCCAGCCGGTGATTTCGTCTGGGCTCGACTTGGGCGGGCCCACATGGCGATTTCGTCTGACATGTCGATCGGGCACGTTGCCCGGATGTGGCAGGTATTGGGCGCTAAACCCGGTATCTATCTGGATGTCGCCGACCGCCAGATCAGGCTGGCCTTCCAGGTCAGGCGACTGGGTCCGCCAACCGGAAAGGGTCCGGTAAGGCGATGGGGGACGGTGGAGTTCGATCTTGCCAATGGCCGGGTCCGGCACCTCACCTACGGGCGCCTGCTCAAACGGCTGATGAAAATATATGCCTCGTTCGCACGCCCGCGGGCCGGCAAACCGTACGCTGAATTAAGGGTCTTTGGCGGGGTGGGTAGTGAAGCGGCACCAGAGCCGGCGGCGGGTAGTCGCGGACACTGAATCCCAATAATGGGAACCGCAGAAACTGCTTCCGCGGTTCCCATTATCGCGATGGCAAACTACTTTCCGCAGTTGTTGTCGTTCACGGTCGGCGCGGTGGCGTTGCCGTTGGCGTCCGTCTGTGCACCCTGCGGGTTGGTGGGGCAATTCTTGTCCGCATTGGAATTCATGTCGCCCGGCGTGGTGGTCGTGCTGTTGGTCGAGCCCGGATCGATCGTACTGGGCGAAGCCGGGGTGCTTGGGTCCACAGTGACGGACTCGCCGCTGCCGCCGGACCCATCCGCGCCGGCTGCGCTATTGCTTTGCGCCATGGCGGATGTTGCAAGGGCAATGGTGAAGGCCGAAGCCGCGAGGATTTTCATGAACATGATTTGTCTCCATTTCTGTGAACTCGTCGCCGGGAGCGGTGCACGGTTTCGCGGAAATCATGAACCGCTCTATCTCTTGTTCTGACACAATCCCGAACGGAAAATTGATCCTGGAATCGCGTCCAGCGACTGGTGGGACAACCCCTCGAAATGGCGAAGGTTCCAGACAAATTTCCGCGCCGGCGATGTCCAATTGCCCTGGCGCTCGAGCAATGCTTTGGCGCGGCTTGCCAAGAAACAGCTTCCCCAACCGGCCGAATGATGCTCTAACGCGCCCATCCACAGGGGTGCTCCGTACGGTCGGGGCTGAGACGGGGGCGGCAAGCCCACAGACCCTAGAAGCTGATCTGGGTAATACCAGCGGAGCGAGGCGGGCGATGTTTTCAGGCGCACAGGTTTCCCTATATCCAATGGCCGACGATTTCGTCGGCGTCATTCTGGGCGCGCTCGGCGCGCTCGATCCGTTCCGCGACAAGCTCAGGATCGAGACCGACGACATCTCGACCTTGCTGGTCGGGGCCCCCGAGGTGTTATTCCCTGCGCTGCGCGACCTTTTCGTGGCCGCGTCTGGCAGCGGCAGGCATTGCGTGCTGTCGGCCACCATTTCGCGTGGCTGCCCAGGCGAGCCGGACGATCCGATCTGCCGCTCCGACACGTTCGGCGGGCCTGCCGGGCCACTCGGCCCGCGCAAGCAAGCCGCCATCACCGCGGTGCGCGGCGCGCCGGCCACTGGCCAGCCGGCGGCGGCGCAGTTCTCGCTCTATGTGATGGGTACTGACGACCACATGGACGAAATCTATGGCTGCATAGATTTCCTGAAGCAGTCCGGCGTCTACGATCGCTCCAAGAATTTCTGCACCAAGCTGCGCGGCGATGCCGGCGCGATCTTCTCGGCCCTCGATGAAGCCTTCTGCCGCTTCGGGCCCGGCGCCGGCCATGTAACCCTCGATGTCACGGTCTCGGCCAACAGTCCCACTGCCGTCTGAACGCTCGTGGTCTCATCGTCATTCAACCCGCGTAACGTCGCGGGCTTCTTCGCCAAAACAGCGCCGGCCGTGATATCGATCAGTTTGGTGCTAGTGGCCTGGGAACTGTACGCAAACATATCCGGCATCAAGCCGACGGTTCTGCCGGCGCCCTCGCGCGTCTTCGAACAGGCGATGCTCAATCGTGAAGCCTTGGTCGACAACGCCGTTCCCACGGTCCGCGCCACGCTGATCGGTTTTGCCTGTTCGCTCAGCGCCGCCTTCGCGCTGTCGATGCTGGTCGACTTCTTCCAGCCTTTGCGGCGCGCGCTGTTTCCCATCTTCATAGTCAGCCAGACCTTGCCGCTGGTCGCCATCGCGCCATTGGTGGTGCTGTGGTTCGGCTTCGGGCTGACGCCCAAGATCGTGCTGGTGGCGCTGGTCACGTTCTTCCCGATGCTGGTCGCGCTGGTACAAGGCTACGAGGCTACCGAGGTGGAGATCGGTCAGATGCTGCGTGCCATGGGAGCAGGGCGTTGGCGTGTCTTCTTGCTGGCACGATTGCCTTCGGCGCTGCCTTATTTCTTCGCTGGCCTCAGGATATCCATTACCTATGCCGTCGTCGGCGCCATCTTCGCCGAATATGCGGGCGCGGCCAAAGGGCTGGGCATCTACATGCTCAACGCCAAGAACAATTTCCGTCCCGACCTGGTGCTAGCCGCCGTCTGCGTCAGCGCAGCGCTCACCCTTATCCTGTTCGGGCTGACGATGCTGCTGCAGCGTCTTGCCATGCCCTGGGAAGGAGCCGCTGGCAGGCAAGGCGCTGGAAAAGGTCCAGAAGCATGAGCCGGCTCGAACTGCGGCATGTTCGCAAGGTGTTTGGCGGGCTCGATGTGCTCGCCGACATTTCGCTTCGTGTCGATGCCGGCGAATTCGTCTCGATCCTTGGACCTTCGGGAGCGGGCAAGTCGACGCTGTTTCAGCTTCTGACCGGCGCCGAGCATGGCGAGGGTGAGATGTTCTTCAACGGCGGGCCGCTCGACGATCATGGCAGGCATTTTGCCTTCATGCCGCAGCGCGACGCGCTGATGCCGTGGCGGCGCATTCTCGACAACACCACGCTCGGGCTCGAGGTGCAAGGCGTCAGCCGCAAGGCGGCACGGACGCGTGTGGCTCCGCTGTTTGCGGAGTTCGGGCTTGCCGGCTTCGAGTGGCACTTTCCAGCGCAGCTCTCGGGCGGCATGCGCCAGCGCACGGCGCTTTTACGCACCGTGGTGCAGGAACGCGATATGTTGCTGCTCGACGAGCCGTTCGGCGCGCTCGACGCCCTGACCCGCGCGGCCATGCAGCGCTGGCTCGAACAGATGTGGCGGCACCACCACTGGACGGCGTTGCTGATCACCCATGACGTGCGCGAAGCCCTGTTCCTGTCCGACCGCATCTATGTGCTGTCCGCGCGGCCTGCCCGGGTCGTGCGCGAGATCAAGGTGCCGCTGCCGCGCCCGCGCGATCCCGCCAGCGCGGCCACGCGGCAGGCCGAGGCACTCGAGGTCGAGATTCTCGACATTTTGCTCAACCCCCAGCCATCCAAAGGACATGACCATGACTGACTTGACGCGCAGGCAAGCCCTGCTGCTCACCCTTGCCGGCAGCGTACCGCTGATCACCGGATCGAGCCGCTCCTTCGCGGCAACGCGGACGGTCACAGTCGCCCTCGACTGGACGGTCAACACCAACCACATCGGCCTGTTCGTCGCCCGCGATAAGGGATTTTATCGGGAAGCCGGCATCGAGGTCGACATCCTGCCCTACAGCAATACCGGTGCCGGCGCGCTTGTCGCCAACCATGTCGCCGATTTCGGGATCAACGGCACCATCAGCCTGTTCACCCAGAAGACCGCAGGGGCCGATTTACAGGGCGTCTATGCCGTCGTGCAGTCCGAGACAGGCCGGCTGGTGTTCAATGCCGTGCGCAGCGAGATCAAAAGCCCGAAAGATCTAGATGGCCTGACCTATGGCGGTTTCGGCAGCGCCTGGGAGACGGCGCTGATCTCGACCATCATCCGTCACGACGGCGGCAAGGGCGATTTTGAGACGGTGACGCTGGGCACTTCCGCCTACGAGGCGCTGGCCAACGGTTCGGTCGACTTCACGCTCGAAGTGTCGACCTGGGAGGGCGTCGAAGCCGAACTCAGGGGCGTCAAGCAGCGCAGTTTCGTCTATGCCGACCATGGCGTCCCCGACGAGCACACGACGCTTATCTCTTCGAGCGAAGCGTATCTCCAGGCGAACCCCGAACTGGCGTCGTCCTTCATCAAGGCAACGCGGCGCGGCTACCAATTCGCCGTCGATCATCCAGGGGAGGCCGCCACGCTGCTGATAGCCGCCAACAAGGATGCCCTGACCAATCCGGCCTTGATCCACGCCTCGCTGAAGGCACTGATCGAGGGCTATTATCTGCGCGGGCAAAGCGGTGCCATCGGGACGTTGGACACTGCCAAGATGGAAGCGATCGGCAACTACCTCTTCGCCGCCGGCATTCTGCGCGACGCCGACGGTAAGGTTCTGCCCCAGATCTCGGATTTCACTGGGTATTTCAGCAACACATTTCTGGGGTAGCTGGCCAATCCCTAAGGAGAGGATCGACTCGGGCGGAACCCCTTCCTGGCGATCCTCGAAGCGGAGACAATCCGCACGGCCGTGCTTTGCGTCTCGCATGCCTTTCGGCGGCGCAGTTGCCGTTCTGATGCCGATAGATCTTGTCGGTTAACCACCCAGCAATGGTTGCGTGCAAAGGTCCCCCCGAGGGATCATTGGGGTTCTTGCCTTGCTTACACCAAAAAGCGAAACGCTTCAGCGCGCCAACCAGGGCGGGATGATGTCCGAAGCGCGCAAGCGCGAGATCCTGGCCGACTTGCGGGAAGGCTTCTTTCGCATTTGTGCGCTCGCATGCGCGGGGCTGTTTGTGTACCGGGGCGTGTACCACTTCGTGCAGGACCCCACCCGGCTCAATATCGCTTTGGTGGCGGTTTCCGAGACGCTCAGCTTCACCTGGCTGCTGCTGTCGCGGCGGCCGGTGACGCGTGACTGGAGCCCGCTTGCGGTAGTCGCTTCGGTGACCGCCAGTTTTGGTGTCGCCTTCATCACCATGGAACGAGGCATCCCCATCATCCCCATCTATGTCGCCGCCCCGCTTCAATTCATGGCGCTTTGGTTCGTCATCTGGGGAAAGCTGTCGCTGGGTCGTTCCTTTGCCATCCTGCCCGCCAATCGCGGCGTGATGACCGGCGGTGCCTATCGCCTGGTGCGGCATCCGATCTATGCCGGTTACCTTACCGGCCATATCCTCTACCTGCTGTCGGCCTTTTCCTTCTACAATCTCGCCGTCTATGCGGTTGTCACCTATCTGCAGGTGTACCGCATTCTGCGCGAGGAGGCCTTGCTTGCCGCGGAGCCGGAGTACCGCTCTTATATGGAGCGCGTGCGCTATAGACTGTTTTACGGGATATTCTGAAGGCCAGACTGTCACGCGAGAGTGGCCAGTCCTGTTTGATCCAGGGTTAGCCAACAAGGATCCTTAGCGTCCAGTGGTCCGGAACTGCTCCGCAGGTGAGGTGCTGTATTTTGGCTGTCAGGTAGCAAGCAGCCTGGCAGCAAATCATCGGCCGTCCAGCAGCTAGGCTCGGCGCGTCGGTCGGCGGCAGCAATGGCGTCAACGCAGGAGCCGGCGCCAATATCGGTGGTTCGGGCGGCATCAACGCCGGGCTCGGTGCCAATGTTGGCGGAACCGGTGGCATCAATGCGGGGCTTGCCGGCAGTGTTGGCGGCGCCGGCGGCATTGGTGTCGGGGTGGGCATTGGCAACGGAACCAATCCCAGCAATCCGTCGAACCCGAGCAACCCATCCAATCCCAATCACCCCAACGTCCCGGGTATCGTGGCCCAGATGTCAAGCTCGCAGGTGACGCGCATGAAGAAGCGCTGCGTCGATGTCCTCAGCAGCGAAGGGACCTATGACCGCGACTTGCGGCAACTCTGCCTGCTGATCGCACGCCGCTGAGGCTGAGGGAGGTTGCGGACCCAGCCGTAGGCCTGGCCGCACTCTCCTGGCCTCCGGCCGGTGGGGAAGCCCGTCGTCCAGGCGGGCTTTCTGCGTTGCGGGCTGTGAGTTCCGGAGCCGCGATAGTCCAGCGGAACGCCAGCCCCTCTAAAACGTTCATACCTTGCAACATCCGAAATGGCGCGATGTTGAACCAGCGCGAAAGCGCGCATTTCAGGAGCAGGGAAGGCCATGGGTCTCGGAACGATACTTATCATTATTCTAATCCTCGCGCTGCTCGGCGGCTTCAGCGGTCTCGGCGGTGGCCCGTTCTACGGAACCGGTTATTATGGCGGTGGCGGTCTCGGACTTGTGTTGATCATCGTCATCATCCTTGTCGTCCTGGGACGCATCTAGCCGGCTCCTCTTGTGTCGCCGGCGTCGCGGTCCCGTGAGCGAACCCGCGGCGGCGTGCACTGGAATGCGAGGGAAGCAGGCCGGCTTGTGATCATGCGCCCCGCAGGACGGCCGTATAGTTTCACGGTCCACGCCCCCCGTGGAAACAAGAGGAGAGGGTCCCACCCCTTCATCCTCCTCCAAGGCCGGCCCCGGTTCCCGGAGCGGGCTTTCGTTCTTCTGAAAAGAGATTGCCTCGAAGTGCTCCGCCGGTGCCGGCGGCTTGCAGCGAAGCACCCGTCACCATTGGTCGTTGACAGAGCTCACGCACAAATATATTGAACAGGATTATACAGGTTCACTGAACAGGTACGCATATGAAGCGGCGCGCGGTTCAATTGTCTCCCGGCACGGGAAAGCCCGAGCAGATCGCGACCGTTCTGGAGCGTGAGATTCGTTCCGGCGTTCTTGGTTTCGGTGACAGGCTGCAAAGCGAAAACGAGCTCGTCCAGCGCTTCTCCGTCAGCCGCAACACCATCCGCAAAGGTCTCGAGGAACTCTCCAGCCGCGGCCTGATCACCACTAAGGTTGGCATCGGCTCTTTCGTCACCTTTGATGGCATGCCGGTCGATGATGCCGTCGGCTGGTCGCGGGCGCTGGCCAATGCGGGTGCCAATGCAGAGACCCGGACGTTGCGGCTGGAGGTCATAGAGGATGCCGAACTGGCGATCTTGCTGGATGTTGGAAGCCCGTTCTTCATCGCCGTCGACCGGGTGCGCACCAATGCCAGCGACGGTCATGCGATCTCGGTCGAACGCAGCCGCCTGCCGCTGTCACCCGAACTGGAGGACGTGCCACTGCGCGGCCTGCGCGAGGGTTCGCTGCACCAGACGCTACGCGGGGCGGGGCTGATACCAGACCATGGCGAGGAGTGGGTCGACATCGAGATGCTGAACGCAGATGACGCTGCCATCCTCGGCTGCCCGCAAGGCACGCCCTTCCTGCGCGGGCGTCGGCTGACGCGCGCGGCCGACGAGCGGCCGATCGAATATGTCACCAGTCTCCTCAATCCCGCGCATTTCGCGCTGCATATGAGGTTCTGAGCGATGCCGGACTACGAGTTTGAGATGGATCGCGCCATGGGCGCGCTTGTCGGCGGAGCGCTGGGCGACGCGCTCGGCATGCCGACGCAGCTTCTGTCACCGGCCCGCATCGCCGAACTCTACGGCCGTGTCGAGGATTTCATCGCCCCCTTCGCCGGTCATCCGGTATCGAAGGGGCTGCTGGCCGGCACCGTCACCGACGATACCGAACAGGCATTGCTGCTTGGCCGCATTCTCGTGGAATCGGGCGAGCGCTTCGACCATGCGCGCTGGGTGAACGCGCTGCTCGACTGGGAGCGTGAGGTCAAGGCGCGTGGCAGCTACGAACTCCTGGGGCCGTCGACCAAGCGCGCGATCGACGCCATCAACAACGGCGTGCCGGCGGAAGAGGCGGGGCGTAGCGGCGACACCAACGGCGCCGCCATGCGTATCGCGCCCGTCGGCATCATGATGCCGCCGGAGCCGCTGGACGCGTTCGTCTCCAAGGTGGCCGAGACCTGCAAGGCAACGCACAACACGTCGATCGCGATCGCCTCCGCCGCGGCGGTCGCAGCCGCCGTCAGCCGTGGCGTTGCCGGTGGTGATTGGTACGCGGCGTCCGACAGCGCGGTCGCGGCGGCGCAGCGAGGGGCAACACTTGGAAATTGGGTCACCGGCGGAGACATCGCCGCGCGCATCGTCTGGGCGCAGGCGCTGGTACGCGGCAAGGCGAAGAGGGACGCGATCCGGCTGATTACCGATCTGGTCGGCACCGGCGTCGCCAGTCAGGAATCGGTTCCAGCCGCGTTTGCCGTGCTGGAAGTCGCCGGCGGCGACCCATGGCAAGCGGCTGTCATAAGCGCCAATCTTGGCGGCGACACCGACACGATCGGCGCCATCGCCGCCGGCATGGCTGGCGCCTGTGCCGGCTTTTCGCGCCTGCCGCAGCATCGTGTCACGAGCCTCACGGGCATCGACATGGCGCAAGTACAGGCGCTGGCCGCCGATCTTGTCGCGGCGCGAATGTCGGGCGGTCGCGTCGGCAAGGCCGGTTCCGGCAAGGATGCGGGATGAGCGCGCGTCTCGTCCATGTCGGCAGCGCGGTGGTCGACTATGTCTACCGCATCGATGTCCTGCCAGCGCCCGGCACCGAGAAGACGGCGTCGGACTATGCGCAGGTCGCTGGCGGCGGCTTCAACATGATGGTTGCCGCGACCCGTACTGGTATGAAGGTGGTGTTTGGCGGCCAGCTCGGCAGCGGTCCGAATGGCGACTTCCTGCGCGCCGCCTTCGCCGCCGAGGGCATCCAGACGCTGACGCTGCCTTCGCCTCTGATGGACAGCGGCAATTGCGTCGCCATGATATCGAGCGACGCCGAACGCACCTTCGTCTCGTGGCCAGGAGCGGAGAGCGTTCTCAGCCTCGACCTGATGGCGCCGGTGGTGATCGGGCCGCATGACTGGGTGTTCACGTCAGGCTACACGCTCAGTTATCCTGGCAGCCACGATGCGCTGACCGGTTGGATCGAGGCGCTGCCGGCGGACATTCCCTTCGTCTTCGATCCGACGCCGGTCGTAGCGGACATTCCACGTGCCATTCTCGACCGTGTGCTTGCCCGCACGACTTGGCTGAGCTGCAACACGACAGAGGCGGCCGAGATTGCCGGCCAGGGCGATGTCGAGGCGCTCGCGGCGCGACTTCTGGCCGAGCATTGCCCGCAGGCTGCCGGTGTCGTCATCCGCTCCGCCGCCAAGGGCTGCCATGTCGGGCTGGCCGACGGTTCGGCGCAAACCATCGCCGGTTTCAAGGTTGCCGCGATCGATACCAATGGCGCTGGGGACACGCACATCGGCGCCTTCGTCAGCGCGTTGGCGCGTGGCGTGCCTCCCTTCGAGGCGGCGGCCTATGCCAACGCGGCGGCCGCCATTTCGGTGACTCGCCACGGCGGCTCATCGGCACCGACCGACGCGGAAATCCAGACTTTCCTGAGCCAGGCCGTTTCTACCGGCGTGCCAGGCCAGACACAGAAGGCCCATCAGACAGCCTGACAAGCCCGGGAAGCGGGCAAACACAGAGAGGAACGAACCATGCGCATGCCTGACTTGACTGCTCTCTTGACGGCGACCGCCGTCTTCACCTCCGCACTCGCTTTTGCCGCCAAGGCCGACGAGGTGCATGTGCTCAACTGGAAAGGCTATGGCGCTGACGAGCCGTGGGCCATTGCCGCTTTCGAGAAGGCGACCGGCAACAAGGTCGTCAACGACTTCTTCAATTCCGAACAGGAAATGCTGACCAAGATCCGGACCAATCCCGGCCTCTATGACGTCGTCATGATCAATGCCGCCTTCAACGATCAGGCAATGGCCGAGAAGCTGATCCAGCCAATCGATACCTCCAAGCTGCCGAACTATGCCGACATCAGCAAGGACAAGGCGGGATCGCCGATGCTCGACCATGACGGCAAGGTCTATGGCGTGCCGTGGGTGTGGGGCTTGACGGCGCTCGCCATCAACGAAAAATCCTTCGACAAGCCGCCGACGTCGATCGCCGAAATGTGGGACCCCGCGCACAAGGACCGTGTCGTCATCCGCGACGACGCCGTCGAGGCGGTGCAATTCGGCGCCATCGCCACCGGCCAGAACATCAACGACATCAAGGATATGGATGCGGTCAAGACGAAGCTCACCTCGCTAATGCCGCAGATCAAGACCTTCTGGAGCTCGGAGAACGACTGGAACCAGATGGTCGCCTCCAACCAGATCGACATTGGCACCTATTGGAGCGGCTCGGCCGACCGCGCCAAGACGCATTTCAAGCTGCCGGTTTCGCTGGTCATCCCGCAGGAGGGCGCCGTCGCCTGGCTCGACGCCTTCTCCATTCCGGCCGGCTCGAAGAATGTTGCCGGTGCCGAGGCCTTCATCAACTACATGATCGATCCGAAATTCTATGTCGAGTGGGTCACCAAGGTCGGCGCGCCGGTGTCAGCCAACATCAAGGCGGTGGAAGCGCTTCCCGAGGATGCCTTCAACCGCAAGGTCATGGGCGATCCCGCGGTGGCCAAGCGTATCCAGTTCCAGGCGCCGATCACCGACGCGCAGCGCGAAGCCTATCTGGCACTTTGGCAACAGCTCAAGGTCGATGTGAAGTAGAGACACGCGTCAAGACCAGCCGGCGGTTCGCGCCGGCTGGTCCTCAATCCTGGGGAGGTGGGGTAGCATGGCGGCACAGGGCGCGGTCGCGGCGCGCGGCGGGCTGAGATCGGCTTTGCCGCTTTTGGCGCCGGCCTATCTCTGGCTGACGGTGGCGATCTTCCTGCCGCTCTCGGCCATGGTCTTTTTCTCCTTCATGACCGACCTGCCGCTGACGGCAAAGCCGTGGGCGTTCACGCTGGGCAATTACGCCGCCTTCTTCTCCCAGAGCCTCTATTTGACGCTGCTGCTGGCTTCGCTCCGCCTCGGCCTCGAAGTGACGTTGTGGTGCGTCGTCATCGGCTATCCTGCCGCCTATGTGTTGGCCAAGGTGCTGAAGGGCCGCAGCCGCGAGGCGATCTTCCTGCTGGTTATCCTGCCGTTCTGGTCGAACGGGCTGGTGCGCATCTTCTCCTGGGCGATGGTGCTGCGCGAGGGCGGCATTCTCGACACGGCCCTCAACGCCGTGCTGCCGTTCAAGATCAACATCGATCTGATGTATTCCTATCCAGCTGTCATCATCGGGCTGGTGCACTCCTACGTGCCCTATATGGTGCTGACCTGTTACCTCACGCTGCAGGCCATCGACGACTCGCTGATCGAAGCCGGGCGCTCGCTCGGCGCCTCGCGGCTGCAGGTCTTGAAGCGGGTCATCATCCCGCTGTCGCTACCGGGTTTGGTGGCGGGCGCGGCGCTCATCTTCGTGCCGGTGGTCGGTTCGTTCATGGAGCCACGCATTCTCGGCGGGCGAACCGGCACCTTCTACGGCACTGTCATCGAGGACCAGTTCGTCGCTGTCTTCAACTGGCCGCTAGGCGCGGCACTGTCCTTCATCCTGCTGGCCGTCGTGCTGGTCATTCTGGCGCTGGCGGCACCGGTGCTGCGGAGGGCCGCGTGATGATGACGACGCGCATTCTCGAATGGCTCGGCCGGATTTACATCGGGTTTCTGCTCGCCTTCCTCTATCTGCCGATTATCATCATGGCGCTGATGTCGTTCAACGTCTCGCCCTTCTACCAGCTGCCGTTCGAGTGGACGACCGAGTGGTACGCGTCGCTGTGGCAGAACGACCAATTGATCGCGGCCACCTGGAACAGTCTCGAGATCGCCGTCATCACCACCATCATCAGCTTGGTGCTCGGCTCGGCGGCTTCACTGGCGCTTTACCGTTATGAATTCCGCGGCAAGAAACTGCTGCAGGCGCTGCTGTTCCCGCCGATCGCCATTCCGTGGCTCATCACCGGTACGGCGATGCTGATCTTCTTCTTCGGCGTCGGCATCGGGCGCGGCCTGTTCGCCATCCTGCTCGGTCATGTCGCGCTGGCGCTGCCCTATGTCATCGTCGTTGTCTCGGCGCGGCTGCAGACCTTCGCGCCGGAGCTGGAAGAGGCGGCGCGCTCGCTCGGCGCCAACCAATGGCAAGTAACGATGCGCGTCACGCTGCCCTGGATCATGCCGGGTGTCATTGCCGGCGGGCTCTTCGCCTTCGCCGTCTCGTTCGATCAGTTTGTCGTGTCTTATTTCCTGGCGACGCCGGGCCAGACGACGCTGCCGGTCGAAATCTACGCCGCGATCCGCAAGGGCTTTACGCCCGAGATCAACGCGGTCTCGACGATCATCATTGTCGTGTCGATGGCGCTGATGCTGCTCACGGCGCGTTTCTTCAAATTCGGCGGAGAGAAATAATGGCCGGCGTCAAGGTATCGAACGTCTCGCGCAGCTTCGGCGCCCACAAGGCGCTGGACGATGTGTCCATCGATTTCGCCGATGGCGGTTTTTACGCGCTGCTCGGTCCATCGGGCAGCGGCAAGACCACGCTGCTGAGGCAGATCGCCGGCTTCGACTTTCCCGATTCGGGCAGCATCGCCATCGGCGGCGAGAGCGTCGAGCGGGTGCCGGTCGAAAAACGGCGCATCGGTATGGTGTTCCAGAACTACGCGCTGTTTCCAAATATGAGCGTTGCCGACAATGTCGCCTTCGGCCTGTCGGTGCGCGGCGAGGCGAAGGTGGTGATCGCCACGGAAGTGCAGCGCGCGCTGGACCTCGTGCAACTTGGTAAGCTCGGCGCTCGCCGTCCGCACCAGCTCTCCGGCGGCCAGCGCCAGCGCGTCGCGCTCGCCCGCGCAATCGTCACCAAGCCGCGCGTGCTTTTGCTGGACGAGCCGCTCGGCGCGCTCGACAAGGCGCTGCGCGTCGACATGCAGATCGAATTGAAGCGCATCCAGCGCGAGATCGGCATCACCACCATCTTCGTCACCCACGACCAGGAAGAAGCGCTGACGATGAGCGACCGCATCGGCATATTGCGTGATGGCAGGCTGGTGCAGGAAGGCCCGCCGGAAGAGATCTACGACCGGCCGAAGAGCGAATTCGCCGCCACCTTTCTTGGCGACGCTAACATCTTTCGCGGCGATGCCACCGGCAGCGGCATCCGCCTGCCGGACGGCACGGCGATTGCCGCCGGCGTCGGCGACAGGCTTGCCGCCGGCGCCAAGGCGAGCTGCGCCGTGCGGCCGGAACGCATCCGGATTGCCACCGATGCCGGAGCCTCGGACGGCGATGCGAACACGCTCAAGGGTCAGGTTTCCAAGCGCATCTTCGCCGGCAACAACAGCACGTATTTTGTCGAGCGCGCGGGTCAGACGCTGAAGGTCATCGTCCAGAATACTGGCGCCGACAGGCTGGTGGAAGGTCAGGATGTCGAGCTGCGCTGGTCGCCGGAGAGCACAGTGCTGATTGCGGCGGCGGGCTGATCCTCGTTTCGGCTCTTGCCAGAACGCTGACAATGAGGAACGCATAGCCGGGCGCAAGTTAAGCCCGGAGCATCTTGATGACGCTTGACCTGACGGCCCGCGACCGATCCATGCTCGACGGCGAGCAGGGGCCGTCCGCTGCCGCCGCTATGAAGATACTGCTTGCCTTTTCCAACGCGATTGGCGCCGGTGGCCTGCTTGATGTCACCGGCGCCCATATCGACGGCTGCCTCTATCACGGCAAGGCAGGGCTCGATTTCGTCGAACGGCTGGTCGAGGGAAGCGGACGTGTCCGGGTGCCGACGACGCTCAATGTCGGCTCGTTCGACCTCATCCATCCCGGCATGGTCAAGATGCCCGCGGCTGAAGAAATGCCGGCGCGGCGGTTGATGAAGGCGCATCTGGAGCTTGGCTGCCAGGCGACCTTCACCTGTGCACCCTATCAGACGCGGTTTCGGCCTGAATTCGGGCAGCAGATCGCCTGGGGCGAATCCAATGCCATCGTTTTCGCCAATTCGGTGATCGGTGCGCGCACCAACCGCTACGGCGATTTCATCGATCTGTGCTGTGCCATGACCGGGCGCGCACCGGCCTGGGGCCTGCATCTCAGCGAGAACCGGCGCGGCCGCATCCTGTTCGAACTGGATGTTGCCGACGGGGAGCCGAGCGACAGCCTGTTCGTCGGCGTCGGGCTGATCATCGGGCAAGCGAGCGGCGATCTCGTTCCGGTCATATCGGGCCTGCCGCAGCCACGCGACGAGGACCAGCTGAAGGCGCTTGGCGCGGCAGCAGCGACGACGGGCGCGGTGGCGCTGTTCCACGCGGTTGGCATCACGCCGGAGGCGGGAACGCTCGACGAGGCGTTCCGTGGTCAAGCGCCGGAAGAGACGATCCGCATCAGTCGTGCCGATGTCGATCAAGCGCTGGCCAGGCTGTCGCGCGTGCCTGACGGGACGCCGCTGGCGGCGGTTTCGCTGGGCACTCCGCATTTCTCGCATGCGGAATGGATGCGCCTGCTGCCGTTGCTGCGCGCGGTCGCGCCGGGCAGGGGCATCCCGATCTATGTCAATACGGGTCGCGCGACGCTGACGCGATTGCAGGAGGAGGGCGCGCTTGATGGCACGCAGGCGTTCGGCCTGATCCCCGTCGCCGACACCTGTACCTATGTCACTACCATTCTGGAGCGGCTCGACGGCGTGGTGATGACCAATTCCGGCAAATGGGCGCACTATGCTCCGGGCAATATTGGCGTGACGGTGGCCTTCGCCGAGATGCGCGATTGCATCCGTTCAGCGGCGGTCGGGCATGTCGTGCGGGGCGCAGCATGAGCGAAGCGGTGGAGACAGAAATCATCGCTCGATCCGGCACATTCCAATTGGCCGGTGCCGCCGAGGGAGAGGCGCTGGTGTTTTCGCAATCGCTCAGTTTCTGGGGCGGCATCGATTCCGAGACGGGAGATATCATCGATCACTCACATCCTGGCCTCGGTAAGAATGTCGCCGGCAAGATACTGATCATGCCGAGCGGGCGAGGGTCCTCGTCTTCTTCCTCTGTCTTGGCCGAGGCAATCCGCAGGGGCACCGCGCCCACCGCCATTCTTCTGGAACGGCCGGACCCGATCCTTGCCGTTGGCGCCATCGTCGCCGAGTTCCTCTACGGGATCAGCATGCCCCTGGTGGTCTGCGAGATTGGGCGCATTGCTTCCGGCGAGCGGATTGCGATCGATGTTGGTGGTGCCGTCGGGGCGATTGTCCGCAAGGTTAAGAAATGAGCACGCGCTGATAGGTGAGCGCGCCTCGAGGACGCGCCAACCTACCGGCCGATCAGGCGTGTCATTACCAGATGATTCAACGGACACGCCTAAATCCTTGTTTTTGTGCGTGCCGAGCCAAGTGCTGCGAGCGCCTCAAATCTCCGGGATGTTCTCCTTGAAGATCACCTGCAGCCTCGGCTGGTGCAATTCATAGGGGAGGCCCCGGACGGCGTGGGTCAGGATGTTGAGCGCCTCGCGGGCTTCGACGCGCGGGTTCTGGTCGATGACGGCGTCGAGCGTGCCGTCGAGCAGCAGTTCCTTGGTGCCGTCCGTCGCCTCGTGGCCGAGGAAAACCATGGATTGCGCACGGCCGCGTTCCTTCAGCGCGCGCGCGATGCCGGTGTTACCGGCGCCGACATTGTAGATCGCGGCAAGGTCGGGGTGGCGTTCCAGAAGGGCTGACGCCTCCGAATAGGCCTTTTCGCGGTCGTCGAGCATTTCGCGCATCTCGACGATCTCCAGATTGGGCGATTCCTCGGTCAATATGTGCCGGAAGCCCATCTCGCGTTCCTCGTGGCCGCGATAGGACAGCGAGCCTGCAAACAGCGCCACCTTGCCGGGGCTGCCTGAGCCCATGAAACGGTTGAGCAGATACCCGGCCAGCCGCCCAGCGGCGCGGTTGTCGATGCCGATATAGGCAACCCTTGGCACATGCAGGATGTCGGAGGCGATGGTCACCACCTTGACGTCGTTGGCCGATAGCGAGCGGATCGCCTCGCGCACCGTCGGATGGTCGAGCGCGATGACACCAACGCCTTGCGTCTGGCCGCGCAAATCCTGCAGCAGGCGGGCGAGCCGGTCGGGATTGAAGCCCTCTATGGTGGCGATATGGACGTCGAGATCGGGGCGCGCCAGGGCTTGTGCCTCGATGTGGCGGTGCAACATCTTGATAAAGGAATTGGTGCCGGCCGGCAGCGCGAAGTCGAGCCGGATGACCTCGCCGGGCACGGGCCTGGGCCGCGCACCGTTCGGACCTTCGGCGATGTAGCCGAGCCGCTGCGCCATGTCGAGCACGATCTCGCGCGTGCGCGCCCGCACGCCGGGGCGATTGTTGAGCACGCGGTCGACTGTAGCCGCGGAGACGCCGGCTTCCCGGGCTATGTCGGTCAGGGTGGAACGCACCGTCTCATCTCCTCAATGCATCAGGGATGACGCAGTGTCGGCTGGCGACCTGCTGGCGCCAACGCCCCGCTATCCGCGATTCTGATGGGAAATGATGTATCCGGCCTTGGCCGATGCGCAAGCCGCGAGGCTAAATCAACTTGTCCGGCGCGATCGTGTCGGAAAGGGAGATCACATTTCCCATCAAATCGGCGCATGTGAAGCGGTCTATGAACCTTGGCACGACGCATTTCCTCGCCTCTATGCGTTGTTGTGATGTGTTTTGATTATTAATGATGTTGACAGCGTTCCTATCCTGCCGTCAATATCCCTCATGGGGCTCGTGGAGGAAACATTGAGCCTGAGGGAGGAATTCCAATGTCTGATCTGATCCGCATCTCGCGACGCCGGTTGCTGGCGTCCGGAGGAAAGGCGGCGGTGTTCGTGGCCGCTGCAGGTATCGCTCCGCAATTCATTCGTCCCGGCCGCGCCTTCGCGGCCGATGCGCTCGCGCCTGGCATGATCGGCGGCCCGACGGGCTTCGATGGAGCCGAACGTTATCAATACGGTCCCGACACACCGGAGGGCCGCGCGGTCGAGGGCGCCAAGGCTTTGAAGGGCGCCGGCAAGGCGCCGGCCAAGATCGTGCTTGGCCTATCGGACGGCTCGATCGGCCAGCTCACCCAGCCTTTTCCGGCCGGCGCGCCGTCGATCAAGGAGCTGTGGGAAGAGGAAACAGGGATCCCGATCGAGATCGTCGGTCTGCCGAACGGCCAGGAATTCACCAAAACCATGCAGGACATCTCCACCAAGGGTGGGGCCTACGACATCTATTCGACCGAGTGGAATCGCCTTGGCGATCTCGCCGAGACCGGCGGTATCGCCAAGCTCGACGACTTCGTCGCCCAGTACAAACCCGAATGGGACGATCCCAAGACCGGCTATGTCGACGGCGCCAAGGGCGTATCGCTGCTCAACAAATATCGCGGCTCTAACTATGGCGTGTCGTTGGACGGCGACTTCCAGACCTGGGTCTACCGTACCGACCTGTTCGGTGACGAAGCCGAGAAGAAGGCGTTCAAGGACAAATACGGCTACGATTTGGCGCCCCCGAAAACCTGGAAGCAACACGGCGATATCGCCGCCTTCTTCCAGCGTCCGGACAAGGGCCTGTTCGGCTCCACCGACCTGCGCAACCAGGGCTGGGGCTACACCAACTGGTATCAGCGCTATGTATCGATGGCCTCGCCCAACCAGTTCCTGTTCGGCGACGACGGCAAGCCGCTGATCAATTCCGAGCACGGCATTGCCGCCACAAACGAATATGTCGGATCGCTGGTCCATCATTCGCCGGACGCGATCTCGTGGGGCTGGCCGGAGCAGTACGGCAATTTCGCCAAGGGCGGCGCGGCGATGACCTGTGCGTTCTCCAACCTGCCGAAATTCCTCGACAATGCCGGCAACAAGGATTCCAAGGTCACCGGCAAGATCGGCACGATGCTGCCGCCCGGCCGCGAGATCGACGGCAAACTGATCAGCCGCTCGGTGTTGTGGTTCTCACTGACCGGCATGGTCTCGTCGCAGTCGAAAAACCAGGAGGTCGCCTATCTCCTGCTGCAGTGGCTAGGCTCGGCTCGTATCTACGCCTGGATGAGCGCCAACCCCGGCGGCTATCTCGATCCGTTCCGGCTTTCGGATTTTTCCGATCCGCTGGTGCGCCAGACCTATCACGCCTACCACATGGACGTGGTGCGCGAGACGGTCGCCCGCACGGTGCCGACCATCAACTATCCCGGCGCCACCGCCTTCCACAACGCGCTGGACGAAAACCTGATGGCCTCGCTGACCAAGGCCAAGACATCGGAGCAGGCGATGGCCGACACGGAAGCCGAGTGGAAGAAGATCGCCCGGCGCATTGGCGAGGACAAATTTCTCGAAGCCATCAGGACCAACAAGGAGGCATGGCCGACGGTTCTTGATCCGATCAGCTGATCCATCTCCCTGGATCAAAGCCGGAGGGGAGGGTCATCTGCTCTTCCCCTCCGTAACCGACGCCACCAGCAAAAGCAGCCAGATGAAGCGTTCCGTCCCCTTCGAGATATTCCGCTACGCCGCGATCCTCGCGGCGATGGCTGTTACGCTGGTGCCGATCCTGTGGATGGTGTCGATGGCCTTCAAGCCGATCGCCGAATGGTCGGCGACGGGTGCGGACCTGACATGGTGGCCGAAGAACCCGACGCTCAGCAACTTCCGCTTCGTGTTCGGCGAATCCACCAACAGCCTGATCGTGGCGCTCGACCGCACCGCGCTGAAGCCGATCCTGTCGTCGCTTCTGTCGGCGGTGTTCGGCACCGCGATCGCCATGTCGGCCGGCACAGCCGCCGCCTATGGCCTGTCGCGCTTCGGCTCCGGCCAGAACCTGCCGCTGGCGCTGATCCAGCTCAGGCTGTTTCCGCCGATGGCGGTCATGATCCCTGTGATGATCATGTGGGCCTTCCTCAACTTCACCGACAGCTGGTGGGGGCTGGCGCTGATCTACGGCATCGTCACGCTGCCGTTTGCCTTCTGGCTGATGAAGACCTTCTTCGACGACATGCCGCGCGAGATCGAGGAAGCCGCCTTGGTCGAGGGTTGCTCGCGGCTGCGCGTCTTCACCCGCATCACCTTGCCTATGATGCGCGCGCCGCTGGCAAGTGCTGCCCTCTTCGTCTTCATCCTGAACTGGTCGGACTATCTGATCGCGTTGCTGCTCACGACACGCGAATGGGTGACGATCCCCGTCTACATGGCCTCGCTCTCGTCCTCGATGACCGGCCAGCTCTATGGCGCCAAGGCAGCGCTCGGCCTGATCGCGGCCGTGCCGCCGGTCATCATGGGCATCGCCATCCAGCGCCATCTGGTGCGCGGGCTCACCTTTGGGGCGCTCAAGCAATGAGCGCTGTGGTTGCGACGACTTCGGAGGGTGAGATGGACGCGGCCCGCGCAAAGCCGGCGCTGCGCGACGAAGGCATGCGGCTTGGCTTTCGCCTGACCTTGCCGGCGCAAATCCTGGTGCTGTTCATCTCGGCCTTTCCGCTCTTGATGCAGCTCTACATCAGCGTCACCGACTGGTCGCCACTCTCGGGCCTCGGCTGGTGGAATGCCTGGGAGATGTGGAACAGTTTCGCCAACTACACCGACCTTGCCGCCGACGCGCGCTTCTGGAGTGCGCTGAAGCGCACGGTTATCGTCATGGTCGTCTGCGTGCCGGCCGAATTCTTGTTAGGCTTGGCGCTGGCGACGCTGTTCGCCGACGACTTTCCCGGCAAGCGCATCTTCTATTCGGTCCTGCTGATGCCTATGATGGTGGTGCCGGCGGTGGCCGGCTACATGTTCTTCATGCTGTTCCAGTCGGGCGGCCCGGTGAACGACATTCTGTCGGCAATCACGGGCACGCAAGTCACCATTGCCTGGCTTTCGGACCCGACGCTGGCGCTGATCGCGGTGATGATCGCCGACATCTGGCAATGGACGCCGTTGATGTTCCTGATCCTGCTCGCCGGCCTGGTCGGTGTGCCGGAGGACCAGATCAAGGCGGCAACGCTGCTCGGCGCCAATCCCTGGCAGCGCTTTACCACCATCGTGCTGCCGAAGATGAAGACGATCATCATCATCGCGCTGGCGATAAGGGTGATCGAAAACTTCAAGATCTTCGACACGCTGTACATCATGACCGGCGGCGGCCCCGGCGTCGCCACCGAGACGATCTCCGTCTATATCTACAAGGTCACCACGCAGGATCTGATCTGGGGCTATGTGGCGGCTATCGCGCTGGCCATTCTGGTCGTGCTCTCCATCGTCGCCGTGTTCGCCATGAAGCGTATGGCACGGGCAAGGCAGGTGGCGGAATGAGCACGATCCAGCTCAAGCACCTCACCAAGACATTCGGCGACTTCACGGCGCTGAAGACCATGGACCTCGATATCGCCGATGGCGAGTTCATGGCTTTGCTCGGGCCTTCAGGCTGCGGCAAGTCGACGACGATGAACATGATTGCCGGAATGGAAGAGCCGACCAGCGGCAAGATCCTGTTTGGCGAGCGCGACATGGCCGGTGTGCCGATGGGCCGGCGTGGCGTTGGCTTCGTGTTCCAGAACTACGCGATCTTCACCCATTTGACGGTGCGCCAGAACCTAGCCTACGGGCCAAGGATGCGTGGCGCCGCCACGGCCGAGATCGATCGTCGCGTCGGCACGATCGCCGAGCTGCTGCAACTGACGCCGCTGCTCGACCGCAAGGCCGACCGGCTGTCGGTCAACATCCTGCAGCGCGTGGCGATCGGCCGCTCGGCAATCATGGAGCCGGCGATCTTCCTCCTCGACGAGCCGCTATCCAATGTCGACGCGGCCTTCCGCGCGGTGATGCGCACCGAGCTGAAACAGCTGCAGCGCCAATTCAAGCAGACCATGGTCTACGTCACGCACGACCAGCTCGAAGCCATGACCATGTCCGACCGTATCGCCGTCATGGATCACGGCGTGCTGCAGCAAGTGGGCACGCCGCTAGAGGTATACAACAATCCAGCCAATGTCTTCGTTGCCCGCTTTATCGGCTCGCCGGGCATGAACCTGCTCAAGGGCCGACCTGCGGAGAGTGACCGGGGTCTGGTCGTCGATCTCGGGGCGCTTGGCATTACGCCGCCATTGCCGGATGAGCTGGCCGCCAGCGTGCGCGGTACTCGCGGCGAGGTGCTCTACGGCTTTCGGCCGGAACAGGTGGCCGTGGCGGAGAATGGACGCGGGCTGGCCATGCCGGTCACTTTCGTCGAGCGCATCGGCGCGCGCACCATCGTTCACCTCGGCAAGGGCGACGGCGCCGTGAAAGCGGTGTTCGACAATGAGGTCGGACTGTCGATAGGGCAAACCGCGGTCGTCGCACCCGCAGCGTCGTCAGTGCGGGTCTTCGACGCCGTTAGCGGCCTTGCGATGAGAGCGGGTTGAGCCATGGCCGACATTGTCTTCCGCAATGTCACGAAACGCTACGGCACGACGCTTGCCGTCGACGACGCCTCCTTCGCCGTCAACGACAACGAGTTCTTCTGCTTCTTCGGGCCGCCGCTGTCGGGCAAGTCGACGATCCTGCGCCTGGTGCTCGGGCTGGAGGCGCCGGACGCCGGCGAAATCCTCATCGGCGGCAAGCCGGTCAATACGGTGTCGCCAGCCGAGCGCAACGTCGCCATGGTGTTCCAGAACCTGGCACTGTTCCCGCATATGAGCGCGCTCGACAATGTCCGTTTCCCGCTGGTCGAGCGCGGGGTCGCCGAGCTCCAGATCAAAAAGCGGGTCGCCGATGTCGCGGCCAAGCTGCATATCGGCCATATACTGCACAAGCCACCGGCACAGCTTTCAGGCGGCGAGCGGCAGCGGGTGGCGATCGCGCGTGCGCTGGTGCGCGACCCCAATGCCTATCTGATGGACGATCCGATCTCGGCACTCGATGCGCGGTTGCGCGAGGAAACGCGGGTCGAGCTGAAGCGCATCCAGCGCGAGCTCGGCAAGACGCTGATCTATGTCACGCACGACCAGGAAGAGGCGATGTCGATCGCCGATCGCATCGCCATCCTGGAAAGCGGAAGGATCCGGCAGATCGGCGCGCCGGCCGAGATCTATGATCGCCCGGCCAGCACCTACGTGGCGCGGCTGCTGGGTTCGCCTGTCATGAACATCCTCAAATCCGTTCAAGGCGAGGGCGGCATCGAAGCCGCCGAAGGCGCGATCAGCATCGCCGATCGCACGGCTCCGGCCGATGCTGTCGAGATCGGGCTGAGGCCGGAGGACATCAAGGTCAGACCCTGGAGCGACACCGAGAAGACGAGCCCCCGCCCGGTGCGGGTGTTCGAGGTCGAGCCGCTTGGCGGCTATACCGTGGTGACGCTCGCCGCCGGGCAAGCGCGGCTGAAGGCTTTGCTGCGCGGCCAGCCTGACATCAGGCCCGACGCGATGGTGGCGATATCCTGCGAGCCGACGCGCGTGCATTATTTCGGACAGGGCGGAGGCGCGTTGGCAAGATGAATGCGGCCGCAAGGACAGGATTTCGGGAGGAAGGCATGACAGGCAAGGGCTTCGAGTCGGATGTGAAGGTCCGCACGAAGGAATATCGGATCGGCTGCGTCGGCGCCGGCATGATCATGGCCGAGTGCCATCTGGCCGCCTACAAGGAGGTCGGCTTTCCAGTCGTGGCGATCGCCTCGCGGACCAAGGCGAATGCGCAAAAGGTCGCCGACCGTTGGGGCATCCCGACTGTCCACGACACCCCGGAACAGCTGATCGAGGATGCAAATGTCGAGATCATCGACCTCGCGTTTCCGCCGGACCAGCAGCCGGCGTTGATCCGCCATGCGCTGAAGCAGAACCACATCAAGGGGATCCTGGCGCAAAAGCCCTTGGCGCTGTCGGTCGAGGAAGCGGTCAAGTTGCGCGACGAAGCGGCGAAGGCCGGCAAGATCCTCTCGGTCAACCAGAACATGCGCTACGACCAGTCGATGCGCGTGTTGAAGCAGATCATCGACAGCGGCGCGCTCGGCGACATCGTCTTCGCGCAGATCGACATGCACGCCATTCCGCACTGGCAGACTTTCCTTCAGGGCTACGACCGGCTGACGCTCGCCAATATGAGCGTGCACCATCTCGACGTGCTGCGCTTCCTGTTCGGCGATCCCGATGAGATCACGACGCTGACGCGCAAGGATCCGCGCACGACATTCGACCATTCCGACGGCATCACCGTCTCGACCCTGCGTTTCCCCACGGGTGTGCTTGCCGTTTCGCTGGAGGATGTGTGGTCCGGTCCGCACCAGGACGGCTACAAGGACGATCAGCACATCAACTGGCGCGTCGACGGCACCAAGGGCGTCGCCAAGGGCACGATCGGCTGGCCGACCGGTGCTGCTTCGACGCTGACTTATGCTTCGGCCGAAACGACCGGCGGCGAGTGGGTAACTCCAAGCTGGGAGACGATGTGGTTCCCGCATGCCTTCATCGGCGTCATGGAGCAGCTGCAGCATGCCGTGAAGACCGGTACGGCGCCGGCGCTCACCGTCGCCGATAACGTCAAGACCATGGCGCTGGTCGAAGCGGGCTACCGTTCGATGGCCTCGGGCCGCACGGTCAAGCTTTCCGAAATCTCCACAAACGCAACTAACTGAAAATCGCGGACAACTGAATCGCTTACAGGGAGGAATTCAAGATCATGATGCAGGCAGGTATTTTCACGGGCTATTTCCCATACGGCCTCGAAGAGACGGCGAAGAAGATCCGCGGCCTTGGTTTCAACACGGTGCAGCTGGACCTGCATTTCAGGGACGTTGATCTCTCGGCCGGCCAGATCACCAAGGACAAGGCCAGGAAGGTGCGCGACGTCTTCCGCGACCACAACCTGCCGGTCTGCTGCGTGTCGGGCTACACCAACATCATCCATCCCGACAAGGCCGAGCGCGACAAGCGCGTCGGTTATCTCAAGGAGATCATCCGCAACGCGCGCGATTTCGGCAGCCCTTACGTGATCTCGGAGACCGGCACTTACAACACCGAATCCGACTGGGTGCATCACCCCAAGAACAAGACCGAGGAAGGTTTTGAGGAATGCCGCAAGGTCATCGCCGATCTTGCCCAGACGGCTTACGACCATGGCGCGGTCTTTCTGCTCGAAACCTATGTCAACAACGTCGTCGGCTCGGTCGAGGAAACGGTGAGGATGTTCGCGCAGGTCGACCATCCAGGCCTGGGCCTGCTGATGGACCCGACCAATTATTTCGAGACGCACAACATCGACCAGATGGATCAGATCCTGAACCAGGTGTTCGACACGCTGACCGACAAGATCAGGATAGCGCATGCCAAGGACGTCAAGCGCTCGGGCGAGGACAAGTCGGAGAAGCACGCCGACATCGGCGATGCCGACGCGATGGAAAGCCATACGTTCCGCGGGGTTGGCGAAATCGAACTGCCGGCGCCGGGCCTCGGTTCGCTGAACTACGACCTCTATCTCCAGCGGCTGGCCGAAAAGCATCCGAATATCCCGGTGATCATCGAGCATCTGTCGGAAGACGACGTGCCGCGCGCCAAGACATTCCTCGACGGGAAATTCCGCGCCAACGGCCTGTGACGGCTAGCCGCGCCACCGGTGCACGGCAGCGCGGCTTCAAACAAGGGAGGAAAGAAATGTTGAAATTCGTATCGAAATTGGCGGCCGCCGCGACAGTGCTCGCCGGCGTCGCCCTTGGCACGGCGGCGCAGGCGCAGGACGGCCAGAAGACCTTCTATCTTTTGTCGCATGGCGGTCCGTCGGATGCGTTCTGGATCGACTGGAACGCCGGCGCGACCAAGGCCTGCGACCAGCTCAAGGTAACGTGCAAGATTTCCTTCAGCGGCGGCGACATGGCGGCGCAGAAGGAGGCCTTCAACTCGGCGCTTGCCGCAAAGCCCGACGGTATCGCCACCACGTCGGCACAGCCGGGCCTGTGGACGGAGGAGGTGAAAGCAGCCAAGGCGGCTGGCATCCCGATCGTGTTCTTCAACACCGACGATCCGGCGACAGGGCGGCAGGCCTATGTCGGCGCGGACCTGAAAGAAGCGGGTGTCATCTGGGCCAAATATCTGGTCGACCACAAGATGGTGAAGCAGGGCGACAAGGTTTTCCTGCCGGTCGAGGTTCCTGGCGCCAGTTACCAGCAGCTCGAGACCGAGGGCATCGCCAGCGTTTTCGATCCGTTGGGGATCAAATATGACGTGGTCGATTGCGGCACCGATCCGGCGGGCATCATCGCCAAGATGACCGACTACATGGTCGCCAACAATCCGCCGGCGATCATCGCGCTCGGCGATTCCGTGGCCGCCAGCGTCAAGCGCGTCTTCGACGGCGCCGGCGTGCCGGCGGGCAAGGTCCCGGTCGTCGGCTGGGGCAATTCCAAGGAGACGGCGCAAGCTGTCAAGGACGGCTTCGTTAATGCCGCCGCCTGGCAATATCCCTCCGCGCAAGGCTTCATGCCGGTGGCGCTGCTCGGGCTTGCCGCGTCGGGCGAGCCGATCGGCTACGACATCCACACTTTCGGTCTCTACGACGCCTCCAGCGTCGACCCGATCCTGAAGCTCTACGACAAGAAATGAGAAAAACAGCGCCCGCCGGAAAAGCGGCGGGCGTCTTTTCAAGCATGGTTCAAGCAGTCATGACAATTGCCGCAGAAGACGAAGCGCCGGGGGTGAAAGGCAGATCGCGCCTGCTGCGCTCGCCGCAATTCTCCTCCTTCGTCATCCTCCTCATTTTGCTCGCGGCATTCGCCGTCGCCGACGCCAATTTCCTGTCGCCGCTCAACATCTCCAACATGATGGCCTTCCTGCCCGAGCTCGGCATCATCGCGCTCGGCATGACGCTGCTTTTGACGGCAGGCGAATTCGATCTTTCCGTCGGCGCGGTGTTTGGGCTGGCGCCAGTGGTGGTGATGCTGCTGGTGCAAAATGGCGGGGTGGATATAGGTGTCGCGCTTCTGGCCGGGCTGCTGCTGTGCATCGTGATCGGCGCGATCAACGGGCTGATCGTCACCAAGATCGGCATCTCCTCCTTTCTGGTGACGCTGTCGATGTTGCTCGTCGTGCGCGGGGCAGCGCTCTACATCACGCAAGGCTTTCCGCTGAAATCCTGGGACCAGCCGGGCTTCTTCGTGACGCTGCTCGCCGGCAGCTTCAACATCGGCTCGTTTCGCTTCTACACCTCGCTGTGGTGGTTCATCGGCCTCTCACTGTTTGCCATCTACATCCTGCGTTACGCCAAGCTCGGCAACTGGATCAGCGCCATCGGCTCCAATCGCAACGCGGCGGTGGCGCGCGGCGTGCCGGCCGATAGGGTCAAGATCTGGCTGTTCATCGCGACTTCGGTGCTGGCTGGCCTTGCTGGCATGATCAGTGCCTTCCGCATCTCGGCCGCCTCACCGGTGGCCGGCACCGGCTATGAGCTGGAAGTGATCGCCATGGTGGTGGTTGGCGGCACGGCGCTGACCGGCGGACGCGGCACCATCCTCGGCACCATCGTCGGCGCGCTCATGCTGCGCGCCATCCGCAACGGCATCGTACTGATCGGCGTACCGGGGCTCGCCTACAACATCTTTGTCGGCCTCATCATCCTCGCCATGCTCATCCTGCACGCTTTGCTGCAGAAGAACGCCGCAAGAGGCTGACGATGATGCAAGAAGTACTTCGGCTGCAAAACCTGCAAAAGTCCTTCGGCAGCGTGCGCGCGCTGAAGAACGCCTCGCTGACACTGCGGGAAGGCGAGGTGGTGGCGCTGCTGNTCCTTCGGCAGCGTGCGCGCGCTGAAGAACGCCTCGCTGACACTGCGGGAAGGCGAGGTGGTGGCGCTGCTGGGCGACAATGGCGCCGGAAAATCGACGCTGATCAAGGCGATCTCGGGTGTTTTCCCGGTCGATCGTGGCGACATCTTTGTACGCGGCGAAAAGGTTTCGATCCGCTCGACCCGGGATGCGATGGACCTCGGCATCGAGACCATCCATCAGGATACCTCACTGGCGCCCGATCTCAGCATCGCGCGCAATCTTTTCCTCGGCCGCGAGCCGGTCAATTTCGGCTGGCTCGGCGTGTTCGCGCCGCTCGACCTTGCCAAACTGCGCAAAGCCGCTTCCGAACTGCTCAAGCGTGTCGGCATCTCGAAGAAGCTCGACGCCGATGCGCTGGTCTCGACGCTGTCGGGCGGCGAACGCCAGTCGATCGCCATTTCACGCGCCATGCAGTTCGCCGCCAAGGTGATCATCCTCGACGAGCCGACCAACAATCTCGGCGTCGAGGAAACCCACGGTGTGCTGCGCTTCGTCAAGGAGGTGCGCGACGCCGGTCATTCGGTGCTGCTCATCACCCACAACATCCACCACGTGTTCCAGGTCGCTGACCGCATCGTCGTCATGCGGCGCGGTGAGATCGTCGCCGAACAGACGGTCGCCGACACCGACCTCCTGACCGTGGAAAGCATCATCACCGGCGCCGATATGTCGGCCTTGCTCAAGGAGGCGAGGGCAAAGTGAAGGGCGTCGCATGGTAGAGCTTTACGGCAAGACGCTGTCGCGTCGGCAAGTGGCCGAGCGGTCAGGCCAGCTGTCGCAATTCGCCGGCGTGCGGCTCATGACGCTTGGCGACGGCGTCGAGCGTGGCATCCGCATGCTGGAGTTCCGGACCGGCTCGGGCCTGCGCTTCACCGCGCTGGTCGACCGGGCGCTCGACATTGCCGATTGCGACTTCAAGGGCCAGGCGATCGGCTGGCATTCGCCGAGCGGCTTTCGCCATCCTGGCCTGCACGATTATGAGGGGGAAGGGGGGCTCGCCTGGGCGCGGTCCTTCTCGGGTCTGCTGGTCACCTGCGGGCTCGACCATATTCTGGGGCGGGAAGAAGTGCCGGCCGAGAGCTACAACTATCCGGCCAAGAAGACGGTGCTTCATTCGCTGCATGGTCGTGTCGGTACCATCCCGGCGCGGCTGACCGGCTATGGCGAGCGCTGGGAAGGCGACCGCTGCGTGCTGTGGGCCGAAGGCGTTGTCCAGCAATCGGCGGTGTTTGGCGAGGATCTGCATCTCACTCGCCGCATCGAAGCCGATGTCGGCGGTAACGAGATCCGGCTTTCGGACCATGTCGTCAACCACGGCTTCAACCGCACCCCGCATATGTATTTCTACCACATCAATATCAGCCATCCCTTGCTCGATCAGGGCTCGCGCTATCTGGCGCCGATCCGGGACGTGGTGTGGGCCGGCCATGCGGGCGAGCGCTATGAGACGCAGAAGGTCGGCTATCGCACCGTGCCGGAACCGCAAATGCAATTCAGCGAGCAGGTCTGGCAGCACGAAATGGGCGCCGACGGGAAGGGCGAGGTGCCGGTGGCGGTGGTCAACGACCGGCTCGGCCTCGGCTTCGAAGTGGTGACGCGCAAGGACCAACTGCCTTGCGCCTATCAATGGCAGAATTTCCAGGCCGGGCAGTATGCACTTGGCATAGAGCCATCGACCCACCATGTGCTCGGCGATCTCGCTGCCCGCGAGCGCGGTGAGATGATCTGGCTGGAGCATGGCGAAAGCCGGGCCTATGAAGCGGTGTTCCGCGTCCTCGACGGCAAGGAGGAAATTGCTGGCGCCGAAGCCAGGATCGCGGCTATCGCCCGACAGCCCGAGCAGGATTATCCTCAGCCTTCTCAAAATTTTCCAAGACTGGCCGGCAGGACATGAGCGCGACATCTATTCAAAGCAAGCCCTCCGGCCGGCGGACCGGATTGCCAGCGCTGCGCGAAGGTTGGAGGCCAATTTGACGACGATGGCGAAAAAGCGCGACTACAGCCTGGTCGGCGAAAGCACCAGAACGGCGATCGAGACCGGGCTTGCCTCGGCCGAATGGTACCACACCGACGTGCCGCGCAAGGCGATGAAGGAACTGATGCAGCGTTCCGACGGGCCAGCGATCCGCGACACCGTCATCTGGATTGTCGCGATCCTGGGCTCGGCCGCGGGTATCGTCTGGTTCTGGGGTTCGTGGTGGGTGGTGCCGTTCCTGTTCGTCTATGGCGTGCTCTACGGCTCGTCGAGCGACTCGCGCTGGCATGAATGCGGCCATGGCACGGCTTTTCGCACGCGCTGGATGAATGATGTCGTCTACCTCATCGCTTCGTTCATGCTGATGCGCAATCCCGTGCAATGGCGTTGGAGCCATGCCCGCCACCACACCGACACCATCATTGTCGGCCGCGACGCCGAGATCGCCGTCATGCGTCCGCCGGACCTGTTGAAGGCGGCGCTCGCCTTTACCGGCATTCTCGACTTTCGCTATTCGCTGCCGACGCTGGTGCGGCAGGCATTCGGCACACTATCCGACGAAGAGAAGAGCTATATCCCCGAGATGGAACAGCATAAGGCCGTGGTCGCGGCCCGCTGGCATGTCGCGATCTATGTCGCGACGATCGCCCTCGCGATCGCGCTGAGGTCATGGATACCGCTGGTGCTGATCGGCCTGCCGCGCCTCTACGGCACCTGGCACATGGTCACGACCGGCCTGCTGCAGCACATAGGGCTCGCCGACAATGTCGTCGACCATCGGCTGAACACGCGCACCGTCTACATGAACCCGATCAGCCGGTTCATCTACTGGAACATGAATTACCATGTGGAGCACCACATGTTCCCGATGGTGCCGTATCACGCGTTGCCCAGGCTGCATGAACTGATCAAGCACGATCTGCCGAAGCCCAATCCGTCGATGTGGCATGCCTACCGCGAGGTCTGGCCGGTCCTGCTCAGGCAGCTGAAATACGAGGATCATTACCTCAAGCGCGAACTGCCGCCCACGGCCAGGCCCTATCGCGGTGAGTTCCATGAGGTCGATATGTCGGCGGCGGCCGAGTAGAGATCGCGAATGTCCGCAGGAGATAGAGATGGCCGATTGGGTTGAAGCGTGCGCGGTGGACGATGTCGAGGAAGAGGATGTCATCCGCTTCGACCATGGTGGGCGGACCTTCGCGATCTATCGCTCGCCGGATGACGAGTTCTTCGCCACCGATGGCTTTTGCACGCATGAGAAGGCGCATCTGGCCGACGGGCTTGTCATGGACGACATCATCGAGTGTCCCAAGCACAATGGCCGCTTCAACTACAAGACCGGCCAGGCCAAGGGTGCGCCGGTCTGCGTCAATCTCGCGACCTATCCGGTGAAGATCGAAGCTGGCAAGGTGATGATCCAGATATGAAGCGCTGCATGATCAACCATCGCGCAAGCCGCAACAAAAGGGGACGTTTTAATGAGCCGAAAGAGACCGACCGTCGCCGATTTGCGCGCCATGAAGGGCAAGCGTCAGCTGACCATGCTGCGCGTGCTCACCCTGGACGAGGCGGAAGCCGCCGAACGGGCAGGGGTCGACATCGTCTCGGTGCCGCCCGAACTGGTGCTGAACCCGCGGTACCGCGATGCCGCGCCCAGCCTGTTCACCATGCCGGGCGACAATTTCTTCGAGATCGGCACCGCGGATGATTTCGTGCGCTGGGCCTTCCGGCTCTACAAGGCCGGCGCCGACGCGGTCTATTGCAGCGCGGGCTACGCCACCATCAAGCGAATGGCCGACGATGCGGTTCCCGTCATCGGCCATGTCGGCCTCATTCCTTCCCGCGCGACCTGGACCGGCGGCTTCAAGGCGGTCGGCAAGTCCGCCGATACGGCGATGCAGGTGTTCGAAGCCGTCAAGCAACTGGAGGCTGCCGGCGCGATCGGCGCCGAAATAGAAGTTGTACCAGTCGAGGTGGCGAAGGCTATCTCGGAGCGCACCTCGCTGATCATGCTGTCGATGGGCGCGGGCACCGGCTGCGACGCGCAATATCTGTTCGCCGACGACATTCTTGGCCAGAACCGTGGCCACATGCCGCGCCACTCGAAGATCTACCGCAATTTCGCCGCCGAATACGATCGGCTGCAGGCGGAGCGGGTGGCGGCATTTTCCGAATATGTCGCCGACGTCAACAGCGGCGCCTATCCCGAGGACCGGCACATCGTGCACATGGACCCGGCCGAGCTACGCCTGTTCCTCGACAAGGTCGGCCGGGGCTAGGACCGTTTGCCATTTGCCGCCGGCGAGCGCTGCGTGGAGTGCTTCCGCATCGACGCCGAGCGGCCGATCATGCTTGAGCGCGGGGACGAGCGCGCGTGTCGCCGTGTGGACGGCTGATGTGCGTGGCGCCAGCGCCAATCCCTCACGCAGGTCGACGGCTTGCGCCGCCGCCATTAACTCGAAGGCGATCAGCCGCCGCCACAGCGTGATCATGTCGGCGCATTTCGAAACCACCAGCGGCGTCTGCGTGGCGTGATCCTCCACGCCTTCCGAAACCGGCAGGAAGTCAAGCATCACCGGATTGGCCTTGTGGCGGATGGCAGCCAGGATCGATGTCACCGTCTTCTGCAACGGCACGAAACCGGCCGAGGCGCCACCGACCGGCGACAGGTATTTCGGCAGGCCGTTCCGACCCGAACCGGTGAGCTGGATAAAGCGGGCGGCACTGGCGGCGGCACATTGAGCGATTGCCAGGCTTAGCGCCTCGAAGGCGAGCGCCAGCGAAGCGGTGTGAAAGTTGCCCGTCGACAGCACCAGCTCGTCGTCGCTCAGAACCAGCGGGTTGTCGGCGGCGGCATTGAGTTCGGTCTCGACGGCGCGTCTTGCCTGGCCGATCGCCTCGATCAGCGCGCCATGGATCGAGGGCATGCAGCGGATCGAGAGCGGGTCCTGTATGGTGGTGGGGGCCGGCGCTTCGTCGCGGGCGAGAAGATCGTGCAGCGCCTTGGCGGCTTCCTGCTGGCCGGCGGCGGGCCGCGCCATGTGCAGGCGGGGATCGAGGATGGTGCGGTTGGCGCCGAAACCTTCCATGGTCAGCGCGCCAGCCTGCTGCTGCTGGGCAAGAGCCGACAGCGCGTCCGTGACCGCAAGCGCGCCGCCGCCGGCGGAGACGGCGGAAGCGTTGATCAGCGACAGCCCATCCTTGGGCGCCAGGCCGATGGGGCCGAGGCGGGCCATCATCAGTGCCTTGACAGCTGGCATGCGCCTTCCCTGATAATCAGCTTCACCTTCGCCGATCAGCAGGCGGGCGATCGCGGTCATCAGCACCAGGTCGCCAGCGCCGATCGAGCCGAGCGACGGCATCACTGGATGGACGCCCGCGTTGAGGACTTCGACCAAGGCAACGAACACGGCGGGCGACAGGCCGGAGCCACCGGCCGACAACATTGTCAGACGGGCAAGCATGGTGGCGCGCACGGCCTCGATGGGCAGCGCTTCGCCGACCGCGCCGCTGCGGCCCTCGAGCAACTGGCGCTGGAAGGCGCTGGCGTCACCCTCGACCGATGTGCGAAGATTGGCGCCGAGGCCGGTGTTCAGGCCGTAGATCTGCTGGCCGGAGGCCGCCGCCTGGTCGAGCACCTTTCGCGCCTTCTCCAGCCTGCCGATGACATTGGCTCCGATCTCCACCTTGCGCGCCTCGCGGGCAACAGTGGCGACATCGGCGACACTGATGCCGGCCCCGGTGAGGACGAGCGCGCTCATGCGAAGCGCAGCCTTTGGCCGATGCCTTGCGCCTGCGCCTTGGCAAGCATCGCCTTGCCGAGCGCAATGTCGGACAGCGACAGGCCGCGATGCCAGAAGAGGATGGTTTCGTCGTCACTCTGCCGTCCCGGCCTGAGGCCGGCGGCGATCTGGCCGAGTTCGGCATGCAGCGTCTTTTCGCTCAGCCGCCCGGCCTCGACATGCGCACGCAGCGAGCCGAACTTGCCACCCTTGCACTGACCCCAGTCGTCGACGACCATCTTCTGCATGATGTCGGTCAGCGACAGCTCCACCGCGCTCATCGTGCCATAGGGAACGACAAGCGCGCCCGGCTTGATCCATTCTGTCTTCAGCAGTGGCTGCGGCTCGGGCAGGCGCGAGGCTTCGACGACGATGTCGGCGCCCTTGACGCAGCTCTCCCAGTCGGCGACCGCGGTGACGGGCTTGCCGAGGTCGGCGGAGAGTTTTGCGGCAAAGCCGTCGCGGCTTTCGGGGCGGCGCGAATGGACGCGGATCTCGTCGAAATCGAAGAGATGGTCGAGCAGGCGCACATTCCAGTACGCCGTGCCGCGCGCGCCGATATGGGCGAGCACCTTCGAGTTCGTGCGCGCCAGGTGCTTGGCGCCGATGGCGGTGACGGCGCCGGTGCGCATGTCGGTGATGACCGTGGCGTCGAGAATGGCGCGCGGCGTGCCGGTGCGTGGATCGAACAAATTGAGGATGCCGAATTCCGAGGGCAGGCCGTGAAGATAGTTGTCGACATAGTCGCCGACGATTTTCACGCCGGCCGTATCGAGCGGCGCGACGTAGCCGCGCAAGACATTGAAGTGGCCGTGGAAGGACGGGTCGGGTTCGAGGTGGACACGCGGCTCGATCACCGTCTGGCCCTTGCCTTGCGCAACGAGCCCGGCCTCGACGGCGCCGATGATCTCGCCATCGGCCATGGCAAGCGCTTCGATGTCGAGGGCGTTGAGGTAGTCGATATAGATAGGCTTCATGCGTCCACGGTTCCTGTCGTTTAAGACCGAGCCCCATTCATTCCATAACAGGCGGCGATGCGACACGAAAGTTTGTTGGTCCATCGCTGGACGCGGTTGGCTAAATGTTGTTGAAACCGACCCGACATGACGGCCATTCCCGAAAGTGAAACCTTACCCGAAACAGCGACGAATTCGCGGCGCGTGGCGCTGATCGTCGCCATCGCCTTCTTCATGCAACTGCTGGATTCGACGATCATCTCGACGTCGCTGCCGCAGATGGGCGCTTCCTTCGGTGTGCCGGCGGTGGCGATGAGCATCGGCATCACGGTCTACATGCTGACCATGGCCGTGTTCGTGCCGCTGTCGGGCTGGCTCGCCGACCGGTTCGGCGCGCGTAACATTTTCCTCGCGGCCATCGCGCTGTTCACACTGGCGTCGCTCGCCTGCGGCTTCTCTGGGAATCTGACCGAATTCGTCATTGCCCGGGCCGTGCAGGGCCTAGGCAGCGCCTTGATGACGCCGGTCGGCCGCATCCTGGTCCTCCGCAACGCGTCGAAATCCGAATTGCTCAACGCCACGGCGCTGATCACCTGGCCGGCGCTCTTTGCGCCCGTGGTCGGCCCGGTGCTTGGCGGTTTCATCACCACCTATCTGTCCTGGCACTGGAATTTCTTCATCAACATCCCGCTCGGCGCGATCGGGCTGGTGTTGGTCGCCCGCTTCATTCCGGGCGACCGTGAAGCCGATCCCAAGCCGCTCGACTGGCCGGGTTTCTTCCTGACGTCGCTGGGGCTCGCCTGCCTGCTCTATGGACTCGAGCGCATCGCGCATCCGGAGGATGGGGCCTTGCCGACGGTGCTGCTGATCGCGGCGGGAATCGTCGTCGGCTGGCTAGCGGTGCGCCATCTGCGCCGCGCGCCGCATCCGCTACTCGACCTCTCCTCGTTCGAGGTGCAGACCTTCGCCATCTCGACGCTTGCCGCTGGCACGATCTTCCGCGTGGCGATCAACGCCACGCCGTTCCTATTGCCGCTGCTGTTCCAGGTCGGCTTCGGCCTCTCGCCCGTCGATGCCGGCATGATGATCCTGGCCTATTTCCTCGGCAATCTCGGCATGAAGACGGTGACCACGCCGACGCTGCGTCGCTTCGGCTTCCGCTCGGTGATGGTCGTCAACGGCATCGTCGCCTCGGTGTCGATCATGGCCTGCGCGGCGATCTCGCCGCAGACCCCGCAGGCGCTGGTGGTGGCGCTGATGCTGATCGCCGGCCTGTCGCGCTCGATGCAGTTCACCGCTCTCAACACGCTGGCCTTCGCCGATATCGCCGCGGCGCAGCGTAGCTCCGCGGCGACCTTGTCCTCGATGCTGCAGCAAGTGGCGATGCTGTTCGGTGTCGCGGTGGCGGCGGCGATCCTCAACCTGTCGCAGATCGCCAGGAACGGGTCGGTGCTCGACCTCGCCGATTTTCGAGCAGCCTTCCTGCTGATTGGCATCATCGGGCTGGTGGCGTCGTTCCGCTTCCTGGTGTTGCCGAGGACCGCCGGCGCCGAGGTTTCCGGCCACACGGCCGGAAATTGAAATCGAATTTTCCGCCAGATCGCAGGGTTAAATTCCGTCTTCGCCTTTCGCCTAGGTGTTGTGCTTTCGCCAAGCGCCGAGACGGTGCAAACAATTGCCAAAAGTGCAGGAGTTTCCGGGGATTGCGCCAGATTCGGCCACCAATGCGTCCACTTTGCGAATCTCATCGCCAGCCCACGTTTTGAACGCGGATTCATTTGACGAGGCGGCATTGAGCCGATTAGCTTTCTCTCCAGGGGTGGCAGCGCTGCCACCGGGGTGAAAGCAGACAATGAACATGGCCGGCTGGCTGAACTTCAGAAGCCTGAATCAGGAAGGCATTGTCTTTGCCATAGCAGTGGTGCTGTTCGTCGCGGCCGCAATCGGTCTGCCAGGTTTTATCGATGCGAACAATCTGGTTGCCATTATCCGCTCGGTCTCGGTGCTGGGTATACTGGCGCTGGGCATGGCTGTCGTCATCATCGGCCGCGGCATCGACCTGTCGGCGGTTGCGATCATGGCCATGTCGGTCGCCTGGTACCTGCAACTGCTCAACAGCGGAACGCCGGACGGGCTCGCCTTCGCCTATGTGCTGGCCGGCGTGTTCGCCATCGGCCTGCTCAACGGCTTTCTCGTCGCCTATGCCGATGTGCCGGCGATCTTCGTCACGTTGGCGACCGGCTCCTTCGTCTTCGGCTATGTCCGTTCGCAATTGATCACGCAGGACGCGGTGCCAGTGCCGCAGGGCCATTGGGTGGAACTGCTCGGCGGTCTACGCTTTCTCGACGTCCCGATCGAGGTGTTCGTCTTTGCGGGGCTCGCGTTCCTGTTCTTCCTGTTCCTGCGCTACACCAAATGGGGCCGCTACATCTATTTCGCTGGCGACAATCCGGTCGCGGCGCGCAATATCGGCATTCCGGTGCGGCCGATGCTGGTCCTGCGTTACGTGCTCTCGGCATTCGTCGCCCTGATCGCCGGCCTTTTGACCGCAGCCAGCCTGCATTCGATCAACACGCGTGTCGTCAATTCGACGCTGCTTTACGACATTGTGCTGGTGGCGGTGATCGGCGGCATCGGGCTGTCGGGCGGGCGGGGCGGGGTGCGCAACGTGCTGGTCGGCGCCGCGCTGATCGGCATCCTGCTCAACGCCATGACCATCATCGATATTCCGCTGCTCTACCAGAACCTGATCAAGGCGGCGATCCTGCTCGGCGCCATCATCGTCGACGGCATCATCAACCCGCGCGACGAACAGACCGCGCAACAAGGTGACATTTAGAGCAGATGGGCTAGCCCATCTTGCTCAGGGGTACCCGGGGCGATCGCGACGATCGGCCGGCAATGAAAACCGAACCAGAGGATGAGACATGAAACTGATCAGAACACTCATGGCGGCGGCCACGGCGCTGGCCGTCACCGCCTTCGTGGCGCCGACCTTCGCCGCCGACGATCCAGGCCCCGCTGCCTATGCACAAGCGCTGAAAGGCAAGCGCGTCATGCTGGTGCCGCTGGCGATGGGCTTCGACCTGGCGCAGGGCTGGTCGCATTATCTGAAGAAGGAAGTCGAAGCCTGGGGCGGCACGTTCGAAACGCGCGATCCCAACTGGGTCGTCGATGCCGGCGCGCAGGCGATCACGGACGCGATCTCGTCCGACACCAGACCTGATGTGCTGATCATCCATGCGCCGGACCTCAACTCCTATTCCAAGCTTATGAAGAAGGCGCAGGCCGCCGGCACCTATGTGATCCTGGTCGACAATCCGGCGAATTTTCCCGCCGATGCTTTCGTCGGCAGCGACTGGGACCGGCTCGGCCAGCTCGAGGCGGAAGCCGCGATCAAGGGCTGCGGCGAGAACTCGTCCAAGAAGATCGGGCTGGTGCAGGGCGACCAGGCCAACTCCTCCAGCCTTTACCAATATGCCGGCATCATGAAGGTGCTGGATAAGCATCCCGACTACAAGGTCGTGGCCAAGCCCGATTCCAACTGGGATGCGACGACCTCGCGCAACGTGACCACGACCATGCTGCAGCAGAACCCGGACATCTGCTCGATCATTGATTTCTGGGATGGCGATGCCACCGGCGCGTCGGCCGCGATCCGCGACGCCAAGCTCGACGGCAAGGTGTTTTTGGTCACGACCGGCGGCGGCGAAAAGGCGGCCGATTGCGACAAGCTGAACGATGGCACCTATGGCGCCGTGGTGATGACCGATCTTGCCCGCCAGTCGGGCGACATGAACGCCATCATCAAATTCTTGCTGCAGAGCGGCCAGCCGGCCGGCACCTCCCACACCTACATTTACACGCTGGAGAAGGCGACGACCAAGGCCGACCTCAAGCCCGACAGCTGCTGGGACCTGAAGGCGCTGCAGGCCGAAGCGGCGGCGAAGTAAGCTGATCGTCCGCAACCGATATCGACGAGGTGGCCGGATTGTCCGACCACCTCTTTCTCTTGTGGCCCCAGACCTGGCAGCAGTGACCTGATGAGCTTTCGCGAACGCCTCCAGTCCTGGCGCTACAATCTCGTGCCCGACCATCTCGTCGGCGAGATACTGACCAAGCGTTGGACCGACAACGCCATTCCCTTCCTGGCGCTGGTGGTGACATTGGCGACCTTCGGCTCGATCATTCCGGGCTTCTTCAAGCTCTCTTCCCTGCAGGAATCGACGCGCCAGCTCGGCGAGTTTTCGATGGTCGTCACCGGCATGACGGTGGTGATGCTGGGCGGCGGCATCGATCTCTCCGTCGGTTCGATCTTCGCGCTGTCCTGCTTTTCCGCCGTCTATGTCTTCTTCATCCTCGAACAGTCAATCTGGCTGGCGCTGGCCGCCTCGCTCGCCACCGGCCTCGTGTTCGGCGCGATCAACGGCTACCTCGTCGGCTATCTCAGGCTGCGTGCGTTCCTCACCACGCTGGTGACCTTCATCTTCGGGCGGGCGCTGTTCGACATCTTGGTCACCACCTATGCCGCCGATGTGCAGCTTTCGACCGCTACGTCCGATGTGCTCGACTTCATCGGCGACAGCACTTTCTGGGGCCTGTCCGTCTCGGTGTGGCTGGCGATCATCCTCGCCATCGTGACCCATATCGCGTTGACGCGCTCGCGGCCCGGCTGGCACGTGCTGGCGGTCGGCGGCTCCCGGCGCTCGGCGCACAATGCCGGCATCCGGGTGCGCCGCACCGTGTTCATGACCTATGTCTTTTCCGGCTTCTGCGCCTCGATCGGCGGGTTTCTCATCGCCTGCCGGCTGAGCGGGGCAGGGCCGGGCACCGGCCTCAATCTCGAGATCATGGCGCTGACGGCGGCGGTGGTCGGCGGCGTCAGCCTCGGCGGCGGGCGCGGCTCGGTGATCAAGGGTCTAATGGGCGCCATCATCGTGCTGACCATGACCAACGGGCTGATCCGGCTGGGCTATGGCACCGGTACCAACCAGATGGTGCTTGGCATCATGCTAGCGGTGGCGGTGACCATCGACATTCGCTGGCTCAAGAACCGCCACAAGGTGCTGAACGAGGTCTATGTCGCGCCGGTCTATCTCAGGATGGGCGAAACCCAGTCCGCGGTGCCGGGTTCGGGCACGCCTTACGCGCTCGACAACCGGCTGTCGGCGGCCGACCATATCGGGCTCGGCGAACTGGAAGGGCCGGAAGACGTCATCCTCGACCGCGACGACAATCTCTATTGCGGCACGCGCCATGGCGAGATCGTCCGCTTCTTCGCGCCGGATTATGTCAGGTCGGAGGTGTTTGCCCATATTGGCGGCTTTCCGCTGGGCTTGGCCTTTGACAAAGGGGGCAATCTGATCAGCTGCGTCGGCGCGATGGGACTCTATTCCGTCTCTCCGGATCGCGCGGTCAAAAGGCTGTCGGCGGAGACATCACGTTCCTGGACCTCGATCGTCGACGACGCGCGGCTGCGCGATCCCAATGATTGCGATATCGCGCCGGACGGCCGCATCTATTTTACGGACTCGACCAAGCGCTATGACGCGCATGACTGGGCGCTGGACTCGATCGAGAACCGCGCCACCGGCCGTCTGCTGGTCTACGATCCCAGGGACGGCTCGACAAGGACGCTGCTCGATGGCTACCGCTACACCAATGGTGTCTGCATGGCGCATGACGGCAAGTCGCTGTTCTTCGCCGAAAGCTGGGCCTGCCGGGTGCATCGCTATTGGCTCGAAGGGCCGAAGGCGGGCACCGCCGAATGCGTCATTCGCGACATGCCGGGCTATCCCGACAACATCAACCGGGCGTCGGACGGCAATTACTGGATGGCGTGGCTGGGCATGCGCACGCCGAGCTTCGACCTGTCGCTGCGCCACCCCGACATGCGCAAGCGCATGACGCGCCGGCTGCCGCAGGACGAATGGCTGTTCCCCAACATCAACACCGGCGGCGTGGTGAAATTCAACGAGAAGGGCGGCATCGTCGAGGCGATGGGCGATTTGACGGGCGGCGCGCACCCGATGGTCACCTCGATGCGCGAGCACAAGGGATATCTGTTCGTCGGCGGCATCCTCAACAATCGCATCGGCCGCTACAAGGTGTCCGGCGCCGACCCGAACTGGACCAGCCCCGCCTCGTATTGGGGAGCGCAGCCATGATCCTCGACCCAATCCTGGATATGTTTCGCGGCAAGGCGGTGACCATCCCGCCGCTCGACGGCGCCTTCCGTCCCAACACGCTGCTCGACGATGCGCCGGCTTTTGTCGGATTGACCGAAGCGGACAATCTGCTGGTTGCCGATGGCGGGCTGCTGGCCTCCAGCGGCAACGCCACCTATTCGCTTGCCGCCGGAACCGCACCCAAGGTGGTCGAGAACTTTGCGTCCCCCGTTACCGCGCTGGCGCTCTCGCCATTGGGCGAACTGACGGTCGGGTTGGAAAGCGGCAAGCTGCTGGTGGGCGGCAGGAATGTTTCGCTGCCGGCCGGTGTCAGCTGCATCACCGCTCTTGCCTACGCCGAGGACGGTGCGCTGTGGCTGGCCAACGGGTCGGCCGAGCATACGCCGTCGCAATGGGCCGCCGATCTGATGAAGAAGGGCGCGTCCGGTTCGCTTTGGAAACGGGACGCGGCGGCTGGCGAGTTCCGCAAGATGGCCGGCGACATTGCCTTTCCCTATGGGCTCCATCCCCTTGGCGGGGATGTGCTGGTCAGTGAAAGCTGGCGCCATCAACTCGTTCGCTTCGACGGCGCGAGGGGAGACCGCTCGACAGTGCTGACGCATCTGCCTGGCTATCCCGCGCGGCTTTCGCCTTCCGGTGATGGCGGGGCATGGTTGAGCCTGTTCGCGCCGCGCAACCGATTGATCGAATTCGTGCTGCAGGAGACGCATTACCGGCAGGACATGATCGATCAGGTGCCGCCGGCTTACTGGATCGCGCCTGCGATGGCTTCCAGCCGCAGCTTCCTCGAACCGCTGCAATGCGGCGGTATCCGCACCATGGGTATCCACAAGCCGTGGTCGCCGAGCCGCTCCTACGGGCTGGTGGTCCGGCTCGATCAAAACATGCAGCCGCAATTCAGCCTGCACAGCCGCGCCAATGGCACGCGCCATGGTATCTGCAGCGTGGCGGAAAAGGGCCGGGAGCTGTTCATCGCTTCCAGGGGTGGCGATTGCGTGCTGGCCGTCGACCTCGCCTCGGGAGGTTTCTGATGGAACCGATTATTCGTCTCGAAAACGTCACCAAGAATTATCGCGGCGTTCCGGCAGTCAAGAACGTCAGCTTCGAACTGCGCAAAGGCGAAATCCACGCGCTGCTCGGCGAGAACGGCGCGGGTAAATCGACACTGACCAAGATCATCGCCGGTGTCGTCGATGCCACATCCGGCAAGATGTTCCACAAGGGCCGGGAGATCGCCTACGCCTCGCCGCATGCCGCACTCGGGGCCGGCATTGCCATGGTGTTCCAGGAGACCAGCCTAGTGCCGTCGATGACGGTGGCGCAGAACCTCTATCTCGGTACTGAAAAATTCCTCAACCGGCTGCGCGGCACGTATATTTCAGCACAGCAGTTCCTGCAGTCGCTGAATTTTCCCGTCGATCCGAACGCCATGGTGGCGACGCTGGGCGCGGCCAAGCGGCAGATGGTCGAGATCGCGCGCGCCGTGCACCACAATGCCGAGATCATCATCTTCGACGAACCGACGGCGACGCTGACGCCGGAAGAAAAGCGCCACTTCTTCGCGCTGATCCGGCGGCTGAAGGCGAGCGGTGTCTCGATCGTCTTTATCAGCCACGCGCTGGAAGAGGCATTGATGATTGCCGACCGCATCACCATCCTGCGCGATGGCGAACTGGTCATCACCGACGACACGGATGCCTTCGATCGCGACAGAATCGTCGCCGCCATGGTCGGGCGTACGCTGTCGGGCCAGATCTACCGCCAGCGCGACGAAGCGAAACTGCGCAAGGCGGGCAAGAAGGTGCTGTCGGTGCAGGACATCTCGATGAGCAATGTCGTGCGCAACAACTCCTTTTCGATCTTCGAGGGCCAGATCACCGGCGTGTTCGGCCTGATCGGCTCCGGCCGCACCGAGACCNGCCAAACTGCGCAAGGCGGGCAAGAAGGTGCTGTCGGTGCAGGACATCTCGATGAGCAATGTCGTGCGCAACAACTCCTTCTCGATCTTCGAGGGCCAGATCACCGGCGTGTTCGGCCTGATCGGCTCCGGCCGCACCGAGACCTTCAAGATCGTGTCGGGCATCTACAAGCGCGATTTTTTGCGCGGCGGTACAATCGAACTCGACGACAGGCCGGTGCGCTATCTCGTGCCGAGCGAGGCGGTGGCGGACGGCATCGTCTATGTCACCGAGGACCGCAAGAGCGAAGGCATCTTCGAGACGATGAGCATCGCCGAGAACCTGTTTGGTGGCCTGCTGGCGGCCGGCCGTGAAAAGGCCTGGGTGATCAACCAGCAGGAGATGTACGCGCTATCGGCCGAGTGGACGAAGACGCTCAACATCAAGGCGATCAACGACAATGCTCGCGTGGTCGAACTCTCAGGTGGCAACCAACAGAAGGTGGTGATCGGCAAGGGGCTGGTGCAGCAGCCACGCATCGTCATTTTCGACGAACCGACGCGCGGCGTCGATGTCGGCGCCATCGCGGAGATCCACCAGATCATCAACAGGCTGGCCGACGAGGGATTGGCCGTGGTGGTGATCTCGTCCTATTTGCCGGAGATCATGAACCTGTCGGATCGGATACTGGTCTGCCGGCAAGGCCGCATCGTCGAGGAGTTTTCTCCGGCGGAGGCCACGGAGGAGAAGATCATGTACGCGGCGGTGCACTAGGGTGTTGGCTGGTGCTTGGCGCACATGCGTTGGCAATTGGCGAAAGCCTCAGTCCTTCGTCATCCACGGGCGGAGCAAGGAGCGCTGCGACGCGGGGCGGACCCGAGGATCCATGCAGGGACTCGGAAGCGCCGCCACGGCGCAGAATTCTGCCCCGCTGCACTCTATGGCCAAGGTCACGGAATGGATCCCAGGGTCTCCGCGACGGAGCTTCGCTCCTGCTTCGCTCCTGCTTCGCCCTAGGATGACGAAGGAGAGGTGCTTCGGCCAACTCCTCGGTTTTCTCGCGCCAAAAAAATGAATCGGACAAACCGATTATTTCCCTTTGCTCAACGCCTGATTCAATTCACCCGACGATCCAATGAAGGAAAAACGCCATGGCCACCACAAAACTCCTCAGCGATGCCGAGGTGGAAAAAATCCCGAAGGCGAAGGCCGTGTTCGACGACATCAGGGCCACGCGCAAATCGGATTTCGTCAATAATTTCTGGCGCGGGCTGGCCAATGATCCGCCGGCGCTGAAGCGGATCTGGGAACAGTTGAAGGTGGTGATGGTCGCCGACAGCGCCATCGATCCGCTCACCAAGGAGATGATCTACATCGCGGTGTCGACCGCCAATGGCTGTTCCTACTGCGTCCATTCGCACACGGCGGCGGCGCGGGCCAAGGGCATGACAGACGCGCAGCATGGCGAACTCGTGTCGATCATCGGGCTCGCCGGGCAGACCAATCATCTGGTCACGGCCATGCAGATCCCGGTCGATCCGCAATTCGAGGTGAAAAGCTAGCCGTCAGCCAGCCTATCGGCAGGGGAGGGAACATTTGTCCCCAACCTGTTAAGGAAGTGACATGTAACGGCACTAAGGAGACCCACGCGAAGTCGCGCCGGCGGGTTTCCGGCAGCCGGCTCTCGCAGTGGAGCCGGCATGAAAATCGTCCAGATCACCGATACCCATTTCAGCCCGACCAAGCCGCATTTCAACGGCAATTGGCAGCCGCTGGCCGCCTGGATCGCGCAGAGCGGTGCCGACCTCGTCATCCACACCGGCGATCTCAGCGTAGATGGCGCCGACAAGGATGCCGACATCGGCTTCTGCATGGAGCTGATGCGGGAAATCTCGGTCCCGATGTTGCTGGTGCCCGGCAATCACGATGTCGGTCATCTGCCCGGCTCCTTGCAGCCGGTCAACGCGGAACGCCTCGAGCGCTGGCGCCGGCTGGTTGGCCCCGATTATTGGATGGAGAACGCCGGAAACTGGCGATTTATCGGCCTCGACAGCCTGCTGATGGGTTTTGATGATGCCGAGGAAAAGGCCCAGTTCGAATGGCTGCGTGCGGCGCTGGAAAGCCGTGGCGGCCGGCGCGTCGCGGTCTTCGCCCACAAGCCGCTGTTCATCGACAAGCCCGGCGAAGGTGACACCGGCTACTGGAGCGTCCGACCGGCACAACGGCAGCGTCTCTACGATCTCATCGGTGCCCATGATGTGGCGCTTTTCGCCAGCGGTCACCTGCACCGGGCATGGCAAGGCAAATACGAAAACACCGCGCTGGTCTGGGGTCCGTCAGCCGCCTTCGTCGTCGGCGAGATGGAGCGCGACATGCCGGGCGAGCGGCTGCTCGGCGCGGTCGTGCATGAATTCGACGATACAGTCACCAGCGAGATCGTCGCGATCCCCCGCATGACCGTCCATGTCCTCGATGACGTGGTCGAGGAAGTCTACCCGCACGAGGCGCACAAGGTCCGCGGGAAGGTCGCGTCATGAGCGCGCTCTCCCTTCGCGGCTTGAACAAATCCTTTGGCGGCAATGCCGTTCTGAACGGCGTCAGCCTCGATGTCGAAGCGGGCGAGTTCATCGCCCTGGTCGGCCCCTCGGGCTGCGGCAAGAGCACCTTGCTGCGCATTCTTGCCGGGCTTGATCATGCCGACAGCGGCGAGATCTTCGTTGCTGGCAAGGACATGTCGGCGGTCGCCGCGGCCGATCGCAACATCGCCATGGTGTTCCAGTCCTACGCGCTCTACCCGCATCTGACGGCCGGCCAGAACATTGCGGTCCCGCTTGCCATGAAGCGGCTGAGCCGGACGCAGCGGCTGCCGCTGGTCGGCTCCGCACTGCCGGGCCAGAAAGAAATCCGCGCTGGCATTTCGCGCGATGTCCGCGAGATGGCGACGGTACTCAAGATCGATCATCTGCTCGACCGCAAGCCTGGTCAGATGTCGGGCGGCCAGCGGCAGCGTGTCGCCCTGGCGCGCGCCATGGTGCGGCGCCCCTCGATCTTCCTTATGGACGAGCCGCTTTCCAACCTCGACGCCAATCTGCGGGTGCACGCCCGTGGCGAGATCGTCGAACTGCACCGCCGCGCCGGCGTGCCGACGCTCTATGTGACGCATGACCAGGCCGAGGCGCTTTCGATGGCCGACCGCGTGGCCGTGATGATCGGCGGCAGCCTGCTGCAGCTTGCGGCCCCCGAGGCGATCTACAACGATCCGGCCCATATCGAGGTCGCCCGTTTCGTCGGCCAGCCGAGGATAAACATCCTCCCGGCGCTCGCCGAAAGCGGCCGCGTCGATTTCCTGGGCATCCGGCTGGCGCTGCTGGAGAAAGTGGCGAACGGTCCGGTGAGCCTCGGCATCCGGCCCGAATGCGTCAAACTGTCTCCCAGCGGGCGGAGCGGCTTTGCGGGGCGGATCGAGCGTCTGGAATTCCTCGGCTCGGAAGTCGTTGCCCATTGCCGGCTGGACGCGACCGGCGACACCGTCATCGCCAAGCTGGCGCCGCACGAGGCGAGGGACCTGATCGCGGGAATGCCGGTGGGTATCCTCCTTCCACCCGAGCAGGCCATGGTCTTCGGGCCGGAGGGAAAGCGGCTGCGCATGGCGAGCGCCGCGCCCGCACGCCAGGAGCCGGCCTATGTCTAGCGTCGCGCTGGCGGGCAATGTCGCGAGCGCCGCGGCCCTCCACAGGCGCAGCGAGGACCGCACCGCNACGGCGATCGTCGCACCGGTCTCGATCGTGCTTGGCCTTGGCGTCGCCTTGCTGATCGAAGGCGAACCTCGTGCGCGCGGTTTCTTCCGCACCGTCTATTTCCTGCCGGTCGCGTCGCTGATCGTCGCCATGGCGACAGTCTGGCAATATCTCTTTCACCCGACCATCGGGCCACTCAACGCGCTGCTTGCTCTGGTCGGCATTCCTGGCCCAAACTGGCTCGGCGCCTCGAACACCGTGCTCTACAGCCTGTCGATCATCGGCGTCTGGCAGTCGGTCGGCTTCAACATGGTGCTGTTCCTGGCGGGTCTGACGGCGATCCCGCGCGAGCTCTACGCCGCTGCTCACGTCGATGGCGCGAAATCCGCGGTCGACCGGTTTTTCCTGGTCACCTGGCCGATGCTCGGGCCGACGACGCTGTTCGTCGTCACCATCAGCATCACCAATGCGGTGAAGGTCTTCGAAACCGTGAAGATGCTCACCGATGGCGGACCCAACAAGGCCTCCGAAGTGCTGCTGTTCACCATCTACCAGGAAGGCTTCGTCTACTTGCGCGTCGGCTATGCCTCGGCAATGACCGTGGTCTTCCTTGCGATCCTGGTCGTGCTGATGCTTCTCCAATACCGCGTACTCGACCGGCGGGTGCATTACACATGACCAGCCTGCCCGCCGGCCGCATCATCCGTTTCGCGCTGCTTTCGCTCGGCGCGCTGATGATCCTCGCGCCCTACATTTTCATGATCTCGACCGCGGGCAAGACGCAGAGTGACATCTTCACCTCGTCGCTGTCGCTCATTCCCCAGCATTTCTATTTCGCCGAGAATTTCGCCAAGGCGCTGAGCAAGGTGCCGATGGCAACACTGCTGTGGAACGGCGTCGTCGTGTGCGGCCTGATCTTCTTCTTCCAGGTGCTGGTCGCGATTCCCTGCGCCTACGCCATGGCCAAGCTGAAGTTCCGTGCCGCGCGGCTGATGATGGTGCTGGTGATGCTCGGCCTGCTGGTACCGATCCATGCCACGGCGCTGCCGCTCTATGTCGCCTTCGACCGGATGTCGCTCATCAACAGCTACACCTCGCTGGTTGCGCCGTTCACCATCTCGGTGTTCGCGATCTTCATGTTCCTGCAGTTCTTCCGCGCCATGCCCGACGACCTCATCCACGCAGCAAGGCTCGACGGCATGTCCGAGCTCGGGATCGTCGCGCGCGTCATCGTCCCCAACGCCTGGCCGGCGGTTACTGCCTTCGCGATCTTCTCGGTGGTCGCCCACTGGAACGATCTTTACTGGCCGCTGATCGTCGTCAGCAAGCAGGCCTACGCCACGCCGCCGCTCGGCCTGATGTATTTCCGCGCCGCCGAGGCGGGCGACGACTACGGCGCGCTGATGGCCGCAACGTTGATCATCACCCTTCCACTCGTCGTTGCCTTCCTGTTCGCACAGAAGCGCTTCGTCGAAGGCATCACCATGACCGGTCTCAAAGGCTGACCGGGTCGAACCAGGAGCACGAGCACATGAAGCAACTTCCCAGGATTCTTGCAGCGGCGGCGATCTCGCTGACGACAGCCCTTCCGGCCTATGCCGACACGACGCTGACGGTTCATTATCCGATGCCGGGCTTCTTCAAGAACGTGATGGACACGATCTCGAAGAAGTTCATGGAAGAAAATCCCGACATCAAGATCCAGTTCGCCAGCCCGTCCGCCACCTATGAGGAAGGCATCCAGACCATCCTTCGCCAGGCCGGCACCGACGAAATGCCCGACATCACCTTCATCGGGCTGAACCGTCTGCGCATGCTCAACGAACGCGACGTTGCCGTCGATCTTGGCCCGCTGGTCAAGAAGGAAGGCAACATGGCTGAGCTCGGCTTCTCCGACACGATCCTGAAGCTGGCGCAGGTCAACGGCAAGCAGGTCGGCCTCGCCTTCGCCACCTCGAATCCGATCATGTATTACAACGCCGACCTGGTGAAGGCCGCCGGCGGTGATCCGGACAATCCGCCCAAGACCTGGGACGAGGTTATCGCGCTCGGCGGCAAGATCAAGGCGCTCGGCAATGGCGTCGACGGCATCGACTTCCGCTGGCAGGGTGACGACTGGATGTTTTCGGCGCTGCTGTTCGGCGCCGGCGGCAAGATGCTGGACGAGGACGAAAGCAAGGTCGCTTTCAACGGGCCGGAAGGCGGGAAGGCAGTCGAGATCCTGCAGCGGATGGTGAAGGAGGGCGGCATGCCGGTCTTCACCAAGCCGGCCGGCGAGCAGGCTTTCGCGGCCGGCAAGGTTGGCTTCGAGTTCCAGACCACCGGCGCGCTGGTCAACACCATCAAGAACGTCGGCGACAAGTTCACGCTGCGGACGGCCAAGATCCCGCTGATCGATCCGGCCAACGGCCATCTGCCAACCGGCGGCAATGCCGTGGTCATCCTGACCAAGGATGCCGCCAAGCAGGACGCTGCCTGGAAATTCGCGAAATTCGCCGCCGGCCCTTATGGCGCATCGGTCGTCGTGCCCGGCACCGGCTATGTTCCCAACAATGAACTCGCGGCAAAGTCTTCCGACTATCTCGGCGACTTCTACAAGAAGAACCCGCTGTTCCAGGCCGGGCTCAGCCAGATGCCGCTGATGGTTCCGTGGTATGCCTTCCCGGGCACCAATGGGGTCAAGGTGACGCAGTCGATCGTCGACAATCTGTCGCGCATCGTCGACCAATCGGCCACGCCCAAGGAAGCGCTCAGCGACGCCGCAAGCGACGTCGAAGGCATGCTGCCGACGCAGTAAGGACTTGCCAGGGCATCGCCGCGCCAACGGCGCGGCGAACTCCCTGCGGTCAAGCCGGCCGGTAGATTCGCTCCGCCGTGTTCCAGAAGATATCAGCCTCGGCCGCCGGACCGTGCTTCGCTACAGCCGCGCGGTGGGCCTTTATCAGTTCGGCGTGGCTCGTCCACAACTTCTCGATGGGGAAGTTGGAACCGAACATCAGGTGATCCGCGCCCAATATCTCGATCGCGCTGTCGACGATGTAGGCGATCAGCGCGGGGTCGTTGCGGTGGACGAAAGTGCCAAGGCCAGACAGCTTGGCGTATCCGTTCGGCGCCGCCGACAGCGTGCGCAGCCCGGCCTTCCAGGCTTCGGTGGTTTCCTGATCCATGCCGGTCAGCATGCCGGCATGGGTGAGGATGAAATTGGTTTCGGGGTTCTCGCCGACCAGGGTCAGCCCGTCCGTCATCTGGGCGGGAAAGAGCTGCAGGTCGAAGGACAGGCCATAATCCTTCAGCCGCGCCACATTGGCCCGTACCCTGGGGTCGATCACCTGATCGGGGCCAGTGGCGAAGCGGAAGGCCGGGGTCTCGTGCCAATGCAACTGCATGCGGACGCCGCGCAGCAGCGGATATTTTTTCAAGCGGTCGATCTGGGGTCTGATATCGTCCACCGTCATGTCGGTGTAGCCGACGATGGCGTGCGGCCAGCCGGTTTCATCTGCCGTTTTCTGCAGGAAGGCGACTTCCTTCTCGAAATCCTCCTTCGCCCAGTTGGTCTGAACGTAGACCGCTTTCTCGACGCCGGAACCCTGCTGGTCGGCGAGAAACTCCTCGATCGGGTAGTCGCGGCGTATCGGCTCGTAGGGGCCGAAGATGCGCGGCACCATCGGCCCGACCAGCCAGGGCTGGTCCTGCTGGCGCCAGATGTGGAAATGCGCGTCGATGGTTTTCTGCATCACGGTACCCTTTTCCAGATTGTCGCCGCCCGCGGGGCAGGGCGGGCGAGCGACAGGATGAAATCGGTGAGGCTGTTCGCAGACGAGCCGTCGATGAGATCGTCGAGGTCAGGCAAAATGGCGCGAAGGGCCGCCGTTGCCGGCTGGAAGCGCGGGTCGCCGGCCAAAGGTGTCGCCAGCGACAGCCGGAAAGCGCGTGCGCTCAGCCGGCGCATCGCCGTCTCCAGTTCGGCATGGTCGCCGCGCTCCAGCGCGTCGGACAGGATGATCACTGCCGCACCACGTGCGAAGGCGGAAAAGCGCGGCACGGAGAGGAAGGCAAGCAGTGTTGGCCCCATGCGGGTGCCGCCGTCCCAGTCGTCAACCTGGGCGGCCGCGCGCGCCAGCGCCTGCTCGCGGTCGCGGATGCGTAGCGCTGACGTGATGCGGGTCAGACGCGTCCCGAAGGTGAAGATTTCTGCCCGGTCAGCGCCTTGCACGGCGGCATGCGCGAGCTTCAAATAATCCGACGTGTGGAGCTTCATCGAGCCGGACACGTCGATCAGGATCAGCAGTTTGCGCGGCACAGCCTGACGGCGGCGCAACAAGGGCGAGGGGACATCGCCATCGGCGCTGACGATTTCCCGGAGCGATCGGCGCAGGTCGAGCTTGCCGCGCGAATGGGTGCGCACCGTGCGGAAGGAGCGCCGCGCGGGCAAGGCGCTCGACAGCCGACGACGAAAGACGGTCAGCCTGTCGTCGTCGCGTTGGAAGTCGCGGGTGCTCAACTGTTCGATCGTCGAGGATAGCTCGCCGCCTTCCTGTCGCTGCTCGGCTTCGATCCGCTCGTCGTCGGCGCCCCCATCATCCTTGACGCGGGTTTCCTCGTCGCTGTCGCCTTCCGCCACGGCTGATGTGTTGCCGTAAAAATAGCTTTGGAAATGCGCCTCGAATTCGTCGCGGCGGTCAGGTGGCGGCGCCAGGGTGGCGAGCGCTGCCTCGCGGATATCGGCCATCGAGCGGGGGCCAAGCAAGGTCACCGCCTGCATGAAGCCGGAGATTTGCTCCGGGGCGATTATAAAGCCGTAGTGGCGCAGCAGTCGGCCGAAGCCGAGCAAGGGCGCGGCGGCGGGAGGTACGCTCACCTCGCCCCGTTTACGGGGAGAGGATGCCGGCAGGCAGGTGAGGGGCGGCGCCACCTTCTTCCCCTCATGGCGCCGCCCCTCATCCGCCCCTTCGGGGCACCTTCTCCCCGTGAACGGAGCGAAGGGATTGTCGAGCTCCCGGCTCACGCCAGCGCCTCCTCGACGATGCGGCCTAGCTCGGGCGCGATGTAGGAGAGGTCTTCCTCGTCCTTGATCAACACGCCGATGGCGCGGCGGAAGGCTTCCGGCCACGGGCTGCCGCCCTTTTCCAGGATCGTCGCGGCATTGGCCCATTCGACGGCTTCGGCGATGCCGGGCGGCTTGGCGAGCGGACGGGCGCGAATGGTCTGCACCGCGGCCGCCACCGCGCGCGCGGTAGCCTCCGCGACATCGCCAGCACGCAGCATGATGATGGCGGCTTCGCGTTCGGCGTCGGGGTAGCCGATCCAGTGATAGACGCAGCGGCGGCGCAGCGCCTCGGCAAGCTCCCGAGTGCGGTTCGAGGTCAGGATGACGATCGGCTGTGCGGCGGCGCGGATGGTGCCGCGCTCGGGAATGCTGATCTGGAAATCGGACAGGAATTCCAGGAGCAGCGCCTCGAACTCATGGTCGGAACGGTCGATCTCGTCGACCAGCAGCACGCGCTGCTGTGGCGCCTTCAGCACTTGCAGCAGCGGCCGGGCAATCAGGAAACGGTCGTCATAGATGTCGATCTCCTGCTCGCCCGCATGGCGGATGGCGAGCAACTGGCGTTGATAGTTCCACTCATAAAGCGCGTGCGCGGCGTCGATGCCTTCGTAGCATTGCAGGCGCACCAGATCGCGGCCGAGCAGCTCTGCGATCGCCTTGGCGGCTTCCGTCTTGCCGACGCCCGGCGCGCCTTCGAGCAGCAGCGGCTTGCCGAGCCGGATCGCCAGGAATATGGCGGTGGCGAGGCTGTCGTCGGCCAGATAGCGCGAGGCGGCGAGGCGCTCGGCCACCGCCTCCGGCGAGGTCGCGACCGTTTCGGCGTTTACCTCGGGCATGTCGGCCCTCAGTTCGCCGCTTGCGCCTTGAGCGCGCGCAAAATGCGTTCGGGCGTGATCGGCAGCGTGTCGATGCGCACACCGACGGCATCGAAGACGGCGTTGGCGACTGCCGGTATTTGCGGGTTGGCGCACATTTCACCTGGCCCCTTGGCGCCATACGGCCCGTCGGCGGAAGGGCGCTCCAGCACAATAATCTCGGTTTCGGCGAGGTCGCCGGGGCCGGGCATCAGATACTGGTTGAAGTCGGTGCCGCCATGGTCGCGGTTGGGGTAGTAGGGCTCGGTCGTCTCATAGAGCGCGTGGCTGATGCCCATCCAGGAGCCGCCGACCAGCTGCTGCTCGACCATTTTGGGGTTCAACGCGCGGCCGATCTCGAAGACGTTCTTCACCGTCAGCACCGTGACCTCGCCGGTCTCGTCGTCGACTTCCACCTCTGCCACCGTGCAGGCATGCGCATAACAGGTCGACGGCTTCATCGCGCCGGTCTCCTTCTCCGGATAGGAGCGCGGGATCAAAAACATGCCGCGGCCAGAAATCGAGCGGCCGCGCTTGAAATGCGCCGACAGGGCGACATCGAAGATCGAGATCGACTTTTGCGGCGCGCCCTTGACCAGTATGTTGCCCTGTCCGTCGGTTTCGAGGTCAGAGGCATTCACTTCCAGTTCCTCGGCCGCCACTTCAAGCATCACCTGACGGGCTTCCCTGGCGGCCTGGATGACCGCGTTGCCGGCGCGGTGTGTGCCGCGCGAGGCAAACGTGCCCATGCAGTGCGGGCCGGTGTCGGTGTCGGCGGTGTCGACGACGACGCGGTCGGTCGGCACGCCGATCGTCTCGGCGCAGATCTGGGCCATGATCTGTTTCATCCCCTGGCCGAGATCGACGCTGGAAAGCGTGACCATGAAATTGCCGGTCGGTGTCGAATGCACCAGCGCCTGGGTCGGGTCGCCACCAAGGTTCATGCCGGTGGGATAGTTGATCGCGGCGACGCCGCGTCCACGCCTGATCGCCATCTCAAGCTCCGTTCTTGTAGGAGGACATCGCCATGTATTTCTCCGCCACTGGCCAGTTGGCGGCGCGCGAGGCTTCCTGCATGCATTCGATGAGTGCCGCGCCCTCGGTCGGCTGGCGATGCGCCTTCATGTCGCCGTCGCGATAGGCGTTGATGAAGCGGAATTCGAGTGGATCCATGCCGATCAGCCGCGCCAGCTTGTCCATCTGCACCTCCAGCGCGAAATCGCCGATGGTGACGCCGAAGCCGCGCATGGCCGACGACGGCGTGCGATTGGTGTAGACGCAGTAGGTGTCGATCCAGACGTTGGGGATGGTGTAGGGACCGGGATAGTGCCCAGCGCCCTTCTGCGCGCCATAGGGCGAGTGGCGGGAGTAGGCACCGGCATCGGTGTAGCCGGTGACCTTTCGTGCGACGATGCGGCCGTCCTTCATGACGCCGTCCTTGATGACGACTTTTTCGGCCGCGCGGGGCGAGGAGATCTGCATCTCCTCCTCGCGGCTGTAGATAAAACAGACTGGTCGCCCGGTTAGTTTCGCGCCGAGGATGGCGATCGGTTCGACGATGACATCGACCTTGCCGCCGAAACCGCCGCCGACCGTGCCGCCGACAAAATGCAGCTTGCTGCCCGGCATCTGCAGGATGATCGAGGTGTTGTCGAGGGTGAAGAACATGGCCTGCGTGTTGGTGTAGCAGGTGAAGCGGTCATTGCCCTCGGGCGCCACCACGCAACCGGTGGTCTCGGTCGGCGCGTGCTCGATGGGCGAGGACTGATAGCTTTGCTCCAGCACGTGATCGGCTTCGGCAAAGCCCGCCTCGACATCGCCGAAGCGCACCTTGCGGCACGCGCCGCTGTCATAGAGGTAATAGTTCTGACCGTGATACTCGTTGACGATGGGCGCGCCGGGCTTCAGCGCTTCCTCCATGTCGAACACGGCGGGCAGCACTTCATAGTCGACCTTGACCTTGGCGGCGGCCTCCTGGGCGGCACGCTCGGTTTCGGCCAGCACCGCCACCACGGCCTCGCCCTTCCAGCGCACCTTGCCGTCGGCCAGGACCGTCTCGTCTTCCGGTCCGACCTGGATCAGGATCAGGATCGTGTAGACATTGTGCGGCACGTCCCTGGCCGTCAGCACCTTCACCACGCCCGGATGTTTTTCGGCCTCCGACGTGTCGATCGAGCGGATGCGGGCATGGTGATGAGGGCTGCGCACCATCTTCAAATGCAGCATGCCGGGAAAGTTGCGGTCGGCGAAATAGGCGGTCTTGCCGGTGACGTGGCCTGGCGAATCCGAGCGCGGCCGGGCCTGGCCGATCTCATGCAGATCGTCCTTGCGGACATCGGCGAAGTAGCTCTTGCGCAATTCCATTTCCTTGGTCCCTCAGGCCGCGTTCTGCGAATTGGCGCGGGCGGCGGTGAGCACCGCCTGGATGATTGGCTCGTAGCCGGTGCAGCGGCAGACGTTCCCGGACAGCGCCTCGACGACATCCTCGCGGCTGGGATTGGGCGTGTGGTCGAGCAGAACCTTGGCGGCCATGATCATGCCCGGCGTGCAAAAACCGCATTGGGTGGCGAATGTGTCGAGGAAGGCGCGCTGCAGCGGGTGCAGCACGCCGCCTTCGGCGAGGCCCGACGTGGTCGTGATCATTGCACCGTTGCAGGTCTCGGCCAGCGTCAGGCAAGAGAGCTTCAACTCGCCGTCGATGATGACGGAGCAGGCGCCGCAGGTGCCTTGGTGGCAGCCGCCCTTCGNGAGAGCTTCAACTCGCCGTCGATGATGACGGAGCAGGCGCCGCAGGTGCCTTGGTGGCAGCCGCCCTTCGGCGAGGTGTCGCCGATCTTGTCGCGCAAGGCATTGAGCAGCGTCGTGCCGCTTTCTATGAATTCGGCTTTTTCGGAGCCATTGAGCGTGAATTGAACCGGGACCTTTGCCATTCTTCCTCCTTGCGCACCTGCCCCGCGGGGCAAGCGCGCGCCCCCGATTGTGATTACCCGAGCAGCAGCCGGCCGAGATGCACGGGCAGAACCTCGGCGCGATACCAGGCGCTGGCGATCGGGTCGGTGATGGGCGAGATGCCTTCAGCCGCGGCGGCCAGCGCCGGTGCGATGCCGTCCGGGTCGAGCGTCCTGCCGAGCAGCGCTTTTTCCGCTGCCTTGGCACGCATCGGCCGATCGGCCATGCAGCCCAGCGCGACCCGTGCCGAGGACACGGTTCCGTCTTCAGCCTGTTCCAGAACGACGGCGATGCTCAGCACCGAGACCCCCTTGGGCTTGACCCGCGACACTTTGAGGAAGCGGAAGCTGTCGGGCTTCGGAAGCGTGAAACCGACCGACGTGACGATGGCGCGGCTGTCGTCCCGTGCGGCCAGGAAGGTCTCGATGGGTCTTTCGCCGTCATTCGTAGCGACCGTTGCGTCGAGCGCCAGGAGGGCCACGGTGAAATCGCCATAGGGCGCCGGCGCGAACAGATTGCCGCCGATGGTCGCCATGTTGCGGATCGCCGGACCGCCAACGGCACGCGCGGCCTTGGCAAGCTGGTCGAATTCGGGATGGCGGCCGATCGCCGCCATGGTCACGGAAGCGCCGATGCGCACCGTGCCACCGGAGACCGCGATTGCCGACAGGGCCGGGTCTGTCGACTTGACAAGGCCGGAGACCGAAACATCGCCTTCATTGGCGGCGCGTACGACGAGCGTGCCGCCGCCGAGATAGCGCGTGCCGGAGGCTTCCAGCGCCGCGCTGGCGTCCTTCACCGTTGCAAAACTCTGCAATGCCAGCGCCATGGCCCGCTCCTCAACCCTGGCCGGCAAAATGGCTCTTCAAGGCGTTGAAGCCGCCCTGGAAGACATTGGCGCCCATGCCCTCGGCCAGCTTGTCGGCTTCTTCGGGTGCTGCGTCGAAGCTGGCGGTCCATTCGGCATAGGTGCGGTCACCGTCGGTGATGCGCCGCAATTGCAGCGTCGCCTTGTGGTTGGTGAGCGGCTGCGGCGTTTCCAGGATAGAATAGCTGACGAGGAAATCGTCATCGGAAAAGTGGACCAGTTTTTCGCGCAGCCGCGCGCCGCTGGCCAGCTGGAAGTTGCGCACGCAGCCGATCGTGCTGGCATCCTTGCCGTCCTCGATATGGCTTTCGACCATGCGTGGATGCCAATCCGGCAACCCGTTGAAATCGCGTATGCGCGCCCAAACCTGTTCGACCGGTGCGTCGATGACGCTGGAGATGGTGACTTTGGGCATAAGATGTTCCCTTGCGAATTTCGTTGCGGCAAGGGTAGGGCGCTACAGCGGGCAGCGCTTATCAATGCGTCTTGAGCGTCTATCAACCAGTCTGAAAAAACAGATAGATCGGAAGAGCACACGTCTNCGTGTGCTCTTCCGATCTAATGCGGCCGCGAAAGGCCAACGGCGCGGGCAACGTCGTCGAAGGAGATGCGTTCGCAGATATTGGCCTTCATCAGCTGAATCGCCTTGCGGACGCGGAAATCCTGCACCGTGTTTATGCGGCCGCGCGCGTCCTGCGGCGCCGAGGCATCGGCGGCATCGAGCACCGAGTCGACGAAGCGCTCGATCTCGTAATTGGCGACATCGTCGACGCTCTCATTGTCGGTGAGATGGTCGAGCAGGCTGGCGGCCGCCTGGTGCAGCCAAGGCTCGAGCGCGATCGCCGCCCGCGAAAACAGCGGCGCGTTGGATGGCAGGTCGCGCCGGCGGCGGGCCCAGTCGGGATCGATGTAGAAGGCGAGAAACAGACCGGGCGTCCCGTTTTGCGACAGGACATGGCTGTGGGGCTGGAAGGAATTGATGCCGGCGGCGGTGCAGGGGCCGAGGCTGACCGTCTCGCGGCCGATGGTCATCTCGCCGGCGGTGCCTTCGAGCCAGATGATCAGATGAGCCTCGACATGGGCATGGGTGACGAAGTCGCTCGCGACATTCAGGACAGAAACATGTCCGAACCGGCCCCAGTAGAGCCTGATCGCTTCCGTCATGGCATATCCTCCCGCAAGCGACTGGCCTCCCTTCGCCTGCAGGGGGATTGTGCGGCCGGTTTTCGGCATCCGTCAAGGCATCGGCTGTTGGCCGGCATCAAAGGCCGTCGGCTTCAGCCGATTTTCAGACTGAGCGATAGGATCAGAACGACTAGCGCTTCGACGGCGAAGAGCCCTCAATCGCTGCGCCTGAAATTGCGGATGCGGTCGAACAAAACCGCGAGCAGGATGGCGCCGCCGATGAAAGTCCCTTGCCAGAAGGCATTGATGCCGAGCAAGCCAAGGCTGTTGCGGATCACCTCGATGAGGGCAGCACCGACGATGGCGCCAAAGGCGGTGCCGACGCCGCCGGCCAAATTGGCGCCACCGATGACGGTGGCGGCGATCACTTGCAGTTCCATGCCGTTGCCGAGATTGGTGGTGACAGCGCCGAGCCAGCCGGTTTCGATGATGCCGGCAATGCCGGCCGACAGCGCCGAGATCATGTAGACGGCGACCTTGATCTGGCGAACCGGCACGCCGGTCAGCGTCGCGGCGTGCTCGTTGCCGCCAATGGCAAAGATGTGGCGGCCGAACTTCGTCCAGCGCAGGACGAAGCCGGTGATCAGGGCCAAAAGGATCGTGTAGAGTACCGGATTGGCGATGCCGAACACCCAGGCGCCGCCGCCGAGCGCCAGAAGCTTGTCGTGGTCCGGGCCGAACTGGAAGACGACGGTGTTGTTGGAGGCGACCATGGCGAGGCTGCGGGCGATCGACAGCATGCCGAGCGTCACCACGAAGGGCGGAAAGCCCAGATAGGCGATAAAAATGCCGTTGAACGCGCCGATGACGAGCGCGGTGGCGATCGAGGCCAGAACGCCGATCTCGATCGAATAGCCTGCATGCATGGTGACGGCCAGCACCATCGAGCACAGGCACAGCACCGAGCCGACCGACAGGTCGATGCCACCGGTGATGATGACGAAGGTCATGCCGAGCGCCACGATGGCGACGAAGGTGATGTTGCGCGTGATGTTGTAGAGGTTCTTCGAGGTGGCGAAGGCATCGGTGGCGAAGGACAAGAAGATACAGGCCAGGACGACGGCGACCACCACCCAGAAAGTCTGGCTGGAGAACAGGCGCGACAGGAGAGTGTGCTGCTTCTGCGCGATCGTCTGGTCAAGGGTGACTGCCATTATCGACCTTTCCTGCCGGCAGCGAAACGCGCCAGCGCAATGAAAACCGGTTTTATCGCTCTCACGCCGCCTGCTCGATGGCGCCGGTGATCAACCCGGTGACTTCCTCGGGCGAGCTCGACGCGATCGCCTTGTCGGCGACCTTCCTGCCGCGCCGCATCACGATGACGCGGTCCGCGACGTCGAAGACGTCGGGCATGCGGTGGCTGATCAGCACCACGGCGATGCCCTGTTTACGCAAGTTGCGGATGAGGTTGAGCACTTCGGCGACCTGCCGCACCGAGATCGCCGCCGTCGGCTCGTCCATCAGCACGATCTTGGCCTGCGACAGCATGGTGCGGGCGATCGCCACGGCCTGGCGCTGTCCGCCCGACATCTGCTTGACGAGATCGCGCGGGCGCGTCTCGGATTTCAGCTCGGCGAAGATATGGCCGGCGCGCTTGTACATCGCCGCATAGTCGAGGATACGGAACGGGCCGACGCCACGACGCAGTTCACGGCCGAGATAGACATTGGCCGCCGCCGTCAGATTGTTGCAGAGCGCCAGGTCCTGGTGGACGATCTCGATGCCGTGCTGGCGCGCCTCGACCGGCTTGTGCAGGATGAGTTCCTTGTCGTCCATGCGCATGGTGCCATGGCTCGGGCGGAAATNATAGACATTGGCCGCCGCCGTCAGATTGTTGCAGAGCGCCAGGTCCTGGTGGACGATCTCGATGCCGTGCTGTCGCGCCTCGACCGGCTTGTGCAGGATGAGTTCCTTGTCGTCCATGCGCATGGTGCCATGGCTCGGGCGGAAATTGCCGGCGATCATCTTGACCAGCGTCGACTTGCCGGCGCCGTTGTCGCCCATCAGGCCGACGACCTCTCCGGGCTCGATCGACAGCGACACGTCGTTGACCGCCTGGATGGCGCCGAAATGCTTCGAGATGTTGGTGAGTTCGAGAACCGCCACCAGTCTTTGCCTCCCATGCCTGACCCATCCTCACGCGGACAGGCGACAGCTTCCATTGGCTTTCCCCAGCTCCTCCCGGGGGCAGCGATGCGGTCATTTACGCGAATGGTATCGCGGGCGTCAATTGTCGAACAGGCAATTGTCAGACGAATAGTGCCGTGCAGATTTTGAAAAATCCGTTTTGTAGGACAAATAGCATTGACGTTGGCGGCAAGCCGTTATTAGTTGAGCGTCGGAGGAAGACATGCCGGCTTTGACGACGCCATCGGCGGCGCCAACGGCAAGAAGGTTTTGGCGATCGTGCAGCGTCGTCGCTGGGAGGGTCGCATCTGAAAATGCTTATCGGCCTGGCCGGATTGAATGGGCGCACGCGTCTCAGTCATCTCGCATCCTGGCTGGTTTGTGTGGCGGGCACGCCGTGTCCGTCTGGTTGCAAAGGGAGGACTGACATGAGGAAAACAGTATTGCTCGCCGCCGTCGCCGCCATGGCGTTGGGCGCCGGGCCGGCTTTGGCCAAGAAGCAGCTCGTCATCGTGGTGAAAGGTCTCGACAATCCATTCTTCGAAGCCATCCACCAGGGCTGCGAGAAATGGAACAAGGAAAACGCCAGCTCGGAATATGAATGCTTCTACACCGGCCCGGCATCGACTTCCGACGAGGCCGGCGAGGCGCAGATCGTGCAGGATATGCTTAGCAAGGCCGACACGGTTGCTATGGCGATCTCGCCGTCCAACGCGCCGCTGATCGCACAGACGATCAAGAGCGCCAATCCGTCGATCCCGATCATGACCGTCGACGCCGACCTCGCCAAGGGAGACGCGGCACTGCGCAAGACCTATCTTGGCACCGACAACTACCTGATGGGCAAGAAGATCGGCGAGTACATCAAGAAGGCCAAGCCGAATGGTGGCACGATCTGCACCATCGAGGGCAATCCGGCGGCCGACAACATCCTGCGCCGCGCGCAAGGCATGCGCGACGCGCTGACCGGCAAGGAAGGCCTCACGGCACTTGCCGGCGAAGGCGGCTGGACGGAAGTCGCCGGCTGCCCGGTGTTCACCAATGACGACGGAGCCAAGGGCGTTCAGGCGATGACCGACATCCTCGCCGCCAACCCCAAGCTCGACGCGTTCGGCATCATGGGCGGGTGGCCGCTGTTCGGCGCGCCGCAGCCCTACCGCGACCTGATCGGCCCGCTCAAGGACCGGCTGGCCAAGAACGACTTCGTCATCGGCGCCGCCGACACGATCGGCGACGAGGTGGCGATCGCCAGGGACGGCCTTGTCACCGCGCTGGTCGGCCAGCGGCCCTTCGAAATGGGCTACAAGGCACCATCGGTGATGATCGACCTGGTCGAAGGCAAGAAGGTTGACGATCCGGTCTTCACCGGTCTCGACGAATGCACCAAGGACACCGTCGACACCTGCATCCAGAAGTAGGCCGCGATTTCGGGGCGCTCGCCAACGAGCGTCCCGTTTCCTCCACTCTTCAACAGGACGCCTTGGTTGGGGCAATCGGGCTCCGGCTTTGACGCGTCAGTGGTTTGGATTTTCGGCAACGGGATCGGTGCGCCACGCGGGTTCGGATCAATCCGGGTGACTGGCGGCCGACCTATTGGAACGTGAATGCCGGACGAGAAGGCAAAGAAAAAAGCCGGCCGGGCCAAGGCGCAAGCCAGCCATGACCCAGCAGCCATGCGCAGGGCGGATGCGGCGCACTTTCCCGGGTCCAGCGTCCATGCCTCGCTCGCCAGCGAGATTGGCCTCAGGATCGTGCGCGGCGACTATCCGCCTGGCAGCATCCTGCCCAATGAGGCCAAATGGGCCGAAACCTTCAATGTCAGCCGTTCGGCGGTGCGCGAGGCGATCAAGATGCTGATGGCCAAGAGCCTTTTGGCTTCGCGGCCAAAGATCGGCAGTTGGGTCGAGCCGAAGGAGCGCTGGAACCTGCTCGACCGCGACGTGCTGGCCTGGTACGCGACCGCGCCGGATCGCGAAGCGTTCCTTCGCACCGTGCAGGAGTTCCGCCACATCATCGAACCGGAAGCATCCGCCTTTGCCGCCATGCGGCGCAGCGACGAGCAGATGACCGAGATCAGCCTGGCCTGCCGCGAGATGGGCGAGGCGGCCAACCTGCCCGAGCGCATCCGTGCCGACACGCGCTTCCACCTCGCCATCCTGCGGGCGTCGGGCAACGACCTTCTGGTGCCGCTCGGCGTGTTGATCGAATCGGCGCTCGACCATCTCTTCGTCTTCACCACGCGCCAGGTCGGCGATCAGCGGCGGGCACAGAAACTGCACGAGGCGATCGAGAAAAGCATCCGCCTGCAGCGGCCAGCCGCGGCGCGCAACGCCGTGCACAAGCTGCTTGCCGACACGGATGAGGGGATCGGAAGGGGCCGGCGCTGAGGCCAGCCGTCCGTCCGGGTCTCAGATCGTCTGCTTCTTTCCATCCTTCGTCGGCATCAAGTCGATGCCATTGACCTTGGCGATGTGCGTGGCCAGCATCGGCACGAACTGCTCGGCCGGGCCGGTTGCGTGAGCGCCGGCGAAGGAATTCTTGGTGGCGTTGCCGAGCGGATTGGCGATGCCCGCCGCGCCCGCCATCGATTCCAGATAGGTCAAATCCTTGAAGGCATTGGCTATGGTGAATTTGTGGGCGTCGCGGTCGCCTTCCAGCGTCCAGCGCATGAAGGTCTGGTAGAAGCCGCAATCCATGCGGCCGTTGCGAATGACGCTGTCGAAACGCGGCGGCGAGATGCCGACCTTCTCCGCCAGTGCCAAGGCCTCGGAATAGAGTGCGGCGTAGCCAAGCGAGATGAAATTGTTGAGCAGCTTCATGCGGTGGCCGTCTCCGGTATCGCCGATATGCACGATGCGGCCGGCCCAGGTGTCGATCACCGGCTTGACCCTGGCAAAGACGGCGTCGGGCGCGCCAACCATGGCGTCGAGCGTGCCTTCCCAGGCTTCCTTCGGCGTGCGGCTGAGCGGCGAGTCGACATAGTCGACGCCGAGCGCCTTGAGTTCCGCGGCAAGTGCCACGGTCGAGACCGGATCCGATGTCGAGCAGTCGACGACGACCGCCCCCTTCTTCAAACCCTCCTTGAGGCCATTGGGACCGCGAATGATAGCCTCCACCTCGCGCGAGCCGGTGACGCAGATGAAAACGATATCGGATGCCGCCGCCACATCGCGGGAAGTCGATGCCTCGCGAGCCCCTCGGCCGAGAAGATCCTCCGCCGGTTTGCGGTTCTTGCGGCCGAGGAAGGTCAGGGAATATCCCTTGTCGACAATGTTCTTGGCGATGCCGTGCCCCATCAGGCCAAGGCCGACAAAGCCGATCTTCTCACCGGTAGCGCTCGTGCTCATGCTGTCTGTCCTGTTCCGTGATTATCGATAATGTCGCCGCTGTTTTAGCCATATACGGTTGCAGAAAGCAATATTGTCTGACAATACACGTAAATCCCAGGACTTTCGTGGAGACTAGAAATGACGAAGCGGATCATGTTCACCGGCGGCAGCGGCAAGGCTGGGCGCCACGTCGTGCAATATCTGGTGGAGCAGGGTTGCCAGGTGCTCAACATCGACACCAAGCCGCTCGACAATCCCAAGGTGCGCACGCTGATCACCGACATCACCGACAGCGGCCAGGTGTTCAACGCGCTGTCGAGCTATATGGGGCCGCACGAATTCGACCCCTCGCTACGCCCGCAGCCAGTGGACGCCGTGGTGCATTTCGCTGCCATCCCGCGCATCATGATCACGCCCGACAACGAGGTGTTCCGCATCAATGCAATGGGCACCTACAACGTCATCGAGGCGGCGGTGAAGCTCGGTATTCGCAAGGTGATCATCGCTTCCAGCGAGACGACCTACGGCCTGGTATTCGCCAACGAGCCGCGCGACCCCACGCATTTCCCGCTCGACGAGGAGTATGACGTCGACCCGATGGATAGCTATGCGCTATCAAAGATCGTCAACGAGAAGACCGCGCGCGCTTTCGCGCAGCGCAACGGCACGGATATCTATGCCTTGCGCATCGGCAACGTCATCGAGCCGCATGAGTATTCGCTGTTTCCGAAATGGTTCGCCGATCCTGGTTTTCGCAAGCGCATCGCCTGGAGTTACATCGACGCGCGCGACCTTGGCCAGATCACGCTGCGCGCCGTCGAGAAGGATGGGCTGGGCTACCAGGTGTTCAATGCCGCCAATGACGACACCTCGTCCGATCTGCCGACCGCCGAGCTCCTGAAGCGGTTCTATCCCGACGTGCCGGTCAACGGCGAACTCGGTGAGTATGAGACGCTGCTGTCGAACCGCAAGGCGCGCGACATGCTCGGCTTCCGCCCGGAGCACAGCTGGCGCAAATACGTCAAGACCGCCTGAGCGAGCTCGAATCACGGCTGGGTTGTGCATAGAGGGCCGGCTTCGCGGCCCGACGCCCGCACCGCGCTTGACAGCTCCCCTAAACCGGCCTTTCTGGAACCCATGCGGGACGCGAAGCCGAACAAGGAAAAATCGCCGAAAAAGGCTGTAGCCGCCGATCGTCCGGCCGGTGTTCGGCGAGCCGACGCGGCACGTATTCCGGGCTCCAGCGTGCACACATCACTGGCCGGCGAGATTGGCCTCAGGATCGTGCGCGGCGACTATCCGCCCGGCACCATCCTGCCCAATGAGGCCAAATGGTCGGAGACCTTCAGCGTCAGCCGCTCGGCGGTGCGCGAGGCGATCAAGATGCTGATGGCCAAGAGCCTGCTCGCATCGCGCCCCAAGATCGGCAGCTGGGTCGAGCCGAAGGAGCGCTGGAACCTGCTCGACCGCGACGTGCTCGCCTGGTACGCGACGTCGCCCGACCGCGAGGTGTTCCTGAAGACGGTGCAGGAATTCCGCCACATCATCGAGCCGGAAGCGACCGCCTTCGCCGCCATGCGGCGGACCGACGAGCAGATGGCCGAGATCAGCCAGGCCTGCCGTGAGATGGGCGAGGCGAAAAGCTTGCAGGAGCGGACCCGCGCCGACACCCGCTTCCACCTCGCCATCCTGCGTGCCTCGGGCAATGATCTGCTGGTGCCGCTCGGCGTGCTGATCGAATCCGCCTTCGACCACCTGTTTGCGTACACGACCCGTGAACTCGACGATTTGCAGCTCGCCCAGAAGATGCACGAGGCAATCGAAAAGAATATCCGCCTCCAGCGGCCCGAAGCAGCGCGCAATGCCGTGCGCAAGCTGCTGGCCAATACCGACAACGTCATCCGTTCGCGATAGATTTCCGCGACACGGCCGTTCGGCGGGGGTGTTTGCGCCTTCGAGCTCGAAGCAATTCGGGGAGCACCGCAAAAAATTCTAAAGCCTATGTCGGACCGGCTGTGTTGTGTCCGTCCTTGGGGCATCGAACAGAGACCACGAAGGAGTATCGACATGCCCAGTACCGTACGTTTGCATCGCGTTCTGACCACCAGCCCGGAGAAGGTCTACCGCGCGTTCCTCGAGGCCGACGCTCTTGCCAAATGGCTTCCGCCGAACGGCTTCACCTGCACGGTTCATCACTTCGAAGGCAAGGTCGGCGGTACCTTCAAGATGTCGTTCCGCAACTTCACCACTGGCGACAGCCATTCGTTTGGCGGTGAGTATGTCGAGCTCGTCGCGGGCGAACTCCTGCGCTACACCGACAGGTTCGACGATCCCAACCTGCCCGGCGAGATCCAGGTGACCGTGACGTTGAAGAAAGTGTCCGTAGGCACCGAAGTGAACATCACACAAGCCGGCATTCCAGACGCCATTCCCGCCGAAGCCTGCTATCTCGGCTGGCAAGAGTCGCTGCGCAACCTGGCCAAGCTTGTCGAACCCGAGATCAGACAATAGGGCGCCGACCGTCTGGGTAGCGGTAAGAAACGGGTTCCTCACCTCGTTTTCGATGGTGAGGAACAGGAGCCATTGGCGGCTAGGGCCTAATCCTCTTTTGGCCGCCCGAATGCCGCGCGCAATTCGTCCTTGGCGTCCTCGAGGATCTTCTTGCGTGCCGCGGGCAGGTTTTTTCCGGCCCTGTTGATGTAAAAATTCAGCATCGACATCGCGGACTGGAAGGGCTCGGCCTTGCGGCGGTGGCTGTGTTCGGCCGAACGCTTGAGCGAGGCGGCGATCTTCTTGGCATCGTCGGATTCGAACACGTGGTCCTCGAGATCCATTGCATCGCTGTGCTCGGTCACCTCGGCCGACCATTTCTGCTTGGTGGCGGTCATGGCAGGACTCCTTTGCGGGGTTGCTGATCGGAAACTCCAGATGCTGGCGTCGGTTCCCGCACTCGTACCTCCCTGGAACCACGGATTTGCCCTCCGTGGCGCTGCTGTGCGCCGAGAATGCGTCGATAGTGGCCAAAACAGCAGCGGTTGAGGCCGCCGACAGGAAACGCCTTTGTCACGAGCCGACTTGAGCCGGCCGAGCCCCGGTATCGACAGTTCCTACGCCTGGATGCGCCTTGCTATCTCGATGCTGCTGGCGACGATCGGCGCGGTCGGCATGTGGGCCGTTGTCGTGGTGCTGCCGGCGGTACAGGCCGAGTTCGGCGTCGACCGCGCCGCGGCATCCATGCCTTACACCGCGACCATGGTAGGCTTCGCCGCCGGCAATGTGCTGGTCGGCCGCGCCATCGACCGCATGGGTTACTGGATTCCGGCGCTGTTTTCCTCGATCGCGCTCTCCGCCGGCCTTCTGCTCGCGGCTCTGTCGACCTCGATCCTGCAATTCACCCTTGCCCAGGGCGTGCTGATCGGTCTCGGTACATCGGTGATCTTCGGGCCGCTGATCGCCGATATATCGCATTGGTTCAATCGCCGGCGCGGCGTCGCCGTCACCGCGGCCGCGGCCGGCAATTACCTCGCCGGAGCGATCTGGCCGACCATCATGCCGACGCTGATCAAAGTGGAAGGCTGGCGCTTCACCTATGCCGCCATCGGCGTCTTCTGCCTGGTCACCATGGTGCCGCTGGTGCTTTTGCTGCGCCGTGGCGCTCCGGAAGCGGCAGCCGCCGGCTCGGCCGGAAGCCGGTCTGTGCAGCCGATGCCAATGTCTCCAGCCGCGATGCAGATGCTGCTGGTCGTCGCGGGACTGGGCTGCTGCGTGGCGATGTCGATGCCGCAAGTGCATATCGTCGCCTATTGCATGGATCTTGGCTACGGCATGGCGCATGGCGCCGACATGCTGTCGATCATGATGGCCGCGGGCGTCGTCAGCCGGCTCGCTTCGGGCTTTGTCGCCGACCGCATCGGCGGTGTCAAAACCTTGCTTATCGGCTCCGTGCTGCAATGCCTGTCACTGCTGTTCTACATCCCGTTCGACGGGCTCGCCTCGCTCTATGCCGTGTCGCTGGTCTTCGGCCTGTCGCAAGGCGGCATCGTCCCTTGCTATGCGATCATCGTGCGCGAATACCTGCCCGCCAAGGAAGCCGGTCAGCGCATCGGCATCGTCATGATGGCGACGATTTTCGGCATGGCGATCGGCGGCTGGATGTCGGGCTGGATCTACGACCTGACCGGCTCCTATGCCGCCGCGTTCCTGAACGGGATTGCCTGGAACCTCTTGAACATACTCGCGATCGGACTGTTCATGTGGAAGGCAAGGGACAGGGCTGCCGTAGCCGCCTGAGGAAAGCCAAGCACGGCCATTCGGTGGCCCGGCTTGACAACGGGCAGTCACTGCGCGACGCCAAGGCGGAGGGTGCGGCAACAGGCCGGTGAGATGGCGACAGCTGGAAAGATCGCATTGCGGGCGCGCTTCGATGGCCATGCGCATGGGCCAAGATCGTGATCAAGCCGCGTTCGCGCCGGGGCGGTGGCCGCCCAACCCTATCGGATGTGGCACGCAAGGCCGGCGTCGGCGCCATCACCGTTTCACGCGCGCTGCGCGACCCGGCGCGCGTTTCCGAGGAGCTGCGCCGCCAGATCCAGGCCGCCGTCGACGAACTCGGCTATGTGCCGGACCCCAATGCGCGCGCACTGGCCTCGGCGCGCGCCGAAGTGTTCGGTGTGCTGGTGCCTTCGCTGACCAATAACGTCTTCGCCGAGGTGGTGCGCGGCATTTATGACAGCCTGTCGGACAGCCCGTTCCGCATCCAGCTCGGCAATACGCACTATTCCGGACTGGAGGAAGAGCGGCTGCTGCAGTTGTTCGGTTCGCAACGCCCGGCCGCGCTCATCGTTGCCGGCATCGACCAGACGACCGCTTCGCGAAAACTCCTGGAGAATGCCGGTTGCCCGGTGGTGCAGGTGATGGAGACCGGGCCTGATCCGGTGGACATGATGGTCGGTTTCTCGCATCTCGATGGCGGTCGGACGGCGACCGAGCACCTGATCGAGGCGGGGTATCGCCGGATCGGCTTCATCGGTGCACGCATGGACCCCCGCTCGCAGCGGCGCCTGGCTGGTTACCGGGTGGCGATGGAGAACGCCGGCCTCACGGACCCGCGCCTGATCACCACAACGCCGGTGCTGTCCAGCGTGCCGCTTGGTCGCGAACTGTTCCGCGATGCTCTTGCCAAGATGCCAACGCTCGACGGCGTGTTCTGCAACAATGACGACATCGCGCTCGGCGTGCTGTTCGAATGCCATCGCGCTTCCATCGACGTGCCCAAGACCATTGGCATTGTCGGCTTCAACGATCTCGACATGATGCAAGTGGCGTTTCCTTCGATCACCAGCATCCGCACCCATCGCTACGAAATCGGCAGGCGCGCGGTGGCCATGGCGCTTGCGGCGATATCAGGTGACAGGCCGCGGCAACGGGTCGTCGACCTTGGCTTCGAGCTGAAGCGCCGCGAGAGCACGGCGCGCTGAAACATTTTAGAACCTGCTGAATCAGCCTTTACAGGGATTCTTGGTAGCGCTACCATTCGAAACCGCATGGCGTCAGCGTGTTGTTTATTATACATAAGCGACAGAATTTCCTTGTTTATTATTGATAATATGATACTTTCGCTCCCGCTTAAGGAAGCGAAAAGGAGGAGCAGGTTGGCGCTGGCCACCTGACGTGCGTGGGACTACAGCGGGAGGTGCTTGGGTCAACACGTCATTGTACCGCAGCTAAACAAAGAAGTCAGAACTGCAACTGGGAGGAATATCGATGATCAAGTCACTCGTCGGTGGCATCGTTGCCGCCACTGCATTCGTCATGTTGAGCTCAGCGGCGATGGCCGCAGGCCCAGAAGTCGTCAAGGGACCAGCAGCCGAGCCGGACTGCTTCGCCCCATGGGCAGCCGATACGCAATTCTTCAAGTTCCCCAAAAAGGCCGGCCCATATCGCGTTGCGCTCGCCAACGGCTATATCGCCAACACTTGGCGCATCCAGATGGTGCAGACCGCCAAGGCGTATGCGGCACAGCCGGATGTCGCCAAGAAACTGAAGGAATTCAAGGTTGTGTCGACCGGCGAGGACGTCCCGGCGCAGATCTCCGCGATCAACAATTTCATTGATTCCGGCTTTGACGCCATTGTCGTCAACGCGCAGAATCCGACCGCCTTCGGGCCGGTCATCAAGCGCGCCAGGGAAGCGGGGGTCGTGCTGGTCGCCTTCGACAACATCCTCGACACCAAGGATGCCATCAACGTCAATGTGGACCAGAAGGGCCTTGGCGCATTGTGGGGCAAGTGGTTGGTCTCACATGTTCCGAACGGCGGAAAGGTGCTCGAAGTGCGCGGCGTCGCCGGCACCTCCGTCGATACGGACCGCCATGCCGGCATCCACGAGGTTCTCGACGGCTCGGGCAAGAAATGGGAAGTCACCGAGGTGGTCGGCAAATGGGACGATGGCGTCGCCCAGAAAGCTACGGCGGACGCGATTGCCACCAACGGACCCTTCGACGGCATCACCGGGCAAGGCGGCGACACCGGCATCGTGCAGGCGATGATGGATGCCAAGCATCCATTCGTTCCGTTCGGCGGCGAGACGGAGAACGGCTTTCGCAAATTCTGCGCCGCGCATGCCGGCGACGGCTTGAAGTGCTCTTCCGCCGGCACCGGCCCCGCCCAGGTGGCCGTGGCAATCAAGACGGCAATCGCGGCCCTCGAAGGCAATGTCGTGCCGCAATCGGTGAAGCTGCCGCTGGCCATTGTCGAGGATCCGAACTTCAAGGCAGGCCAGGATTTCTTCCCCGACCAGTCCGACAATTTCTTCGTCGGCAATTCCTTCCCGACCTGCGGCATCAATTTCAGCGCCCAGGAAATCATGGGGCAGACCAAGGAAAACCAGTAGTCGCTGGCTATAGTCTGGCGCCGCGGCTGATCCCGCGGCGCCAGCCTGCAATCCCACAATCGCCTCGGGAGGGTTGATGGACGGTGCGGCTCCACTCTTTCGCATGGAAGGCATTTCCAAGCGCTATGGCGGCGTGCGGGCGCTGGAAAAGGCCGAACTGACGGTCGGGGCCGGCAGCATCCACGCCATTCTCGGTGAAAACGGGGCTGGCAAATCGACCCTGATCAAGGTCATGGCCGGTGTCGTGGCGCCCGACGAGGGCCACATGACGCTGGACGGACGCGAGGTGACCTTCGCGTCGCCGGGTGCGGCGAACAAGGCCGGGATCGTCTGCATCTTCCAGGAACTGTCGCTGATCCCCGAACTCAGCGTCGCGGACAACATCGTCATCTCCGATCCGCCCAAACGCTTCGGCATGATCGACCGCAAGGCGCAGCGGCGCATCGCCGAGGACGCGCTGGCGCGCGCGGGCGCCGCCGACATCCATCCGCTGGCACTGGTCAAGGATCTGCCCCTGTCACGGCGCCAGATGGTGGAGATCGCCAAGGCGCTGGCCAGGAAACCGCGCATCCTCATCCTCGACGAAGCGACTTCGGCGCTGACGGCGGCGGATGTCGCGAAGATCTTCGGCGTCTTGAAACGACTGCGCTCGGAAGGGCTGGCGCTGCTCTACATCTCGCACCGCATGAATGAGATCGCCGAACTGGCCGACCATTGCACCGTGTTCCGCAATGGCCGCAATGTCGCCAGCTACGAGGCCGGCTCGAAGAGCGACAACGAGGTGGTCGAGCTGATGATCGGCCGTGAATATAGCCATATTTTTCCGCCCAAGCCAGCAGCGGCACCCGCCGGTGCCGCCCCCCGGCTCGAGGCGCGCAAGCTGTCCTGGGCCGACCGGCTGCACGATATCTCGCTGACAGTCAGGGCAGGCGAGGTGGTCGGCCTCGGCGGGCTGGACGGCCAGGGCCAGCGCGAATTGCTGCTCGCGTTCTTCGGTGTGCTCCGCGGCCTCTCCGGCGAGGTGCTGATCGACGGCAGGCCGGTGACGATCACCAGCCCGGCAGCGGCCCGCGAGGATGGCATCGGCATGGCCCTCATCCCGGAAGACCGCAAGACCGAAGGACTGATGCTGCCGATGACGGTGCGCGAGAACCTGTCCTTCGCCGCGCTCGACCGGCTGTCGAAAGGCGGCATCATCGACCGTGCCGCCGAACAGCGGCTGATCGACGACATGGTCAGCCTGCTGGCGATCAAGACCGCGGGCCTCGACATTCCGGTCGGCGCGCTGTCGGGCGGCAACCAGCAGAAGGTGGTGATCGCCAAATGGCTGATGCGCCAGCCGCGCATCATCCTGCTCAACGACCCGACGCGCGGCATCGACGTCGGCACCAAGCAGGAGATCTATCAGCTGATGCGCAAGCTGGCGGATGCGGGCGCGGCGATCCTGTTCTATTCGACCGACTATGACGAGCTGATCGGCTGCTGCGACCGGGTCCTGGTGCTCTATGACGGCGCCGTCAAGCGAGAGCTGGTCGGCGGCGAGATCACCGAGCGGGCGCTGATAGCGAGCGCGCTCAACATCCATGGCGAGGAGAGCCCGGTGGGCCTGGGAGCAAGCGTGTGAAAGATTGGCGCTACTGGCTGGCCGAGCAGCGCGGAACGTTGCTGGCGCTCGGCATCTTCATCGTCATGTTCGTCATCTATACCTCGAACCATCCGGCAGGCTTTACCGCCAATGTCGTGCAGACGGCGGCGAACAAGGGCGTGCTGCTTGCCTTCGTCGCCATGGCGCAGACGCTGGTCGTCATCACCTCCGGCATCGACCTGTCCGTGGGCATGATCTTCCTGCTCACCAACTGCCTGGCCTCCTGGCTGGTGGTGGGCACGCCGATGCAGACCACGCTCGGCGTCATCGCCGTGCTTGTGGCGGGCCTTCTGTGCGGCGCCGTCAACGGCGCCATCGTCATTTATGGAAGGCTGCAGCCGATCGTCGCGACCATCGCTACCGGCGCGGTCTACTACGGCATCGGCCTTTTGCTGCGGCCCTTTCCGGGCGGCTCGGTCAACGAGGATCTGGCCGATGCTATGACAGGACGTTTGTTCGATCTGGTGCCCGCAAGCCTGATCGTGCTGCTGGCGGTCGTGCTGTTGATCTGGGTGCCGTTCAGCCGCTCGGTACTCGGCCGTGCCGCCTACGCGGCCGGCTCTTCGGAAACAGCGGCCTACATGTCGGGCGTGCCGATAAGGCGCGGCAAGTTCTGCGCTTACACGCTGGCGGGGTTGCTGGCCGCGATCGGCGGGCTGTTCCTGACATTTTTCACCTATACCGGGGAGGCCGCCTATGCCAGCGGCAATGCATACACGTTGTTCTCGATCGCGGCTGTCGTGCTGGGCGGTGTGTCGCTGTTTGGTGGCAAGGGCAGCGCCATCGGCGCCATCTTCGGCGCCCTTGCCTTCCGCACCATCGGCGACCTGTTGTTCGTGTTCGACTTCGATCCGCTCTGGCAGCCGTTGTTCCAGGGCGTTATCCTGCTGGTCGCCGTCAGCCTCGGCGCCTTCGCCCTGTTTCGGGTCCGCAACCGGCTGGAGTGGTTCCTGTGAGCGAGACGACCTTGGGCGGCATTGCCGGCCGCATGCCGAAATTCATCCGCCGCGCCGATCCGGCGGTGCTGACCGCCTTTGCCTGCATCGTGGTGCTGCTGTTGGTCGGCAGTCTCTATTCACGCAGCTTCCTGTCGCCTGAATATCTCCTGCAGCAGCTCAAGGTGGCCTCGTTCCTCGGCGTCATCGCCACCGGCATGATGCTGGTCATCCTGCTCGGCCAGATCGACCTGTCGGTGCCGTGGTCGGTGGCGGCGGGCGCGATGATGGCCTGCGCGGCGGCCGCCTACGGTCCGGCCGGGGTGGTGCTGGCGATCCCTTTCGGCATCTTCTGCGGCGTGCTGATCGGCGTCGTCAACGGCATCGGCGTGGCCTATTTGCGCATTCCCTCGATGATCATCACGCTCGCCACCAATGCCGTCGCGCAAGGGCTGATGGTGGTCTACACCGGCGGCTTCTCGCCACAGGATTCGGCGACCGGCGCCATGCGCTACCTGGCCACCGGCTTCACCATTCCGGGCGTTCCCAACGCCGTCATCATCTGGGCGCTTATAGGGATTGCGATGGTGTTCGTGCTGACGCGCACCGGCTTCGGCCGCGCGGTCTATGGTATCGGCAACCGCGAGCGCGCCGCCTATCTCTCGGGCATCGACACGAGACGCGTGGTGATGATCGCCTTCGCCGTCTCCGGAGGGCTCTCCGCCTTCGGCGGCGTGCTGCTGGCCGGCTATGCCTCCAAGGCGGCGCAGTCGATGGGCGATGCCTATCTGCTGCCGTCGATCGCGGCCGTGGTGCTGGGCGGCACCTCGATCCTGGGCGGGCGCGGCTCCTATCTCGGCACCGTTGCCGGCGTCATCCTGATCACGCTGCTGCAATCCATCCTGTCGGTCATGCAGATGCCGGAGGCGGGACGGCAGATCATCTATGGCGTCGTCATCGTCACCATGCTCCTTCTTTATGGCCGAGCGCCGGCGAGCCGCTGACGGTGGACGAAAACGCAGCGCAGGCGTCGACAGGCGCTTCAGGTTTGGCGCCTCCGGCCATCGTGGTGATGGGGGTCGCCGGCTGCGGCAAGTCAGCCGTCGGCATCGCGCTGGCCACCGCGCTGGATGCCGTCTTCATCGAGGGCGACAGGCTGCATCCGCCCGAAAACGTCGCCCGTATGGCACGCGGCGAGCCGCTCACCGATCAACTGCGCGAAGGCTGGCTCGATGCGATCGGCGAGCAGATCCGGGCCACGATCGCCAAGGGGCAAGGTGTGGTCGCCGCCTGCTCGGCGCTGAAGCGCGGTTATCGCGAGCGCCTGCGCGGTTTTTGCCCTGATATCGTCTTCCTCTATCTGGAGATCGATCCCGCCACCGCGCGGCGGCGCGTTGGCAACCGCAAGGGCCATTTCATGCCGGCAAGCCTGGTCGACAGCCAGTTCGCCATCCTCGAGCCGCCGGGGCAAGATGAGCGGGCATTGACGCTCGACGCGACGGGGCCGGTCGACGAACTCGTTGGCCAGGCAATGCGCTTGGTACGCCGGTCATGAGGCTTCTTCAGCGCTGATGCCGATGCCGCCCTGGGCTTCCGTCAACCGCTCGTGGCGCGACCAGGACATCATCTGCTCGGGGTATTCTTTCAGCGCCTGCAGCAGGCGGTCGCGTTTGAGCAGGATGTAGCATGCCTGCAGGGCCATGTTCTTGGCGCCGTCCCTGATTGTGTCCGCTGCCTGGAGCGCCTGTGGAGCCGGCACCAGTTCGGGGCTCAAGACGGCGCGATATTCCCGGAAGGGAACGACCTCGAAGGTCGACATCGCAAACAGGGCCGTCTTGCCGCGGGCGGCGAAATTCGCCGGTGCCGAGGCAAGGTGCGTCCAGCCGCTTTCGCCAAGCGCGGTTTCGGCGAAGGTCGAGCCGGCGTGGGTGGTGTTGGTCATCATCACGACGCCGTTCTGCCTCAGCATCTTCTGAATGCGGATGGTGACCTGATAGGCGTCTTCACGGTCAAAGACGATCCGGCTTTTCAGGAACCGGTTCTCGACATGGACCATTGGCGGATTGAGAAAGCGCTGGCCGAATGCCGTCTCGGAAACGCCATGCGTGTTGACGCTGACCTGATGCGCTTCGATGCCGGCATCGTGCATGGCGCGCTTGCCGATCATTGTCTGGGCGGTGAACTGATCGCACCAGAGGATCGCGCCATGGCCGCGTTGCAAAGCGGCCTGCAAGTCCTCGAGCCCTTCCAGCCGGATCGCCGGCCTCCAGCGACGGGCGACCAGATGCGCGGCAAGTTGCATGCGGCGGCGATGGCGCGCCGCGAGCAATGCCTCGAACAGCTTGCGCGCATCGATGTCGCTGCCGAGCACCGCGCGGGTTGCAGCGGCATATCCGGGGAAATCCTTGCGCATATGGCGCTTCAGGCGAAACCTCGACGCCCAATCGCAAATCGGCGACCACCAGCGCACCGGCAGCACCGCCGCGACCGCGAGGTAGAAGAGGACGGCCAGGCTTTCGCGAAGATCCGTGGTGGAGAAGCGGCGGAGCTTGCCGGCGTTAAGCTGCTTGCGGCTGAAGAAGCGCACGTCCTCGGCATATTCGGGGACAAAGACGTCGGCGATGATCTCGGTGCGAAAGCTGGCTGCCGATGGCTTACGGGGGACTTTTCGGGATTTCGTGAACCTCGACAGCCTCATTCGCCCGGCTCTAGATCTGGGATGTCAACTCGACCGGAAAATCGTCGTTGTCGGCATCGCGCATGGCGGCGAGGCTGCGGTTGTCCAGCACCTCGGCGATCGCCTGGCGCACTTCCAGCATCATGTGACGGACCTGGCAGGTCGCTTCGTCGCAATCCTCGCAGCGCTGGTACTGCGTGCGGCTGGCGCAAGGTATCGGCGCCAGCGGACCGTCGAGCACGCGCACGACATGGCCGATCTTGATCTCGGAAGCGGGACGGGCGAGGCGATAGCCGCCTTCCTTGCCCTTGCGGCTCTGGACGAAGCCGGCGTTGCGCAATTCGCCCAGTATGGCATCGAGGAATTTCTTCGGGATGTTGTTGGCGACGGCGATGTCGTTGACGAAGGCCAATTGGCCGACCGGAAGATTGGAAAGATGCACGAGAGCCTTGAGGCCGTATTTGCCTTTTTTCGTCAGCATGCCCTGATAACCCGTTTAAGCCCCAACCACCCCGCATCTGGCGGCTGTTTGTGTGCAAATGATGACGGCATTGCTTTCACACGCTGCCGTTTCGCGAAAACAAGCCATTGGAAAGGCATGTTTGACACAAACGCGTTGATTGTTTGTAACGTTTTGCACGATGCGCGCCGGATTTGCCTTATCGCCTAAACAAGGAAAGCCGGCCCCGGGCCGGCTTTCGTCGATCTTATTGTTGGGCGTGGAGACTTACCGGCTCCCATAAGCTTGGTCGAGCAGGCCGCCGGCGGCGAAATGCTCTTTTTGGACCTTGTCCCAACCGCCGAAGACGTCTTCCACCGTCAGCAGGCGCACATCCGGAAAATCGGCCTTGTATTTGGCCGCGACAGCTGCGTCGCGTGCGCGCAGCCCATTCTCGGCGGCGATGCCCTGGCCCTCGGGGGTGTAGAGGAAGTCGAGATAGCTCTTGGCTAGGTCGCGCGTGCCGTGTTCGTCGGCGACCTTGTCGACGATCGCCACCGGGAATTCCGCCAGAAGGCTGACCGAAGGGGTGACCTGCTCGAATTTGTCGTCGCCATATTCCTTGCGGATGCCGCGCGTCTCGGATTCGAAAGTGATCAGCACGTCGCCGATCTCGCGCTGCACGAAGGTGGTGGTCGCGGCGCGCCCGCCAGTGTCGAAGATCGGCACGTTGTTGAACAGCTTGGTGATGAACTCCTTCACCTTGGCGTCGTCGCCCTTGAAGGCTTCCTTGGCGTAGGCGGTGGCCGCCAAATAGGTGTAGCGCGCATTGCCCGATGTCTTCGGATTGGGGAAAATCACCTGCACGTCGTCGCGCACGAGGTCGTTCCAGTCCTTGATGTGCTTGGGATTACCCGCGCGGACGAGAAACGAAGGCAGCGAATAGAAGGGCGAGGCGTTGTCTGGAAAATCCTTCTGCCAGTCGGCCGAGACCAGCCCCTTCTTCACCAGGAAGTCGACGTCGGTGACCTGGTTGAAGGTGACGACATCGGCGCCAAGGCCCTCGGCGATGGCACGCGCCTGCGCCGAAGTGCCGGCATGGGACTGGTCGATGCTGACGGCCGGATGCTTCGCGATAAAGGCCTTGTTGACCTGCGCGAAGAGTTCCCGGCCGACGTCATAGGAGGCGTTAAGCAGCTTGTCGGCCGACCAGGCTTGGGAGGATGCGAGGATGAGGCCGGCTGCGACGGCAACGCCGAGGAAAAATCGCTTCATGAAGGGCTCCGGATGCAACGCTCTATTGCCGGACCATAGCCGGGGCCAAGACGGGCGGCGAGGCATAGATTCAGGGCTTGGCACTTGTTGCTAGAAAACCGTTTCCCGAGCATGCGGATCGTAGTTTTTTCTTTCAAATAGGGTCATCCTGTGAACCCTGTCCTTGCCAGTCCCTTCATCCGATGATCCTGGTATTGTCCTTGAAAGGCCTGGTGAAACGGTAGGCGACCGCCGTCGGTCCGGGTGGCGACAAAATTCATATTGGTCGTGTTTTTATGCAGCCGGGAACAGCTTCCAGCGCCCCGGCCGGAACGCCACGCGGCTCTTCTGCGCCGCCGGATGATCGACCGGCAGTTCGATCTCGACCCGCTGGCGTTCGCCGCCAATTTCAAGCTCGACGCGCCTTGTGCCGGCGACGCGGCGGCTGGCGGCCACGGTGCCGGCGATGCAGCCGCTGCAACCGTCCAGCAGTTCGACGTCATGCGGCCGGAAGTAGAGCATCGCGTCGCCCTCGGGCGCATGCGGCGCCGACAATCCGATCGGACGGTCGGCCAGCCAGATCTCGCCATTCTCGACCTTGACGGGAAGGGAGCTGGATTCACCGATGAAGCCGTAGACGAAAGGCGAGTTCGGCGTGTCGTAGATATCATCGGCTGTGCCGACCTGCTCGATGCGGCCCTGGCTCATCACCACGACGCGGTCGGCAAGCTCCAAAGCCTCTTCCTGGTCGTGGGTCACAAAGACGGTGGTGTGGCCGGTGCGGTCATGGATTTCGCGCAGCCAGCGGCGCAGTTCCCGGCGCACCTGCGCATCGAGCGCGCCGAACGGCTCGTCGAGCAGCAGCACCTTGGGTTCGATCGCCATGGCGCGGGCGAGCGCCACGCGCTGGCGCTGGCCGCCCGAAAGCTGCGCGGGATAGCGCTTCTCCAGCCCTGAAAGCTGGACGAGATCGAGAAGCTCGGAGGCGCGGCGGCGTATTTCGGCGGCCGGCGGCCGCGTCGGCCCGTGCCGCACCTTGAGGCCGAAGCCGATATTGTCGGCCACCGTCATGTGGCGGAACAGGGCGTAGTGCTGGAAGACGAAGCCGACATTGCGCTCCTGGATCGATTTCTGCGAAGCGTCGTCGTCACCAAAAAAGATTTTTCCACGCGTCGGGCGCTCCAGCCCGGCGATCAGCCTGAGCAGCGTCGTCTTGCCGGAGCCGGACGGTCCGAGCAGCGCGATCAGTTCGCCCGATTTGATGTCGAGCGAGACATCGTGGAGCGCCGGAAACCGCTCGAACTCCTTGCGCACATTGGCAACGCGAACTTCCATGCAATGAACCTTCTAATGTCCGCGCGTCGCGGCGAGTTCGGCGCCGTAGCGCATCTCGAGCAGTGTTTTCAAGACCAGTGTGACGAGCGCCAGCCCGGCAAGCAAGGAAGCGACGGCGAAGGCGCCGACGGCGTTGTACTCGTTGTAGAGGATTTCGACATGCAGCGGCATGGTGTTGGTCAGGCCGCGTATGTGACCCGACACCACCGAAACCGCGCCGAACTCCCCCATGGCGCGCGCGTTGCACAGGAGCACGCCGTAGAGCAGGCCCCATTTGACGTTGGGCAAGGTCACGTACCAGAAGGCCTGCCAGCCATTGGCGCCAAGCGAAAGGGCGGCCTCCTCGTCGCCATTACCCTGTTCCTGCATCAGCGGGATCAACTCGCGCGCGACGAAGGGGAAGGTGACGAAGACGGTGGCCAGCACAATGCCCGGTACTGCGAACAGGATCTGGATGCCATGTGCCTTCAGCCACTCGCCGAGCAACCCCTGAGCACCGAACAGAAGCACGTAGACCAGACCCGAAATGACCGGCGAGACCGAGAAGGGCAGGTCGATCAGCGTGGTCAGGAAGGCCTTGCCCTTGAACTCGAACTTGGCGATCGCCCATGCGGCCGAGATGCCGAAGACGATGTTGAGCGGGACCGAGATCGCGGCCACCAGCAAGGTCAGGCGGATCGCCGAACGCGTGTCGGCATCGCTTAGCGATTGCAAGTAAGTGCCAACGCCTTTGGCGAAAGCTTCCTTGAAAACAATGATCAGCGGCAGCAACAGGAATACGGCGAGAAAGACGAAGACGATGGCCATCAGCACGGACTGCGCCGGCCGGCTCTCGGTCACCGCCGCCGAGCGGCTTTCATGAAACGGTTCGTAGGATTTGATCTCGGGATCAGCCATAGCGCTTGCGGCTCCATGTCTGCACCAGATTGACGATCAACAGCATGAGGAACGACAGCGCCAGCATGATCGCCGCGATCGCGGTCGCCGCCGGGTAATTGTATTCCTCGAGCCGGATGACGATCAAAAGCGGCGCGATCTCGGATTTGTAGGGCAGGTTGCCGGCAATGAAGATGACCGAGCCGTATTCTCCGACTCCGCGCGCGAAGGCCAGCGAGAAGCCGGTGATGATGGCCGGCGCCAGGCCGGGAAAGAGCACGCGGGTGATGATCTGGAAGCGGCTGGCGCCAAGCGTGGCTGCGGCTTCCTCCACTTCCTTGTCGATTTCTTCCATGATCGGCTGCACGGTGCGCACGACGAAGGGCAGGCCGATGAAGATCAGCGCAATGACGATGCCCAGCGGCGTGTAGGCGACCTTGATGCCGAGCGGCATCAGCAATTTGCCGATCCAGCCATTCGGCGCGTAGAGCGTGGTCAGCGCGATGCCGGCCACAGCCGTCGGCAGGGCGAAGGGCAGGTCGACCATGGCGTCGACGATGCGGCGGCCGGGAAAACGGTAGCGCACCAGCACCCAGGCGACGAGCGTGCCGAAGACGACATTGACGACAGCCGCGATGAACGCCGTACCGAAGCTGATTCGAAGGGCGTTGATCGTGCGGCGGTCGGTGGCGATGGCCCAGAAATCGACCCAGCCGAGAGCGGCCGAACGCCAGATCAGCCCGGATAGCGGGATGAGGATGATGAGGGTGAGGTAGGCAAGCGAGAAGCCGAGCGTCAATCCGAAACCCGGAATGACGCTCGGCTGTCTGAACCGCCACCCCGCCTGCGCGGGTGCTGTGGTCATGTCGTCCTGATCTAGGTTTAGCTCACTGGGCCGGCTTGTAGATCTGGTCGAATATACCACCGTCGCCGAAATGATAAGGCTGCGCTTTCTTCCAGCCGCCGAAAAGCGGATCGTCGATGGTGATCAGCTTGACTGGCGGCAGCTTGGCGAGATCCTCGGGGGGAACCAATTCGGGCTTGGACGGCCTATAATGGTTCTTGGCGATGATGGTCTGGCCTTCCTTGGAATAGAGATAGCTCAGATAGGCCTGGGCCACCTTGCGCGTGCCCCTGGCGTCGACATTGGCGTCGACCACGGCCACCGGTGGCTCGGCCAGGATGGAGGTCGGCGGATAAACGATGTCGAAATTGTCGGCGCCAAACTCGTCGAGCGCCAGATAGGCGTCGTTCTCCCAGGCGATCAGCACGTCACCCAGGCCTTTTTGCGCGAAGGTCACCGTCGAGCCGCGCGCGCCGGTGTCGAGCACCGGAGCATTGGCGTAGAGCTTGCCGACGAATTCCTTCGTCTTGGCTTCATCGCCGCCATCGTTGGCATTGGCATAGGCCCAGGCCGCGAGATAGTTCCAGCGTGCGCCGCCCGAGGTTTTGGGGTTAGGCGTGATCACCTGGACGCCGTCCTTGACGAGGTCGTTCCAGTCGTGAATGCCCTTGGGATTGCCCTTGCGGACAAGGAAGATGATCGTCGAGGTATAGGGCGCTGAATTGTTTTCGAATTTGGTGCGCCAGTCGGGATTGATCTTCTTTGACTTGGAGACGATGGCGTTGATGTCGCCTTCGAGCGCCAGCGTCACCACATCGGCGTCGAGGCCGTCGATCACCGCGCGGGCCTGGGCACCCGATCCGCCATGCGACTGCTGGATGGTCACCGTCTCGCCGGTCTCCGTTTTCCAATGCGCGGCAAAGGCCTCGTCATAGGCCTTGTAGAGCTCGCGCGTCGGATCATAGGACACGTTGAGAATGGTGGTATCGGCGAACGCGAAACCGAGCGTGCCGAACTGGACAGATGCGGCCATCAGTGCGCCGAGCAATTTCCGGAAATGAGGTTTGGTCATTTCTGCCTCCTTTGAACCCGCGCCAAATCTAGCGAATTGGTAGAAATAAGATGCATTGAATGTTGCCTTTTTTGCCCTCGTGAAGAAAATCTTCGGCGATATGTCGTTGTTGTGAGAACTATTTTGCTCGGGGTCGCTCCGCGCCGGAGTCGGCCCGCCATCCGGCCTATCTAGGGATGCGCGGTTGCCGGGCAAGGCTGGTTGGGCAGGTTACTCGGCGGTCACCGGGAAATCGAAACGCTGCTTTTGAAATGGCCCGCGGGCCAGCGCAAAGTGCCACCATTCGCGCGTGTGGTTCTTGAACCCGCCAGCACGCATGGCATCGACGAGCAGCTTTCGGTTTGCCGCCGCTTCGGCGCCGAGCGGGCGATGCGCGGTCTCGCTCTTCGGGTCGAAACAATCGAAGCCGGTGCCGAAATCGACGGTGTCGGCATTGATCGCGCCGCAGGCCGGTTTCGGCACGGGGGTACTGTCGACAGGCCCGATGGCAACATCGACGGTCGAGCCGCGCGAATGGCTGGACCGTTCACCGACATAGCCCTTGGCGATGAGATCGCCACGCTTGACCGTCGGATACCATTGCGGGTCCGGCGGTCCACCGGCGGCCGTCCAGTGGCCCATATCGGCCACGGCGCGGGCAGGGCGGTAGCAGTCGAAGACGACCAGCGTCAGGCCTCTGGTGGCGATCGCCCGCTGGACTCTGGAAAGCGCCTCGGCGGACTCCCGGGTCAAAATGCAGACCGGCGCGTCATAGCCATTCACCTTGCGGTGCAGAAAGTTGTCGGTTGCGGCGTAGCGGATGTCCTGGCGGATAGATGGCGCGACATCGGCGAGGCGAACGAAACCCGCGGGGAGGGGATCGGCACGCGCCGGCAGGGCGAAGCCGGCAATCATCAGCGCACAAAAGCCAATGCGCTGAATCGGTTGGCGCATACTATTCAAGGATCGCTTTCACTGGACGAACACTTTCACACTCGCCGCTCGTCCGGCCGCATCTATCACGGTGAGCGTGGAATAACCCGCGCCGTCGGGCAGCCAGGTCGCGGTGCGGCGGCGGTCGAGGCCGATGAGGGGCTTGCCGTTGGCCAGCCAGCGGAACGGGGCGCGGCCGCCTTGCAATTTCAGCACCAGCGGCGAGGCGTCGGCCGAGTTGGTGGCGAGATCGACGCGGGCGCCGTCAGGCGGGAAGATGATGGTCGGCGCCGGTTCGGTCGGCGTCGCCTGCACCAGGCCATCCGCGCCGGCGCCGAAGCGGGCAAGCGTCACAGGCAAGTCCTCGCGCTTGGGTGCGAAGGCACCGGGCGGTTTGCCCGGCAGCGGCACGGTGGCGAGGCCGGAGCGGACAAAACCTTCGAACAGGATGGGAGCGGCCGAGACATAGCCGGAGAGGCCCGGCACAGCGCCGGCATCGGGCCGGCCGACCCAGACGCCCAGCACATAGCGGCCATCGAAGCCCACCGACCAGGCATCGCGATAGCCGTAGGAGGTTCCGGTCTTGTAGGCAATGCCGCGCTGCAAGGCGCCTTCGGGCGGTTTTACTCCGGAGAGGATGTCGATGATCTGCCAATTGGCCTGGTCGTTGAGGATGGTGGTGGTCGAACTCACGGCATTGGCCGGCTCGGTGCCGTCGCGCAGCGAGTGCGTCTTGCCGCCATTGGCGAGCCCCGTATAGAGCTGGACGAGGTCTCGCAGCGTGACGCCGACGCCACCAAGGCCGATCGCCAGCCCCGGCGCCTCATTGACCGGCAGGATCGGGTTGACGCCCGCCTGGCGGAACCGCGCCGTCAGCCGCGCCGGACCGACCGCGTCGAGCAGCCGAATCGCCGGCACGTTGAGCGACAATTGCAGCGCCTGGCGGATCGAGACATCGCCCTGATAGCCCATGTCGAAATTTTTCGGCCTGTAGCCGCTGAAATCGACCGGGCTGTCCTCGATGAGCGTCTCCTGCGCCACCAGTCCCTGTTCGAAGGCGAGGCCATAGATGAACGGCTTCAGTGTCGAGCCGGGCGAGCGCACGACCTTGGTCATGTCGATCCAGCCGGAACGACTGGAATCGAAGAAATTGGCCGAGCCGACTTCGCCCAGAATGTCGCCGGTGCGGGCATCGGCCAGCACCATGGCGACCGACAGACGCGGCCCGAGCCTGGTGGCGGCGTCGCGGGCCACCTGTTCCAGTCCTTGCTGGACGCTTTTGCGGATCGTCAGCTTGAGCGGCTGGCCGGGGACGGCCTTGGGCAGCATCGCGTAAGAGGCATGGGCGGCGAGCGCCGGCAAGCGCCGGCGCAGGCTCAACACATCCTCAAGCGCCGCGCGTGCCGCCTCGCGTTGGCCGATCAGGCCTGATGAGACCATGCGGGTGAGCACACGGTCGCGAGCTGCGTGGGCGATCTGGAGGTTGCGGTCAGGGCGGCGCTTTTCCGGCAATTGGGGGAGGGCCACCAGAAGCGCGGCTTCGGAAACGGTGAGCCGCTTTGGCTCCTTGCCGAAATAGGCCAGCGAAGCGGCACGTACGCCCTCCAAATTCCCGCCATATGGCGCCAGTGTGAGATAGCGTTCGAGGATCTCGCGCTTCGACAACCGCCGTTCGATCTGGACGGCGCGCAGCATCTGCTTGATCTTGGATCCGAGGCTGCGGCTCTCGCGCGGCTCGATCAGGCGGGCAAGCTGCATCGACAGGGTCGAGCCACCGGAGACGATGTGGCCGCTGGTTGCGAACTGGCCGGCGGCGCGCGCCAGTGCCAGCACGTCGACCCCCTCATGGTCCCAGAAGCGCTTGTCCTCATAGGTGACCAGCATGTCGACGAACTGCTTGTCGACCTGGTCGAGCCGGGTTTCCAGCCGCCAGTAGCCGTCCGGCGTGGCGAAGGCGCGCAACAGCTGGCCGTCGCGGTCCTGGACTTCGGTGGAGACCGTGAGCCTTTCAGGAAGCGGGGGCGGGAAGGCACGGTCGAGTTGCCAGAGGGTGGCGGTGGAGAGGGCGAGAAAGCCGCCGCAAGAAGCCGCGGTTATGGCGGCGCGGCGCAGGAATTTTCTGGAGAACATGGCGCCGCCGCTCATTGTCCTGCCGGACATTTCTCCCCGTATAGAAACGGGGAGAAAGAGGCTGTTGCTGATGGTTTCGCCAATCGCCAGCGTTGCAGAAAAAGCGGCGAAGTTCGAGATAGCTCCCTTCTCCCCGTCACTATACGGGGAGAAGGTGCCGGCAGGCGGATGAGGGGCAGCGCCGTCGTCCTGTTCATATTCGCCAGCATCGCCTTACGGTGCCTTGATCTCCATCATGCCGGTGGCGGTGCGGGCTGAATATTGCGGACGGTACATGTCCTCAACCGTTGCCGCCGGATGGGCGTAGGTACCCGGCGTCACGGCGCGCACGACATAGGCAAGCGTCAGATTGTGGTCATGGTCGCCATCGGCCGGGTTGAATGCCGCGACGAACCGGTCGCCGCGGAATTCCAGATGCGCGGCGTCGGTCTGTGCCAGCCAGGAGAAGTTCGTCAACTGGGCGCTGGAGACGAGGCCTGGATTGTCGATCTCGAAACCGGCCGGCAACAGGTCGGTGACCAGCAGGCGCGACGGCCAGCTGTTCTGCTCGGTGACCTTGAGCACGACGACATAGCGTTCGTTCTGGGTAGCCTCGGTCACGTTGGCTTCGGTGCCGTCTAGCTTGTAGTAGGTGCGGCTGATGGTGAAGCCGTCACCGCCGGCCGGCAAGGGCTGGATCGGCGACGCCACGGTGGTGACGACGGCCTGCAGCGGGGTCTTGCCGGTGTTGGCGACTTCCAGCGGGCTGTCGACCAGTTCAGAGCCGTTGACTCGGTTGGAATAACCACCCGAATGCGGCGCGCCATTGACGGTCAGCGCGATGGAGTCGTTGCCTTCCTTCAGCGCGCGCGCCGCCAGCAGCATCCAGGAATCATCCTGGGTGCTGGTCCAGCGCGCTTCGGCGCGTTCCCTGGTCACCAGTTTGATCAGCTCGGGCACGATGGTCGATACGGGCTTTGATTCCGCCGCCAGCGACAGCATGGCCGCGCCGTCACGCAACGCCGAACCGTAGTCGGAGCGGTACCAATCGTAGTCCGTGCTCGATTTGGCGAGCTGCAGCGCGGTCTTGAACGTCGCCTCCGAACGCTGCGCGTCGCCATAGAGCGCCAGGCTGGCCGCCAGCTGGGCAACGGCCATCGGGCTCGAGAAGGCTTCGAGCTGCGTGTCTGCGTAATAGCGCAGATCGCCGATCGAGGCCTTCTTGTTGCGGGCGAGCACATAGAGCGCGTAGGCGATCTCGCTGCCGCGGTCCTGTACGCTCTGGTCGTAGCCGAGCGAGTTCTGCAGGTTGTTGAGTGCCTGGTTCATCGCGAGAGCCGGCACGTCGTATTTCTGCTCCCGCGCCCTGGTCAGGAATTCGCTGACATACGCGTCGAGCCACGGGTCGCCGGAGCCCGGACCCCACAGGCCGAAGCTGCCGCTCGAGGATTGGTAGCTCAGGACTTTGTAGATCGCATCCTGAATGCGGCCGTGCAGGTCCGGATCACTTTCCATGCCGACGCCGGATGCCATCTCGTTGACGTAGAGAAGCGGCATGGCGCGGCTGNGCGTCATCAGCAGCGAGGGCACGTCGAAGGCCGCCGCCTGCGAAACGCCGACACTGACCGAAGCGCCGTCGAGCAGGTTGGCCGCCAAGAGTTCCTTGTCGATGCGCAGCGCGCCGCCATTGCCCTTGAGGTCGACCACAAGGCGCGTGGTGACCGGCAATTGCGCCGGGCGCACCGGCACATAGAGCGTCTGCTCGACCTTGGTGCCGTCGGCGTGCGCCAGCTTGATGGTGAGCGAGGCATTGCCCGCCGTCCTGGCGATCAGCGGCACGGTAAGCGTCTGGCGCTTGCCGTGTGCGAGCGTCAGCTTCTGGGGCAGGGGCTTGTCGCCGGTCGACAGGTCGCCCGTCGTATCGATCGACAGCGCATAGTCGCCGGCCGGGCCATCGGTGTCGGCCACGTCGAGGCGCATGACGGCGTTGTCGCCAGGCGCCAGAAAGCGCGGCAGGCCGGCGGTAATCACTATGGGATCGCGCACGATCACGTCCGCCTGGGCATGGCCGACCGCTTCCTTGGTCCAGGCGACGGCCATGACCCGCACGGTGCCGTTGAACTGCGGGATATCGAAGTCGATCCGCGCCTTGCCGTCGGCGTCGAGCTGGACGATGCCGGAGAAGAAGGCGACCAGCTTTTCGGTGGGCGGGCTGCCCTGCGCCTGCATATTGGCGCCGTCGCCGCCGGTCCGGAGCTTGCCGGTGGTGCCCAGCGAGCCATCGATCAGGCGGCCGTAGATGTCACGGATCTCCATGCCCAGCATGCGCTGGCCGAAGAACCAGTTCTCCGGGTCTGGCGCCTTGTAGTTGGTCAGGTTGAGGATGCCGACGTCGACGGCGGCAACCGTGACATAGGCGTTCGTGCCCGGCTGCACGCCGGCCACGGAAACCGGGACCGACAGTTGCTGGCGCGGCACGGTCTTGTCGGGCGGCGTCAGGGTGATGGCGAGCTTCTTGGCGCCCGGATCGACCGTCAGCCATTTCACGCCGATGGCGCGGGCCGGCATGCGCGTTTCCTGCGTATCGCCCGGCCGGAACAGGGTGGCCGTGACATAGGCGCCGGCGCCCCAATCGTCGCCGACCGGAATGTCGACGGTGCTGCCGCCGGCCGGCACGGTCGCCGTGATGGTCTTCAACAGCTTGTCGGAACCGATGTTGACGAGAAGTTCGCCGGCAAAATGCGGCGAGATTTTCAGCTTGGCAACCTCGCCCGCGGCGTAATTGTCCTTGTCGAGGGCGATCTCCAGGCCGTCGGGCGTTTCGGTGGTCGTCGAGGCGACATACCAGCCGGCGTCGAACTCATAGCTGGTCGCCGGCCCCTCGGGATCGGATGTCTCGACCTCGAGCCGGTACTGGCCCCAATCGACCGGCACGGAGACGGTTGCGTCGCCGTCGGCGCCGAGGTCGACCTGGCCGTTGGCAATCGACTTGGTGAAGGAGACCGGCTCGTAGTTCCAGGAATTGTTGGAGCGATACCACTGGTAGTTCCGTTCGACCTTGACCAGTGTCCACTGCGCGGCTTTCAGCGCCTCGCGCTTGCCGTCGGGATCGACGGCGATCAGGCTGAACTTGGCGGTGCCGCCCTGCGGCACCTCACCATCGGCGAAATCCGGACGGATGCCGATCATGTGGCCTTGCGGGCGGATGCCGATGTTGAGCGAGCGCTCGATGGCGCGGCCGCCGGTTTCGCGCATGCGCACCGTCACCTTGCCGTCGACCAACTTGGTGGTCGAGGGCAACTGGTCGACGGTAACAGGGAAGGTCGCCTTGCCGTCATCGCCTACCACCGGCAGGTCGGTGAGCGGCGTGACCGTCGGCTCCGACGACTGCTCGTCGGCGAGGCCGAAGGAAAAGTCGGGGAAGCGGTCCCAGTCACGAGAGGTCGACAGCGTCAGCTCGCCTTCCAGCGCAAGGCCCGCCGCCGGCGCGCCATAGAGGAAGCGGCCGTCAATGTTGATGTTGGCGGTTTCGCCCCGCGCAATCTCCTGCTTGTCGGCCTTCATGTCGAATTCGATGCGATCCGGCACGAAGTCCTCGACCAGGAACATCTGGCTTGCCACCGCCGGCTGCTTGGGGTCGGTATGGATCGACACCGACCAGGTGCCGCGCATGGCGTTGGGTTCGAGGGGCAGGTCGACGGCATGGCCGCCGGCCGATGCGCCGTCACTGACGATGCGGCGGTCCTCGACGCCATCGGGGCGCGAGAAGATGAAGGTCAGCGGCAGGTTCTCGACCGCCTTGGCCGCACCATCGCGGGCAAGGGCGGCGACATGGACGTCCTCGCCGGCGCGGTAGATGCCGCGCTCGGTCCAGGCATAGACGTCGAGCGCGCCTGGTGCCGCGCGTCCGGTGACGCCGCGGTCGGACAGGTCGAAGCCGGCCTTGGCCATGTCGAGGAAGACGAAATCATTGTCGCCCTGCTTGGCCATCAGCACGGCCGGCACCATCCCGCCGTCACCGCGCGTCAGGCCAGGGTTGAAGACGGCATGGCCGTCGGCATCCGACGTCGCGGTGCCGAGAACCTCGTTGTTCCTGGCAACGAGCGTCAATTCGGCGCCGGCAATCGGCTTGGCGCTGCCTAGCGAACGGGCAAAGACATTGAGCCCGTCCTGGCCGGTATAGGTCGACAAGCCGATGTCGGAGACGACGAACCACTGCGTGGCCAGCGAACCGTAGTCGTCGCTCTTGTCGTTGACGGGCTGCGCGGTCAGCACATAGACGCCGGGCTTGCGCTGCGGCAGCGCTTCGTCGACCGGGAAGGAGGTGGTGACTTCCTTGTTGAGGTCGTTGCCGATGTCGAGCTGGCCCTGCCAGACCGGCGCGCCCATCTGCTCGGAGATGTTGGAGATGTCATAGCCGTCGAGCTGGTGCAGGAACTGATAGCCCGACAGAAGCTGCGCCAGCGAACGGTCGCCGATGCGGTAGAGCTTCATTTCGGCGGCGTTCATGTTGACGGTGACGACCGGGATGCCGCGGCGCGCGCCGGCCGGCAGCACGAAGCTGTCGCCGGTGAAGCGGGCGGACGGCGCGCGGTCCTGCACATAGATCGACAGCACCACTGGGGCGGCGGTCACTTCGCCGATCGCGGCCGGCAGGCCGGCGCGGAAGGTGACGTCGTAGTGCTGGCCATGCTCCAGGCCTTCGACGCAGATCTGCTTGTCCTTGGCCTCGACGCCTTTTGGCGGCGCGTTGTCGACGGTGACGAACTGCGCGTAGTCGACGCCGGTCTTGACTAGATTCTCGGAGAATTGCGCGCAGATGCGCGGCGCGCTGGTGTCGGCATCGATGCTGTGATCGACAACGCGGAACCCTTTGCGGGCTTTCAGATCGGCATAGTCGGCCTGGACCGCGGGCGAGCCTTCCAGCGCAAGGCTGGCCTCATAGGCCTGCAGCGCCGGCCGGTAGAGATCGCGCTTATCGAGACCGTCGCCGAGCAGCGCCAGCACTTCGGCGCGAGTCTTGGTGGTGCGCAGCAGCTTATAGGCGTTGAACGCGGCCGACGTGCCGTTTGCCGGCAAAGTCGAGGCTTCGGAGGTGTTGGCGGCAGGCTGCACGGCCAGCTTTTCGCGCGCCAGCTTGAGCCAGAGCTGGCCATCGTCAGGCATGACCGAGACCGCGGCCTCGTATTTCTGCATGGCGGAGCGATGGTCGCCGGTCAACACGGCCTGTTCGGCGGCATTGGTCAGCGCCGCCATGCCCTCTGTCGGCTTGTCGAAGGCCGGGCCGAGCAGCTTGTTGCGGTATTGCTGGGCCTGGTCGGCCATCCAGTTGGGGAAGAAGGCGAGTTCCGGCGGCGCGCCGATATCGGGATCGCCGTCTATGTTGACGACCTTGCCGGCGATCGCGCCGGTGAAGGATTTCAACTGGTTATAATCGGATTTGAGAAAGCACCATTTTGCCTTGGTGTTGTAGGTGAAGGCGCGGCAGGCCGGATCGCCGAGGCATGTCGTCTTGCACTGGTCGAGCGTGACGTTCTGGTCGGACCGGAGATCGAAGCCGAAATAATCGGAATTGTCCGTCGTCGCGATTCGCCGGGCCTCGGCCGCTTGCGCGACGCTACCCCAGGCAAGAAAAAAAAGGACGAGAATCGACAGACCACGAGCCGCGCGCATTGCCATTACACCCTCCAGACAATTGCAGACGTCCGGGCATGATCAAGCTTCAGTCGGGCTTGTCAACGCGCGAACGCGGCAGGTGCCGCCTGCCAACGGTTTATTTTCCGGCCAAGGACCGGTATGCGAACAGTAACCTCCATGGCAAAGGGGATCACGCTTTCTTGCGGAAACGCAGAAGGTGTGAATTCCAAGCCCGTCCTATTTCAGACAATTGGATTGTGGCCCCTTTACGAGCGCTTCAGAACTTCATTCCAATTTTAGTTTTACGAACTAGGTTGTCTTAATGCCGGCGCATGAAGAGCAGATGTCAGGAGGGATCGCGCCAGGGCGCGTGCTTCCGCGCGCCCTGGCTTTGGCCATGATGTGCTCGATGGCGCTGCTTTGCGAATCGGGGTCCGCGGCCGCGTTCGAGCTTTTCGGCATCAAGCTGTGGGGATCGTCCAGCGACGAGGACGCCGACATTGTCGATCCCCTGCGCTATGCGGTGACCATCTCCGCGCCCGATGCCGACAAGGACCTCGTCAAGAAGCTCGAAAACGCCTCGGCGCTGAAAAGCGACGAGGACCGACCGGTTTCGGGCTCGCTCGGGCTGATGGCCAAGGCACGCAGCGACCGTGAACAGCTGGTCGCAGCCCTTTATGCCGATGCCCGTTATGAAGGCGTCGTCACCGTCACCATCGACGGCAAGCCGCTCGACGAATTGCCGCCGGACGCCGAATTCAAGGGGCCGCAGCCCATCCCGGTAGCGATCACCATCTCAGCCGGCCCCAAATTCACGCTCGGCAACATCAGGCTGGAAGGCGACGCGGCGGGGCTGATGAGCGCCGATTATGGGCTGATATCAGGCGGCGATGCCGGATCCGGCGCGGTGCTCAAGGCAGAGGCGCTGATCGTGCGGACGCTGAAGGAGCAGGGCAGGCCGCTGGCCAGGGTGACCGACCGGCAGATCGTCGCCGACCATGCCACATCGACGCTCGACGTGACGCTGACGGTCGCGGCCGGCCCGGTAGCCGGCTATGGCGCGACCACGGTGGAAGGCACCGAGAAGGTCGACCGCGACTTCACCGAATACATGACCGGGTTGAAGCGCGGCAAGCAATACTCGCCGCAGGAGATCAGTGACGCGCGCGACAGGCTGCTGGCGCTCGAGGTGTTCAACAGTGTCAGCTTCAAGGAAGCCGACAAGCTCGATGCGGACGGCAACATCCCGATCGGCGTCCAGGTCAGCGAGCGCAAGCCGCGTTATTTCGGGCTGGGCGGCACATTCTCGAATACCGAGGGGCTTGGCCTGGAGGGCTACTGGGGCCATCGCAACCTGTTTGGCCGTGCCGAAAAGTTGCGCATCGACGGTGCCATCAGCGGCATCGGAAGCAACAATCTGTCCGAACTGAACTACAATGCCGGCATCATGTTCGAGAAACCCGGCGTCATCGGGCCGGCATCGAAGTTCTTCGCCAGCGTCAAGACGGTGCTGGAACATCCCGACGCCTATGACCATTTCTCGGTCAAGGGCAGCACCGGCCTGTCCTATGAACTCGACAAGAAGCAGACCGTGTCAGCCGAGGTCGCGCTCGACTATTCGCGCATTCACGACGCCTTCGGCAAGCACAAATACCTGATCGCCAGCATTCCGCTGCAGTATGTCTATGACAACAGAGACAACCGGCTCAATCCGACCACCGGCTTCCGTTTGCTGGCCTATGCCGAGCCGAGCTACGATATTTTGAGCGGTGCGGCCTTCCTCAAGCTGAAGGGCGAAGGGTCGGCCTATCAGTCGCTGGACACGGCCTCGAAATTCGTGCTGGCCGAACGTGTCGCCGTAGGCTCGATCGTCGGTACCGGGCTGCAGAACGTCCCGGCCGACCGACGTTTTTATTCCGGCGGCGGCGGTTCGGTGCGCGGCTATGCCTATCAGGGCATCGGCCCGAAGGACTTCACGGGCCAGCCGATCGGCGGCCTGTCCTTCTTCGAGACTTCAGTCGAGATGCGCATCGCCGTCACCGACACGATCGGCATCGTGCCGTTCGTCGATGCCGGCACTGTGTCGACCAAGTCGGTTCCCAGCTTCTCCGACGTCAAGGTCGGCGCCGGTGTCGGCCTGCGCTACGTCACGCCGTTCGGGCCGCTGCGCATCGACGCGGCCGTGCCGCTTAACCGCGATCCAGGTGATCCGCATTTCGGCATCTATGCCGGCATCGGACAGGCGTTCTGACGATGAAGACGGTCTGGCGCATTCTTCGCATTGTCCTTTACACGCTGCTGATCGTGGTCGCGGGTGCGATCGGCGCGCTGGTTGTGCTGACCAAGACCGAGCGCGGGCGCGACAACCTCGCCGGCATCATTTCGCGGCTGGCTTCGAGCGACGACCGCAAGGTCACCGTCAGCGGCATCGACGGCATCTGGTCGGGTAATCTCAGCGTCGACCATGTCGTGCTCGAGGACCGTGAGGGCGCCTGGCTGGTGGCGCGCAAGGTGGCCGTCGACTGGTCGCCGACCGCCCTTTTGTCCAAAAGCTTCAGCGCCGATCGCATCGCCGCCGATCGCGTCGAACTCGCACGCCTGCCGGTGGCCGGTACGCAGCCGCCCGCACAGAGCGGCACGACGACGCTGCCGGTCTCCATCGAAATCAAGCAGATCGAGCTTCCGGAAATCGCGCTTGGCCAGCAACTGGCCGGCAGCGGCATCGCCGAGCTGGCGGCCAAGGGAATGCTCAAGGCCGATGCCGCGCCACTGGCGGTCCAGACGGTGCTCAACGTCACCCGTCACGACGGCAAACAGGGCAATGTCGACGCCAAGATCCACTTCGCACCCGCCGATAACAAGCTGGACCTCGACCTCAAGGCGTCGGAGCCGGCCGGCGGCATCATTGCCAACCTGCTCAAGCTGCCCGATGCGCCACCAGTCGATATCGTGGTTTCGGGCAGTGGGCCGCTTGCCAACTGGAGCGGTGTCGCCACCTTCCTCGTCGATCATCGAATCGTCACCCAACTCACCGGGCGTCACCAACTCACCGACAAGGGCAATCATCTCGAAGCGAAGGGCGACGGCGATTTTGCGCGTTTCCTGCCGGAAAACCTGAAGCCGCTGTTTGCCGGCAAGACCAGCTTCGATGTCGCGGGCACCGCCACGTCGGCGGGCGGCATCAGCATCGACCGGGCCAGCATCGAGAGCGATGCGGTGCACGGCACCGCCTCCGGCATTGCCGATCCTGCCGGCGCCAGCGACCTGTCGGTCGAACTCGCCGCCAAGGGCCCGCCCGTGGTGATCAGTGTCGGCAGCAAGGCGCAGCCGATCACGCTCGCGATCAAGAACGCCACCGCGCGCGCCTTCGGCGACGGCAAGGCGCCGATCGTCGACATCGGCGCCTCCTTCGTTTCGATCGTCGCCGGCGGCACGCGGCTGGACGATCTGGCAGCGCAAATCCATTCCGACGGGTTCGATATTCAGAACCGCGCCGGCCCGGTTGCCGTCAAGCTGGAGGCGGGCGGCCTGAAAACCGACGTCGCGACGTTGGCGCCGCTGATCACCGGCAAGGTCAATGTCGATCTGGCCGGTTCAATCAGCAAGGACGCCATTGCCATCGATCAGGGTACGCTGCGCTCCGATGCGGTCAATGCCTCGCTGACCGCGACGGTGGCGCTCGCCGACATGTCGATGCAGCTCAAAATGAATGCCGATGCCGTGGCCACCGCGTTTCCCCAGCAGATAGCCTCGGTACTCGGCGGGCGGGTGAAGTTCTCGGCCACGGCATCGCGCGATCCGCAGGGATCTTTCGCCGCGAACTCCATCGAACTCACTTCAGGATCGCTCAGCGCCAGCGGTACGGCCAGCATGCAAGGCACTGACATCCAGGCCGACATCAAGGGCAAATTGGGCGACGTTTCGGTGTTGTCGCCGACGGTCGGCGTGCCGGTTGCCGGCGGGGTCGATTTCGCGCTGTCGGCAAGCGGCGCGATGACCGCGCCGGATTTCACCGTTAGCGCCAACAGCGACAGCCTGACCGCTTCGGGCCGTACGGTAAAGGCCATCAAGCTGACCGCGAGCGGCAAGGCCGACATAACGAACCCTTCCGCCAACGTCTCGCTGACCGGCGCCGTCAACGACCAGCCGCTCGACATGAAGGCGGCCCTGGTGACCAGCGAGGGCAAGCGTTCGATCAATGGATTCCTGGTGTCGCTGGGCGACAACAAGGTCTCGGGCGACCTGGCGCTCGACGAAAAGTTCATGCCCTTGGGCAGGCTGACGCTCGCCGCACCTGCCATCGACCAGTTGGCCGCGCTCGCCGGCCAGGCGGTGACCGGCGACATCAACGGCACCATCTTGTTCAGCAAGGACGGCGATGCACCGTCCATTGCCATCGATGCCAAGAGCACGTCGGTCGCGCGTGGCGAGGTTACCGCCAAAGCGATCGCCATCAATGCGCTGGTCGCCAATTATCTCAAGGCGCCGGCGATCTCGGGCACCATCAAGGCCGATGCGGTCACTTCGGGAAGCACGGAAATCAGCGGCATCGGCGTCGACCTCAAGCGCGATGGCGACTGGACCGATTTCACTGGTGGCGCGACCATAGCGGGCATTCCCGCGACCGCTGCCGGCCGGGTGAAGATCGCCGCGGGCACCACCAGCGTCGAGATCGCCTCGGGTGAGGCCACCGTTCGCGGCATCAAGGCGGCGATCGCCGAACCGTCGGCTCTGACCATCGCCGACGGTACGGCCAAGATCGAGAAGCTTGCGCTCGATATTGGCGGCGGCAGGGTGGCGCTGTCGGGCAGCGCTGGCGAGACGCTCGATCTGGCGGCGCAGGTATCCGCCTTGCCCGCGGCCCTTGCCAATGCGTTTTCGCCTGGCCTGGATGCCACGGGAACGCTTGACGGTATCGCTGAAGTGAGCGGAGCGCCGGCAACTCCCGACATCCGTTTCAACGCGAAACTGGCCGGTGCCGAGACTAGCCAGACCCGCCAGGCAGGGCTCGGACCGCTCGCCGTCGATGCGGCCGGCAGCTACACAATCGCCGGCGGCGTCGCCCTCGACCATGCAACCCTGTCCGGCGACAAGGTTTCCGGGCAGGCGACAGGCACCATCAATCCGAATGGCGCGAGCGATTTTGCGATCGATCTGACCTCGTCGGGCCCCAGCCTGCCGCTGACGGTCGGGAGCGCCGAGAGCCCCGTCAAGATGGAGGTCCGATCAGTATCGGCCAAAATCGCGGGCGAAAGCACGCATGCCCGAGTGGACCTTTCCGTGATCCTGCCCTCGGTCGTCACCAGCCCGGCGAAGGTGGACGGACTGACCCTGGCACTGCACTCGGACGCATTCGATCTCCGGAATCGCGCCGGGCCGGTTTCCGGAAAGGTATCGGTGGACAAGGTTGGGCTCGACAATCCAACGATTGCGCCGCTCATCGCCGGCAAGGTCACGGCCGCGCTCAGCGCCCGGCTGAGCGCCGACACCGTGGCCATCGACAGCGGCTCGCTGAAAAGCGATACGCTGAGCAGCCAGGTGGCCGGCCAGGTATCGCTGCGTGACGGTGCCATCGATCTCAACCTGAAGGCGGATGCGCCATCGTCGGCCTTGCCGACGGCGGCACGCGGCATGCTTGGCGACCGCGCCCAGATAAGCGCCACGCTGAAGCGCGAACCCAACGGCAATCTCCATATCGGTGGATTGAAGCTGGCTTCCGGCGCGCTGAGCGCCGACGGACAGGCAAGCCTTGCCGACAATAAGGTGACCGCCGACATCAGGGGGACGCTGAGCGACATCTCGCCATTGTCTAGGGATGCCAAGGGCGCCATCGCCTTCGCGCTGAGCGCGCAAGGGCCGGCCATGGCGCCCGACCTGTCGCTTACCGTCAACAGCGACGGGCTGTCGGTGGCATCGCGCGAGATCACCGGGTTGAAGCTCACGGCTACCGGCAAGGCCGATGCCGCCAATCCGGCGGCCAATGTCCAACTCACCGGCAATGTCGCCGGGCAGGCGCTGCAGGGGAGTGCCGTGCTGGCAACGACGAACGGCAAGAGCGCCATCAACGGACTGCTGCTGTCGCTGGGCAAGAACCGCGTCTCAGGCGATCTGGAGCTGGACGACAAGTTCGTGCCTGAAGGCACAATTTCGCTCGACCTCCCCGACATCGGGCCACTTGCCGCGCTGGCGCTGGAAAAGGCGGAAGGCGACGTTCGCGGCACGATCGCCTTCTCCAGTAATGGCGCGGCACCCCAGGTCGCCATCAAGGCGGCTACCACCTCGATCACGCGTGGCGATCTCCAGGCAAAGGCAGTTTCCATCGATGCGTTGATCGCAAACTATCTTGCGGCGCCAGTCGTCTCCGGCAAGATCCGCGCCGACACGGTTATATCGGGCGGCACCGTGATCAGCGGCATCGACGTGGACCTCAGGCGCGACGGCGACTGGACCGGCTTCTCCGGCGGCGCCACGGTCAAGGGCATTCCGGCCAAGGCAGCCGGCCGCGTGAAGGTGGCCGGCGGCACCACCACGATCGAGCTCGCTTCGGGGCAGGCAACCGTCCAGGGCATCAAGGCGGCCATCGCCCAGGCCTCGACCGTCAGCATCGCCAATGGCACGACGACGCTGGACAGGCTGGTGCTCAACCTTGGCGGCGGCACCGCGACGGTAACCGGCAAGGTCGGGCAGGCGCTCGACATCAATGCGGTGCTGGCGCGCGTGCCGATGTCGCTCGCCAACGGTTTTTCGCCCGGGCTCGATGCCGCGGGCTCCATCTCCGGCACGGTGAAGGTGACGGGCGCACCGGCGAACCCCGCCGTTGCCTTCAACATAGACGCGGCGGGCGTGCAGACATCGCAGACCCGTGGCGCGGGCGTCGGCGCGGTGAGCGTTTCCTCGACCGGCACCTTTGCCGGCAACAAGCTGGCCTTCAACGCCAATATCAGCGACGGGGCCGGCCTTGGCCTCAAGGGCGGCGGCACGGTGACGACAGCAGGCACGCCGGCGCTGTCGCTCGACTTCAACGGTGCGGTGCCGTTCGGTCTCCTCAGCGAGAAGCTTGCCGCGCAGGGCCTGTCGCTGAGCGGCAACGCCAATGTCAATGTGCAGGTGCGCGGCCCGGCGAAATCGCCCGTCATCGGCGGTACGGTGAGGGCGTCCGGCGCACGCTTGGTCGATGCCAATTCGGGCCTCGCGGTCAACGACATCGCCCTCGATGTCTCGATCGGCAACGGCGTCGCCAGGATCAACCGGCTGACCGGTACACTGTCGACGCGCGGCAGCCTGTCGGCCAGTGGCACGGTCGGTATCAATCCGGCGCAAGGGTTCCCGGCCGACCTGTCGATCAAGCTCACGGACGGTCGTTATACGGACGGTCGCGTGGTGACCGCCAACCTTGGCGGCGACCTGACGATCAAGGGACCGCTGACTTCGGCACCGGCGATTGCCGGCACCGTCAACCTGGCCAAGACCGTCATCACGGTCCCGGACAAGTTGCCGGGCTCGCTCTCGGCGCTCGACGTCAAGCACAAGAATGCGCCGGGCCCGGTCAGGGCGCAGGACAAGGCGCTGCGCCCGGCCACGACCAGCGGCAAGAGCGGTGGCAGCGGTCTTGCGCTCGACGTCACGGTCAACGCGCCGAACCAGATCTTCATCCAGGGCAGGGGTGTCGACGCCGAACTCGGCGGCTCGCTCAAGCTGACCGGCCCGGCCTCGTCGCCCCAAGCCGTCGGCACCTTCACCTTGCAGCGCGGCCGGCTGTCGATCCTTGGCAAGCGGCTGACCTTCACCGAAGGCACGGTCGGGTTCTCAGGTTCGTTGGTGCCTTATCTCAACCTGACGGCGACAACGACGACAACCGGCGCGACCGTCACCATCGTCGTGTCGGGCGAGGCGACCAATCCCAAATTCAACTTCAGTTCGGTGCCGGCGCTGCCGGAGGACGAGGTGCTGGCGCAACTCATCTTCGGGCGGTCGATGTCGAACCTGTCGCCGCTGCAGATCGCGCAGCTGGCCGAGGCCGCCGGACAATTGGCCGGCGTCGGCGGTTCGACGTCTCTTCTGGAAAACCTGCGCAGCGCCATCGGCGTCGACGACCTCGACGTGACCACCGACGACAAGGGCGGCACGGCGGTCTCGGCCGGCAAGTACCTGAACGACCGCACCTATGTGACCATCCAGAAGGGGGACAAGCCGGGTTCCGGCAAGGCGACCATCGACCTCAATGTCGGGCGCGGCGTCAAATTGCGCGGCGAGGCGACGGACGCCGGTGAAGCCAAGGGCGGCATCTTCTACGAGAAGGAATATTGAGGCCCTGGCCTTCATCCTGGCCATAACTGGCGCTGTCGTAACCAGTGCGAATGTCTCAATTTAATTGCTCGAAGAGATTTTGGCGAAATCTGGGCGCACTAGCAATTTTGCGCCAAGACTGTCGCTATCACGCGAACTGCCCCCCTTTCAAAGTTGCACATTCGCTAACATGTTCCCAATCCATGCCGTCTTTGACATCATGGCCCGGATGCGGAATGTTAATCGGCGGAAAGCCAACAATGGGAGTTAGTCATGACAATCTATAAGAGCAACGGCGACAGCGTTCCGGATCACATCCTGGCGATGGCCGAAGAAGCCAAGTCGGGCAAAGTCGATCGCCGCGAATTCCTCGCGCTCGCCAGCGTCTTCGGTGCCTCGACCGCCATGGCCTACGGCCTGCTCGGCCTTGCCGCTCCGACCCCGGCCAAGGCCGAGGACGTCCAGGGCAAGAAGGGCGGCGTGCTGAAAGTGGCGATGTCGGTCAAGGATCCCAAGGATCCGCGTACCGCCGACTGGTCCGAGATTTCCAACGCCCAGCGCCAGGCGCTCGAGCCGCTGGTGAAATACACCAAGGAGTACACATTCGCTCCATATCTGCTGGCAAGCTGGGACATCAACGACGACGCCACCGAGTACACGCTGCATGTGCGGCCTGGCGTCGAATGGAACAATGGCGACAAGTTCACGGCCGATGACGTGATCTACAATTTCACACGCTGGGCCGACAAATCAGCCGAAGGCAACTCGATGCCGGGACGTCTCGGCAGCCTCGTCGACGAAAAGACCAAGAAGTTGCGCGAAGGGTCGATCGTCAAGGTCGACGACATGACCGTGAAACTGAAGCTGTCGAAGCCCGACATCGCCATCATCCCGAACCTGTGCGACTATCCCGGCCTCGTCGTCCACAAGAGCTTCGACGAGAAGGGCGCCAACTTCAAGAACTGCCCGATCGGCACTGGTCCGTTCGAGCTCGTCTCCTATGATGTCGGCCAGAAGGTGGTCTACAAGCGCCGCACGACCGGCAAGTGGTGGCAGGGCGAAGCCTTCCTCGACGGCGTCGAGTTCATCGACTACGGCACCGATCCGGCCGCGACCGTTTCGGCCTTCGAATCGGGCGAAGTGCAGACCAACCACGAAACGACCGCCGACTACGTAAAGATCATCGCGGACGTCGGCGCGCCGCCTTCGGAAGTGGTGACCGCGGCTACCGTGGTGTCGCGCTTCAACGTCAACGCCAAGCCTTACGGCGACCAGAAGGTGCGTCAGGCGATGTGCCTGGCCGTCGACAATTCGGTGGTCCTGCAACTCGGCTACGGCAATGCCGGCACGCCGGCCGAAAACCACCATGTCGCGCCGATCCATCCGGAATATGTCGAACTGCCGAAGATCAAGCGCGACGTCGCCAAGGCCAAGCAGATGCTGACGGAAGCCGGCGTGATCGATTTCGAACACGAGCTGATCAGCAACGACGAGGACTACCACAAGAACACCACGGACGCGATCGCGGCCCAGTTGCGCGAAGCCGGCATCAAGGTGAAGCGCACCGTGCTGCCGAGCTCGACCTTCTGGAACGACTGGACGAAGTATCCATTCTCGGAGACCAACTGGAACATGCGTCCGCTTGGCATCCAGGTCATCGCCATCGCCTACCGTTCGGGCGAAGCCTGGAACGAGACGGCCTATGCCAATCCGGACTTCGACAAGAAAGTCAACGAGGCGCTCGGCGTCGCTGATGCGGAGAAGCGCAAGGTGGTGATGAAGGATATCGAGCAGATGCTGCAGGATTCCGGCATCATCATCCAGCCTTACTGGCGCAAGCTCTACATCAACATCAAGCCCGAGGTGAAGAACCACTCGATGCACCCCACCTACGAGCACGATTTCGGCAAGGTCTGGCTCGACAAGGCGTGACCGCTGCTTGATGAATATGAGGGGCGCGTGTCCCTCGTATTCTCAGGATCGTTGCCGTTGCATTGGATGCAGCGGCGGCGTGACGTCACAAGGTTTTCGTCACAGGGTTGACCATATCTGACCCCAACCCGGCCGGCAGGGGGGCACAATGTTCTCATTCATCATCAGACGCATCGGCACGATACTGCTCACGATGCTGTGCCTGACGCTGGTCGTCTTCTTCCTCGTCAATCTCGAACCCAATCTGAAGAAGCTGGCGATCAGCCAGACCGAAATGCACACATCGGCCGAGCAGCTTGAAAGCTGGCTGGTTAACCACGGCTATCGCCAGAACTTCTTCGTTCGCTATGGCCAGTGGCTCGGCGTCGTGCCCAAGCAGCCGATCACGGATTCGGCGACCGGAAAGACCACGCAGCGCTTCTCCTTCTGCAATGACCCGGCCGTGCCGACATTCTCCGGCGTGATCGAGGGTGATTTCGGCTGTTCGACCAAGTTCAAGACCACGGTCGCGGCCAAGCTATTCCCTGCGCTGGGCGCTACCGGCATTCTGATGCTCTGCGTGCTGGGCGTAATGGTGCCGGTGTCGCTGCTGGTTGGCATCCTTGCCGGCATGCGGGAGGGGTCGCGCACCGATCGCGTTCTGTCGATCGCCTCGATCGCCTCGACGGCGACACCTGAATATGTGTCGGGCGTCATCTTCACCGTCGTCTTCGCCTCCTGGCTCGGCTGGCTGAACGGGTCGGCCGCCTCCGCGAGCCAGGGCATCACATTCTATAATTTCACCCTGCCGGTGATCACGCTGGCGATCTACGGCATCGGCTATATCGCGCGCATGACACGCGCCTCCATGGTCGAGGTGATGACGCAGCAATATATCCGCACGGCACGCCTGAAGGGGCTTTCCTTCAAAAGCGTCGTGGTCAAGCACGCGCTGCGCAACGCGTTGATCGCACCGTTCACGGTCATCATGCTGCAGTTTCCCTGGCTGCTCACCGGCGTCGTCATCGTCGAGGTGATGTTCCGCTACCAGGGCTTCGGCTACACGCTGGTCGAGGCCGCCGGCAACAACGACATCGATCTTCTGCTCGGCTGTTCGCTGGTCTCGGTGTTCATCGTGCTGATCACCCAGCTCATTTCCGACGTCGGCTACGCATTCCTCAATCCGCGCATCCGCGTTCAGTAGGGAGAAGGCGCATGCAAGCTCAATATATCGGCGCCTCCACCATCATCCTCGAAGTGCTCTGGCGCTTCTGGCCGGTCTGGGTCGCCCTCGCCATCGTCATGGGTGCGAGCTTTCTCTACAAGAAGAAGCTGGCGCTCTACGGCCAGTTGTTCGATAGCGGCGTCGGCGTAGCGGGCGTCTTTATCTGCCTGTTCTGGCTGTTCACGGCGATCTTCGCCTCGACCATCTCGCCTTTCGATCCGCTCGGCCAGATCCCGATGATGAAGGACACGCTGCCGGGCGCCATCGAACCGCAATCGGGGCTCGCCTATCTGTTCGGCGGCGACAAGCTGGCGCGCGATGTGTTCTCGCGCATGGTCTATGGGAGCCAGATCGTGCTGATCATCGCACCCGCCGCGACCGGTTTCGCGCTGATGGTCGGCATCACGCTTGGCCTGCCGGCCGGCTACTACGGCGGCAAGATCGATTCCATCCTGTCGTTCCTGGCGAACCTCGTACTGGCCTTCCCGGTGATCCTCTTGTTCTACCTGCTGGTAACGCCCGGCATCATGGACACGCCGATCCCCTATGCGCTGGCCGGCGTCTTCTTCCTGTTTCCGATCATTTTCTTCAGCGTGCTGTTCTGGACGCGCTACAAGAACCGGCCCGACCGGATCTATATCCTGCTTGGCCTGACACTGATCATAGGCGGCTGGATCTACCTCGGCCTTGTCTTCGACAGGGACCCGCTGCACATCGTCCACATCGATCCCAACCAGCTCAACATCTTCGTGGCGGTGGTGTTCGCCTCCAGCCCGGGCGTGTTCCGCATCGTGCGTGGCCTGGTGATGGACATCAAGACGCGCGACTATGTGGCGGCGGCGCAGACGCGCGGTGAATCGCCTTGGTACATCATGCTGTGGGAGATCCTGCCCAATGCGCGCGGGCCGCTGATCGTCGATGCCTGCCTGCGCATCGGCTACACAACCATATTGCTTGGCACGCTGGGTTACTTCGGCCTGGGCCTTGCGCCCGAGAGCCCGGACTGGGGTACGGCGATCAAGGATGCCAGCCGATTGCTGCGTTCCTTCATTCACCCGGCGCTGCCGCCGACGATCGCGTTGATGTCGTTCGTTCTGGGTCTCAACCTGCTCGCCGACTCACTGCGTGAGCAATCGATGAAGGATTGATGGCGGGGTCCCAGATCCCACTTGGCCAAGAATTAGGATTGGAGCGACCCATGAACGAGGCAGTTCGAAATCCGGCACAGCCGATCATCGAGATCGAAAACCTTTCGATCTCCTTCTTCACCCGCAAGGGCGAGATACCGGCCGTCATGGACTTTTCCTGCACGGTGATGCCGGGCGAGGCAATGGGCATCGTCGGCGAATCCGGTTGCGGCAAGTCGACCGTGTCGCTCGGCATCATGCGCGACCTCTCCAACATCGGAAAGATCGTCGGCGGCAAGATCAAGTTCCAGGGCAAGGACATGGGCGAGCTCTCCGACGAGGAGCTGCGCGGCATCCGCGGCAACAAGATCGCCATGATCTACCAGGAGCCGATGGCCAGCCTCAATCCGGCGATGAAGATCGGCCAGCAGCTGATGGAAGTGCCGTTGATCCACGACAAGGTGTCGACGAAAGAGGCCTACTCCAGGGCGCTCGAAATGGTGCGCTCGGTCAAGCTTCCCGATCCCGAGCGCATGATGCGCTCTTATCCGCACCAGCTTTCCGGCGGCCAGCAGCAGCGCATCGTTATCGCGATGGCGCTGCTGTCGAAGCCGGCGCTGCTTCTGCTCGACGAGCCGACGACGGCGCTCGATGTGACCGTGGAAGCGGGCATTGTCGATCTGGTCAAGGGGTTGGGCGAGAAGTTCGGCACCTCGATGATCTTCGTCTCGCACAACCTCGGCCTCATCCTGGAAACCTGCGACCGCATCACTGTGATGTATTCGGGCGAGGCGGTCGAGACCGGCAAGATCAAGGACGTCTTCGACCGGATGCGCCACCCCTATACGCAGGGGCTGTTCCGTTCGATCCCGCTGCCTGGCGCGGACAAGAACTCGCGGCCGCTGATCTCGATCCCGGGGCAATTGCCACTGCCGCATGAACGGCCAAAAGGCTGCAATTTCGGCCCGCGCTGCCACCATTTCGTCGAGGGCGTCTGCAACGCCGCCGAAATCCCGATGATAGAAGTCGCCGGACACGAGGGTCATTTCTCGCGCTGCGTGCGCTTCAACGAGATCGATTGGGAGGCATTGCCGCCGGGCGCCAAGAAGGTGAATGAGCGCGTCGTGCCGGGCGCGCCAGTACTCAAGATCGAGGACCTGCGGAAATACTACAAGGTCGGCGGCAGCGAGGTGTTCGGCTCGAGCGAAGGCCGCGTCGTCAAGGCCAACGAGACGATCTCGTTCATGGCACGCGAATCCGAGACAGTCGCCATCGTCGGCGAATCCGGCTGCGGGAAGTCGACGCTGGCCAAGGTGCTGCTCGGACTGGAAACCGCCAGCTCCGGCAGCGTCACGCTCGGCAACAAGGAAATCCAGTCGACCGGCATCGAGAAGCGCAGCGTCGACACCGTGTCGTCGATCCAGATGGTGTTCCAGAACCCGTTCGACACACTCAACCCCAGCCATTCGGTCGGGTCGCAGATCATCCGGACGCTGGAAAAATTCAACGTCGGCAGGACCGTCGCCGACCGGCGCAAGCGCATGCTGGAACTGCTCGACCTGGTGAAACTGCCGCGGGCGTTCGAAACCCGCAAGCCGCGTCAGCTTTCCGGCGGCCAGAAGCAGCGTATCGGCGTGGCGCGAGCCTTCGCCGGCGATGCCAAGGTGGTGGTGGCCGACGAGCCGGTTTCGGCGCTCGACGTCTCGGTGCAGGCGGCGGTGACGGAACTGCTGATGGATATCCAGCGCAAGAACAAGACGACGATGCTGTTCATCAGCCACGATCTCTCCGTCGTGCGCTACATAGCCGACCGCGTCGTCGTCATGTATCTCGGCTATATCGTCGAGCAAGGCACGACCGACCAGATCTTCGCGCCGCCCTATCATCCCTATACCGAGGCGTTGCTCTCGGCGATCCCGATTGCCGATACCAGCGTGGTCAAGAAGCACATCGTGCTGGAAGGTGACATCCCCTCGGCGATGAACCCGCCGTCCGGCTGTCCGTTCCAGACACGCTGCGGCTACAAGAAGCTGGTGCCTGACAATCTGTGCGAGACCAAGGTGCCGCCGGTCAAGAACCTCGGCGATGGCCATATGAGCCTGTGCTGGCTCTCCGACGACGTGCTCAAGACCATGGAGCCGGTGATCAAGTTCGACAAGGAACATGCTGCCCATGAAGGCGTGCCTGACGACGCGCCCCATGGCGAAGGTCCGGGCTTTGCCGGCGAGCCGCCGAAGCGGCCACATGGCAAGAAGCCGATTTGATATGCATTAAAGCCGGGCCGTCAGGGCGGCGCATTGCCTCTCGAAGCGGCCGGGATATCTTACATGCGTTTGGAGGGCGGACCATATTCCCCCCATCGCCTTGAGTATTTCTCCTTGTTGTCCTATGTGATGCGTGATGCTTGATGCGCGCAAGGAGATAAGTTGTGAGAACGACACTTGCCATCGACGATGATGTCCTCCTTGCCGCCAAAGCCATGGCGCGGCAGCAGGATCGCAGCGTTGGGGAGGTCATTTCCGATCTTGTTCGCCGCTCGCTGCATCGGCCTCAGGCGGGCGATGAGCGCAATGGCATTCCCTTGCTGTCGTCCCAGCCTGGCAGCACGATGGTTGATCTCGAGACGGTCAACAGGCTTCGCGACGAACTGCCGTGACCTTCCTGCTCGACGTGAATGTCTTGATCGCGCTGATCGATCCCAGCCATGTCGCGCATGACGATGCCCATCGATGGTTCGAATCCGTCGGACGCACCTCATGGGCCACAAGCCCTATCACCGAGAATGGTGTCATCAGGATCGTGGGCAATTCCAAATACCCCAATTCTCCCGGCTCGCCTGCGGTCGTTGCGCGGATTGTTGGTAAAATGCACGCACTTCCAGGACATCAATTCTGGCCGGACGACATCAGTCTGGTCGGTTCTGCCGATATCGATACCGGCAAGATCCTGACCTCGGCGCAAGTCACGGATAGTTACCTACTGGCGCTAGCCAGTGCGCGTGACGGCAAGTTGGCGACCTTTGATCGAAAATTGTCGACGGCGGCGGTAAAGGGAGGAAAGTTGGTTCTCCACCTCATACCGACCGAGTGAAATCCGGACTCAGGCCCGGCTCTGACATAGCATCAAAGATGCCGAGTGATTTCGCTGACCCCGGCGGATCAGTTGTTGCACTGCCTTAGCTGAGCGTCATAGTCGCGGGCCATCTTGTCGGTGGCCCGTGCGTAGCCCTGGACGCCGGCATCGCCGCGATTGCCGCGGCCATAGGCGGTCCAGCCGAGATAATAGGCGAGGTAGAGGTTGTAGGTGTCGTTGGGGGCGACGCCGTAGCTGTCCGATGTCTTGGAATGGTACCAGCCGACGAAGTCGACGGCGTCGGCGAATCTCGTGCGCCGCGCCGCCCAGTTGCCGGTTTCGCGCTGATATTGCGACCAGGTGCCGTCCAGCGCCTGCGAGAAACCGGTGGCCGAGGAGACATGTTTCCACGGAATGAAGCCGAGGAGTTTGGTGCGTGGCGGGCGGGCGTTGCTCTTGAAACCGGATTCCTTGCGCACGGTCGCCATCAGCACCGGCACCGGCACACCGTATTTCTGTGAGGCGCGCTCTGCAGCCGACTGCCAATTGTCGAACCAGCCATCGTTCTGATCGAAGACGGCGCAGACATTGTTGATGTGACTGGGTGCCGTCGCGCAGGCCGAAAGTGCCAGCAGCACGCCAACCGCTACAATTTTACTAAAACTCGACCTACGCATTGGATGAGCAATAGGCCGAAATCATAAAAGGAATCTTGCTGTCGCCGTTAACGCCTTGTCGGCACGAGCGGGCAAGAAAATGCCATATAGGTATTCCGACGCTATTTGTCGCCTTTTCTAAAGGGACATCGCATATATGGCGCCTTGGCTAAAATCGCGTCGACAAATGGCGTATTTCCGACAGCTTGACCGCCCTGCCGAAGCTTTGATGCCGACATGAGCGAACCTAGACGAAAGCGCGGCGCCGAGCGCACCAGCAACCGGGGGCCAGCGCCCATCACGCAACTGCCGCCCAGGCGGGTGATCAATCCCTATCCGCCGATGGCGTTGTTGTCACCAGAACAGGTCGAGGCGATCCATCAGGCGTCGATGCACATATTGGAGAATTTCGGCATCGAGGTAATGAGTCCGCGTGCGCTGTCGCTGTTCGAGCAGGCCGGCGCGAAGGTTGATCACGCCTCGGCGAATGTGCGCGTCGATCGCGGCATGATCGACGAGGCGCTGAAGACGACGCGGTCCGGCTATACGCTGACCCCACGCAATGCGGCCAACACAATCCATCTCGGCGGCAACACCATTAATTTCACGCTGGTTGCCGGTCCTCCCAATGTGCATGACATGGAGCGGGGCCGCCGTGCCGGCAATCTGCGCGACTATGCGGATCTGACCAGGCTGGCGCAGCATTTCAACTGCGTCCACATGCTTGGCAACCAGGTCTGCGCGCCGGTCGAACTGCCGGCCAACTCACGCCATCTCGATACATACTTCACCAATCTGACGCTGACCGACAAGAGTTTTCATGTCTCGGCGATCGGCCGCGGCAGGGCGCTGGACGGCATCGAGATGATGGCGATCGCGCGTGGGATGACGCTGGCCCAGATGGCTGATGATCCCGGCATTGCCACCATCATCTCGGTCAACTCGCCGCGTCGCTTCGACGAGATGATGGCCGAGGGGCTGATGACCATGGCCGAGTACGGCCAGTCGGTTGCGGTGACACCGTTCACGTTGATGGGAGCGATGAGCCCGGTGACGCTGGCCGGGGCGCTGGCGCAGCAGAATGCCGAGGCGCTGTTCGGCGTGGTGCTGACGCAACTGGTGCGGCCAGGCGCGCCTGTGATGTACGGCGCCTTCACCTCCAATGTCGACATGAAGTCGGGCGCGCCGGCCTTCGGCACGCCTGAAAACACCAAGGCCAACATTGCTTCGGGACAATTGGCGCGCCGCTATGGCCTGCCATACCGGACGACGCCCGGCTCGGCTTCCAATGCCGCCGACGCGCAAGGCGCCTATGAGACGCTGATGGCGTTGTGGGGCGCGGTGCTTGGCCATGGCAATCTCGTCTACCACGCCGCCGGCTGGCAGGAGGGCGGGCTGACGGCGTCGTTCGAGAAATTCATCATCGACGTGGAGATGATCCAGCACATGATGGAGTTTCTGCGCCCGATCGTGGTCGATGAGGCGGAGCTTGCCGTGGAGGCGCTGGGGGCTGTGCCGACCGGCGGCCATTTCTTCGGCGAGCCGCACACGCTGGAGCGCTACGCCACCGCCTTCTACCAGCCGATGCTCTCCAACTGGCAAAATTACGAAGCCTGGCAGGAGGCCGGCGGCCTCGACGCGACCGCGCGCGCGACGCGGCTGTGGAAGAAGGCGCTGGAGGATTATGTCGAGCCGGTGATGGACATCGCCGTGCGCGAAGCGCTCGAGGCCTATGTGGCCAAGCGCAAGGAAGCGATCGGGCAGGGCGAGCCGTGAATTTCGCGGTGTTGGCGCGCGGCAGGGGAGCCGGGCGCTGTCCTTTCGCATCACTTTCTCTCCCAACTCACTGATATCAGGGAAAAATCGATGAAATCGCATGCAAAGGTCGTAGTCATCGGCGGTGGCGTCGTCGGATGTTCCGTGCTGTTCCATCTTGCCCGTCATGGCTGGACCGACGTCGTGCTGCTGGAGCGCGACGAGCTGACTTCAGGCTCGACCTGGCACGCGGCCGGCGGCATGCACACGATCAATGGCGATCCCAACGTCGCCAAGCTGCAGAAATACACCATCAATCTCTACAAGGAGATCGAGGAGTTGTCGGGACAAGCGACCGGCGTCCACCTGACCGGCGGCGTGCTTCTGGCGGCCACCGAGGCGCGGCTCGACTGGCTGCGCGGCGTCGTCGCCAAGGGCCGTTATCTCGGCATCGAGCTGGAGGAAATCTCGCCGAAGGAGGCGGCCGAACTGATGCCGCTGCTCGATCCCAAGCAATTCGTCGGCGCCGTCCGCAACAAGGAGGACGGCCACCTCGATCCCTCCGGTGTCACCCACGCCTATGCCAAGGCGGCGCGAAAACTCGGCGCCGAGGTGGAGCGCTTCACCAAGGTCGAGGATATCGTGCGCCGTCCCGACGGGCTGTGGCGCGTCATCACCAACAAGGGCGAGGTGGTGGCCGAGCATGTCGTCAATGCCGGCGGCCTGTGGGCGCGCGAGGTCGGCCGCATGGTCGGGCTCGAACTGCCGGTGCTGGCGATGGAGCACATGTACCTGATCACCGAGGACATGCCGGAGGTTGCCGCCTGGAACCAGAAAACCGGCACCGAAATCATCCATGCGGTCGATTTCGACGGCGAGCTCTATCTGCGCCAGGAGCGCGGCGGCATGCTGATGGGCACTTATGAGAAGGCCAACAAACCATGGTCAGAATACCAGACGCCGTGGAATTTCGGCCATGAATTGCTGGCGCCGGATATCGACCGCATCGCGCCGTCGCTCGAGGTCGGCTTCCGGCATTTCCCGGCCTTCCAGAACACCGGCATCAAGCAGATCATCAACGGGCCCTTCACTTTCGCGCCCGACGGCAACCCGCTGGTCGGGCCGGTGCGCGGCCTGCCGGGCTTCTGGGTCGCCTGTGGCGTGATGGCCGGCTTCAGCCAGGGCGGTGGCGTTGGTCTGGCGCTATCCAACTGGATGATCGAGGGCGATCCCGGCGCCGACATCTGGGCGATGGACGTGGCGCGTTACGGCGACTGGGCTGGTATGGCCTACACCAACGCCAAGGTGCGCGAAAACTATTCCCGGCGTTTTTCGATCCGCTTCCCGAACGAGGAATTGCCGGCCGGGCGGCCGCTGAAGACTTCGCCCGTCTATGACCTGTTGTCGGCCAAGGGTGCTCAGTGGGGCGTCGCCTACGGGCTGGAAGTGCCGCTCTGGTATGCGCCGGAAGGCGTCAAGGACGAGTTCTCATGGCGGCGCTCGAGCGACTTCAGCCATGTCGCCGCCGAAGTCGCCACGGTTCGCGCAGGCGTCGGCTTATCGGAGATATCGAGCTTCGCCAAATACAAGGTGACGGGCGAGGGGGCGGCGGCCTGGCTCGACCGGATGCTCGCCTGCAAGCTGCCGAAACCCGGTCGCATGACGCTCGCCCCGATGCTGAAGGAAGACGGCAGGCTGATCGGCGACTTCACGTTGGCCAATCTCAGCCCCCAAGATCGGGAAGAAGGGGGCTGGTTCCTGGCCGGCTCCGGCATTGCCGAGCAATATCACATGCGCTGGTTCGAGCAGCATCTGCCTGATGATGGCTCGGTTCATATCGAAGCGCTGGGACAAAAGCTTACCGGCCTGTCGATTGCCGGCCCCAAGGCCAGGGACGTGCTGGCAAAAGCCACGCGCTCCGGCACATCTAACGAGGCATTTCCCTTCATGGCAGTCGGCAAGATGGACGTCGGCATGGCGCCGTGCATGGTCGGCCGCGTCAGCTACACCGGCGATCTCGGCTACGAGATCTGGGTGGCGCCGGAATATCAACGTGCCGCGTATCAGGCGCTGATGGCGGCGGGGGTGGAATTCGGTATCGGCCTGTTCGGCTCGCGCGCGCTCAACGCGCTGCGGCTGGAGAAGAACTACGGTTCATGGGGGCGCGAATACCGGCCGATCTACGGGCCGCTGGAAGCCGGCCTCGATCGTTTCGTCGCCTACGGCAAGGACGCGGATTTCATCGGCAAGGCGGCGGCTCTGGCCGAGCGCAAACAGGGCGGCAAGTTGCGGCTGCGCGCCTTCATCGTCGATGCCGACGATGCCGATGTCATTGGCGACGAACCGATCTGGTTCGGTGGCGCGGTGCGCGGCTGGGTGACGTCGGGCGGCTATGCCCATCATTCGAAGAAGTCGGTCGCTGTCGGCTATGTGCCGAAGGAGATCGCGGACGAGAGCGACGGCTTCGAAATCGAGTTGCTCGGCAAGCGGCATGCGGCGCGCATGCAGGCGGCGCCGCTGTTCGATGCGAATTTCGAACGGATGCGGGGGTGAACCACCCCCGCACGGGGATCACGCGCTCCGGCGGTTGTCGAGCGCGAAGGCGCCGGCGCCGGCAAAGACCAGATAGAGGAAGATGAAGCAGAACGAGATCGCCGAATCGCCGCTGTTGTTGACCGGGAAAAAGTCACGCGGCATGTGCGCCATGAAATAGGCGATCGCCATTTCGCCGGCCAGAAGGAATGCGACCGGGCGCGTGAAAAGGCCCAGCGCCAGCAGAATGCCGCCGGCGAATTCGAGGATGCCGGCTGCTAACGGCAATCCGCTCAACGCGGTGGCTGCGTGATCGCTGGCAGGGAAATTGAACAGTTTCTGCGTGCCGTGCTCGATGAACTGCAGCGCGGTCATGATGCGCAGGACGCCGAGCGCCTGCGGCTGATATCTGGCAAGGCCATCGAAAAGCTTCATCCAAAACTCCGTTTAGCTTCTCGGATCGGCCATAGGTTATTGCCCGGCGGTGGACCATTCACTTCCCAGGGCCGGCCATCAACAATTAGTGATTGGAACTGTTCCCCGGCCTGACCTTTCATTATGCTCTCGTCTAGGTTGCATTCTTTTCTGTATGGTTGTATTGGTTGTAGTCGCCGATTTGAACGCTCTTGACATGTGGGTCCTCTTGCCATGAAAAAAGCCGCCATCAGCCTGTTCGCGATCCTTGTGAGTACCAGCTTAGCCATGGCCGAGGACGCCGGCTGCGAGGCCTTCAAATGGCCTGTGACGCGCGAACAGGCGCTGTTTGCAACGGCGCCCTCAACGCCGTCCGGAGCGACACTGGCAGTGGGGCAGGCCGCGGATCTGGCGCTGGTACCGGCCGAGAAGGCCGGCTTTCCGGTGCCGCCCGAACGCGCGCCCGCGCAGGGCACGTTCGGCGCTGTCGCCAATGTGGCGGTGCCGCCGGAAGGGACCATCCAGATCAGCCTGTCGGGAGAGGCCTGGGTCGATGTCATCCAGGACGGCAAACCCGTGAAATCGTCCGGCTATAGCGGCGTCAAGACCTGCCCCGGCATCCGCAAAAGCGTGCGCTTCAAGCTCGCGGCCGGCCAAGCCACCGTCCAGTTCAGCGGTGCCAAGAAAGAGACCCTCAAGGTCGCGGTGCTGGCACCGGAATGAGCCGACGCCAGCAAGCATGATATCAGCGGTTGACGCGGGCGCTTATCGCACCGGCGCCATCAAAGCGAAGTGCGCGCCTTGTGGATCCTGGCATTGCACGACCCAGCTGCCTCCGGGGACCTCCATCGGTCCCATCAGGATCTTGCCGCCATTGTCGGTGACGCGTTTTGCGGCCGCGTCGATGCCGGTGACGTTAAAATAGAACTGCCACACCGGCACCGGAATCTGCTCGGGCTTGTTCATGATGCCTCCGCCGGATTCGGGGCCGGCGGTAAAGGTTTGGTAGATGCCCATCGGCCCTATGTCGAATTCGCCGGCATTGGCCCAGCCGAACTGGTCGGAATAGAAATCAAACGCGGCCTTCCAGTCGCTCGTATAAAGCTCATGCCAGCCGATATGGCCAGGCGTGTTGGCTGGCACGACGGGCTGGTCCGGACCATTCGGCTGCAGGAACATGAAGGTCGCGCCTTGCGGATCGGCCACGACGGCAAAGCGGCCGACGCCTGGAATGTCGTCGGGCTGGCGGTGAACGGCGCCACCTGCCTTTTCCAGCGACGCTGTTGCCGCGTCGACATCGCGGGCGTGGATGTAGCCCAGCCAGGCCGGCGGCATGCCCATCTTGGCGGCATCTTGGGGCATCGTCATCAGGCCGGCGACGCCACGCTCGCCGACATTCATGACGACATAGCGCGGCATGCCTGGGACCTTGTCGAAGGGCTCGGCCTTCCAGCCCACCACGGCGGGGTAAAAAGCCTCGGCGGCGTCGAGGTCTGATGTCATCAGTTCGTACCAGAAGAAGGGCATCGGGGATTGTGGCATGGTCGGTCTCCTCACCGTTGTGCACCGATCGTCGTTCGATCCATCCCAGGACGATCTTGACGACGGAAATCCGACATCTGGGCTGGAAATCGGGAACGGCAAGGCGCACCCTCTGGCGATCGTGCGTGTCTTGCGATTTTCGCCTTTGCTTGGCCCCGAGGAGGGGTCGTCGTTCCATGCGGCAGATGTCACTCACAGCCGAGCTTGTCGCACTGTGCCATCGCGAGGAGGCCGATCCCGGGCCCAGCGGCAGCTGGACGCAACTGAGCGACGAGGATTTCCGGGTCCTTTCCGAGCGGCTCGCCGATGAAGCAGATGCGGGGCCGCTATGGGTGTTCGCCTATGGCTCGCTGATCTGGAAGCCGGCTTTCGAGTCCGTCGAACGCAAGCGGGCCACCGCCCATGGCTGGCACCGCTCGTTCTGCATCGACATGGTTCGCTGGCGCGGCAGCGTCGCGCAGCCTGGATTGATGATGGCGCTGGAACGCGGTGGGCGGTGCGATGGTGTGATCTATCGTTTGCCGGAAGGGGAGAAGGCTGCTCGGATCGAAAGGCTGTTGCGGCGCGAGATCGACGATCACGAGAGCGTCGCTTCGGTCAGGTGGGTCCCGGTGCGTACGGCGCAAGGGCATCTGCGGGCGCTGGGTTTCTGGGTCGGGGTGACGGGCAGGGGCACTTCGCTCGGGCAGCCGCTGGAGACAGTGGCACGGGTGCTGGCGCGCGCCTGCGGCCATGTCGGCTCCGGGGCGGAATATCTTTACAACACCGTGAGCCACCTCGAGGAATTCGGCATCCGCGACCGCAATCTTTGGACGTTGCAGCAATTGGTCGCCGACGAGATCAGGTCGATCCACGGCAATGGCAGGGGTGGCGGCCCCATCCCAGCGTCACCGTCATCATAATATGAATAAAATTGTCATATTTTCTTCCGGTCCTTTCAACGGCTTACCCCAAAAATTGACCAATTGATAAAAAAATAAAATGTGCTAGCTTTCTCCAAAACGAAAAGATGGGGAACTGAGAATGCCAGAAGGTCAGTTCAAAGACGGTATTGTCGGCGGCCGGCTTCTGCCCGACCAATACGCCGACAATTTTTCCGACCTGCATCCTCCGCTCGACCATCACGAGGCGCTGGTCGAATCCGACCGCTGCTATTTCTGCTACGACGCGCCGTGCATGAACGCATGCCCGACCTCGATCGACATTCCGCTGTTCATCCGCCAGATCTCGACCGGCAACCCGATCGGGTCGGCCAAGACCATCTTCGACCAGAATATTTTGGGCGGCATGTGCGCCCGCGTCTGTCCCACCGAGACGCTGTGCGAGGAGGTTTGCGTCCGCGAGGTTGCGGAAGGCAAGCCGGTCCAGATCGGTCGTCTTCAGCGCTACGCCACCGATGTCGCGATGAGCGAGAGCAGGCAGTTTTATCCGCGTGCCGAGCCGACAGGAAAGACCGTAGCCGTCGTCGGCGCCGGCCCGGCCGGTCTTGCCGCCGCGCACCGGCTCGCCCGCCATGGCCATGACGTGACCATCCTGGAGGCGCGCCCGAAGGCGGGCGGCCTCAACGAATATGGCATTGCCGCCTACAAGAGCGTCGACAACTTCGCCCAGGCCGAGGTCGACTATGTCACCGCGATCGGCGGCATCGACATCCAGAACGGCAAGACGCTCGGCCGCGACTACCAGCTCTCCGACCTGATCCGCAATTACGACGCCGTCTTCCTCGGCATGGGGCTTGGCGGCGTCAACGCGCTGCGCGCCGATGGCGAGGATGCCGCCGGCGTCACCCATGCGGTCGAATTCATCGCCGAATTGCGCCAGGCCAGCGACCTCTCCGGCTTGCCGGTCGGCCGCCGCGTCGTCGTCATCGGCGGCGGCATGACGGCGATCGACGCCGCCGTGCAGTCGAAGCTGCTTGGCGCCGAGGAGGTGACGATCTGCTACCGGCGCGGCCAGGAGCATATGAACGCCTCCGAATTCGAGCAGGACCTGGCCGCCGCCAATGGCGTCACCATCCGTCACTGGCTGCAGCCGAAGCGGGTGATTACCGAAAGCGGCAAGGTCAGTGCCATCGAACTCGAATACACGGCGCTCGACGGCGAGCGGCTTGCCGGCACCGGCGAGACGCTGACGCTGGTTGCCGACCAGGTGTTCAAGGCCATCGGCCAGAGTTTCGTGCCGGTTGCACTCAACGGCAGCGGGGCGTCGATCGATCTTGAAGCCGGCCGCATCAAGGTCGACGCGCAAGGGCGCACGTCGCTGGCCAAGGTCTGGGCCGGTGGCGACTGCATATTCGGTGGCGACGACCTGACCGTTTCGGCCGTGGCGCAAGGGCGCGACGCGGCGGAAAGCATCCACAGGAACCTGACCCAGGGATAAGGATCATGGCCACGGTGGAACCGGGCATTGCCCGTCACTATGAGATTTCAGCCCTGGAGGAGCGGATTCTTGCCGCGCTTGCCGACACCGGCGTGGAAATTGCCCATTTGAGCGCCGACGATCTCGCAGCGGTCGACGAATTCCACATTGGCGGCATCGCCGCCACCCGGGAACTCATCGACCAGATGGGGCTGAAGCCTGGAGCCCGGCTTCTCGACATCGGTTCAGGCATCGGCGGTCCGGCCCGTTTTGCCGCGACCAATGCCGGCGCCGATGTCACCGGCATCGACCTGACGCAAAGCTATGTCGATATCGCGACCAGCCTGTCGAAGCGGGTGGGAATGGCCGGCAAGACGCGCTTCGTGCAAGGCAGCGCGCTGGACATGTCGTTCGCCAAGGCCAGCTTCGATGCGGCAATGATCCTGCATGTCGGCATGAACCTGCCTGACAAGGCCAAGCTGATGAGCGAGGCCGCCCGCGTGCTGAAGCCCGGCGGCGTCTTTGCCGTCTATGACGTGATGCGGCTCAAGGATGGGGCACTGACCTATCCGCTGCCATGGGCATCCGACGCGACCATGTCGTTCGTCGCCACGCCTGCTGATTATCGAGCGGCCGCGACCGCCTGGGGCTTTTCGGTAACCGCCGAGCGCCCGCGCGGCGCTTTCGCCATCGAGTTCTTCGCCACCATGCGTGCCCGCATGGCCGCCGCGCAGGCCGAGGGAAAAAAGCCGCCGCCAAGCGTCGGCCTCGTCATGGGCGAGGATGCCCGCACCAAGATCACCAATCTCACCGCCGCGCTTGAGGGCGGCAGTCTTGCACCCGTGGAAATGCTCCTTCGTCTCCGTTGAAAGGGACCTGTCATGGCTGACATCAGAAACAATTTCGTCGGCATCAAATCGCCCAATCCGTTCTGGCTGGCGTCGGCGCCGCCGACCGACAAGGCCTACAATGTCATCCGCGCTTTCAAGGCGGGTTGGGGCGGCGTCGTCTGGAAGACGCTTGGCGAAGAGGGGCCGCCGGTGGTCAACGTCAACGGCCCGCGCTACGGCGCGATCTGGGGTGCCGACCGGCGCCTGCTCGGCCTCAACAACATCGAATTGATCACCGACCGCGATTTGCAGACCAATCTTCGCGAGATGAAGCAGGTCAAGATGGACTGGCCCGACCGCGCGCTCATCGCGTCGATCATGGTGCCATGCGTCGAGGAAAGCTGGAAATCGATCCTGCCGCTGGTCGAGGAGACGGGCGCCGACGGCATCGAGCTCAATTTCGGCTGTCCGCACGGCATGTCGGAACGCGGCATGGGTGCGGCCGTCGGCCAGGTGCCGGAATATATCGAAATGGTGGTGCGCTGGTGCAAGCAATATACGCGCATGCCCGTCATCACCAAGCTGACGCCCAACATCGCCGATATCCGCAAGCCGGCGCGGGCAGCGCATGCCGGCGGCACCGACGCTGTGTCGCTGATCAACACCATCAATTCGATCACCGGCGTCGACCTCGACAGTTTCGCGCCGATGCCGACCATCGATGGCAAGGGTTCGCATGGCGGCTATTGCGGCCCGGCGGTGAAGCCGATCGCCATGAACATGGTGGCCGAGATCGCCCGCGATCCCGAAACCCGCGGCCTGCCGATCTCAGGCATCGGGGGCATCACCACGTGGCGGGACGCCGCCGAATTCATGGCGCTGGGCGCTGGCAATGTGCAGGTCTGCACGGCGGCGATGACCTACGGCTTCAAGATCGTGCAGGAGATGATCGCCGGCCTCGAAAACTGGATGGACGAGAAGGGCCACCGGTCGCTCGACGACATCATCGGCCGCGCCACGCCCAACGTCACCGACTGGCAGTATCTCAACCTCAACTATGTCGCCAAGGCGCATATCGATCAGGACGCCTGCATCAAATGCGGCCGCTGCCACATCGCCTGCGAGGACACCTCGCACCAGGCGATCACCAACGTGGTCAACGGGGTCAGGCATTTCGAGGTGATCGAAGCTGAATGTGTCGGCTGCAATCTCTGCGTCAATGTCTGCCCGGTTGACAATTGCATCACCATGGAGCCGCTAGCGGCCGGCGCGTTGGACCAGCGCACCGGCAGACCGGTGTCGCCGGTCTATGCAAACTGGACCACGCACCCGAACAATCCGATGGCCAAGGTGGCGGCGGAGTAGGGGCAACCTTCAAAAGCGGCGTCTCCGGACGTCGCTTTTTCCATTTTGCTATTGCAGATAATTTTTATCCAGGATATGTCTTATCGGTGAATTGGAGACTAGCACTATGAAGCTGGGCGAGGGCGTTGAGGCGGCCATCCACTGCGCGGCGACACTGGCGAGCGTCGACGGCAACAGTACGATGCCGGGCGCGGCGCTGGCGGAATCCTTTGGCCTGTCGCCGAGCTATCTCCTCAAACACCTCAATATGCTGACTGCGTCCGGCATTCTGGAATCAGTGCCGGGTCCCGCCGGCGGCTACCGGCTGGCACGGGCTGCCGAACGCATCACGCTGCTCGACATCGTGCTCGCCATCGAAGGGCGCGAGCCGGCTTTTCGCTGCGGCGAGATCCGCCGTAACGGTCCGATCAAGATCGATGCTTCTGCCTATGTCAAACCTTGCGGCATCAATGCGGCGATGCTGAAGGCGGAGCGCGCCTACCGGGCAGCCCTCGCCGAGGTGAAGTTGTCCGACATCGTGGCGGATTACGCCGCGGAAGGCGACCCCAGATCGTTTGCCGCGAGTTGCGCCTTTGTCGAGCGCCATCAACGGCGGCAAAAACCCAGTTCAACCAACCAAGCCTAAGTTACCTCCCAAGGATGCGAAAGGAAAGACGATGAAACAGAGGCTGCAGTTTTTTGCCAAGGCGCCCGAGATCATGAAGGCTGTGTCGGCGCTCAACAAGGCGGTCGACGAATGTGGACTGGAGGTGAGCCTGCTGCACCTGGTCAAGCTCAGGGCCTCGCAGATCAATGGCTGTTCCTTCTGCGTGGAGATGCACAGCCGCGAAGCCAGGCGCGACGGTGAGACCGAGCAGCGGCTCTATCTCGTCGCCGCCTGGAAGGAATCGCCGCTGTTCTCCGAGCGCGAACGCGCCGCCTTCGCCTGGACCGAAGCGGTGACCCTGATCGCCAGCAACGGCGTGTCGGACGAACTCTACGCCCGCACGCTGGAGCATTTCTCGCAAGAGGAGTTGGTCAAGCTCTCCGTCGCGGTCGGCATGATCAACACCTGGAACCGGCTTTGCATTCCGTTTCACGCCATCCATCCGATGCCGGCCTCCAAGGCGGCCTGACAGTCCGGACATCTATTGGGGCGCCGCGGGGAAAGGCGGCGCCCCTGCTGTTTCAAGGGATGTCGCGCTGAGCGGAGGGTTTCTGACGCTGGTCGCCCAGTCGCTTTAACTCTCCAACGTTTACGCCGCGAACCGCAGGCCCCCATCGCAGGTCAGCACCTGGCCAGTCACGAAGCCGTTGGAGACGAGGAAGGCTATCGCCGAGGCGACGTCCTCGGCGCGGCCGATGCGGCCGACCGGCGTTTTCCCCGCATATTCTGCAAAGACCGCCTGCCGCTGCTCTGCGGGCAGAAAGTCCCACCATGGCGTGTCGATTACACCCGGCGCCACGACGTTGACGCGCAGCGGCTTCAGTTCGACGGCCAGGATCGGCGCGACGGTCAAGAGCATGCCGTTGATGGCGCCGATGCCGGCGACGCCCGGCATCGCGACCTGCGCCGACACCGCCGAGATGAAGGTGACCGACCCCGATTTGTTCAGCGTCGGCAAGGCGGCCTGCAGGCAGGAGAGTTGCGGCCGCACCTTCTCGTCGACGCCTCCGGCGATATCGGTGAGGTCGAGGGTCTGGAACGGGCCGAGGCCCTTGCCACCGCTTGCTGCCAGAACGAGATGGTCGAACGGACCGAGGCGCTCGAAGAATTGGCGCACCTCATCCGGCTTCGAAGCGTCGAAGGCAGCCTTGTCGGCGGCGCCGCCAAGACTTTTCCAGGCGCCGACGAGCTTGTCCTGGTTGCGCCCGGTGATCGTGACCTTCATGCCCGGGCCGAGCAGTTTGCGCGCCGTCGCCAGGCCGATGCCGGATGAGCCGCCGATGATCACCGTGTGTTCGGTTCTGTCGGTCATGAATGCTGTTCCTTCATTTCAGGGAAAGCCAGCCCGACAAGGTCGAGGCTCAGGCTTCGCAATTGTTGTCTTGCCTTGACGTCATAGGCCTGGGCGTCGGCGCGGGATTCCTGCAGGCCGTCGAAATAGAGGCCGCTGCGCCCTTCCAGCGCGGGCGAGGTGGCGAGATTCAAGATAGCCTCGGCGCCGGTCTCGACCGAACTCCAAGGCGTCACGCCCGCCTGGCGGACCATGGTGGTGTTCATGTAACTCGCCGGATGCAGCGCGTTGACGGTGACGCCGCTGCCTTTCAACTGCCCGGCCAGATCGACGGTGAACAGGATCTGGGCCAGCTTGCTCTGGCAATAGGCGCGCACGCCGCTGTAGCCGCGGGTCAGCATGACATCGCCGAAATCGATCGCCTGCTGGCCGGCGGAGGCGACATTGACGATGCGTGCCGGGACGCTCGCCTTCAGCAGCGGCAGAAGCTCCGAGGTCAGCAGGAAGCCGGCGAGATAATTGACGGCAAAGCGCAACTCGTAGCCATCGGCGCTTGTCTGTCGTTCGTCGCTGGCGGTGCCGACGCCGGCATTGTTGATGAGGATGTCGAGCCGATCGGTGCGTGCGCGAACGGTCGCGGCGAGCCGGCGGACTTCGGCCAGCGATGCAAGGTCGGCGGCACAGAATTCTGCCTTGCCGCCGGCGGTTTCGATCTCGGCGATGACGGCGTCTCCGCGTGTGGCATCGCGGCCATGCACCAGCACCCGTGCGCCGGCGGCACCCAGCCTTTGCGCTACCACGCGGCCGACGCCATCGGTCGAGCCTGTGATGAGGACGGTCTTGTCTTTCACTTTCATGTTCAGAGCCTCCTGTTGTTGCTCTGAACGCAAGATGGAGCGCTTCGCCCATGTCAAACAGTTCAAACTTTATCCTGGTATCAATACTGCTATAATGACCGGCATGAACGCTCCCGTTGCCTCCACCCGATCAGCCGACGAGAGCCGCCGGCGCGAACTCGGCGCCTTCTTGCGGTCGCGCCGGGAAAGGCTGGCGCCATCGGCCACCGGCATCGCGACGGGGCCCAGACGGCGCACACCGGGTCTGCGACGCGAGGAAGTGGCGATGATCGCCGGTGTCGGCACCACCTGGTACACCTGGCTCGAGCAGGGCAGGGACGTGCGGCCCTCGGTGGAAGTGCTGGCGGCGCTCTGCGAGGCTTTGCGCCTCGACGCCGTCGAGAAGCGGCATCTGTTCATCCTGGCCGGCCGCCAGCAGCCTGAGCGTCGTGTGGCGGCGCCTGAAAAGGTCGACGCTACGCTGTTGCACATGCTGCAAAGCCTGGTGCTGCAGCCCGCCTATGTCGTTGGCCGTCGTTGGGACGTTCTTGCCTGGAACGACGCGGCCGTGGCGGTGTTCGGCGACTACGGCCTGCTCGAGGGCGATAGCAGAAACATCGTCCACATGGTGTTCACCAACCCGCACCATCGCCGCCTGCTGGTCGACTGGGAAGAACTCGCCCGCGTGGTGCTTGCTTCATTTCGTGCCGAAAGCGCCAAATATGTCGGCGATCCGGATTTCGAACGGCTGATCGCGCTGATGATGAGTTCAAGTCCCGAGTTCCGTGACCGGTGGCCCCGGCGCGACGTGGCGCGCAGGCTGACCGGCGTGAAGCATGTCCGGCATCCCACGGTGGGCTTGATGGCCTTCGAGCATATGAGCCTGTCAATCGACGACGGCTCGGACATGCGGCTGATCGTCTACACACCGCTCGCCGAGCAGAACTCGATCGCCAAACTTCAACAATTGCTCGAGGCGATGCCGGCCGAACGGCGCAGCGCGTGAGCCGTCGTAGGATCAAGCCTTCGGCTTCAGCCCATCGAGGAACAATTGCTCGAGGAAGCGGGCAGCGTCCTCGAAGCGGCCGTCGCCGCCACGGTTCGGCCCCAGCACGGCGCGGACCTGGACATCGAAGTCGGCGTAATGCTGCGTCGTCGCCCAGATCGAGAAGATCAGATGCCAGGGATCGGTCCGGGCGATCTTGCCGGCGCGCATCCAGCCCTTGATGACGGCGGCTTTCTCGTCGACCAGCGTCTTCAACTCGCCCGCCAGCAGCGGCATGATACGCGGCGCGCCTTGCAGGATCTCGTTGGCGAAGAGTCGGCTCTCGCGCGGAAAGTCGCGCGCCATTTCCAGCTTGCGCCTGATGTAGCTCCTGAGTTCGGTCATCGGATCGCCGATGTCGTCGAGTTCCCGCAGCGGCGCCAGCCAGGTTTCGAGTAGCCGTTCCATCAATGTCTCGTGGATGTCTTCCTTGCGGCGGAAATAGTAGAGTAGGTTCGGCTTCGACATGCCGGCGGCTTCGGCTATCTGGTCGATGGTCGAACCGCGGAAGCCGCTGGTGGAAAACACTTCGAGCGCGGCCTCAAGGATCAGTTCGCGTTTTTCCTGCTGGATGCGGGTGCGGCGAGGGGCTTGCGTGCTCGTGGTCACCGTTGCGGGCCCTCGCCTTGCCAAATCTCGCATTCAAGGTCATCTGGACCAATTCTCTGGACCAGTTTTTCCCTAGGCTGTGGAACGCACTTCAGGAGCCGCATTTCCGCTAGTAATCCATTGACCGCCGACATGGCGGTGCTAACGTTTGTCCAATCGGTCAAAATTTGCGTAGCATGAAAGCGCGGCAAAGACCAAGCGTTGGACGCAGCGAAACAGGTTACAAGGGGAAGTCTTGGTCATGTCCAACCGGCTGAAAGTCACGCCGAACGATCTCAGCGCATTCTGGATGCCGTTCACGGCAAACCGGCAGTTCAAGCAGGCGCCGCGCATGTTCGTGTCCGCCAAGGACATGCATTACACGACCAGCGATGGCCGCAAGGTATTGGACGGCACCGCCGGCCTTTGGTGTGTCAACGCCGGCCATTGCCGACCGAAGATCACCGAGGCGATCCAGCACCAGGCCGCCGAACTCGACTATGCACCCGCCTTCCAGATGGGCCATCCGATCGTGTTCGAACTGGCGAACCGCCTGGTCGACCTCGCGCCCAAGGGCATGGACCATGTCTTCTTCACCAATTCCGGTTCGGAATCGGTCGAAACGGCGCTGAAGATGGCGATCGCCTATCATCGCGTGAAGGGGGAAGGCTCGCGCACCCGCCTCATCGGCCGCGAGCGCGGTTATCACGGCGTCAATTTCGGCGGCATCTCGGTCGGCGGCATCGTCACCAACCGCAAGATGTTCGGCACGCTGCTGGGCGGCGTCGACCACATGCCGCACACGCATCTGCCGGAGAAGAACGCCTTCTCCAAAGGCGTGCCGGAATATGGCGCGGAACTCGCCAACGAACTCGAGCGTATCGTCGCCCTGCATGACGCCTCGACGATCGCCGCCGTCATCGTCGAGCCGGTCGCGGGTTCCACGGGCGTCATCCTGCCGCCGAAGGGCTATCTCGAGAAGCTGCGCGAAATCTGCACCAAGCACGGCATCCTGCTGATCTTCGACGAGGTCATCACCGGTTTCGGCCGTCTCGGTGCGCCGTTCGCGGCCGACTATTTCGGCGTCACGCCCGACATCATGACCACCGCCAAGGGCGTCTCCAACGGCGTCATCCCGATGGGCGCGGTGTTCGTGAAGAAGGAAATCCACGACGCCTTCATGACCGGCCCCGAGCACATGATCGAATTCTTCCACGGCTACACCTATTCGGGCAACCCGATCGCCTGTGCGGCTGCACTCGGCACGCTCGACACCTACAAGGAAGAGGGCCTGCTGACGCGCGGCGAGGAACTGGCGCCTTACTGGGAAGAGGCACTGCATTCGCTGAAGGGCGAGCCGCATGTCATCGACATCAGGAACATCGGCCTGATCGGTGCGATCGAGCTGGCGCCGATCGCCGGCAGTCCGACAAAGCGGGCCTTCTCGGCCTTCGTCAAGGCGTTCGAGCGCGGCGCGCTGATCCGCACCACCGGTGACATCATCGCACTGTCGCCGCCGCTGATCATCACCAAGGGCCAGATCAACGAACTGATCGACCATGTGCGTGAAGTGCTGCGGTCGATCGACTGAGGCCTGATGCGGCCACGCTCCCACACAGGAGAGTGGCCGCGAAGCGACTGGTCGGCGCGGCACCGCGCCGGCCTGATCTTTGCCGCAAACGGTCGGAGTCAGGCGGGCCGCGCGCCGATCCCGGTCAGGATTACCCGCTTGATATTGTCCTTGGCTTCCCGCCATTGCCGGTCGGACAGAGGCTTGCCGCCGTTGAGTGTTTCGATCTGGTGTCCGAAATCGGCATAATGCTGTGTCGCGGCCCAAAGCATGTAGAGCAGGTGGCGTGGATCCACCGGGTCCATCTTGCCTTCCTCGATCCAGCGCCTGATGATTTCGACGCGGCCGTCGGTCCATTCGCGCAGCGTTGATTCCATATAGTCCTGAAGCACAGGCGCACCGTGCATCACTTCGGAAGCCCAGACCTTGGAGCCGTCCGGATGGCGGCGCGATATTTCCATCTTGGCGTCGATATAGGCACTGATGCCGTCGATCGGGCCGCGCGCCGCGTCGAAGCAATTGGCCGCCTGTAGCCAGATTTCAAAAATGTTCTGGACTACGGATCGGTAGAGTTCTTCCTTGGTGGCGAAATAATAGTGGAGATTTGCCTTTGGCAGACCCGCCAGATCGGCGATCAACTGCATCGTGGCGCCGCCAAACCCTGCCTCCGCGAAAACCTTTTCGGCGGCGACGAGAATGGTTTTTTCATTCTCCCGGCGGATGTCCTGTCGCCGCATGGGGCGGGTGGGTTCAGCCATGTCTTCCCCAAGATTCTAGTTGACCGGTTGGTCAGGTTGTGTAGTTTAAAAGCTGACCATACGGTCAGGCTGCAATTCACTCAAGGGGCGACAAGACTCCTGGTGTAGATGGGAACTCAAGATGGCCGCACCCGGCGAGAATCTGCGAATCAATTCAGACCGTTTGTGGGATTCGCTGATGGAGATGGCGAAGATCGGCCCCGGCATTGCCGGCGGCAACAATCGCCAGACCGTGACCGACGAGGACGGCGAGGGCCGGCATCTGTTCAAGCGCTGGTGCGATGCCGCGGGGCTCGAAACGGGCGTCGACGAGATGGGCACCATGTTTGCCCGCCGCGAAGGCACCGACCCCAGCCTGCCTCCGGTCTATGTCGGCAGCCATCTCGATACGCAGCCGACCGGCGGCAAATATGACGGCGTTCTCGGGGTTCTCGGCGGCCTGGAGATCGTGCGCTCGCTCAACGACCTCGACATCAAGACGAAACATCCGATCGTCGTCACCAACTGGACCAACGAGGAGGGCGCGCGCTTCGCGCCGGCGATGATGGCATCCGGTGTGTTCGCCGGCGTGTTAGACCAAGCCGATGTCTACGAGCACACGGACAAGAACGGCAAGAAATTCGGCGAGGAACTGGAGCGCATCGGCTGGAAGGGCACCGAGAAGGTCGGTGATCGCAAGATCCACGCCTTCTTCGAACTGCATATCGAGCAGGGCCCGATCCTCGAGGACGAAGAGATCGACATCGGTGTCGTCACCCACGGCCAGGGCCTGAAATGGCTGCAGGTGACGCTGACCGGCAAGGAGGCGCATACCGGCTCGACGCCGATGCCCAAGCGCCGCAATGCCGGGCTCGGCATGGCCCGAGTGATCGAATTGGTCCACGAGATCGCCATGGACTACCAGCCCGACGCTGTCGGCGCGGTCGGCCACATGGAAATCTACCCGAACTCGCGCAACATCATCGCCGGCCGCACCGTTTTTACCATCGACATACGCTCGCCGGAGAAGGAAGTGCTCGACGCCATGGATGGCCGCATCCGCGAAGGCATCGACACGATCTGCGATGCGCTCGACATCCAGTACAAGATCGAGCAGGTAGGCGCTTTCGATCCGGTCACCTTCGACAAGGGCTGTGTCAAGGCAATCCGCGATGCGGCCGAGCGGCTCGGCTACACGCACCGCAACATCGTCTCGGGTGCCGGGCACGACGCCTGCTGGATCAACCGCGTCGCGCCGACCGCCATGGTGATGTGCCCATGCGTGGATGGGTTGAGCCACAATGAGGCCGAGGAAATCACCAAGGAATGGGCCGCGGCCGGCGCCGACGTTCTGTTTCATGCCGTGGTGGAGACGGCCGTCATCGTGGAGTGAACTTAGAGATTTACGTTCAAACGCCGCTCACCAAGAAGCGGGAAGAGAAGAACAAGGGAACAGCAAAATGACCAAAGTCATCAAGAACGGCACCGTCGTCACCGCCGACCGAACCTGGAAGGCGGACGTGCTGATGCAGCACGGCAAGATCGTCGCCATCGGCTCGGACCTGCATGGCGACCATGAGTATGACGCCACCGGCTGCTTTGTCATGCCGGGCGGCATCGACCCGCATACCCATCTCGAAATGCCGTTCATGGGCACCTATTCGGCCGATGATTTCGAATCCGGCACTCGTGCGGCCTTAGCCGGCGGCACCACCATGGTGGTCGATTTCTGCCTGCCGGCGCCGCAGCAATCGCTGCTCGAAGCATTGCGGATGTGGGACAACAAGACCTCGAGGGCGTCCTGCGATTATTCGTTCCACATGGCGATCACCTGGTGGGGCAAGCAGGTGTTCGACGAGATGGCCACCGTGGTCGACAAGGGCATCACCTCGTTCAAGCACTTCATGGCCTACAAGGGCGCGCTGATGGTCGACGACGACGAGATGTACGCGTCGTTCCAGCGCTGCGCCGACCTCGGCGCGCTGCCGCTGGTGCATGCCGAGAATGGCGACGTGGTCGCGGCCCTGTCGCAGAAGCTGCTTGCCGCCGGCAATAACGGTCCCGAAGGACATGCCTATTCGCGTCCGCCGGAAGTGGAAGGCGAGGCGACCAACCGCGCCATCATGATCGCCGACATGGCGGGCGTGCCGCTCTATGTCGTGCATGTCTCCTGCGAACAGAGCCACGAGGCGATCCGCCGGGCACGCCAGAAAGGCATGCGGGTGTTCGGCGAGCCGCTGATCCAACACCTGACGCTGGACGAGAGCGAGTATTTCGACAAGGACTGGGACCATGCGGCGCGCCGCGTGATGAGCCCGCCCTTCCGCAACAAGCTGCATCAAGATTCGTTGTGGGCCGGCCTGCAGGCCGGTTCGCTGCAGGTGGTGGCGACCGACCATTGCGCCTTCACCACCGACCAGAAGCGCTTCGGCGTCGGCAATTTCACCAAGATCCCCAACGGCACGGGTGGCCTCGAGGACCGGTTGCCGGTGCTGTGGACCAGGGGCGTCAATACCGGCCGGCTGACGATGAACGAGTTTGTCGCCGTGACCTCGACCAACATCGCCAAGATCCTCAACATGTATCCGAAGAAGGGCGCGATCGTCGAAGGCGCGGATGCCGACATCATCGTCTGGGACCCCCAACGCAAGAAGAAGATTTCCGCCAAGAAGCAGCAGTCCGTCATCGACTACAACGTCTTCGAAGGGGTCGAAGTGACCGGCCTGCCGCGCTTCGTGTTCTCGCGCGGCGAGTTGTCGGTCGAGGAGGCAGAGGTCAAGGCGAAGCCTGGCCATGGTGAGTTCGTCGGCCGCGAACCGAACGCGGCCGTCAACCGGGCGCTGTCGACCTGGAAGGAAATCACCGCGCCGCGCAAGGTGGAGCGGTCAGGCATTCCGGCGACGGGGGTGTGACGGTGAGGTGCGCGGGGCTCTATCTCACCGCCGTTGTTGTTCTGGCAGCCGGCTCCGCCGTGGCGGCCGGCATCGACCTGTCCAAGCCCTATGGCAACAAGTCCGGCTGCATCAACAAGAACGGCCAGCAGGTCTATGCCGAAGACATGCTGCTGCTGACCGACACCGATTTTATTACCGCGACCAGTGCCTGCACTTTCACGGGCAAACACGGTGAGGCCGATGGTTCGCTGACGGTCAAGGCAGAGTGCGAAGCGGAAGGCGAGGAGGGAAAGTCGCCCGCCACCTTCACGATCAAGCACAGCGCCAAGAATGCCAAGAAATTGGTGATCGCCGACGAGGACGGCAGCGTCATGGGCGAAGTTGCCCGGTGCCGATGAGGGCGGAAGGCTTTCCGTCAGCCTTAGGCGACGAGCGCGTCCAACTCCGGCAGCAGGACGACGCTTTCCTGTTCGTTGGGATCGGTGCGGGCGATGACGGCCGAGGACGGGGCATTGCTCAGATTGGCCGGCAAATGCGGCACGCCTGCGGGAATGTAGAAGAGGTCGCCGGCCTTGACGACGATGTGATGCTCCAGCCGGTCGCCATACCAGGTATGGACCTCGCCGGAGAGCACGTAGATCGCCGTTTCATGGTTCTCGTGCAGATGCGCCTTGGCGCGGGCACCGGGCGGCATCGTGAGCACGTGCATGCAGATGCCGGAGGAGCCGACCGATTCGGTGGCGATGCCGGCGAAATAGGTCAGGCCCTGCTTGCCTTCATAAGTGCTTTCAGGGCGGATAAGATGACAAGTGGGTTTAGGCGACATCGGGGAAACTCCGGGCGTCGATCGAGTGGGACAAACTCAGCAGGACTGGGGCCAATGGGACGGGTCGAGTGGAAAACAACATCACGATAAAAGCAATCGCTTTCGTGCGGCGGAAGGCAGGCAGCAAGCGATGACGGGACCTTCGCCAGCCGTCGTTTCGGCAAGCAAACTGGACCTCACCTTCCAGACCAATGACGGGCCGGTACAGGCGCTGTCCAATGTCGACCTGACCATCGGCAAGGGTGAGTTCGTCTCCTTCATCGGGCCTTCAGGTTGCGGCAAGACTACTTTGCTGCGCGTCATCGCCGATCTGGAAAAGCCCACTTCGGGGACGATCTCGGTCAATGGCATGACGCCGGAACAGGCTCGCGAGCGACGTGCCTACGGCTATGTGTTCCAGGCCGCCGCCCTGTTTCCCTGGCGCACCATCGAGCGCAATGTCGGGCTGCCGCTGGAAATCATGGGCCTGTCCAAGACCGAGCAGGCGGAGCGGATCAAGCGCACGCTCGACCTCGTGAACCTCAGCGGCTTCGAGAAGAAATACCCCTGGCAGCTTTCCGGCGGCATGCAGCAGCGCGCCTCGATCGCGCGTGCGCTGGCCTTCGATGCCGACCTGTTGCTGATGGACGAGCCGTTCGGCGCGCTGGACGAGATCGTGCGCGACCACCTCAACGAGCAATTGCTGCAACTGTGGGGACGGACGAACAAGACCATCTGCTTCGTTACCCACTCCATTCCGGAAGCCGTCTACCTGTCGACGCGCATCGTCGTCATGTCGCCGCGCCCGGGCCGGGTCAGCGACATCATCGAATCGACGCTGCCGAGAGAGCGGCCGCTCGACATCCGCGAGACGCCGGAGTTTCTGGCGATCGCCGCGCGGGTGCGGGATGGGTTGAGGGCAGGGCATAGTTATGATGATTGAGGCGGGTGACAAGCGAGCGGCGTACCGCGCCTTCGTCATCCTAGGGCGGAGCAGGCGTGTAGCAGCCTGCGCAGACCCCAGGATCCATGCCGCGACATTGGCCGAGAGGCGTAAGCAGCTGAGAATACCCGCCCAACAGAGTGGAGCGCAAGGAGCCGTATTCCGCACCGCTGCGGAGCAGAAATGTAACGGCATGGAGCCGAGGGTCCGCGCCGCGTCGCTTCGCTCCTTGCTCCGCCCTAGGATCACGAAGGCGCATGTGACGAAGGCGTGTGCTCCGCGAGACTTCGCCCATGGATAGCTTCCGCTCCAAGATCATCCCCGTAACCTCCATCCTTCTGGGCGTGGTCGTGCTCTGGTACATCTTCGCCGTTATCCTCAACGCGCCGTTCCAGCGCGATCTCGACCGGCGTGCCAACGAAACCTCCACGTTCGGCGAACTCATAGGCAAGACGCTGTCGCAGCCCAAGCCGACGCTGCCGGCGCCGCATCAGGTGGCGGTGAATTTCTTCGAGAACACTTTTCTGCGGCCCATCAACTCGAACCGCAGTCTCGTCTACAACGCCTGGGTGACGCTGTCCTCGACGCTGCTCGGCTTCGCCTTCGGCACCGCGCTCGGCATCGTCATCGCCGTCGGCATCGTCCATGTGGCGACGCTCGACCGCAGCCTGATGCCGTGGATTATCGCCTCGCAGACGATTCCCATCCTGGCGGTGGCGCCGATGATCATCGTCGTTCTGGCGGCGATCGGCATTACCGGACTGATCCCGAAGGCGATGATTTCGACCTATCTGTCTTTCTTCCCGGTGACGGTCGGCATGGTGAAGGGCCTGCGCTCGCCCGAGATCATGCATCTCGACCTGATGCACACCTACAACGCCAGCAACGCGCAGACCTTCTGGAAAGTGCGTGTGCCGGCCTCGGTGCCGTTCCTGTTCACCTCGATGAAAGTGGCTGTAGCGGCAAGCCTCGTCGGCGCTATCGTTGGCGAACTGCCGACGGGTGCGGTCGCCGGCATAGGCGCCAAGCTATTGGCCGGCGCCTATTACAGCCAGTCCATCGACATCTGGTCGGCGCTGGTCGCCGGCTCCATCGTGGCGGCACTGCTGGTGATGGTGGTCGGCATCGCCGGCCGCATCGTCGACCGCGCCATGGGCGGGAGGCCAGCATGAATTGGCTGAAACCTTCCTGGCAGGCCGTACTGGCAATCGTGCTGTGCCTGATCGCGATTGCGCTCGGCGCCATGTCGAAGCCGGAAGCGGCAGCGCTTGCCGATCCGACGGCCAGTATCGGTTACCCCTATCTCGGAATGAAGGGCTTGATGCTTGGCGTGGCCGTGCTGGCGGCGCTGATCTCCATGGTCAGGATTGCGCCCCTGGCGGAGGCCGTGGTGCTCTTCATGGGCGCCCATCTCGTCGCCTGGCTGCTGATATCGGGCATTGCAGGTTTCGAAGGGACGGCGCTGACGCCGTATTTCCTTCTGCTCACGGCTGCCTGGCTGCTTGGCTGGCGTTGTGTGGCGGTGCTTTCGGGATTGCGGCCGAAGGCAGGATGGGTCCGGACCGCACTGCGTCTGGTCATCCCGGCTATCTTCGGCGCCTGGATCCTGATCATCTGGGAAGCCGTCACACGCGGCGCCGGCATTCCTTTCATCCTGCTGCCGCCGCCGAGCGCCATCGGCGCGCGCATCGTCAGTTCGCTGCCGGTGCTCGGCGCCGATGTCCGGCAAACCATCTTCAAGGCGGTGCTCTTCGGCTATGTGGTGGGCAGCGGCGCTGGCTTCATCACCGCTGTTCTCGCCGACCGTGTACCGTTTCTGCGGCGTGGACTTCTGCCGATCGGCAATATGGTCTCGGCGCTGCCGATCATCGGCGTGGCGCCGATCATGGTCATGTGGTTCGGCTTCGACTGGCAGTCCAAGGCGGCGGTGGTGATCATCATGACCTTCTTCCCGATGCTGGTGAATACGGTCGCCGGGCTCGCTGCGTCCGGCCATATGGAGCGCGACCTGATGCGCACCTATGCGTCGGGCTACTGGCCGACGCTCGTCAAGCTCAGGCTGCCGGCCGCCGCCCCCTTCATCTTCAACGCGCTGAAGATCAATTCGACGCTGGCGCTGATCGGCGCCATCGTCGCCGAGTTCTTCGGCACGCCCGTCGTCGGCATGGGATTCCGCATTTCTACCGAGGTCGGGCGGATGAACATCGACATGGTCTGGGCCGAAATCGCAGTTGCAGCACTTGCAGGTTCGGTCTTTTATGGCGTGGTCGCCCTTGTCGAAAGGGCCGTCACGTTTTGGCATCCCTCTGTCCGTGGTGGATAGGGGCGGTGGGTTCAGGGCACTAACTCCAGAGGGTAAAAAAATGAAAAGACTTATTATTCCAGTTCTGGCCGGCGCGATGTCGCTGGCCGCGTTCCAGGCAATGGCCGCCGATAAGGTGACCTTGCAGCTGAAATGGGTCACGCAGGCGCAGTTTGCCGGCTACTATGTCGCCAAGGCCAAGGGTTTCTATGAAGCCGAAGGCCTAGACGTCGACATCAAGCCGGGCGGTCCCGACATCGCCCCCGAGCAGGTGATCGCCGGCGGCGGTGCCGACGTCATCGTCGACTGGATGGGCGGCGCGCTCGCCGCGCGCGAAAAGGGCGTGCCGCTGGTCAACATCGCCCAGCCGTTCAAGAAGGCAGGCATGGAGCTGGTCTGCCCGAAGGATGGCCCGATCAAGACCGAAGCCGACTTCAAGGGTCATACACTCGGCGTCTGGTTCTTCGGCAACGAATATCCATTCTACGCGTGGATGAACAAGCTTGGCCTCAAGACGGAGGGCGGTCCCGATGGCGTCACCGTGCTGAAGCAGAGCTTTGACGTGCAGCCGCTGATCCAGAAGCAGGCAGATTGCATCTCGGTGATGACCTACAATGAGTACTGGCAGCTGATCGACGCCGGCTACAAACCCGAACAGCTGACCGTTTTCAACTACTCGGCCATGGGCAACGACCTGCTCGAGGACGGCCTCTATGCCTCGGAAGACAAGCTCAAGGATCCGGCCTTCGAGGACAAGATGGTGCGTTTCGTGCGCGCCTCGATGAAGGGCTGGAAATACGCGATCGACAACAATGACGAAGCCGCAAGCATCGTGATGGACGGCGGCGGCCAGGACGAGAACCACCAAAAGCGGATGATGAGCGAAGTCGCCAAGCTGATCGACAATGCCGACGGCAAGCTCGACCCGGCGACCTACGAACGAACCGCCAAGGCGCTGCTCGACCAGAAGATCATCACCAAGGAGCCGAAAGGCGCCTATACCACCGCCATCACCGACAAGGCGGTCAAGTAGTCCTCGCAAGCGCGATCAACAGCGCCTGAGACCGGGTCTGACGATAAAAAAGGGGCGGGCGACCGCCCCTTTTTCATGCGCTCCAATCACAAAACCGTGTGCGGGGATACATTGCGCCGTCAAGCCGTTGCATTGAAGCATGCGCGCGTCGGGGAGCCGCGACGCACGCTCTATCCAATTGGAGGTTCTTCATGCGCGCTTACTCCTTCCTGCCGGCGCTATCGGCGCTCGCCATTTCCACCGCTTTCCTGTTCGCATCACCAGCCATGGCCGAGATGGTAAAATACAAGGCGACCCTCGATGGGGGCCAGCAGAGCCCAGCCGTTACCACCAAGGGCAAGGGGACGGCCACTCTCACCTTCGACACCACCAAGAAGAAGCTCAGCTGGAACGTGAAGTATTCCGGCCTCAGCGGCCCGGCGACAGCGGCGCATATTCACGGCCCGGCGGCGGCGGGCGAGAACGCGCCTCCGGTGATCCCGTTCAAAGGCAAGCTCAAGAGCCCGATCAAGGGGTCGGCGACGCTGACGGATGCGCAGGCCGCGGACCTGGAGGCCGGCAAGTATTACGTCAATGTGCACACGGCGGCCAATAAGGACGGCGAGATTCGCGGCCAGATCGAAAAGGCGATGTAGAGCCCGAAGCGCGGCTAACATCTGACGGCCTGCGGGACAGCGCCCCCCTCTGTCCTGCCGGTCCTTAAGCCTTGTCGCGTATCTGCGTCATCGTCCGGGTCGGGGTGATCGCCTCGGGATCGAGCCTGATCTCGACGATCGCCGGCTTGCCGCTGGTTCGCGCGCGCTCGAAGGCAGGCGCGAAATCGGCTGTCTTCTCCACCGTCTCGCCATGGCCGCCATAGGCGCGGGCAAGTGCTGCAAAATCAGGGTTCTTCAGATCGGTGCCGACGACGCGGCCGGGATAGTCGCGTTCCTGGTGCATGCGGATGGTGCCGTAAATACCGTTGTTGACGACGATGACGACGATCGGCAGGTCGTACTGCACAGCGGTGGCGAATTCCTGGCCGTTCATCAGGAAGCAGCCGTCGCCGGCGAAGGCGACCACGGTGCGCTCCGGATACAGCGCTTTGGCGGCCACCGCCGCCGGCGTACCGTAGCCCATCGAGCCCGACGTCGGCGCTCCTTGCGTGGCGAAGCGGCGGAAGCGATGGAAGCGGTGTACCCAAGTTGCGTAATTTCCGGCGCCATTGGTCAGGATTGCGTCGTCGGGCAGTACCTTTTCCAGATAATCCATGATTGGACCCATCCGCACCGCGCCGGGGCCGGTCTGTGGCGGCGTCGACCATTCGAGATATGAGGCATGGTGCCTGGGCGTCTCGGCCGCCCATGATGGCGTTCCGGCCGGCATGCGCCTGGTGAAAGCCTCGACGAAAGCCGCTGGCGATGCATTGATGGCCAGGGTCGGACGGTAGACCCGGCCGAGTTCGCCGGCATCGGCATGGACGTGCACCAGGGCCTGGTCGGGATAGGGGCTCTTCAGCAGCGTGTAGTCGGAAGAGGGCATCTCGCCCATGCGCCCGCCGATCAAGAGAACGACGTCCGCCTGCTTGATAGCCGTTGCCAGCTTCGGATTGATGCCGATGCCGACATCGCCGGCATAGTTTGAATGAAGATGGTCGAACAGCATCTGGCGGCGGAAGGAACAGCCGACAGGAAGCGACCAGGCCTCGGCAATCTCATGCATCCGCGCGACCGCGTCCGCGTTCCAGCGCGTGCCGCCAAGGATGACGAAGGGACGCTTCGCGCCGGCAAGCAGCATTTCCAGTGCGTCGAGTTCGGCTTCGCCGGGATAGGTTTCTACCGGCGTGTGCGGAAGTGCTTCCGGCGCGTCGACGACGCTGGTCAGCATATCCTCGGGCAGCGATATGACGACCGGGCCGGGGCGGCCCGACGTCGCCACGGCAAAGGCGCGCGTGACGAATTCGGGGATGCGCGAGGCGTCGTCGATCTCGACCACCCATTTGGCGATGTCGCCGAAGAACCCGACGTAGTCCACTTCCTGGAACGCCTCGCGCTCCTTGGCGTGGCTGGCGACCTGGCCGATGAACAGGATGAGGGGAACCGAATCCTGCATGGCGATGTGGATGCCGGCCGAAGCGTTGGTGGCGCCGGGTCCGCGGGTGACGAAGCAGATGCCGGGCTTGCCGGTCAGCCGCCCCTGGCAGTCGGCCATCATGGCGGCGCCGCCTTCCTGGCGGCAGACGATGGTGCGGATCGAGGAATCATGCAGCGCGTCAAGCACCGCAAGGTAGGATTCGCCCGGCACGCAGAACATTCGGTCGGTGCCGTTGGCTTCGAGGGCGTCGACGATCAGTTGTCCACCGGTCTTCATTTCCCAGACTTCTCCAGTTCGGCAAGGATTTCGTCAGTGTGCTCGCCAAGGCGCGGCGAGGGGCGTTCATAAGTAAGCGGTGTGCCCGACATCACCATCGGCGCGCGCACCGACGGCAGGCGGTTGCCATGCCCGTCGTCGAGGTCGAGCCGCATGCCGCGGGCAATGGTCTGCGGGTCGTCGAACATCTGGCCGATCGTGTTGATCGGGCTCGCCGGCACGCTGGCGGCTTCGAGCTTCGCCAGCAGCGGATCGCGATCAAAAATCTTCAGCGCCTCGATGATGCGTGCGCGAAGTTCCACGCGATTGGCGACGCGGGCCGGATTGGTGGTGAAATCGGGATTGGCCGGCAAATCGCCCAGCCCAACCGCGGCGCAGAATTTGGCGAACTGGCCGTCATTGCCGACGGCCAGGATGATGTGGCCGTCCCTGACTGGGAGCACTTCGTAAGGGGCGATGTTCATATGGGCATTGCCCATCTGCACCGGAGACTTGCCGGAAACGAGATAATTGAGGTTCTGGTTGCCGAGCGCCGAGATCTGCGTGTCGAACAGCGCCATGTCGATGTGCTGGCCTTCGCCGGTCTGTTCGGCATGGCGAAGTGCTGCCTGGATGGCGATGACCGAATAGAGGCCGGTGAAGATATCCGAGATGGCGACGCCGGCTTTCTGCGGCTCGCGGCCGGGCTCGCCGGTGATCGACATCATGCCGGCCATGGCCTGGATGATGAAATCGTAGCCCGCGCGAGGCGCATAAGGCCCATCCTGACCGAAACCGGTGATCGAGCAGTAGACGAGGCGAGGGTTGATTTCCTTCAGACTGCCATGGTCGAGCCCGTATTTCTTCAGGCCGCCGAGTTTGAAGTTCTCGATCAGCACATCCGCCGTCGCGACCAGCCGGCGCACCGTCTCGGCGCCTTCCGGCGTCGAGAAGTCGATGGCGATGGAGCGCTTGCCGCGATTGCAGGAATGGTAATAGGCGGCCGACAGGTTCTCGCCGTCATGGCTCATGACGAAGGGCGGACCCCATTTGCGGGTGTCGTCGCCGCCGTCGGGGCTCTCGACCTTGATGACATCGGCGCCGAGATCGGCAAGCAACTGCCCGGCCCAGGGTCCGGCAAGAATGCGGGCGAGTTCGACGACGCGGACGCCTTTCAGCGGGGGTTCGGCCATAAATCACCGTGGTTGCTGCAATCATCCCGATCGCTGCGAAAGCAGAGCCTCTATCAAGCCCGGCAGCGGCTGTCACGGTTCTTGCTATGGGCCAAAGCTTCAGGCTTTCAGGACAGCGTCCGCCCAGTTGGCGAAATCGTCCATGACGGTATCCCGGTTCACCTCGTTCAGGCTCTCGTGGCGGGTGCCGGCGTAGACCTTCGAAACCAGATTCGAAAAGCCCATCCCGCGCATGCGGTTCGCGAGATGGGTGATGCCCTTGCCGTAGTCCGAGGCAGGGTCTTTCTCGCCGCCAACGATGGCGACGGGAAGGCCGCGCCGGATGCCGGCAAAGCCTGCATCCTTGCTGCCGTTCAGCGCCATGGCGACCACATCGCGCCACATCGATATGGAGGGATTCCAGCCGCAGAGCGGATCGGCAATGTACTTCGCGACCTCCGCCTCGTCGCGCGAAAGCCAGTCGAACAAGGTGCGATGGTCGGGGACCGCCTTGCCCCAGGCTTGGAAGGTGAGTTTCGGCAGCAGGCGCGACGGGACATCGGAGCCCAGCCGCATTCGCTCCCAGGCCAGGATGCCGAGCGCCACCTGGCCGAGCGAGCCTTGCGAGAAATTGCCGTTCCAGATGGCGGCGGCATGGATCCGATTCGAGTGCCGTAACAAGTAGTTCAGCGCCACGGACGCGCCCATCGAGTGGCCGAAAAGGATCACCGGCAGGTCAGGCTGCTCGCGGGCGATAAGATCGTGCACGGCATCGACATCGGCGATCACCTTGGCCGGTCCGTCCTTGTCGGCGAATCTGCCGAGCGGCGCGTCTGGCGCCCTGGTCGCCCCATGGCCACGGTGGTCATGGACATAGACATGGAAGCCCCGGGTGGCCAGGAAACCGGCGAAGCGGTCGTAGCGCGCGGCATGTTCGGCCAGGCCATGATTGATCTGGACCACCGCACGCGGAGAGCTGTCGGCCTGCCGGATCAACAGATTGAGGTCGGCCTTGGTCGGCGAGCGGACCACGCGCTGCTGGCTGAATGGCATGCCGGCTGGCCTCCCCCTGGTTCCGCCCTTGCAATGTCCAACGTGTGCGCCGGCGCCAGATTTGCGTCAATCGGGCCTGCCGGCTTTTCCGCGACGATCTTTCTTGCCACGGGCCCGCAAAATATCGCAATTCTGACATGGAGACAGCTTCAGTCTGTCGCCCACTTTCCAGCAGGGGATTCTCCATGCGCATTGCTGTTGTTTTCGGATTGGCCTTGCTGGCGGGCTCGCTGGCAGGCGCGGCGCATGCCGACGTCAAGATGAGCGGCACCTTCGTGGCCGACGCTGCCTGTCCCGCGACGCAGGCGATCAAGAACGGCAAGAATCCCGGCAATGTCTCGACCGATGCGGGCAAGACCTATCAATTGCTGGCCGGCAACAAGGATGCTCCGACCCACTACCTCATCCTAGTGCCGGGCGCCGATCCCGAGCGCCGTTGGGTGAAGGTCAGTTGCGGCCATCTCTCGGGCAGCAGTGCCGTAACCGCGCCGGCGGCACCCGGCGGGCAAGGCAAGCCGGCGGCCTCGGGAAAACCCGAATATGTCTTCGCGCTGAGCTGGCAGCCGGCCTTCTGCGAGACCAAGTCGAACAAGACCGAATGCAAGGCGCAAAACCCTGGTGAATTCGATGCCACCAATTTCACGCTGCACGGTCTGTGGCCGCAGCCGAACGGCAATTTCTATTGCCAGGCTTCGGCCAGCGACAAGGCCAATGACAATCCGGCTCACTGGCAGGACCTGCCACCAGTCAACCTCGATGCCGCGACCCGCGCCGAGCTCGACAAGGTGATGCCGGGCACCGCCTCGAAGCTGGAACGGCATGAATGGATCAAGCACGGCACCTGCTACGGCAAAAGCCAGCAGGAGTATTTTTCCGACGCCCTTCATCTGATGCGTGAGGTCAACAGCTCGCCTGTCCGCGACCTTTTCGCCAAAAATATCGGCGGCAAGCTGACCGCGGACCAGATCCGCAGCGCCTTCGACCAGGCCTTCGGCGCGGGAGCAGGGGACCGGGTGCGTGTGTCCTGCCTTATCGATCCGTCGAGCGGCCGGCGGCTGATCGGCGAACTGACGCTTGGCCTTGCCGGCCCGATCGGTCCGAACAGTTCGCTCAAGGATCTGCTGCTGGCCTCAGTGCCGACGAACAAGGCCGGTTGCCCGACCGGCACGGTCGACGCGATCGGGTTCCAGTAACGCACGGGCACGTATTTAGGCAGCTAGGCGGGCTTTCGCTTGCCATGCCTGCTGTTATGTTCGCAGGGCGGTTCATTCAGCGGGGGTTGCAATGAGTGGCATAACGAGCAGCGCGCTGGCGCGGCTGGCTTTCTGGGCCAAGGGCATGGTTGCGATCAACGATGCTCGCATGGAATGGCCGGGGTTTTCCTATAGCCAGCCCTAGTGGGCGCGCATGCGCGCACTGTCCGCACCGATCGGCGCCGGCACCTATCATCTCTTTACGATCATCAACGCGGTGATCTTCATCGCAATCGCCGCGCTCGGCATTTTCGGCGTCTTCCTGCCGCTGGCCACTGTGCTGTTTCCGGTGCCGGCGGAGACCAGCGCGCTGAAGTTCTCGCTACTCCTGGCCGCCTGCGCCTTCCTCATCATCGGCCTCGGCCTGCCGATCTCGATGCGTCTGTCGGCCATGCTCGTCGGTGGCAAGAGGATGCGTGAGACGCTGGTTCCGGCGGCCGGAGACGATGCGCTGGCATCGAAAGTCTCCTGGCAGATCAACCGCATCATGCTGATCATGTGCGGCCTGCTGGTGCCGGGCATCCTGCTTTTCATCGCCCACGACATCCAGGCCGGGCCGATCATCACGGCGCTGAAATGGCTGGCGATCGTGCTGATGGCCGTCTCGACCATGACAGGCATTGCGCGGCACAGGAAATCGTAGCGACAAGGTTAGACCTGGATTGACTTGGCTAGATCTGGGCGGACCTGGTCCAGGCGATATCGGCGTCCGCCTCATGCCCGCCGGGTTCGCCGACGACGCGGTCGCGTCCGGTCGATTTCGCCTTGTAAAGGCGCTGGTCGGCGAGCGCGAACAGGTCAGCCAGGCACTGCGTCGTCTCGCTGACCGTGGAAACACCGGCGCTGACGGTCAATTCGAACCGGCTGGTGGCGGCCGATGCCTTGAGCGCGGTGCGGACGCTTTCGCCGAAGAGCCTGGCGACGGAATGCGGACGCGAACTCAGGATCGCGAATTCCTCGCCGCCGATCCGGAAAACCTGGTCCTCAGCGCCTGCCGCCTCGCAAAGTACGGTTGCGACCGCCTTCAGCACCTTGTCGCCTTCGGCATGGCCGAAACGATCGTTGATCGACTTGAAGTGGTCGACGTCGACGATGAGCAGGCTGAGCGGCCTCGCCGTGCGCAGGCTGGACTGGACGGCTGCCTCGCCATCGGCATCGAAGCGTCCCCTGTGCAGCAGGCCGGTCAGGCCATCGCGGCCGACATGTTCGACCAGCGCCTCGTAGCGTTCGCGATAGGTCAAGGTCTCGAAGATGTCTGTCAGCCCACGCGGCATCTGGACATCCCGGACCTCGAACCATTTGAGATAGGCCACCAGCATGGCGCTGAAGGTCAGTGCCGCCGCCATCTTGGCGAACCAGCCGCCGAAGAAGACCGCGATCGGCGCGCCGGCAACAAAATGGAGCGCGGTGAAGAACCCCGCCTGATCGAACGTCAGCACACAGGCGACGCAAATCAGGATGCGTGCGAACCGCGCCTTGCGCAGGACGCGGCCAAGTTTCTCATAGAGCAGGATGATCAGGATGGCGTCGACGAACAGCAGCGTCGTGCCCCAAACCATCAGCCAGCCCATCTCGTCGATGAAGCCGATGTCCGGGAGCCGGCCATCGGGTAGCGGAGCGATGGCGTGCAGGCGCAGGAGCAGAACCAGACCGATCATCACCGCATTGCCGAGCAGCAGGCCATAGATCGGCTGGCGCACGGTGGCGGCATCCTCCTTCATGTAGAGCAGAAGGAGCATCACCAACTTGCCGGAAAACAGCACCGCCGAGCCCGGCGAGACCATGCCGAACGGCAGCGCGACGTAGAAGACGCTGGCGAGATAGGTTTCCAGGAAATGCATGACGCCGAGTGCGCAGATGAAAACGCCCAGGCCGATGCGCTTGCGGAAGCGGAAAAGTGTCACCATGACGCTGAAGTAGACGATCGCTTCGGCAAGGAGCAGGAAACTGTTCAGCAATGCCGTCGATCCGCTCTCTGTTCGAAATCGCGGCCAGCCAGCGATTCCACTCCGATCCTGTTTTGACGTGGAAGGGTTAACCGGAGATTTCCGCGCGCCATCGACGGGTTGAAAACCTGGCTGTCGGTGCACACTTGTCCGTGTGGTTGGCTTGATATGGCAAAAGCGATTGCCGTTCGGCGCCGCATCGCCTACATAGCGGCCAACCTCCATTCAATTCGACAAATCCAGTCATTTTTTCAGGGAAAGCGCGCGTGGCACGCCAGTTCATCTATCACATGGCCGGCCTCAACAAGGCCTATGGCACCAAGAAGGTGCTCGAGAACGTTCATCTGTCCTTCTACCCCGACGCCAAGATCGGCATCCTGGGCCCAAACGGCGCCGGCAAGTCGACGATCCTCAAAATCATGGCCGGCATCGACAAGGACTGGAGCGGTGAGGCGTGGCTCGCCGAAGGCGCCACTGTCGGCTACCTGGCGCAGGAGCCGGCGCTCGACCCGGACAAGACCGTGTTCGAAAACATCATGGAAGGTGTCGCGGCCAAGACCGCCATCATCGAGCGTTACAACGAATTGATGATGAACTATTCCGACGAGACGGCCGACGAGTCGGCCAAGCTCCAGGACGAAATGGACCGGCTGAACCTGTGGGATCTCGAACAGCAGGTCGAGATGGCGATGGAAGCGCTGGGCTGCCCGCCCAAGGATTCCGAGGTCACCAAGCTTTCGGGCGGTGAGCGCCGCAGCGTCGCGCTCTGCCAGCTGCTGCTGCGTCANGAGTTCAGACGTGTGCTCTTCCGATCTCTGCGCGCCTATCCGGGCGCCGTGATGATCATCACCCACGACCGCTACTTCCTCGACAATGTCACCGGCTGGATTCTCGAACTCGATCGCGGACGCGGCATTCCTTATGAGGGGAATTACACCAAGTACCTCGAAGCCAAGGCCAAGCGCCTCAAGCAGGAAGGCCGCGAGGACGACGCCCGCCAGCGCGCCATCGGCCGCGAGCGCGAGTGGATCCAGTCGAGCCCGAAGGCTCGCCAGACCAAGTCCAAGGCGCGTATCCAGGCGTTCCAGGATCTGCTCGATGCGGCCGACAAGCGGCGGCCGACGGATACGCAGATCGTCATTCCGCATGGCGAGCGGCTCGGCAACGTGGTCATCGACGTCGAGGGCCTGTCGAAAGGCTTCGGCGACACGCTGTTGATCGAAGGCCTCGAATTCAAGCTGCCGCCGGGTGGCATTGTCGGTGTCATCGGCCCGAATGGCGCGGGCAAGACGACATTGTTCCGCATGATCACCGGCCAGGAGAAGCCCGATGCGGGTTCTGTCCGCGTCGGCGAGACGGTCAAGCTCGGCTATGTCGACCAAAGCCGCGACGCGCTCGATCCGTCAAAGACCGTGTGGGAAGAAATCTCGGGCGGCGCCGAAGTGGTCAAGCTCGGCAAGTTCGAGGCCAACACCCGCGCTTATTGCGCGTCCTTCAATTTCCGCGGCGGCGACCAGCAGCAGAAGGTCGGCAACCTCTCCGGCGGTCAGCGCAACCGCGTGCACCTGGCCAAGATGCTGAAGACCGGCGGCAATGTTCTGCTGCTCGACGAACCTACCAACGATCTCGATACGGAAACGCTGGCGGCACTCGAAGACGCGCTGGAAAATTTCGGCGGCTGCGCGGTCATCATCTCGCACGATCGCATGTTCCTCGACCGTCTGGCGACGCACATCCTCGCCTTCGAAGGCGATAGCCACGTCGAATGGTTCGAGGGCAATTTCGAGGATTACGAGCAGGACAAGATCCGCCGGCTCGGGCCCGAAGCCGTCAACCCGCACCGCATGACCTACAAGAGGCTGACGCGGTAAGAGGGCACCCGGGCGGCGAATTCTCAAGACACGAGGAGCTCGGATGGCTGATTGGTCCGCCACCCAGTATCTGAAATTCGAGGACGAGCGCACGCGGCCCGCGCGCGACTTGGTGGCACAGGTTCCGGTCGACTTTCCGCGTCGGGTTGTCGATATCGGCTGCGGGCCGGGCAATTCGACCGAACTTCTGGTCGAGCGCTGGCCGGATGCGCAAGTGAGCGGCTTCGACACGTCTCCCGACATGATCGAGAAGGCGAGGGCGCGCCTACCCAATGTCAGCTTCGACCTCGCCGATGCCTCGACATGGCAGCCGGACGAGCCGGTCAACGTGATCTTCGCCAACGCGGTCTTCCAGTGGCTGCCGGAGCATCCGGCGGTGTTCGAGCGTCTGATGGGTTTTCTCGCGCCCGGCGGCGCGCTGGCCGTCCAGATGCCCGACAATATGGCCGAGGATTCGCATCGCCTGATGCGGGAGACCGCCGCCGAAGCGCCTTTCGCCGCAAAGATCAGGGATGCGGCCCGTGCGCCGCTACCGCCGGTGTCGTTCTACTACGACCTGCTGTCGCCGCTCTCCGCCCGGCTCGACATCTGGCACACCATCTACAACCATCCGCTGGCCCATGCCGAGGCGATCGTCGAGTGGGTGAAGTCGACAGGGCTGAAGCCCTTCCTCGATCAGCTGGACGCGGACGAACGCAAGCTGTTCCTCGACAGCTACACGGCCAAGATCGCCAAGGCCTATCCGAAGGCCGCCGATGGCAAGGTGCTGCTGCGTTTCCCCCGCATTTTCATTATCGCCAAGCAGGCGGGATAGGCTGGCGAAAACCTTGGTTTAAGCCGGCGTAAACCGGCCGAGTGAGAAAAGTGTTGCGCCGAGACGTCTCGGCGCCCACATCAAACCGCAACGCCCGCGGATGGGGACGGACTGAAACATGCATCGCGTCATCATCAGCGGCATCGGCGCTGAAATTCCCAAGCCTGTAATCACGAATGAGGAACTGGTCGCCAGCTTCAATGCCTGGGTCGACACCGAGAACGCGCGGCGCCAGGATACCGGCGAGACGCTGCTGCAGAAATCGGATGCCGACTTCATCGTTCATGCTTCAGGTGTGAAGTCCCGCCACGTGGTCGAGCGTGAAGGCATTCTCGATCCGACCCGCATGGCGCCGCGCATTCCGGCGCGTCCAGACGACGCGCTCTCGCTGCAGGCGGAATTCGGCATCGCGTCGGCCAGGAAGGCGATCGACCACGCAGGCGTCGATGCGTCGGACATCGATCTGGTGATCTGCTCGTCCTCGCATCAACAGAGGCCGTATCCGGCGATCGCCATCGAAATGCAGGAGGCGCTGGGCACGAGGGGCGCGGGCTTCGACATGGGGCTTGGCTGTTCGTCGGCTGCGGCTGCGCTGCACATGGCGGTCAATCTGGTGCGCTCGGGCGCGCACAAGCGCATCCTGGTGACCACGCCGGAAATCATCACGGGCCATCTCAATTTCCGCGACCGGCAGACGCATTTCATCTTCGGGGACGCTTCGGTGTCGATGGTGGTGGAGGGGCTGGCCCAGGGCGAGAAGCGGCCGGGCCGCTTCGAGGTGCTGGACACACGCATCTGGACGCAGATGTCGAACAACATCCGCACCAATCTCGGCTATCACACCCGTACCGCCCAGGACGATCCCTACATGATCGACCTGGAGGGCAACCTCATCAAGCAGGTCGGCAACAAGGTGTTCAAGGAAGTCACCGTGGCCGGACACAAATTCATCGTCGAATTCCTCGCCGAACACGGGCTGACGCCGCAGGCGGTGCGGCGCTTCTGGCTGCACCAGGCCAATGCGCGCATGAATGCGATGATCCTGAAACTGGCGTTCGGCCACGATGTCGGCCATGACCGCGCGCCGATGGTGCTGGAGCGGCTCGGCAACACGGCGGGCGCGGGAGCCATCATCGCACTGTCGGAGAACCATGCCGACATGAAACCGGGCGACCACGGCCTGATCTGCGCCTTCGGCGCGGGATACTCGATCGGTGGCGCGCTGCTGAGAATGCTCTGAAGTGATGCCGCGCTAGGCCGGCGTGAAGGGAACCAGCATCGGGACCCGCTTGGCGTAATCGTCATAGGCGGGTCCGAGTTCGTCGCGCAGGAAACGCTCCTCCAGCTTCGCCTTGATGACGACGCCGATGATGAGCAGGGCCGTACCTGCAATCCCCCACACCGTGCCCTTTGCCGCCATGGTGGCAAGCACAGCCAGCAACAGCCCGGTATAGATCGGATGCCGCACCAGGCGATAGGGGCCGGTGTCGACCACGCGATGACCTGCCTTGGCTGTGACCGTGGCGGACCACAACCGCCCGAGATGGATGCGCGCCCACCACGCGAAGCCGATGCCGACCGCAATCACGGCAACGCAGATCCAGGCTTCGGCAAGGGTCGGCGTCCACAATCTCAGCCTGCCTTGATAGCCGTGCGCTGGAACGAACAGCAGGACGGTGCCGGCCAGCCAGAAGACGCGATAGCGGGCCTCCGCCACGATGGTGGCGCGCTTTTGGACGGGATCAGCCCAGAATGCAGCGACGATCCAGGATACCACCCAGAACAGCCAGAGCGCTGCGATGGCTTGTCCAACCTCCATGCCGAACCTCCTCCCGAGTTGGCGCCGAATATATATCGGTGGCGCGGCGGCAATGGGACGCGCCCGCTGCAACGGGACGCCATTTTCCGGTAATAACGTCGTGATCGGCATCAAACGCAGTGATCGGATCATCAGCGCTTTCGACTGGACCGCATTGTCCGAGGTCTCTAGACCAGCAGCATGCAGGAAACAAACCTAGAGCTTTTTCCAACTGCCGAGCCCACGATCGACATCGTCCCGGGCCGTAAGCTGACGGCAAAGGGAGTGGCGCTCTATGCCGCTCCGTCCGATCATTTCGAGACGAAAGCCGTCGAGGAATTGCATCTTGGCTTCGACGGAATCGCGCATGACTTCCATGCCGGAATGACGCGGCGTTCCGGCGGGCGCGAGCCTTGGTATCCGCGCGGCACGGAGATGCGCAACGAGCGGCAATTGTCGCTGGTCGCCACGGACGAGCTTTCGATCGTCGCCGAGCGCATGGGTCTGAAGGAGATCAAGCCGGAATGGATCGGAGCCAATATGCTGATCGGGGGCGTGCCGCATCTGTCGATGCTGCCGGCCGGCTCACTGATGTTCTTCGAAGGGGGCGTGACGATCAAAATCGACGCGCAGAACAAGCCGTGCCGGGTCGCCGGGCAATCCATCGCCACCCATGTCCATGCACCGGATCGCGATGCAGCCGCGCTGCTCTTCCCGCAGACGGCGAAGCGGCTGCGTGGCCTTGTCGCGTGGGTTGAAAAACCCGGCGTGGTCAGGGTCGGCGAAGAGATTTCGGTGCGGGTGCCGGAGCAATGGATTTACAAGGCATAGCTACTCCGCCCAGTAGGCGGCGTAGCTATTATTTTGGGCGTCAGCCCTTGCGGTTCTTGTGGACGCCTTGCGCCATGACGGAGACGTGGTCCCACTTGTCCCAGGTGGCGAGGCGGTTGGCGTATTCCTGGCGTATCATCGGCAGGCCGCCATCGCCGAAGAACACCCTCAGCGGCGGCTCCGCCGCATCGACGATGGCCAGCATCGCCGGCCCGGTCGCCTCGGGATCGCCAGCAACCGAGTTGGCGCGGCGCTCGGCCATCTTGGCGCGGGCGGGCGCATAGGCCTCGATCGGCTTGGAGACCTTGGCCGATGCTCCCGACCAGTCGGTGGAGAAACCGCCCGGCTCGACCAGCGTGACATGAATGCCAAATTCCGCGACCTCGATGCTGAGCGACTGGCTGAAGGCTTCCAGCGCCCATTTCGAGGCGTGGTAGAGCCCGAGCGAGGCAAAGGCATTGACGCCGCCGATCGACGAGATCTGGATGATGTGGCCGGAGCGCTGCGCCCGCATGATCGGCAGGGCGGCCTGGGTGACCCAGAGCGCGCCGAACACATTGGTCTCGATCTGGTCGCGGGCTTCCTGCTCGCTGACTTCCTCTATGGCGCCGAAATGGCCGTAGCCGGCATTGTTGATGACGACGTCGAGCCGGCCAAAGCGCTTGTGCGCCTCGGCGACAGCGGCATCGACGGCTTTCTTGTCGGTTACGTCGAGCTTTATGGCGGCGATGTTGTCGCCGTATCTATTGACGAGATCGGCGAGCGTGGCTGTGTCACGTGCGGTCGCCGCAACGCGGTCGCCACGCGCCAGTGCGGCCTCGGCCCAGACGCGGCCAAAGCCTTTCGACGATCCGGTGATGAACCAAACCTTAGATGTCATGATGTGGAATCCTTGCCCCTGCGGGCGCAATTTCTGGATGGAAGCGGAGGCTTCTCCGCTTTCGGGCATATACGGCCTGTCCCGTGATTTTCCAGAGGCGAGGGGGAATCTTTTTGAACAAGACTCTTCCCCGTGGAACAAGAAATCGTGTTGATCAGGGGTAGTTCACCTGAGACGACCAGGCCGGGTCGTCATGCTTTTGCCAATAGAGCGCCATCAGCCGGCTGGTGATCGGCCCGACCTTTCCGTCGGCGATGTCAGCGCCGTCAACCTCCGTCACCGGCATGATGCCGCCGGCGGTCGAGGTGATGAAGACTTCGTCGGCCCCACGCAGCGCGGAGACGCTGACGTCGGCGGTCGTTGCGGCAAGACCTGCCTCGGCGCAGAGATCAAAGACCGTGCGGCGGGTGATGCCCGGCAGGACGCCGATGGCTGGCGTCGACAGTCTGTCGTCCTTGACGCAGAAGACGTTGAAGCCCGGGCCTTCGGCGACGTTGCCGTTGAAATCGAGAATGAGGGCCGTCTCGGCGCCACGGTCGTAGGCATCATAGAGGCCGCCCACTAAGTCGAGCCAGTGGTAGTTCTTGATCGCCGGGTCGATCGAAGCCGGCGGAATGCGCACCTTGTCGCTGATGGCGACACGCAGGCCGCGCCGCAACTGCTCGGCATTCGCGACCGAGCCGAACGGCACGGCGAACGCCATGAAGCGATTGATCGCATGGCGCGGGTCGCGGCTGAAGGTCGGCGAGGCGCCGCGCGTGCACAGCATCTCGACATAGGCGGCGCGATGACCCGACAGCGCGACGCAATTGTGCAGGACCTCGGCCACGCCATCGCGATCGAACGGGATAGTCATGCGCAGCTTTTGCAAGCCGAGGAAGAAACGGTCGACATGCAGATCGAGGCGGAAGAATCGGCCGTTCCAGACATGCACCGTATCGTAGGTGGCATCCGAGTGCAGGAATCCCCAATCCAGCACCGAGACCTTGGCTCGCGACATCGGCAAATATTGGCCGTCGAGGAAGGCAATGCCTTCGGGATAGGAATGTGGGTCAATATGGCGATCGCTCACTGCAGGCAGCGGCGGCGTATCCTGTGCGGCTTGGCTCATCGGCAGCTCCTCGCCATGAAGTCATAAGCTATCGGCAACGGGCGGAGCGCATAGGGCCAGTGCTCCGACTTCAGTCGTCCTCGAGGTGAAGATCCGGCAGCAGAGCGCCATCTGCCCGGCAGTGGCCTCATTCCTCCTCGTCATCGGCGTCGAGCAGGCGCGTGGCGCGCCAGCGCGTGAGCATGATGTTGGTTTGCTCGATGACGAAGAACCGGGCGGAGTCGCGGTCATAGCCCTCGGCCAGCAGCTTTTCGTAATCGGTGTGCATGTGGCGGATGTGGGCGATCGTCGCCAGCCAGACGGCGATCGTCGGCGGCAAGGTTTTCATATGGACCGAGCCGGCATCGGTGCGGATCTTCTCCATGTCGGCATAAGGGGCCAGCGGCAGAAGTGCTGTCAAAGCCTTGGCGATAGCGCGGCGGCGGCCGGTTGGTGCCGTCATCGCCCGTCACGCCCTTCAACGGTTGCCTCGGCAATGGCATCGGTCGAGGCGAAATACGGCTTGATGTCGATGACCGGCGTGCCGTCGAGCACGTCGATGGCGTCGAGGTCGACGCGCCCGATGCCAATGTCCAATCCGACGAGTTTGGTCACGTGCAGGCCGACCGGGTTCGGCCGGGCAGGGGAGCGCAGGCCGAATACGCCTTTCGATTCAGCAGCATGGCGGGGTTTTTGCACGATCAGATTCCGCGGCGCATGATGCAGCCAGGACAGGATCACGACGTGGCTGGCGCGCTCCAGCCCGCGCAGGCCCGCACGATAGGGCGCATCGATGGTCAGCACCGCGGGCTGTCCCGCCTCGCGCGCCGCGCGCATGTTCTTCGGGCAACTATCCCGGGTGGTCCACGGCGAGGCAATACGGCCGATGAAGACGATGCCGGCGTCCGGCGGCATCAAGGCCGGATCCTGGTCCAGTCTCTGCTCGCCTTCGCGTACCTCGAACATCTCACGCGGTCCGGTCATTGCCTGTCTCTGTGCTGGTGCATGCCATTGTCTCAAACCGCTAGACGTTCCGGGCTGACCCGGACCGGGAAATCACGCATGCGGCATTTTCTGGTCCGGAAGCGACATAGCGCTTGCAAGGTCGCCAAATTCGACATAAACATATGTTTATATCTTTTTCGAAGAGAATACGCTGATGCATGTCTCGCTCGACACCATGGTGGATACATTGAAGGCGGCGGCCGAATCCAGCCGCCTGCGCATATTGGCACTGTTGTCGCGTGGCGACCTCACTGTTTCCGACCTTACCGAAATTCTCGGCCAGTCGCAGCCGCGTGTCTCGCGCCACCTGAAGCTGCTGCTCGAGGCGGGGCTGATCGGCCGCTACCAGGAAGGGTCGTGGGCGTTCTTCCGCCTGTCGGACGCCGACTCGGCGCGAGACTTCGTGATGAGGCTGGTTGCCGGCATTCGCGGCGCCGATCCGCAGGTCGAGCGCGATCTGGAGCGACTGACCTCGGTCAAGCGCAAGCGCCAGGACCGCGCCACCGCGTATTTTTCGCAGAACGCCGCAAGTTGGGATCATATCCGCTCGCTGCATGTGCCCGACCGTGCCGTAGAGGCCGCGATGCTGAAGCTGGTCGGCAAGCGGCCGTTCCAGTCCATGCTCGATCTTGGCACCGGCACCGGGCGGCTGCTCGAAATCTTCTCGCCGCTCTACCGGCGGGGGATCGGCATCGACATGTCGCGAGAGATGCTGACCGTGGCGCGCGCCAATCTCGACAAGGCCGGCGTTTCGAATGCGCAGGTGCGGCAGGGCGATATCTTCTCGCCGCCGGTCGAGCGCGATGCCTTCGATCTCGTCACCATCCACCAGGTGCTGCACTATCTCGACGATCCGGCCCGCGCCATCCATGAGGCGGCGCGGCTGCTTCGCCCGGCCGGCCGTCTCGTCATCGTCGATTTCGCGCCGCACACACTGGAATTCCTGCGCGATGAGCATGCGCATATGCGGCTGGGCTTTTCCGACCGGCAGATCGGAGAATGGTTCTCCGAAGCCGGCCTCGATCTCGAGGATGCCCAGGAGTTCGAACCGCGCGGCGGCAACGAGGCCAGGCTCACCGTCAAGCTCTGGCTTGGCCGCGACCGGCGCCTGCTGATCGCCGATCCCGCCAATGCCAGCCAGCAGACCAGAGTGAGCTCGATAGGGGAAATCGCCTGATGAACCAGTTTCGTTTTTCCCGCCGGCCCGATATCGGCGACAAGGTCAGGGTTTCGTTCGAGTTCTTCCCGCCGAAGAACGACGAGATGGAGGCAAGGCTGTGGGATACGGTCACAAGGCTCGAGCCGCTGCAGCCGAAATTCGTCTCGGTGACCTATGGCGCCGGCGGTTCGACGCGTGAGCGCACGGCGCGCACCATCGGCCGCATCCTGAAGGAAACCAGCCTGACGCCGGCCGCGCACATGACTTGCGTCGATGCGGCTCGCCATCAGGTCGACGCCGTCATCCAGGAATTCACCGACATGGGCGTGAAGCGCTTCGTCGCCTTGCGCGGCGATCCGGCGGAAGGCGTCGGCGCTGCCTACCGGCCGCATCCGGACGGCTACGCCAACGGCGCCGAGCTGGTCGGGGCGCTGAAGGACGCCGGCGATTTCGACATTTCGGTTTCGGCCTATCCGGAAAAGCATCCGGAAAGCCCTGACTTCGCCACCGATATCGACATGCTGAAGCGCAAGGTCGACAATGGTGCGACGCGGGCAATCACCCAGTTCTTTTTCGACAACGATCTCTACGAGCGTTACGTCGAGCGCGCGCGCCGCGCTGGCATCTACATCCCGATCGTTCCCGGCATCTTGCCGGTGCATAATTTTACCCAGGTCGCCAATTTCTCGGCCCGCTGCGGCGCGCTGGTGCCGGCATGGCTGGCCGAGCGTTTCGACGGCCTGCAGAACGATCCTCAAACGCATGCGCTTGTGGCATCCGCCGTGGCCGCCGAGCAGGTTCTGGACCTGGTCGAGCGCGGCGTGGGCGATTTCCACTTCTACACAATGAACCGGGCCGATCTGGTGTTCGCCGTCTGTCATATGATCGGCATCCGCTCGCATGAGGTGGCGGGCTCCGCTGCTGCCTGAGGGCCAGTCAGGTAAGCAAAAGGCCGGGTAAAAACCCGGCCTTTCGAATCGGTTGGACTATTTGGTGCTGGTCTTCCCCGTCTTGGCGGGTTCAGGGAAGGACGCCCATAATGAGGGCGCCGATGAAAGCAAACGCAGCACAAATCATCAATGCGTTGATTGGCCTCGTAAGTCCCATGACATAGCCTCCTCTTAAAGAGCTATGTCCTGGAGTCTAGGTTCATTTGTGCCACAGGCAAGCGGAAAATGTGCTGCATTGCGACGTGATTGTGGATTTTGCGACTTCGGTTTCGCCGTTAGCCGTTGAAACTCCTTGGCAAAAACCCGCTTCATGCCTGTGAATAAATTATGGCGGTGGCGTGTCGATGCTGTGTCATGGCAGCGCTACCCCCGCGAAAGTCGTGTTCGACTTTCGCGATTGCACATGCCGAATTTTAACGCCGTCCGAACACTCGCCCGTCGATTGTCAGAAGACCAAGTCCGATCAGCACCACACCGCCGATCTCGAACAATTCCAGCCGCTCGCCGAGGAAAAGAAAGCCGAGCAGCATGGCACTGGCCGGCACGATCAGCGTGACCAGCGAGGCGTTGGTGGCCCCGGCCGAGGCGACGAGGTTGAAGTAGAGGATGTAGGCGAAGGCCGTCGACAGAAGCGCCAGCGCCAGCACTGCCGCCCACACCGGCGGCGAGGCGGAGAACAGGCCGGCCGGGCCATGGGCGAAGAGCACGATCGGGATCATGATGATGGTCGAAGCCGTCAATTGCCCGGTGGCGACGACCGACGAGGGCACGCCCTTGCAACGGCGCGCGACCATCAGCGCGATACCATAGGACAGCGAGGCGCCGATCAGCGCGAATTTGGCCCAGACAGGGCCGCCGAGTCCCGCCAGCAGGCCGGGACCGATCATCACGGCCGTGCCGGCGACACCGAGCCCGACGCCGGCGAGCTTGTTCCAGGACAGCTTTTCATCTGATGTCAGCGCGTTGGCCAAAATCAGCGTCCAGAAAGGCGTCGTGGCGTTGAGGACGGAAGCGACACCGGCGCCCAATTGGGTTTGACCGGCAAAGATCAACGAGAAGGGGACGACATTGTTGGTGAAGGCCAGCAGGAAGAACAGCCCGGCATGCGGCAGAGCGAGACGAAAGGACGGACCGCGCAAGCCGAGATAGAGCTGCAGCGCGACCGCTGCGATGGCGACGCGAAACAGCACCAGCACCAGCGGTTGAAGCTCCGCCACCGCGATGCGGGCGAAGAAGAACGAGCCGCCCCAGATGGCGCCGAGCAGCAGCAACTGCCCCCAGTCCCTGAGCGTCATCGGTCCGCGTGATGCAGATGCAGCGCTCCCTGCCATATGAATCCTCCCCCAGACGGCCCGAATGCAAGCTGTCAGGCAGAAGCCATATCGGGTCCGGCGGCAAGGGCCACCCGAAACCCGACCGGCTGCCAAGCCTTTCGGCAAAGGCCAGGTGCCGTGCAGTCAGGAGCACGAGACGCAGAATTGTTTCCTTGCAGCGCCGCGCGTCTCCAGAGACGCGCAAAGGACGCTGCGAGGTTCATTCCTGGCGCATGATCCTTCCGCAAGTCGAAATTAACTTTCGGGGTCATGCGCTAGCCGCTAGCGTGGATTAATTGTGCGAGCTGAAGTCGAGGATTCGTCCATGCAGCGATTCGAGAACGCAAGCGAGGCGGCACTGGCGCTTCGTCCGGATGACCCGGTCTACTGCTTCCGCCCGCAGGTCTTGAAGGCGGATGCGAAGCAGTTCATGGGCATGTTCCCCGGCAAGACCGCCTACGCGGTCAAGACCAATGGCGAGCAGATCGTGCTGAAGACGCTGGTCGAGGCCGGCGTCACCGCCTTCGATGTCGCTTCACCAGGCGAGTTCGCCGCCGTGCGCGCCGTTTCGCCCGACGCGGAGATGCTCTACATGCATCCGGTCAAGGCGCAGTCGGACATCAAGCTGGCTTTGGAGAAATACGGCATTCGCGTCATCTCGCTCGACCATGAGGACGAGATCACCAAGCTGACCCGTGTGGTGCGGGCGCTCGATATCGACCCGGGCGCGGTCAGCGTCTTCGTGCGTGTGCAGACAAAGGGCCATGCCGCCTACGAGCTGTCCAAAAAATTCGGCGCTGGGCCTGCCTATGCGGTCGAACTCGCCGAGCGGCTGAACCGCACCGGCTATAAGGTCGGCCTGTGTTTCCATGTCGGCAGCCAGATCGAGGATCCCGACACCTATGAGCGGGCGCTTGCCTCGGCCGACTGGGTGCGCAACCGGCTGACCTTCGACATTGCCGGGCTCGATGTCGGCGGCGGCTTTCCGGCCGAATACGGACATGATCCCAACCGCAAGCAGATCGAGATGCCGTCGCTCGGCCAGATCATGTCGCGGCTCTCCGGCGACCTGAAGGAATATCAGTTCGACCAGATGCCGCTGGTGGCCGAGCCGGGCCGGGTGATCGTGGCGCGCTGCCTGTCGCTGATCGTGCGCGTGCTGTTGCGCAAGGGCAAGCGGCTCTACATCAATGACGGTATCTGGGCGTCTCTGTCGGATTCGTGGACCGGCAAGATCACGCTGCCGGCGCGGTTTATCCCCGATCCGGCAATCCGCACGCGCAACGGCGACGAGAACAAGATCGTACCGTTCAAGGTGTGCGGGGCGACCTGCGATTCCGTCGACATCCTGTCGCGGCCGTTCTGGCTGCCGGAAACCGTCGACACCGGCGACTGGATCGAAATCGGCCATATAGGCGCTTATTCACTGTCGCTGAGAACCCGCTTCAACGGCTTCTATCCCGACACCTTCGTCGAGGTGACGACGCCTTTCGATGAGGGCGACGCGCCGGTGGGATTCGCCAGCCTGGAGACGATGGCGGATTAGGCAACGCCACCGCCGGCCTGGATGTTCTCGCCGGTCAGCCAACGGGCCTCGTCGCTGGCCAGGAAAACGGCAACGTCGGCGACATCGCGCGGCGCACCGATCCTGCCGAAGGGCGACATGCCGGCCGCCACGGCGCGGTCGCGCTCCGGCAGAAGGTCGGTGTCGGTGAAGCCTGGCGACAGCGCGTTGACGGTGACGCCGCGTGGCCCGAGCTCGCGCGACAGAACGCGCACGAATTGTTCCACCGCGCCCTTGCTGCCGAGATAGAGCGCGGTCTGCGTGAAAAACATCTTCGTTCCGCCAGTGGAGACCGCGATGATGCGGCCGCCGTCACGCACGCGGCGAGCGGCCTCCTGAAGCGTAAAGAAAGTGCCTCTGGCGTTGGTGCCGAAGACAAGGTCGAAATCGGCTTCGCTGGCCTCGACCAGCGGTTTGATCACAGCGACGCCGACATTGGCGACGACGATGTTGAGGTCGCCAAACTGGCTTTCTGCTTCGTCGAACAAACGGCGGATGTCGGAAACATTTGAAATGTCCGCCCGGATGGCGATCGCCTTGCCACCCTTGCTCACGATGGCCGCCACAACGTCGTCAGCGGCCTTGGCATTGCCGACATAGTTGACGATGACCGCGGCGCCGTCGGCCGCGAGCCCTTCGGCAATGGCGCGGCCGATGCCGCGCGAGCTGCCGGTGACGATCGCGGTTTTGCCCTGAAGCGAATGAGACATGATCAATTCCTTTCGGCCGTTCGTGACCGCGCGACGCGGCTTGGTCGAAAATAGGCCGAAGCTATTGATCATATAATGGGCTATTATCTGACTTGCCTGTTAATCCTGGGATACACAATGCGCGGGTCCGAATTTTCCGAACTCAAGGCTTTCGCGACGATCGTGGAGGAGGGCAGCTTCATCCGGGCTTCCGCCAAGCTCAGGATTTCGCCGCCGGCTCTCAGCCAGACAATCCGGCAGCTGGAGGCACGTCTCGGTGTCCGCCTGCTCAATCGCACGACACGAAGCGTATCGCCGACCGTGGCTGGCGACACGCTGTTCACGCGGCTTGGTCCTGTTTTCAGGGAACTGGAAGGCGCGGTCGCCGATATCCATGCTGCGCGCGACCAACCGGCGGGTTCGCTGCGCGTCAACGTGCCGCGCGTGGCCGCCATGCGGTTCATCGCGCCGATCCTGGGCGATTTCCAGCGCGCCTATCCCGATATCGGCCTGACAGTGATCATCGACGACATGCTGACGGACATTGTCGAAGGGCGTTTCGACGCCGGAATTCGGCTCGGCGAGCGGTTGGAAAAAGACATGGTGGCGGTGAAGCTGAGCGGGGATCTGCAAATGGCCGCGGTGGCCGCTCCAGCGTATCTCGCGGGACGCAACACGCCGCGTCATCCCGGCGATCTGCACCAGCATCGCTGCATCAATTTCCAATGGCCAGGCGGCGGCAACATCTACCGATGGGAGTTCGCGCGGGGCAAACGGGCGCTGGAAATCGCCGTCGAAGGCAGGCTGACCGTCAACGACACCGACTTGCTGCTGAACGCGGTGCTGGGCGGTGCCGGTATCGCCTACATGATCGACTATCAGGTTCGTCCCTGGATCGAAAACGGCCGGCTGGTCCGGTTTCTGGAAGCTTGGTCACCCAGCTTCCCCGGCTTCTATCTATACCATCCGAGCGTGCGGCATGTGCCGCCAGCCCTGAGGGCGTTCATTGATTTTGTGCGGGAGAGGCGGAGTGGCGAGTAGCAGTACGAGGCTCTCGCGGCCTTCACTGTTCGCTCACAATTTTCCCAACAGCTCCGGCGTCGGCCAGCCATCCACCGGCAGGCCAAGCCGCATCTGTTCCTTGCGGATCGCTTCACGGGTGTTGGTGCCCAAGATGCCGTCGACCGTGCCGACGTCGTAGCCCCTGGCCTCGAGCTTGGTCTGCAGTTCTTTCATTTGCTCATTGTTGAGGCCGGGCTCGGGATTGCGCGGATCGAGCGGCGGCGCGCCCGCCAGGCGCGCGGCGAGATTGGCCGCGGTCAGCGCGTAGGTGAAGGACTGGTTCCATTCGAGATAGACGTCGAAATTCTCGTAGGTGAGGAAGGCCGGGCCCTTGCGGCCCATGGGCAGCGCCAGGCCGGCTTTCAGCCCCTTGTCGGCCAGCGGCGAGCCGTCGGGGTTGGTGACGCCCCATTGCGCCCACTGCGTCAGCGGCAGCTTGTTGGTGCGCCCGGTCTGGTCCCACGGCATCTCTTCGGGCACGCGCACTTCCTGGATCCAGGGTTCGTCCCGTTTCCAGCCGCGCGACAGCACCTTGTTGCCCGTGGTCATGATCACGTCGGGCACGGAGCCGCGCAGATCGATCTTGCCGTCGCCGTCGCCATCGATGCCGCGCGCAAGATAGTCGGATGGCAGGATCTGCGTCTGGCCGATCTCGCCGGCCCAGGCGCCGGTGACGTCGGCCGGCAGCACGCCGCGATCGATCAGTTCCAGGAGCGGCACCAATTGCTGGCGGAAAAGCTGCGGGCGGCGGCAGTCATGCGACATCGTCACCAATGCGCTCAGCGTGTGGAAATCGCCCTGCACGGCGCCGAAATCCGTTTCAAGCGCCCAGAAGGCGGTGATAACCGGGGCCTGGACGCCGAACTGCTGGTCGGCGCGGGCGAAGATGTCGGCGTATTTCTTCATGTTCGCCGCACCTTGCTTCAGCCGGTAAGCCGAGATCATGCGGTTGGAAAACTGGACGAATGTTTGCGTGAAGACGCCCTGCGCACGGTCGCGCGCCAGAGCCCTCTCGTCGATCCGGGCGTCCTCCAGCGCATCAAGACCGACCGCGCCGACACCGGCAGCCTTGGCTTCCGTCGCCACACCCTGCTTCCAGCTTTCGAAATCGCCGCCGCATTCCTGCGCCATCGCCGGCAAGGCCGTGGCGCACAAGAACAGCGCCGCGAGGGCTTGGGAACGCAGTCGCATCAGCTTCCTTTCGAAACGAGAGGGCATTGTCATGCCTGGCTGAAAGCGCAACGCCCTGAATTACCAGCGGTTGCACTCTTTAGCGCTGGCTGTGTCGAAAGCAGGCGGCAGGCCCGGTGTCAACGGGTGATCTGCCGCAACCACCATTCGTGCGGCTTCGCTGCCGTTGTCACGGTGTCAACGGGTGATCTGCCGCAACCACNACTCTTTAGCGCTGGCTGTGTCGAAAGCAGGCGGCAGGCCCGGTGTCAACGGGTGATCTGCCGCAACCACGATTCCTGCGGCTTCGCTGCCGTTGTCACGGTGTCAACGGGTGATCTGCCGCAACCACGATTCCCGCGGCTTCGCTGCCGTTGCCACTGGTCAACGGGTGATCTGCCGCAACCACCATTCCCGCGGCTTCGCTGCCGTTGTCACTGTGTCAACGGGTGATCTGCGGCAACCACGATTCCCGCGGCTTCGCTGCCGTTGTCACGGTGTCAACGGGTGATCTGCCGCAACCACCATTCNGCGGCTTCGCTGCCGTTGTCACGGTGTCAACGGGTGATCTGCCGCAACCACCATTCGTGCGGCTTCGCTGCCGTTGCCACTGCGTCAATGCGTGTTCTGCCGCAGCCACTTGTTCCAGGCGGATTCCGAGCCGTTGAAGATGTTGATGTCGGACTTGCCGGTCATGCCGGGAACGATGCCGGTTCCGGTGTACTGCCAGAAGGTGAAAGGGTGGCTGCCATATTTCTCGCGCGGGTGCCCGGCGACGGAACGCAGCCAGTAGGGATAGCCGCGGAAGGTCGACAGTTCATTGTCGTCGAAGAAGTCGACCGAGGTGTAGATGATCGGCTTCTTGCCGTAATGCCGCTCGACGATTTCGAGGAAGGTCGTCATCTCCGCGCGCACCGTGGCGGCGTCGGGGCGCAGCCGGCAGGTCGGCGAGTTCGGGTTCCATTCCATGTCGAGAACCGGAGGCATGGCGGAGCGGTCTACGGGGACATTCTGGATGAACCAGCGCGCCTGGACGGCCGCCGGAGTGCAGAAATAGAAGAAATGATAGGCCGCGCGTGGAATCCCGTTGGCTTTCGTGCGCGCCCAGTGCTCGCTGAAATACTCATCGAAACGGTCGCCGCCTTCCGTTGCCTTGATGAAGGCGAAGGAGATGCCGCTGGCCTTGGCCGTCGGCCAATCGACCGAGGTCTGGTATTTGGAAACGTCGGTACCATGGACGGCATAGTTCCATGGCGCACCGCTGTCCCACTCATGCGGCTTTGAATCGGCAAAGCGCGGCGCGCGTACGGCCACCGTCGGACTTCTCGACGCGGACGGCGACAGCGGCGAGAGATCGTCCACGGTCGAGCAGGCGCCGAGCAGCGTCAGCATGAAAAGGGCCGCAAGACGGCGCATCGCAACTTCCAAGCCGGAATCAGCCGGTCGCTGATGGGTCTGTGCACTGATGGCCGAAGTTGGTCTGGCCCCCTCCAGTCGATCGCCCCACGCATCGCCTGGCATATCGTTCTTCATGCATGTCGTGTCCCAAAACCGCTGCGCACTTTTGGGCGACATGCATCCCTGTGATCGCCGATCATGGTTGATATCTGGTTTATGGCGCTCGACAAGAGGCGAGATTTTGCGGAAGCAATGGCGGCAATTCGATGACATAAACGTCAGGCGAATGCCTGGGAGGCAATGGATGCGGTTCGTCGTCAAGGTCGTCAAATGGCTTCTTGGCTTGATCGTGCTTGCAATCGCCGCGCTGTTTGCCTGGCTCTATATCGCGCCGCCGGAACTGATCCGCGTCGGCTCGGGCTATTCGGCCAAGATCGTCTGCTCCAACGTCTTCATCGCCGGCCGCGACGCCAACGAGGTGCTGGCCCTCGATGTGCAGGCGCCGGGCCACCCGCTGCTGCGCTTGATGCGGGTCTCGGTCGACAAGAACCGGGGGACGGTTTCGGCCGGCCTGCTCGGCTTCCTCGGCAAGAGCGAGGCGGTTGCCCGCGACGGGCTGGGCTGCGCCTCGGTTCCCGACGGCGATGTCGGCAAGGCGCGGCGCACGGCAATCCATGCCCCGCCATCGCCGACCAGTCAGGACGCGCTGTGGCCCGAGGGCGAGCGGGTCGATGCTTCGCAGAATCCCGAGGTCTCGAAGATTGTCGGGGACGCCGCGATGACCGGCACCGGCGTGCGCGCGGTCGTGGTGGTCAAGAACGGACGGGTCGTCGCTGAGCGCTATGGCGACGGCTTCTCCGAAAAGACGCCGCTGCTCGGCTGGTCGATGACCAAGACCGTCAACGCCGCCATCGTCGGCACGCTGGTCAAGGACGGCAAGATGGCGGTCACCAACAAGGGCCTGTTCACGCCATGGAAGGCCGACGGCCGCGCCGCGATCAGCCTTGCCGACATGATGGCGATGTCGAGCGGGCTGGAGTTCAACGAAGACTATGGTGACGTCGCCGATGTGACGCGCATGCTCTATCTCGAACCGGACATGGCGGGCTTTGCCGCAACCAAACCCCTCACCGGCGAGGTCGGCAAGACGTTTTCCTATTCAAGTGGCACGGCGGTGATGCTGTCGCGCCTCTGGCAGGACGCGATCGGCGACAGGGCCAAGGCATTGATGTGGCCGCGCATGGCGCTGTTCGATCCACTCGGCATGCATAGCGCGGTGCTCGAGACCGACGAGCAGGGCACTTTCGTCGGCTCGTCCTATCTCTACGCCACGGCGCATGACTGGGCCCGCTTCGGCCAGTTCCTGCTGCAGGGCGGTATATGGAACGGCAACCAAATCCTGCCGGTGGGCTTCGTCGACTGGATGCGCGAGCCGACATCCGCCTCGAAAGTCTACGGCAAGGGCCAGTTATGGATCGAAGCGCCGGGCGACGAGGAAAATCCCGGCGCCGGCGTCGCGGCCGGGCTGCCGAAGGACACTTATTGGATGGAGGGCCATGACGGACAGACCGTCGCCGTTATTCCGTCTGAGCAATTGGTGGTGGTGCGGCTCGGGCTAACGCCGGCCAAGTTCGGCTACCGTCCGCGGACGATGGTGGGTGCGCTGGTGAAGGCGCTGCATTAGCCCAATCGCTTATGACCCTAGCAGGCGTTGACCTGCCTGCAAGACCAGCCTCCGCCATCGGTATCGTGGCAGTCTTCGTAGTTCCCGTAACAGGTATTTGTTGAATTGCGATACCAGGGATAACCACCCGGGCAGCAGACATCCTGCTGCGCGGTCTGAAGGTATCGGTTCGCCGGCTGGCTTTGTCTTTCAGTATTGCCAGGGTGCGGAACGCTAAACCTGATTGGCATATCCAGGCTTGCATTGCTCATTGCGGACGAGCTCAAGAAAACCGTGCAAGCAACCAATGAAAGCATTCCCCGCGCACTCATGCTCTCCTCCTTGAGAGAAAATAGAGACCGCTAATATACCGGCTTTCATCCGTTGCGTCGATTGGCCCTGACCGGTAAAATTGCGGCGGGAAAACCGCTGAGCAGCTTTCCTGAGTGTCTGGCCGTCAAAGGCCAGGTTTGATCACGGCCAGCCAGGCATAGCCGCGATAAAGCGTACGAAAACGGAAGGTTGCGCCGGTTCGCCGCGATTCTGATTCAAGAACTTCGCGCAGGGTTGAGCGCGGCGCGACGTGGAATTTTTTCAGCCAGCCGCGCAGCAAGGTGCGGAACCAGCCTGGCAGACCTTCCTGCTGGCCGAAATCGACGAGGTGCAGCGAGCCCATGGGGGCCAGCGCGGCAAGTGCTGCCGATACGGTCTTCTCCCAGCCCGGGATCATCGACAGCGAATAGGATACGAAGATGCGGTCGAAGCTGCCTTGGCCAAACAGCGCTTTGGCGTTGAAATCCGTGGCATCACCTCTTGCCAGCGCTACGCGATCGGACAGGCCNTCGCGGGCAACCGCGGCGCCTGCCGTCTCCAGCATTTCGGCCGAAATATCGAGGCCGAAGAAGCGACCTTCTGGATAGGCGCGGGCGGCGAGGATGATATTGCGGCCGGTGCCGCAGCCGAGCTCCAGCACGGTGCCGCCGGGTGGCACGTCCAGCCCCTCGATCAATCGGTCGCGGCCAAGCAGATAGTATTTGCGGGTCAGGTCGTAGATGTGGCGCTGCCAGCGATAGACGCCGTCCATCAGTTCGGCATGGTTGGCCTGGAATTCGGGGCTGGCCGGCAGCTCGGTCGTGCTCATGCCGCGCACTTCACATAGAGGTGGAAACCGCCATAGATGGCGGAGCGGTCGCGGGCCGAGAATTCGCGCGAGGCATCACTCTCATAGGTCCACTGGTCGAGCAAAGAGGTCGAAACACGGCCCGGCAGCAGGCTGGGCTCGGCGGCGGTGCGGAAAATGACGCGAGCACCAGCCGAGGCGGTGCGGGTGATCTCCGACCACAGTGCATTGAGCTGGTCATCGGTCATCCAGTCCTGCGCGTCGAGCAGGATGAAGCGGTCGACGGCGCCGGCATCCTTGCCAGCGAGGAATTCGATCAGGTTGGCGTGATGGATGGCAACGCGGTCGATATTGCCGCGGATGGTGTCGTAGTTGTGCTTTTCCAGATAGGCGGGCAGGGCGGCCTCGCCTGGTTCCGGGTAGCGGCGAGCAAAGGCCTGCCAGGCGAAATAGTTGTTTTCCAAGGGGAAGTCGCAGGCAAGCTTTTCCAGCCGGGCCTTCAGCACGCTGGCCATGGTGCCGTCGCCGGAGGTGATCAGCGAATCATACTGCGCCGGCGGAATGCCGAGGCCGAACAGCGAAGCCTTGCGCGACGTTGCCCATTTCAGCAGCTTCCTCTCGAAGACTGGCGCGAGTTCCTCGTTGAAGAATCGGCGCTGTTCGCCGATATTTCTGGCTTCCATCATGCGGGCCGGGTTGACGCCGAAGAACTTCGCCGTGCGATGGCCCATGGCGATGAACAGGCCAAGCAGGCCGGTCTGGTAGAAATTGCGGTCGAAAACGCCAATGCGCCGGCGGCCGCGCAAGTTGCGGTGTTCCCAATAGTGGCGGCTGACCGCATCGAGATGCGGGGCGATGAAGCGGTCGTAGGCCTCGGAATTGTGACTGGTGTCGGCGGCGCCGAAGAAACGAAAGAGGTCGCCCTGCGAAGGCAGATGGCGGACCGCCTCCAGCTTCATCCGGTTCAGCGCGATGTGGGCGGCGTTGAGGTCGACGGCGTCGATCCGTGCCGGCGAGCGGGTAAGGTAGGCCAGGATGTTGCAGCCGCCGGAAGCGATGGTGACGACGCGATGACCTTGGCCAAGCTGCATCGCGTCCATGTCGACGTCAGGGTCTTCCCAGATCTGTGGATAAACGAGGCCGGAAAACAGGAAGGCGAACAGCCGCTCCGAGATGCCGGCTTTCGAAAGCGCGCGGTTCTGGTAGACCGCTTTTCCAACTTCCTTGCCGCGGCGAAAAACCAGATCCGAGGAGACGTCCGTCATGGCAAAGTGATTCCCCATTTGCTTTGCCGCAAGCGGGTAACCCAGGGTCATGACAGGCCGGTGACAGCCTGTTGACGTCTCCCTTACAGCTTGCCAAACCCGCCCGGCGTCGGCGTCGTCACGATGACGGCCTCGCCAGCGTCGAGCACGGTCTGGTCGCAGGCTTTCAGCACGTCGACCGTGCCGTCGTTGCGGCGGACCTTGGTCGAGCCGACCTCGCCGTCGCCGCCCCCATCCAGCCCTTGCGGCGGCCGGTTGCGGTGTGAGGAGAGGATGGCGCATTCCATTTTCTCCAGGAAGCGGATGGTGCGTCTGGTGCCGTCGCCGGCGTTCCATTTGCCCTTGCCGCCGGATCCCTGGCGAATGTGAAAATCCTCCAGCACCACGGGGAAGCGCAGTTCAAGCACCTCCGGATCGGTTAGGCGCGAATTGGTCATATGGGTGTGCACGCCGGAGGTGCCGCCAAAGCCGCGGCCGGAGTTCATATGGCCGGCCGGCGAGCCCGAACAGATGGTCTCGTAATATTGGTATTTCTTGTTGCCGAAAGTCAGGTTGTTCATCGTGCCTTGCGCATTGGCCATCGCCCCCATGGCGCCGAACAGCGCATTGGTTACGTGCTGCGAGGTCTCGACATTGCCGGCGACGACGGCGGCAGGGTAGGCCGGCTTCAGCATACAGCCGTCGGGAATGACGATGTTGATCGGCCTGAGGCAGCCGGCGTTCATCGGGATCATGTCCTCGACCATGACGCGGAAGGCGTAGAGCACGGCGGCCCGAGCGACCGGTTCGGGCGCGTTGAAATTGTTCTTCATGACAGGCGACGTGCCGGTGAAGTCGACGGTCGCCTCGCGCTTTTGCCGGTCGACCGTGATCTTCACCTTGATGACCTGGCCGGTATCGGTCGGATATTCATATTCCGACGTGTCCGGCAGCCGCTCCAGCACGCGGCGCACGCTCTCGGCGGCATTGTCCTGGACATGGCCCATATAGGCCTCGACGACGTCGAGTCCGAAATGGGAGACCATCTTGCGCAGTTCGGCGACGCCCTTCTCGTTGGCGGCAATCTGTGCCTTGAGGTCGGCGATGTTCTGGTGCGGGTTGCGGGCGGGGTAGCGATGATCGGTGAGCAGCGTATGCAACTCCGTCTCGCGGAATTTTCCACGGTCGACGATACGGAAGTTGTCGAACAGAACGCCTTCCTCGTCGACCGTGGTGGCGAGCGGCGTCATCGAGCCCGGGGCGGTGCCGCCAATGTCGGCATGGTGGCCGCGCGAGGCCGCCCAGAAGAGGATGTTTTTCCTGATGTCGTCGAACACCGGTGTCACCACGGTGATGTCGGGTAGATGCGTGCCGCCATTATAGGGGGCATTCAAGGCAAAGACGTCCCCGGGATGGATGTCGCTGGAGTTCAGCCGGATGATGGTTTCGACCGAACGATCCATGGAGCCGAGATGCACCGGCATGTGCGGCGCATTGGCGACCAGCGCCCCGGTGTGGTCGAACACAGCGCAGGAAAAATCCAGCCGTTCCTTGATGTTGACGGAATAGGCGGTGTTCTGCAGCGTCACCCCCATCTGCTCGGCGATCGACATGAAGAGATTGTTGAAGATTTCGAGCATCACCGGATCGGCTTGCGTGCCCAGGGCAGCGGCGCGCGTTTTCTTTTCCGTGCGGCGTATGACGACGTGATTGAGGTCGGTGATTTCGGCCCGCCAGCCCGGCTCGACGACGATGGTCTGGTTCGGCTCGATGATCAAAGCGGGGCCGGCGACCAGATTGGACGGTCCCAGGGTCTCGCGACGGTAGACGCCAGCGTCATGCCACTGGCCCTCCGTGTAGATACGCCGGGTTTCGGAAGCGGCTGGATGGATCGTTGCCGGTCCGGCAGGCGCATGGGCCTCGGCGCTGGTCTGGCCGGTTTCGGTGCCCTCGACGCCGACGGTCTCGACCATCATCGGTTTGGCGTCATAGACGAAACCGAATTGCGCTTTGTGGGCGATTTCGAAATCGCGCTTTGCCTGGAAAATCGAATCGTTCTCAAAATTCACCGGGAGGGTCGTGTCGGTGCCGTCATAGCGAATGTGCAGCACCGGCCTGGTGGCAACCGCGGCCTCGGCGATGCCTTGCGCCGCCAGCTCCGCGATAACGGCCTTTTTCAAGGTGGCGATGAGGTCGCCAATCTCCGTTATGGACTCTTCGGCGAGCGGCTTGAGCAGCGCCTGCTGGCGCGAGGCGAACACCGAGGCCAGCCCGATGCCATAGGCCGAAAGCAGGCCGGAGAAGGGATGGATCAGCACGGCCTCCATGCCAAGCGCGTCCGCGACCAGGCACGCGTGCTGTCCGCCGGCGCCGCCGAAGCAGTTCAGGAGATATTCGGTGATGTCGTAGCCGCGCTGCACGGAAATCTTCTTGATCGCATTGGCCATGTTCTCGACCGCGATGGTGACGAAGCCCTCGGCGACCGATTCGGGCGGCCGGCCATCGCCGATCTCGGTGGCAAGTGCCGCGAATTTCGCACGCACGGTTTCCGCGTCGAGCGGTGCGCCCTGGCGGGAACCGAAGATCGACGGGAAGAAATCAGGCTGCAGCTTGCCGAGCATCACATTGGCATCGGTCACCGCCAGCGGGCCGCCTCGCCGGTAGGCGGCGGGGCCGGGATTGGCGCCCGCGGAGGCCGGTCCGACGCGGAAACGGCCGGCCTCGTAGTGCAGGATCGAGCCGCCGCCGGCGGCGACCGTGTGGATGCGCATCATCGGCGCGCGGACGCGCACACCAGCCACTTCGGTGTCGAAGGCCCGTTCATACTCGCCGTCATAGTGGGCGACGTCGGTGGACGTGCCGCCCATGTCGAAGCCGATGACCTTGTCGAAACCGGCGAGCTTCGCCGTCTCGACCATGCCGACCACGCCGCCGGCCGGGCCCGACAGCAGTGCGTCCTTGCCCTGGAACATGTCGGCGGCGGTGAGCCCGCCAGAAGACATCATGAACATCAGGCGGGGGAATCCGTTGTTTTCTCTCGCCGCACCCAGCTCTCCCGCCACCCTTTGCACATAGCGGGAGAGGATTGGTGACAGATAGGCGTCGACCACCGCGGTGTCGCCGCGGCCGACCAGCTTGATCAACGGCGAGACCTCGTGGCTGACCGAGACCTGGCCGAAACCAAGCTTGCGGCAGACCTTGGCCACCGCCTTCTCGTGATCGGGGTATTTCCAGGCATGCATGAAGACGATCGCCACCGCGTCGATGCCATCCGCTTTCGCTTGTTCCATGGCCAGCCGGCAGGCTGATATGTCGAGCAGCCGTTCGACGCAGCCGTCGGCGAGCACGCGCTCGTCGACCTCGATGACGCGCTCATAAAGCTGTTCGGGAAGGATGATCTCCTTGGCGAAAATGTCCGGTCGCGCCTGGTACGCAATCCCTAGCGCATCGCGAAACCCCTTGGTGATGAGCAACAACACGCGGTCGCCCTTGCGCTCCAGGAGGGCGTTGGTCGCCACCGTCGTGCCCATCTTGATGTCGCCGATCAGGCTGGACGGGATCGCGGCGGCCGCTTCAAGGTCGAGCAGGTCGCGGATGCCCTGAATGGCCGCATCGGCATAGGCTTCAGGATTCTCCGATAGCAACTTGCGCGGATGCAGCCCGCCTTGCGGGTCGCGGCCGATAATATCGGTGAAGGTGCCGCCGCGATCGATCCAGAAATCCCATTTCGCGGTCATGCGGCTGTCTCCGGTATTTCGTTTCCGGAGTCGTTGTTAAAGCGCCGAAGCGCCGGCAGCAATGTCGCCTGCATGCCATTGATGTTACAGGCGGAAACGGAACGTTATGAAACCCGTGGCCGTCCAGAGCATTTCTCCTTCGACCGTTCACCGCAACGTGAACGTGTGTTGAAGGAGAGACGTAATGAAAAAGCTCATTCTTGCTTCGGTGTCCGCCCTTGCCCTGCTGGGTGTCGCGGCCTGCAGCGACAGCGGCAAAGGCACTGACAACACCACAACGCAGAGCACCAATCCGCCGGTTGCCGAGCAGCCGATGAAGCCTGCGGCCCCGGCCGATAATTCGACCAAGCCTGCCGAGCCGGCTCCGGCAACGCCCGCTCCTGCGCCCGCGCAGTAGTTTGTAAGCAGTAAGTGTCTTGGGAGGAAGGCCGGCTTCATGCCGGCCTTTTCTCGTGGAGACCGCGCTCGGGACCGTCGATCGTCTCTGGTCAGGGGCCCGAAAAAGAGAGGCCGTTAATGGCTTGATAGCGGGGACCGGTTGGCTCTATGAAGCTGGCCATGTCGATTTGGGATCGCCTCGGCGACTTCATCACGCGGGTTTCGTCGTCAACCACATCAGGCGTCGCCGACGTGGTCGAAGCTGTGCGCACGGTTTTCTCCGGCGATGCAGACCTGCGCCGCCGCATTGCCTTCTCTGTGGCGATGATCGCGCTGTCGGCCAAGATGGCCAAGGCAGATGGCATCGTCACCCAGGATGAGGTGCGCGCCTTCCAGGAAATCTTCGAAGTGCCGCCGAAGGAGACGCGCAACGTCGCGCGGCTGTTCGATCTGGCCCAGCGGGACGTCGCCGGTTTCGAAACCTATGCCGAGCGCATGGCGCAGCTCTGCGGCTCCGGGCACTCCAATTGCGTGATGCTGGAAGACATACTCGACGGCCTGTTCCACATCGCCAAGGCCGATGGGCTGGTGCATGAGCGCGAAGGCATCTTCCTGCACCGTATCGCCGAGATCTTCCGTATCGACGAGACGCACTACGAATCGATCATGGCGCGGCACGTCAATCTTGGTGCCGGCGACCCCTATCTCGTCCTCGGCATCGAGCGGGGCAAGCCGTTCGAGGAGGTCAGGAAACGCTATCGCAAGCTGGTGTCGGACAACCACCCGGATAGGCTGATCGCGCGCGGGCTGCCGCAGGAATTCATCAAGATCGCGACGACCAGGGTCGCGGCGATCAACGCCGCCTACGAGATGATCGAGCGGGGCCTGCGGCACGCATGAGCGGCTTCCTGCCCGATGAGCCGAACGCCGAGGTCAGGGTATCGCCGAATTTCGGGCCAAGGCGCGATGCGCAGAAGCCCGACATGATTGTGCTGCACTACACGGGCATGGCAACCGGGGCTGGGGCCGAAGCCTGGCTGTGCGACCCGGCGAGTGAAGTCTCGTCGCATTATCTCGTCCACGAGAATGGTCACATCGTGCAGATGGTCCGGGAAAGCGATCGCGCGTGGCACGCCGGCCAGAGTTCCTGGTTCGGACGCACCGACATCAATTCCTGCTCGATCGGCATCGAAATCGTCAATCCCGGCCATTCACTCGGCTATCCCGGCTTTCCGAAACGTCAGATCGCGGTGGTCATCGAGCTGTGCAAGGGGATTGCCGCGCGGCACGCGATCGCCGCCGAGCGGGTGCTGGCGCACTCCGACGTGGCGCCGGGGCGCAAGATCGATCCCGGCGAGAAGTTCCCCTGGGCGGCACTGTTCGAGGCTGGCGTCGGCCATCTGGTGCCGGCCGCTCCCGTCAGGCGCGGAGCCGCGCTGAAGCCCGGTGACCGCGGTGCCGATGTGGAGACGCTGCAGTCGATGCTGTCGCTTTATGGCTATGGCGTCGAGATATCGGGCGTTTTCGACGACCGGACACGAATTGTCGTCGAGGCCTTTCAACGGCATTTTCGACCGCGCCGGATCGATGGAATCGCCGACGGCTCGACGATGCGCACGCTGCAGAAACTGCTTGCTTCCGTGAGGAATTGACCTCAGGTCAAGAGCCGGTCCAAGTAATCCTTCCCGGTCATAAAGTTACAAACTGTCACTGAAAGTGACTTGCCTCGCCTTCATTGACGCCAAATCGGGCTTCAAAGGGCGTTTCGTACAGTTTGTCGGACATCCATCCCCCGGGTGTTCCGATATTGATCAAGCGATGCCACGCGAACATCTTCGCGTGGCCCCAACAGAACAGGATCACATGCAGAAATTGACCGGTTTAACGGCAGCTCTTGCTGCCGGGGTAATGAGTTTTGCCTTCAGTGCGGCAGACGCCGCGCCGTTAAGTCCACGGGCCGACCAGGGTCTCGTCGCGGCATCCGCCAAAGGCAAGGCCATTTCGGCCAAAAGCAGCAAGAGTGCGAAGGCGACGACGAAGCAGGCTTCCGCGAAAGTGGAAAAGGCAAGCTGGGCCAAGGCAAGTGGGACCAAGGCAAGTGGGACCAAGGCTAGTTGGACCAAAGCAGGGAAATCCTCCGTCCAGAGGCAGGCAAAGCGCGGCCGCAAAACCGTGGACATGACGACGACGGCATCGATCGGTCTCGGCAACGTCGCTGCGGCGACCGAGGCGGTGACGAGCGGCGGCCAGTATTCCGCGATTGTCGGCCGATACGCGGCGACCTACGGGGTTCCGGCGTCGCTGGCCCAGGCCGTGATCAAGATCGAGAGCAACTACCGGCCGAACATGGTCGGCGGCGCCGGCGAGATCGGACTGATGCAGATCAAGCCGGCAACCGCGCGCATGATGGGTTACAGCGGGTCGGCCAAGGGCCTGTTCGATCCCGACACCAACATCAAATACGGCATGAAGTATCTCGCCATGGCGCGCGACCTCGGCGGCGGCACGACCTGCGGCACCATCCTGAAATACAATGCCGGCCATGGCGCCACCCGCATGAACCCGGTTTCGGCGGCCTATTGCAGTAAGGTCAAGGTTCAGTTGGCGGCTGTCGGCGCACCGGCTTGATAAGAACCGACCACGACTGGCTTTTTCGGTTGCGTTTTGCGGTGTTAACCCCTTTATACGCCCTGCCAGCTGGCCGGGCGGCCGCACCCGCAAACGCCGAAAGGCCGCGGGTGAGGAAAGTCCGGGCTCCATGGAAACACGGTGCCGGTTAATGGCCGGCGGGGGCGACCCCAGGGAAAGTGCCACAGAAAGCAAACCGCCACGACTTTGTCGGGGTAAGGGTGAAAGGGTGGGGTAAGAGCCCACCGCGCGACTGGCAACAGGAGCGGCACGGCAAACCCCACCGGGAGCAAGACCGAATAGGGGCGGTGCGAGGGGAAACCCTCGAGGGCTGTTTCCGGCCCACCGTCCGGGTAGGTTGCGTGAGGCGCATGGCAACATGCGCCCAAGATGAATGGCCGCCACGTTCTCGCGTCGCAAGGGGCGAGGGCCATACAAAACCCGGCTTACAGGCCAGCTGGCAGTTTCTCTCCACGACATCTGGGATTAAGCCTTTGGTACCGGAAGGTTGCGCCATAGCGCCCGGCATACGCCATCTGATTGTCGGCGAATATCTCACCTTGGATCGGGCCCGCGGCGACGCAATCGAAATATTTCGCGTGCTGCACGGCCATCGCAACATCGAAGCCGACGACCTCGGGTCGTGATCAGCCCGTTCAGTCGCTGATCCTGTCCAGCGAGGCCTCGATCGCCTTCCAGAGTTCTTCCACCGGCTCACAACCGACCGACAGGCGAACGAAGCCAGCCGGAACCGCGTCACCTCGCTTCAAGCGCCGTTCGGCCGAGCTGTGGACGCCGCCGAAGGAGGTTGCGGCCTGCATCAGGTCGCAATTGTTGATGAAGTCCTCGGCTTTCTGCTCCGAAGCAAGTTCGAAGGAGATGAGGAAGCCGAAGCGCTCCATCTGGGCGCGGGCAAGATTGTGCGAGGGATCGCCTTCCAGGCCGGGATAGCGCAAGCCGTTGATCGCCCGATGGCCTTGCAGGCGCCGCGCGATCACTTCCGCCGACGAACACATGCGGTCGAAGCGCACATCCAATGTTTCCAGGCCGCGATGCACCAGCCAGGCTTCGAACGGCCCGGGGATGCTGCCCGAGACCTCGCGCCAGCCGGTCACGGCTGCGATGATATCCGCATTGCGGCTGGCAACATGTCCGAACAGCACGTCGGAATGGCCATTGGGTGCCTTGGTGTCGGCGGCGACAACGATATCGGCACCGTGATCGAGAGGACGCTGGCCGAACGGCGTCATCGTCGTGTTGTCGACCACCAGCAGCGCGCCGGCCTTGTGGACGGCATCGGCGACAGCGGCGATATCGCAGATGTCCAGCCCCGGATTGGCCGGCGTTTCGACGAACGCCAGGCGGTAGCCCGCAAAACCGCCGTCGAGGAAAGTCGATGTCGGCCGCACATCGTAGGAGACGCCGAGCGGTTTCAGGAAGCGATCAGCCAGCGCCCTGGTGGTGTGATAGCCGTCCGAAGGCAGCAGGACATGGTCGCCGGCCTTGAGCACGGCAAAGAATGCCGCCGAGATCGCTGCCATTCCCGAGGGAAAACCGACGCAGGGCGCGTCTTCCAAATGGGACAACATGTGTTCGACGGCATCCCATGTCGGGTTGCTGAAACGGCCGTACTGATTGAAGCCGGTGGCATCGCCCGGCGCATGAAAGATGGCGGCCATGGTCAGTGGCAGGGGAATGGAATCGCCCATGGCAAACCCGCTGCGACGCAAATGGGGAAGGGCCGCGGCGCGCGATTTGGCAGTTTCAGACATCGAGTTTCAAATCCCTTGGCGATCGGTGAGATGGGGGAGACGCTATGCCCGGCCGCGGCTCGCGGCAAGGCATCTCCACTTGGACCAGCGAGGCTCTAAACGGTTCGTTAGGCTTAATAGACCATAAAGACGAAACGTGCCGTCACAGCCTTTCTCACGGGCGTGATGCGCATGGTTGCGAAGCCCTATTCCCGTTGACGCCCATAGTGCCCCATGATATCCCATTTCGACATCAAAGCCTTCGTTCCGCGTCAGGGTAAAGCGTACGCCAATCGGGCAGCCGCGGCGGCTGCGCGTTTGCAGATTTTCGCCCGTGTGGACGGGGTTGGTGCGGGGCAGACGCAGCGCTGCGGTGGCGCGTACGACACGATGAAGAGGGGTGCGGCTGCGCAGGCGGCCGCAACGTGTGATGGACCGGTTTCTGTCGAACACGGTGAGCAGGATCGATGTGAAGGGGCGGGTGTCCGTGCCGGCGCATTTCCGTGCCGTGGTGCAGAAGCGCGGCTATTCGGAACTCTACGCGTTGCGTTGCCTGGACCTGCCTTCGATGGATGTCGGCGGGCTCGATCTGCTCGACCGCTACGAGCAACGCATCGCGCAGGAAGACCCGTTCCTGCGGACCGCGGACGACATGTCGTTCTTCTGCCATGGCGACGGAGCGTTCCTGAAACTCGACCAGGACGGCCGCATCACCATGACCGATTTCATTCGCGAACATACCGGCATTTCCGCGGAGGTGGCCTTTGTCGGGCGCGGCAATTTCTTTCAGATATGGGAGCCGGGACGGCTAGCGACCTATGGGGCGCAGGCGCGTGCCAGGCTTTTGCAGCTTCGGCAGGGGACGAAGGCTCACGAGGCCAAGGCCGGGGAGCGACCGGAATGACGGTGGACCACGGCGATGATGTCAACGCCGTTGGCGGATCGGTCCGCCACATTCCGGTCCTGCTTGGCGAAGTGCTGGAAGCGCTGGCGCCGGCGGAGGGCGACATCGTCATCGACGGCACGTTCGGCGCCGGCGGCTACACCAAGGCCATCCTGGCGACGGGCGCGTCCGTGATTGCCATCGACCGCGATCCAGATGCGATCGCGGCCGGGCGCGACCTCGAGGCGCAATCCGGCGGCCGGCTGAAGCTGGTGCAGGCGCCATTCTCGACGCTCGACGACAAGGTAGAAAGCGCCGATGGCGTCGTGCTCGACATCGGCGTTTCCTCCATGCAACTCGACCAGGCCGAGCGTGGCTTTTCCTTCCGCAGCGACGGACCGCTCGACATGCGCATGGCGCAGGCGGGCCTGAGTGCTGCCGATGTCGTCAACAGTTTCAAGCCGGGCGACCTTGCCCGCATCTTCGGCTTCCTCGGCGAAGAGCGTCACGCCGGCCGCATCGCCCGCATGATCGAGGCGCGCCGGGAAAAACGGCCATTCGAGCGCACGCTGGAACTCGCTGATGCGATCGAAACCCATATCGGACGCGCGCCGAAGGACAAGATTCATCCGGCGACCCGCGTCTTCCAGGCGCTACGCATCTTCGTCAATGACGAGCTCGGCGAACTGGCCAGGGCGCTGTTCGCGGCCGAACGCGTGCTGAAGCCTGGTGGACGGCTCGCCGTGGTGACGTTCCATTCACTGGAAGACCGTATCGTCAAGCGCTTCATCGCCGACCGCGCCGACGCCATGACCGGCTCGCGCCACATGCCGGAGGCGCAGGCGCGCACCGCGACATTCCGCAAGGCTGGTGGCGGGGTGACCGCAGGCGACGCCGAGGTTGCGGCCAACCCACGCGCCCGCTCGGCCAGGCTGCGTGCCGCGATCCGCACCGAGGCTCCGGCGCGGGGCGACGATTTTTCGATTTTCGGCCTTCCAAAGCTTCCCGGCATCGACCGGCCGGGGGAGAGGTAAGCACGTGTTTCGTACCAGCGACATAGTCCTGATCGCCGTCATGGTTTCGGCGGCCGCCCTGACCTACAAGGCCAAGCGCGAGGCCGAGGACCAGTTGGCGGCCGTGCAGAAGATCCACGCTGAGATACGTTACGAGGAGGACACGATCGACCTGCTCAAAGCCGACTGGAGCCTGCTCACCCAGCCGTCGCGCCTGCAGAAGCTGGCCGAACTCTATAAAGCGCAGCTCGCGCTGGAGCCGGTCAGTGCCCGCCAGATCGTGGGCCTGGGCGACCTGCCGGCCAAGGCCCTCGATATCCAGGACATCCTGAACGGGCGCCAGGGCGCCATGGCCGACAATTCCGACAAGGCGCCTTCAGGCGACAAGGATCCCGTCGTGACCGGAGATATTGCCCAATGATCGGCAAACTGCTGAAGCGCTTCGCGTCGGTAAGCCGCGCCAGGACGGGCGAGGAAAGATCGATCGTGGTCGAAGGCGCCCGCAAGGCCACTGGCGGCAAGGGCAAGGCGCGCATCGTGATGACGATGGCGGTGTTCTTCGGCATCTTCTCGACCATATCGGGGCGGCTGGTCTATCTCGGTTTCCAGACACCCGACCTGTCGGGCGGCCCGCAGAGCCGGGTGACCGCCTCGCGGCCTGACATTGTCGACCGCAACGGCGAAGTGCTGGCCACCGACATCAAGACGGCGTCGCTGTTCGCCGAGCCGCGCCGCATCGTCGATGCCGACGAGGCGATCGAGAAGCTGTCGACGGTGCTGCCCGAAATCGACTACGAGCAGACCTATCACAAGCTGAAGAGCGGCGCCGGCTTCGTCTGGCTGCAGCGGCAGCTGACGCCCAAGCAGCAGGCCGACATCATGCAGCTCGGCATTCCCGGTTTTGGCTTCCGCACCGAAAAGCGCCGTTTCTATCCAAGCGGCGAAACCTCGTCCTACGTTGTCGGCCTGACCAACATCGACAACCAGGGCATCTCCGGCATGGAGAAATATATCGATGAGCAGGGCCTGAGCGACCTGCAGGCGTCGGGCCTGGCGGTGGCGAAGGATCTCAGGCCGGTGAAGCTTTCGATCGACCTGCGCATCCAGCATGTGGTGCGCGACGAGATCGCCGCCGGCCTGGAACGCTATCGCGCCATGGGCGCGGGCGCTGTCGTGCTCAACGTCAAGACCGGCGAAGTGGTGGCCATGGCCTCGGTGCCGGATTTCGATCCGAACAACCCCTACAATGCGCAGGACAAGGACCGGCTCAACCGGATGTCGGCTGGGCTCTATGAAATGGGCTCGACATTCAAGAGCTTCACCTCGGCCATGGCGCTTGATTCCGGCAAGGCGACGATGTCGAGCCGCTTCGACGCTTCGCATCCAATCCGCGTCGGCCACCAGGCCATCCACGATTTCCACGGCAAGAACCGTGTGCTGTCGTTGCCCGAGGTGTTCCTCTATTCGTCCAACATCGGATCGGCCAGGGAAGCAGAGCTGGTCGGCATCGAGGCGCACCGCGAATTCCTGCATCGCCTCGGCATCCTGGAGAAGATGCAGACCGAACTGCCTGAAGTCGCCCGCCCGACCGAACCGAAAGTCTGGAAGCAGGTCAATTCGTTCACCATCGCCTTTGGCCATGGCGTGTCGACGACGCCGCTGCAAGCGGCTGTCGGCTGCGCGGCGCTGGTCAATGGCGGCTTCCTTATGCAGCCGACATTCCTGGTCCGCAGCCAAGAGGACGCGATGGCGGCGGCCAAGAAAGTGGTTGCCGAAAAGACTGTCGAGGGCATGCGCTACCTCTATTCGCTCAACGCCGAGAAGGGTTCGGCCAGAAACGCCCGCGTTCCCGGCTACCGCGTCGGCGGCAAGACCGGCACGGCCGAGAAGGTCATCAACGGCCGTTACTCGAAGGAGTTGAATTTCAACACCTTTGTCGCCGCCTTTCCGATGGACGATCCGCAATATCTGGTGTTCACGATCGCCGACGCCCCGCATCCGGAAAAGCCTGGGATGACCGACGTCGCTGCCAACAATGCCGGGGTTATGGCCGGCAATATCATCAGGCGTTCAGCGGCCATGCTTGGCGTGAAGCCAGATTTCAGCCATGAAAATGGTGCAACGCTGGTTTCCTATCAGTGATTCTTAGGGCGCGCCGGCAACTGCGCGCTATTTTGTTGCGGTGAACGGGACTCGATGAAGCTCAAAGATTTAGCCGGTATCCTGCCAGTCGAAGGAACAGCTTCCGCCGATCTGGAGGTTACCGGCATCTCGTCCGATTCCCGTCAGGTAAAACCGGGCGTCGTCTTTTTCGCGCTTGCCGGAACCAAGGCCGATGGCGCGAGCTACGCCGCCGACGCGGCCCGGCGTGGCGCCGCCATGATCGTGGTCGGCAAGCGCAGCGCCTTTGCCGATTTGCCGGTTCCGGTGCTGGCGGTCGATGACCCGCGCCTAGCGCTGGCGTTGAGTGCCGCCCGCTACTTCGGCAAACAGCCGCAAACCATGGTCGCGGTTACCGGCACCAGCGGCAAAACCTCGGTCGCCGCCTTCACCAGGCAGATTTGGGAACAGGCGGGATACGCCGCCGCCTCGATCGGGACCACTGGCGTGGTCGCGCCCGGCCGCAACGAATATGGTTCGCTGACGACACCCGATCCGGTCGCCCTGCACCGGTTGCTCACGGAATTGGCCGATGCCGGCGTTACCCACGCCTCCATGGAGGCCTCCAGCCACGGGCTCGACCAGCGCCGCCTCGATGGGGTGAAGCTCTCGGCCGGGGGCTTCACCAATCTCGGCCGCGACCACATGGATTACCATCCGACGATCGAGGATTATCATCGCGCCAAATTGCGCCTGTTCGATACGCTGCTGCCGAAGGGCGCCCCCGCCATCGTCTTCGCCGACGATCCGTGGTCCGAACCGACGATAAAGGCAGCGCGGGCCGCCGGGCTCGACGTGCTGACGGTCGGCCGCCATGGCGATTTCCTCAGGCTGAAGCGGGTCGAGCATGAGCGTCATCGCCAGCGTGCCGAGGTCGAGGCCGACGGTGTGATCCACGAGATCGACCTGCCGCTCGCTGGCGATTTCCAGATTGCGAATGCGCTGGTTTCGGCGGGGCTTGCCATTTCCACTGGAATGCCTGTCACCAAAGCCTTGGCGGCATTGCAGAAATTGAAAGGCGCGCCGGGCCGGCTCGATCTCGTCGGCACCACGGCGAGCGGCGCGCCGGTCTATGTCGATTACGCACACAAGCCCGACGCGCTCGAAAATGTGCTGGCCTCGGTGCGTCCGTTCACCACCGGCCGTGTCATGGTCGTCTTCGGCTGCGGCGGCGACCGCGATCGTGGCAAACGACCTATCATGGGCGAGATCGCGACACGGCTTGCCGATGTCGTCATCGTCACCGACGACAATCCGCGCTCGGAAGTGCCCGAAACCATCCGCGCCGCCATTCTTGAGGCCGCGCCCGGCGCCATGGAGATCGGCGACCGGCGCAAGGCTATCCACGAGGCTGTCGCCATGCTGCATGCCGGCGACACACTGATCGTGGCCGGCAAGGGCCATGAGGAAGGCCAGACGATCGGCTCGGAAACCCTGCATTTCTCCGACCACGAGGAAGTGCGCAGCGCGCTCCGGGGGCATGCCGCATGAGCTTGCTGTGGACGTCGGAAGCGCTGGTTGCCGCCACGGACGGGCGGCCGCTCGGCCCCATGCCCGAAGGCATATCGGGCATTTCGATCGATAGCCGCAGCCTGCAGCCGGGCGACGCTTTCTTTGCCATCAAGGGCGAGGCGATGGACGGCCATGACTTCGTCACCGCGGCCATCAAGGCCGGCGCCGGCGTGCTGGTGGTGGCAGAAGGCAAGCTGCCCTCACTTGGTCGGTTGACCGCGCCGATCATTGTCGTCGACGACGTCCTGGTCGCGCTGGAAAAGCTCGGTGTCGCGGCACGCGCCCGCTCGCAAGCCAAGATCGTCGCGGTGACCGGCTCGGCGGGCAAGACCACGACCAAGGAGGCGCTGCGCCACGTGCTTTCGGCCGTCGGCAAGGTGCATGCCTCGGCGCAGTCCTTCAACAATCATTGGGGTGTCCCGCTGACCTTGGCGCGCATGCCCGCCGATTGCGATTATGCCGTGTTCGAGATCGGCATGAACCACCCCAACGAGATCCGGCCGCTGGTGAAGATGGTGCGGCCGCATGTCGCCATCGTCACCATGATCGCGGCCGCGCATCTTGGCTTCTTCCGCAACCTGGACGAGATCGCCAAGGCCAAGGCCGAGATTTTCGAGGGCCTTGAGCCCGATGGTGCTGCCGTACTCAACCGCGACGACGCGCGTTTCAAGCTGCTGGACAGGATGGCACGGGCTGCCGGCGTCGAGCATATCCTTGGCTTCGGCGAGAATGCGCGCTCGACCTTCAAGCTGGTCAAGTGTGAGTTGCATGCCGACCATTCCGACATCGCCGCCAGGATCAGCGGCCACGATATGATCGCCCGTATCGGCGCGCCCGGCCGGCACATGGTGCAGAACGTGCTGGCGGTGCTCGGCGCCGCGCATCTGGTTGGCGCCGATCTCGACAAGGTTGCATTGGCGCTGGCCGATCTTTCGGCCGAGCGCGGGCGCGGCAAGCGCCACGTGCTAAGGCATCCCGGGAGCCCGATTTCGGGCCAGGCCGGTGGTTCGATCACGCTGATCGACGAGAGCTACAACGCCAATCCGGCCTCGATGGCAGCGGCGATGGCGCTGCTCAACGCGACGCCGGTGACGGGCGAGGGCAGGCGCATCGCCGTGCTTGGCGACATGCTCGAACTCGGCGATCACTCGGCCAAGCTGCATGCCGCGCTTGCCGATCTCATCGTCGGCACGGGGACGCGGACAGTCTTTCTCGGCGGCCCGGAAATGCGGTCGCTGGCGGAAGCGCTGCCGGACGATATCAGGACGGAATACCGCTCCGGTGTCGAGGAGTTGAAGCCGGTGCTGCTCGCCGCGCTGAAGCCGGGCGACGTGGTGATGATCAAATCGTCGAAGGGCATCGGTTTTGCAAAACTGGTCGATGCGCTGCTGGGCAAATTCCCGGCTGAAACGACAACAAGCAACCAGACCTAGTCGGGGGACGAAAGCGCATGTTCACACTGCTGGTCGATTTCGCGGACAAGGTCTCTGTCTTCAATGTCTTCCGCTACATCACGTTCCGCACCGGCGGGGCGCTGATCACCTCCGCGCTGATCGTCTTCATCTTCGGGCCGACCATCATCAATTCGCTGCGGCTCAGGCAAGGCAAGGGCCAACCGATCCGGGCCGACGGGCCGCAGACCCATTTCAAGAAGGCAGGCACGCCGACCATGGGTGGACTGATGATCCTGTCCGGTATCATCGGCTCGTCGCTTTTGTGGGCGAACCTGTCCAGCATCTATGTCTGGGTGGTGCTTTTGGTGACGCTCGGCTTCGGCTCGATCGGCTTTTATGACGACTATCTGAAAGTGACGAAGCAGTCGCATCTCGGCTTCTCCGGCAAGGCGCGGCTTGCGTTGGAGTTCGCTATCGCCGGCATCGCCGCCTGGGCGATCATGCACAATGGCCAGGCGCCATTCTCGTCGTCGCTGACGTTCCCCTTCGCCAAGGAATTCATCATCAACCTGGGCTGGTTCTTCGTTCCGTTCTCCTGCTTCGTCATCGTCGGCGCCGGCAATGCGGTGAACCTGACCGATGGCCTCGACGGCCTGGCGATCGTGCCGATCATGATCGCGGCGGCGTCCTTTGGCGTTATCGCCTATCTCTCGGGCAACGCGGTTTTCGCCGAATATCTGCAGATCCATTTCGTGCCCGGCACAGGTGAACTGGCGGTCGTGCTTGGCGCGGTCATCGGCGCCGGCCTCGGCTTCCTCTGGTTCAACGCGCCGCCCGCGGCGATCTTCATGGGCGACACCGGATCGCTGGCCATGGGCGGCCTGATCGGCACGGTCGCCGTCGCCACCAAGCACGAGATCGTGCTCGTCATCGTCGGCGGCCTGTTCGTGGTCGAGATTCTCTCGGTCATCATCCAGGTCGGCTACTTCAAGATGACCGGCAAGCGCGTGTTCCTGATGGCGCCTATCCACCATCATTTCGAAAAGCTCGGCTGGACCGAAAGCCAGGTGGTGATCCGCTTCTGGATCATCGCCGTCATCCTGGCGCTGGTCGGTCTTTCCACCCTCAAGCTCAGATAGGCCGCCACTTGATCCCCGCCGCATCCTTCGCAGGCAAGCGTGTATCGCTCTTCGGGCTCGGCGGCTCGGGGATCGCCACGGCGCGCGCGCTGATCGAGGGCGGAGCCGAGGTGCTGGCCTGGGACGACAATCCCGGCAGCGTCGCCAAGGCGGCCGCGACCGGCATCGCCACCGGCGATTTGCGTAGCGCCGACTGGGCCGGTTTTTCCGCCTTCGTGCTGTCGCCCGGCGTGCCGCTGACCCATCCCAAGCCGCACTGGAGCGTGGAATTGGCGCGCGGGGCCGGCGTTGAGATCATCGGCGATATCGAGCTGTTCTGCAGGGAACGGATGCAGCGTGCGCCGGATGCTCCCTTCATCGCCATCACCGGCACCAACGGGAAGTCGACGACGACGGCGCTGACGGCGCATATCCTTCAAGCCTCCGGGCGCGACACGCAGATGGGTGGCAATATCGGTCGTGCCGTGATGACGCTCGATCCGCCGAAGCCCGGCCGGCAGTATGTAGTCGAATGCTCGTCCTACCAGATCGACCTTGCGCCGTCGATCAATCCGACGGCGGGCATCCTGCTCAATCTGACGCCCGACCATCTCGACCGCCACGGCACCATGCAGCACTACGCATCCATCAAGGAGCGGCTGGTGGCGGGCAGCGAGACGGCGATCATCGGGATCGACGATTCCTGGTGCGCGCAGATCGCCGATCGGCTGGAGCGGGCAGGGCGGCAGGTCGTCCGCATTTCCAAGCGCCTGCCGCTGACCGACGGCTATTTCGCCGACAGCACCAATCTGATGGAAGCCGTGCACGGCCGCTACAGCCGGGTTGCCTTCCTCGAAGGCATTGGCTCGCTGCGTGGTCAGCACAATGCGCAAAACGCGTTGGCCGCCGTCGCGGCTTGCCTCAAGGTCGGGCTCAACCTTGGCGAGATCCAGTCTGGGTTGGAAAGCTTCCCGGGTCTGGCGCACCGCATGGAGCAGGTTGGCCGCAAGGACCATGTGCTGTTCGTCAACGATTCCAAGGCGACCAATGCCGATGCCGCCGCACCCGCGCTGTCCAGCTTCAATCGCATCTATTGGATCGCCGGCGGCCTGCCCAAGGAAGGCGGCATCGAGCCGCTACGCGGTTTCTTCCCGCGCATCGCCAAGGCCTATCTGATCGGCGAGGCGGCGCCCGCCTTTTCGGCGACGCTCGGCGAGGCCGTGCCCTACGAGATCTCGGGCACGCTGGCGGCGGCGGTCGAGCATGCCGCGCATGACGCGGCCAAGGACGACAGTGGCGAGGCGGTGGTGCTGTTGTCGCCGGCCTGCGCCAGTTTCGACCAGTTCAAGAATTTCGAGGTCCGTGGCGAAGCCTTCAGGCAAGCTGCGAGCGCTATGGATGGCGTCAAACCCATCGGAGGGGCACGATAATGCAGAGCCGTCTCGACAAAAGTCCGGTCGCAACCTGGTGGTGGACCATAGATCGCTGGTTTCTGGCGGCGTTTCTGTCGCTGATGGGGCTCGGCATCGTGTTGTCCTTCGCGGCAAGTCCCGCGGTGGCCGAACGCATCGGCCTCGACAGTTTCCATTTCGCCACCCGGCAGATCATCTTCACCGTGCCTGCGCTCGGCGTGATGCTGGCGGTCTCCTTCCTCGATTCCAGGCAGATCCGGCGCATGTCGCTGATCATGCTGTGTCTCATGCTGGTGCTCATGGTGGCGGTGCTCTATGTCGGCGTCGAGGTGAAGGGCGCGCGGCGCTGGGTGTCGCTCGCCGGCCTGTCCATCCAGCCGTCCGAGTTCCTGAAGCCGGCCTTCGTCATCATGTGCGCGTGGCTGTTCGCCGAGCACAAGCGCCAGCCCGACATTCCGGGCAATCTGTTCGCCATGCTGCTCCTGGTGCTGGTCGTGTCGCTGCTGGTGGCGCAGCCGGATCTCGGACAGACCATGCTGACCACCGGCACCTGGGGCATCATGTTCTTCATGGCGGGGCTGCCATGGCTTTGGATCATCGTGCTGGGCGCCGCCGGCGTCGGCGGTGTCTTCGCCGCCTATACGGTGTTTCCGCACGTCGCGCTGCGCATCGACAAGTTTCTCACCGGCGAGGGCGACACGTTCCAGGTCGACATGGGCCGCGATGCGCTGATCAATGGCGGCTGGTTCGGTGTCGGGCCGGGCGAGGGCACGGTCAAGCGTGTCATCCCCGACAGCCATGCCGACTTCGTCTTCTCGGTCGCGGGCGAGGAGTTCGGGCTGATCATGTGCTTCTTCATCATGTCGATCTTCGCCTTCATCGTGCTGCGCGGTCTCAACACGGCGCTCAAGGAGCATGACGACTTCACCCGTTATGCGGTCGGCGGTCTGGTCACCGTGTTCGGCCTGCAGGCCGTGATCAACATGTGCGTCAACCTGCAACTGGTGCCGGCAAAGGGCATGACGCTGCCCTTCATCTCCTATGGCGGCTCCTCGCAGATCGCCATCGCCATCTCAATGGGGATGGTGCTGGCGCTGACGCGCAAGCGGCCGGAAAAGCGCAAGCAGATGGGCTTTACCCTGCCGCAGCGCGCGATGCCGGCGGAGTGACATGGCCAGAGGCGTTATCCTTCTCGCCGCGGGCGGAACCGGCGGACATCTGTTTCCAGCCGAAGCCCTGGCGCATGAACTCCTCGAGCGCGGCTGGGCGGTGCATCTGGCGACCGACACCCGGGCCGAACGGTTTGCCGCCCATTTTCCAGCGGCCGCCGTCCATCCGATCCAGTCGGCGACGTTAGGCTCGAAAAATCCCTTTGCCCTGCTCGGCGCCTTCTGGAAAATCTGGAGCGGCGTGCGTCAGGCCTCCGCCGTCATCGGCAGGATCAAGCCGGAGGCCGTGGTCGGCTTTGGCGGCTATCCAACCTTGCCGCCGCTCTACGCGGCGACGCGGCGCAAGGTGCCGACGCTGATTCACGAGCAGAACGCGGTGATGGGGCGCGCCAACCGGGCGCTGGCCGGCCGTGTCGACGCGATCGCCGGCGGCTTCCTGCCGCAGGATGAAAGCGCGGCCGGCGCCAAGACGGTGACGACCGGCAATCCGGTCCGCCCGGCTGTGCTCGAAGCGGCCAGGACGCCTTACGCTGCTTCAACCGGGAATGAGCCCTTCCGCCTGCTGGTGTTCGGCGGCAGCCAGGGCGCACAATTCTTTTCCGATGCCATGCCGGGGGCAATCGCGCTGCTTTCCGATGCACAGCGCCAGCGCCTTGTCATGACCCAACAAGCTCGCGCGGACGACGTGGCTCGGGTGAAGGCGGCCTATGCCGCGCTCGGTGTCGCCGTCGAGGTCTCGCCGTTCTTCACCGACATGGCGGCGCGCATAGCGGCCGCGCATCTTGTAATCTCGCGTTCCGGCGCCTCGACCGTGTCGGAAATCGCCGTCATCGGCCGGCCGGCGTTGCTGGTGCCCTACCCCTTCGCGCTCGACCACGACCAGGCGGCCAATGCAGCCGCGCTTGCGGCCGCCGGCGGTGGCGAAGTGCATGTGCAATCCTCGCTTTCGCCCGAGCGCATCGCGGCACTGCTCGGCGCCCTGATAGACCAACCGGAGCGGCTGGCGACGATGGCTGCCGCGGCCAAGTCGGTGGGCAGGCCCGACGCGGCGCGGTTGCTCGCCGACCTCACAGAGGCTATTGCGTCCCGCAAAACAGTATCGGATTTCAGGAAGGGGACGCACCCATGAAGATGCCGCAGACCATCGGCCTCGTGCATTTCATCGGCATTGGCGGCATCGGCATGAGCGGCATCGCCGAGGTACTGCACAATCTCGGCTACAAGGTGCAAGGGTCCGACCAGGCCGAAAGCGCCAATGTACAGCGGCTGCGCGACAAGGGCATCGAATGCTTCGTCGGCCACAAGGCGGAGAATCTCGGGGAAGCCGAGGTCATCGTCGTCTCGACGGCGATCAAGAAGTCGAATCCGGAGCTGAAGGCGGCGCGTGAAAAGCTGTTGCCGATCGTGCGCCGCGCGGAGATGCTGGCCGAACTGATGCGTTTCCGCCAGGCGGTGGCGATCGGCGGCACCCACGGCAAGACGACGACGACCTCGATGGTGGCGACGCTGCTCGAGGCCGGCGGGCTCGACCCGACCGTCATCAATGGCGGCATCATCAATGCCTACGGCACCAACGCCCGGATGGGCGATGGCGAGTGGATGGTGGTCGAAGCCGACGAGAGCGACGGCACCTTCCTCAAGCTGCCGGCCGACATCGCCGTCGTCACCAACATCGATCCCGAGCATCTCGATCATTATGGCAATTTCGACAATGTGCGCGAAGCGTTCCGCCAGTTCGTCGAGAACGTGCCTTTCTATGGCTTCGGAGTGATGTGCACCGATCATCCGGAAGTGCAGGCGCTGGTCGGGCGCATCGAGGACCGGCGCGTCATCACCTATGGCGAGAACGCGCAGGCCGATGTGCGCTTCACCAACCATCGCATGGCGGGGGCGACCTCGGAGTTCGACGTGATCATCCGCGACCGCAAGGGGCGCGGCCAGACGGCGATATCGGGCCTGCGCTTGCCGATGCCCGGCCGCCACAATGTCTCCAACGCGACCGCCGCGATCGCGGTCGCGCACGAACTCGGCCTGTCGGCCGAGGCGATCAAGAAGGGCCTGTCGTCCTTCGCCGGCGTCAAGCGCCGCTTCACCCACACCGGTTCTTGGAACGGTGTCGACGTGTTCGACGATTACGGCCACCACCCGGTCGAAATCTCGGCGGTGCTGAAGGCGGCGCGCAGCGCCACCAACGGGCGTGTCATCGCCATTGCCCAACCGCACCGCTTCACCCGGTTGCATGATCTGTTCAACGAGTTCTCCGCCTGCTTCAACGATGCCGACACGGTGATGGTCGCCCCGGTCTACGCCGCCGGCGAAGAGCCGATGGACGGCGTGACATCGGACGCGCTGGTGTCACGTATCCGTGCCGGCGGCCATCGCGACGCCCGCTACATCGAGGGGCCGGCCGACATCGCGCCCGTCATCCGCGACATCGCCAAGCCCGGCGACTTCGTCGTCTTTCTCGGCGCCGGCAATATCACTCAGTGGGCCTATGCGCTGCCGAAGGAGCTTGCCGCCCCATGATGAACGGCCAGGCCCTGATCGACAGACTTGGCGACCGCCTGGCCGGCCTGCGCGGCCGCATCACGCCGAATGCCGAGATGGACAAGATCACCTGGTTCCGGGCTGGCGGCCTTGCCGAGGCGCTGTTCCAGCCGGCGGACGAGGAGGATCTGTCGGCCTTCCTCAGAGCCGTTCCCGAAGAGATACCCTTGACCATCGTTGGTGTAGGCTCGAACCTTCTGGTCCGCGACGGCGGCATTTTGGGTTTCGTCATCAGGCTTTCGGCCAAGGGCTTTGGCGAGGCCGAGATCGTTTCCCCGATCAGGATCAAAGCAGGTGCCGCCACGCCAGACAAGCGCATGGCGGCGGTGGCGCTCGAGGCCGGCATTGGCGGCTTTCATTTCTATCACGGCATTCCAGGCGCTATCGGCGGCGCGCTCAGGATGAATGCCGGCGCCAACGGGGTCGAGACGCGCGAGCGCGTCGTCGAGGTCCGGGCGCTCGACCGCGCGGGCAACGCCCAAACGCTGAGCAATGCTGAGATGGGCTATGCCTACCGCCATTCGGCGGCGCCCGCCGGGCTGATCTTCACTTCGGCCGTTTTCGAAGGCTTTGCCGAGGACAGGGCGGTGATCAAGGCGGCGATGGAAGCGGTGCAGAACCATCGCGAGACCGTGCAGCCGATCCGCGAGAAGACGGGCGGCTCGACCTTCAAGAATCCGGAAGGCACTTCGGCCTGGAAGGAGATCGACAAGGCGGGTTGCCGCGGGCTGATGATCGGAGGTGCGCAGATGTCGCCGATGCATTGCAACTTCATGATCAACACCGGAACCGCGACCGGCTACGACCTCGAATACCTCGGCGAGACGGTGCGTGCGCGGGTGCTCGAGCATTCCGGCATCCGGTTGCAGTGGGAGATCAAGCGCATCGGCAATTTCCGTTCCGGATACGCCGTCCAGGAGTTCCTCGGCCAGCTTCTCTAGCGCCTCTTGAAGTTCACGTGATGCGTGAACTTCAACCGGATCGAAATGCCGTGAAATAGTTGCTGCAAAGACTCAGCGACACGGCTTTCGGATCCATTTTCTCAGAAAGTGAATCTCTCGGAATCATAAGTGCTTGCCAGTGAATCAACTCTCTGATTCTCTGCCCTAAAGCGTTTCCTGATTTGAGTCGTTCGACGCGTTTTCAGCGTTTTCCGTCTGGGGGGCAACCTGCCGGGAGACTCGGACTCAATGTAGCGGAAATCTTGGGTTTTTGGTCCGCGGTGAGAGGGGATGACGGGGAATGAAAAGCAAGCATGTGGCCGTATTGCTGGGAGGTTTCTCGTCCGAGCGGCCCGTGTCCCTTTCTTCCGGAAAGGCCTGTGCCGATGCGCTGGAGCAGGAGGGTTACCAGGTCACCCGCGTCGATGTCGGGCGCGATGTCGGCTCGGTGCTTGCCGAGCTCAAGCCTGACGTCGCCTTCAATGCGTTGCACGGGCCTTTTGGCGAGGACGGTACCATCCAGGGCATCCTCGAATATCTCGGCATTCCCTACAGCCATTCCGGCGTGCTGGCCTCGGCGCTTGCCATGAACAAGGAACAGGCGAAGAAGATCGTCAAGTCGGTCGGCGTCCCCGTTGCCGAATCGAAGGTCGCCAACCGGTTCTCCATCCAGAACAAGCATCCGATGAAGCCGCCCTATGTGGTCAAGCCGGTCAGCGAGGGGTCGAGCTTTGGCGTCGTCATCGTGTCGGAGGGGCAATCGCACCCGCCGCAGGTGATCGGGTCGTCCGACTGGAAATATGGCGATACCGTCATGGTCGAGCGCTACATCCATGGGCGCGAGCTGACCTGCGCCGTCATGGGCGATGTGGCGCTTGGCGTCTGCGAGATCATCCCGACGGGCCATTCCTTCTACGACTATGATTCAAAATATGTCGCGGGCGGATCAAAACACGAATGCCCCGCAAAAGTTTCACCGAATATTTACCAAAAAATACAGACACTGGCGCTCAAGGCTCACCAAGCTGTCGGCTGTCGGGGCGTTTCCCGGTCGGACTTCCGTTATGACGATCGTCACTCCGAAAATGGCGAGGTTGTATGGCTCGAGGTCAACACTCAGCCGGGCATGACGCCGACGTCTCTGGTGCCTGAAATTGCCGCCCATGCCGGGCATTCGTTTGGTGAATTGTTGAGTTGGATGGTGGAGGACGCTTCGTGTCTGCGTTGAAATGGGGACAGGGTAAGGTGAGGGGCGCGGCCGGGCCGTCGCTGTTCGGCCTGCCATTGTCGTTGGACCATTTCGTTCTGCCGCGCGTGCTTCGCCGCCCGGTACGCATCCTGACGCGCCTGGGCGATGGTGAATTCCAGGCGCCGCGCTTCTCCGCCGCGATCATGTCATCGGTGCTGCTGGCCTCGAGTGGCGCCTATGGCGCCTACCTCGGCGGTCATGCCGACGGGATCATTCAAAGCATCACCGCCCGCACCGGCTTCGCGGTCGACCAGGTCAAGGTGGTCGGCAACCGCCAGACTTCGGAGATCGACATTCTCGATAGGCTGGAACTCGATGGCTGGACGTCGCTTATCGGCTTCGATGCCGAGGCCGCGCGGGAGCGTATCGCGACCCTGCCGTGGATCCAAGTTGCCTCGGTGCGCAAGGTCTATCCGCACACGCTGGAAGTGCGGGTCGAGGAGCGTGCGGCTTTCGCGCTCTGGCAGCAGGGCAACGACCTCTCCGTCATCGAGAAGGATGGCGCCGTCATCGTGCCGTTCTCAGGCGGCAGGCAGGTGCTCCTGCCGCTGTTGATCGGCACCGGTGCGCCCGCCAAGGCGCCTGATTTCCTGGCCAGGATCGAACGATATCCCGACCTCGCCGCCCGCATCAAAGGCTATGTCCGCGTTGGCGAACGGCGCTGGGACCTGAAGCTGGACAACGGCATCACCATCAAGTTGCCCGAGGACGACGAGGATCAGGCGCTCGCCGAACTCGTCAAGATGGACCATGACAAGGGGCTGTTGTCGCGCGACATCGCCGCCGTCGACATGCGCCTGACAGACCGGCTGGTCGTGGAGCTGACGCCGCAGGCGGCGACGCAGCGCGAAGCCGCGCTCAACGAGAAGCCGAAAACCCTCAAGCGCAAGCCGGAGACGAAGATATGAACTGGCTTGGCGGTTCTGGCGATGCCTCGTCGCGCCGGTCGGGCACCCTGACGGTGCTGGACGTCGGCTCGAACAAGGTCTGCTGCATGGTGGCCAAGCTCAAGCCGAACGATGACGGCAAGCTCCTGCGCGGCCGCTCGCATCGCATCCAGGTCATCGGCATCGGCCACCAGAAATCGCAAGGCGTGAAGTCCGGCGTCATCGTCGATCTCGACCGTGCCGAGCATGCCATTCGCCTCTCCGTCGACGCCGCCGAACGGATGGCCGGGCTGACGGTCGATTCGCTGATCGTCAACATGACCGCCGGCCGGCTGAAGAGCGAAAGCTTCTCAGCGACCATCAATCTTGGCGGCCACGAGGCGGACGAAGCCGACGTCAAGCGCGTGCTCGGCGCCGGTGCCAAGCAGGCGCTCAAGGCCGAGCGCGAGGTGGTCCATTCGCTGCCCGTCGGCTTCTCGCTCGATGCCGAGCGTGGCGTGCGCGATCCGCGTGGCATGGTGGGCGACACGCTTGGCGTCGACATGCATGTGTTGACAGGCGATGCGGCGCCGATGCGCAATCTGGAGCTCTCCATCAACCGCTCGCATTTGTCGGTCGAGCGCATGGTGGCGACGCCCTATGCCAGCGGGCTGGCGGCACTGGTCGACGACGAGCTGGAACTCGGAGCCGCCTGCATCGACATGGGCGGCGGCACGACGACGATCTCGGTGTTTTCGGAAGGCAAGTTCGTCCATGGCGACGCCATCGCAATCGGCGGCAACCATGTCACGCTCGACATGGCCAAGGGACTTTCGACCTCGCTCGACGCCGCCGAGCGGCTGAAGGTGATGCACGGCTCGGCATTGCCGGGCAGCGCCGACGACCGCGACCTGGTCTCGATCCAGCCGATCGGCGACGATGGCGACGTGCCGCTGCAGATCCCGCGTTCGGTGATGACGCGCATCGTGCGCGCCCGGATCGACGAGACGCTCGAACTCCTGCGCGACCGGTTGAACAAGTCCGGTTATGGCAATGCGGTCGGCAAGCGCGTCGTGCTCACCGGCGGCGCCAGCCAGCTGGCCGGCCTGCCGGAAGCGGCGCGCCGCATCCTGGGGCGCAATGTACGCATCGGTCGCCCGCTCGGCGTGGCGGGCCTGCCCGAAGCGGCGAAAGGCCCTGCTTTCTCGGCCGCGGTCGGGCTTCTGATCTATCCGCAGATGGCGAGCTTCGAGAGCCATCCGGCGAAAGGCATTTCCGGTCTCAGAATGACCGGAACGGGTGGAAAACTGCATCGCATGAGTCAGTGGTTGAGAGACAGTTTCTAATTGACGGGGACAGCCCCATAGGCGGCCGCGGCGGCGAAGCGGCGTGAAAGGCAAAGGACGGAGACAATGACCATCAATCTGCAGAAGCCGGACATCACCGAGCTTAAGCCGCGCATCACCGTGTTCGGTGTGGGCGGCGGCGGCGGCAATGCCGTGAACAACATGATCACCGCCGGACTGCGCGGTGTCGAGTTCGTCGTGGCCAACACCGACGCGCAGGCGCTGACCATGTCGAAGGCCTCTCGGCTGATCCAGCTTGGCGCGCATGTCACCGAGGGGCTCGGTGCCGGATCGCAGCCGGAAGTCGGCCGCGCGGCGGCGGAAGAGTGCATCGACGAGATCCTCGACCATCTCACCAACACCCATATGTGCTTCGTCACCGCCGGCATGGGCGGCGGCACCGGCACGGGTGCTGCTCCGGTTGTTGCCCGTGCAGCGCGCGAGAAGGGCATTCTCACCGTCGGCGTCGTCACCAAGCCGTTCCACTTCGAAGGCCAGCGCCGCATGAAGACGGCCGATTTCGGCATCGAGGAGCTGCAGAAATGCGTCGACACCTTGATCGTCATCCCCAACCAGAACCTGTTCCGGCTGGCCAATGACAAGACCACCTTCGCCGACGCCTTCGCGATGGCCGACCAGGTGCTCTACTCCGGTGTGGCCTGCATTACCGACCTGATGGTCAAGGAAGGCCTGATCAACCTCGACTTCGCCGACGTGCGTTCGGTGATGCGCGAGATGGGCAAGGCGATGATGGGCACCGGCGAGGCTTCGGGCGAGGGCCGCGCGATGGCGGCGGCGGAAGCCGCGATCGCCAACCCGCTGCTCGATGAGACCTCGATGAAGGGCGCCAAGGGCCTGCTGATCTCGATCACCGGCGGCCGCGACCTGACCCTGTTCGAAGTCGACGAAGCGGCGACCCGCATCCGCGAGGAAGTCGACCAGGACGCCAACATCATCCTGGGCGCCACTTTCGACGAGGAGCTCGAAGGCGTCATCCGGGTCTCGGTGGTCGCCACCGGCATCGACAAGTCGGCGGCCGAAATAGCCGCCGCGCCGATCTCGATCCGTACCGCGCCGCCGAAGCAGGCTGCCCGGCCGGCCGTCGCCCCGGTGGAAAGCCGCCCGGCGCCGGTCCAGCAGACGGTGTATGAGCCACGCGCCGCCGATCCGGTTGCCGAAGCCATCCAGTTGGCCGAAGCCAATGCCGCGGCCATGGCTCAGGCTCGTCCGGCTCCTGTCGCCCATGCGGACGATTTCCGCCCGCAGAGCAAGATCTTCCAGGCACCGCCCGCACAGCCGCAGCCGATGGTGCAGCCGGTCGTCCAACAGATGATGCAGCCGGCTCCGCAGCCGCGCGAAATGCTGCGTGAGGTCCAGCAGCCGGTGGCGATGGCACCGCAGCGCATGCCGCGCGTCGAGGACTTTCCGCCGGTCGTCAAGGCCGAGGTCGACGCCAAGAGCCGTCCGGCCGACCACGAAAACAGCGGCCCGATGGGCCTCCTGAAGCGCCTGACCAACGGCCTGACCCGCCGCGAGGAGGAGCCTGCACGGCTGCAGCCGGCGCAGCCGCGCGAGCCCAAGCTGCGCCAAGCCGCACCGGAAGTGCGCCGCCTCGCCAGCCAGGACGCCCAGCTTTACGCGCCGCGGCGCGGCCAGCTGGACGATCAGGGCCGCCTGACGCCGCAGACCAGGGCGACTCAGGACGACGACCAGCTCGAGATTCCAGCGTTCCTGCGCCGCCAGGCCAACTGAGCGGTTAACGGACTGTAACAAACGTTAACAGGCAAGCAAGAAATTGCGTGCCTGTTAACGTTTAAAAATAGCGTATAATCAATGCATTATGACGTCGTACGTGTTCCAGTTCGCGGTTACAAAGAGTAAGAAACCGTGATTTGGAGTCTCCCTGCCGGGACATTATCTTCGCTGCCTACCATAGTCGGTTTGCCAGGATTTCGGGGGAAGTCGCCCTGCTTGCCGATTTAACAAGAGCCGCGCCCTCGGGCTGGAGAAGCGGACCTAGGCATTACGGGCTCATGGGGATTGTCTTGCACGACCATCAGACGACAGTGAAGACGCGCGCGTCGCTTACAGGCACCGGCGTCCACAGCGGCAAAGAAGTTTCCATCAGTTTCCTGCCCGCGGATGCCGATACCGGCATCGCGTTCCAGCTCCTGAAAGGAGAAGGGCGGGGCCGTGAGTTCCGCGCCCTGTTTTCCGAGATCGGCGCCACCGACCTTTGCACCATGCTTGGCGATCCTTCGGGCGAGCATATCGCCACGGTCGAGCACATCATGGCCGCCCTGTTAGGACTCGGCATAGACAACGTCATCATCGAGATCGACGGCCACGAGGTCCCAATCCTCGACGGCAGCGCCATGGCGTTCGTCGAAGCCATCGACCAGGCCGGCATCGAGACGCTGGCCGTCAAGCGGCGCTATATCAGGGTGGTCAAGCCGGTCCGCATCGAGAATGGCGCCTCCTGGGCCGAGTTCAGGCCCTATGACGGTACCCGTTTCGAGGTCGAAATCGATTTCGAAAGCCCGGCGATCGGCCGTCAGTTCTTCGCATCCGATATCAATGCCGATATTTTCCGCCGCGACATCGCGCGGGCCCGCACCTTCGGCTTCATGAAGGACGTCGAGCGGCTGTGGGCCGCCGGCTATGCTCTGGGATCCTCGCTGGAAAATTCCCTGGTGATCGGTGACGACAACCGCGTCATCAACATGGGCGGCCTGCGCTATCCCAACGAATTCGTGCGCCACAAGACGCTCGACGCGATGGGCGACCTGGCGCTGGCCGGCGCGCGATTCATCGGATGTTTCCGCTCCTATCGCGGCGGCCATCGGCTGAACGCCGCGGCGCTGCGGCGCCTGCTGTCGGACCGCACCGCCTTCGAGATCGTCGAGACGACACGCCGCGAGCGTGGCCGGGCCGCCGAGATGAACGCCGTCAATGCGCCTCTCTATGCGCCCTGGATGATCTGATTTTCTTAATTTTTTTTGGATTTTATGGATGTGGGTGTTGCATGAATGCATCATCCACCGGCGAAATTGCGTAGATTTTCGAGCCGCGGTCCGCCGCCACAAAAATGCGCGATTGGCTGGACATAGCGTTGCCGGGCAAGGCGGTTATGGTTTATGGCTGCTGCCGTTGATTAGTGCATGTCGCTCAAAAGTGGGGACCAGTTTTGGGACAACTGCATGCAACGAGCATTAAAATAACGCCGAAAGGGCGCAATCCAATCATGTTCTTCAAGCGATTCGGTCAATCGAAAGCGCCGCAGCGGTCTGTCTTCCTGGCGCTTTCGGTGGTTGTTCCATCGCTCTTTCTGGCGGCTTGCATGTCGTCGGAAAAAGACATCGATCTGTCGACCTATGTCGATCAGACCGAACCGGCCGACGTTCTCTACAATCAGGGCCTGGCCAATCTGAACGCCGGCCGCCTGGACGAGGCAAGCAAGAAATTCGACGCGGTCGACCGCCAGCACCCCTATTCGGAATGGGCCCGCAAATCGATGGTGATGGGCGCGTTCGCCGACTATCGAAAGGGCAGCTACGACGACGCGATCCAGTCGGCGAAGCGGTACCTGGCTCTCTATCCGTCAACGGATGACGCGGCCTATGCCCAGTACATCATTGGTCTCAGCTACTATCGCCAGATCAAGGATGTGACGCAGGACCAGAAGGAAGCACGCCAGACCCTGCAGACGATGCAGGACCTGGTGACACGCTGGCCGACGTCGGAGTATGTCGACGATGCCAAGGAAAAGATCCGCTTCGCCAACGACCAGCTCGCCGGCAAGGAAATGCAGATCGGCCGCTATTATCTGGAGCGCCGCGAGTACATCGCCGCCGTCAAACGCTTCCGCACCGTGGTCGAAAGCTATTCCAACACCCGCCACGTAGAGGAAGCGCTCGCGCGCCTCACCGAAAGCTATTACGCGTTGGGCTTGACCTCGGAGGCCCAGACGGCGGCCGCGGTGCTCGGTACCAACTATCCCGACAGTTCGTGGTACAAGGATTCCTACAAGCTGCTGCAGAGCAACGGGCTGGCGCCGCGCGAAAATGCCGGGTCGTGGATATCCAAGGCCGGGAAGCTGATCACCGGCGCCTAACCGCAGAGCCTCCGAGCGAAGCGCGCACAGCGCGCTTTTTCGGATTGATCCGAAGCTCAAACAAAAAGATAGTGCGGCGCTGCGACTCCAACTGTCGGGTGCCGCCTCTATCTTTTTGTTTTCGTGCCTGTCGTTATCCCGGAGCGGGTCCACTTTTGGGCGGCATGCAATAGGTCCGGTTTCTCATGCTTTCCAGACTGTCGATCCGCGATATCGTCCTGATCGAAAAGCTGGACATCGACTTCCAGCCGGGTCTTTCCGTGCTGACCGGCGAAACCGGCGCCGGCAAGTCCATCCTGCTCGATGCCCTGTCGCTGGCGCTCGGCGCGCGTGGCGATGCCTCGCTGGTGCGTCACGGCGCGTCCCAGGGCCAGGTCATTGCCGTGTTCGATGTTCCGCGCAACCATCCGGTGCGCGCGCTGCTTGCCGAAAACGCGATCGAGGACGATGGCGACGTCATCCTGCGGCGCGTGCAAACGGCGGACGGCCGGACCCGTGTGTTCGTCAACGACCAGCCGTCCAGCGTGACGTTGATGCGCGATGTCGGCCGCGCGCTGGTCGAGATCCACGGCCAGCATGACGAACGCGCCTTGGTCGATCCCGGGGCGCATCGCGATGTGCTCGATGCTTTCGGCGGCCATCTCGGCGCCGTCCGCTCGACCGGCGAGGCATGGCGGCACTGGCGCGCCGCCCAGCAGGAGCTGACGCGCCATCGCGCCAAGGTGGAAGCCGCCGCGCGCGAGGCGGACTATCTGCGCGCCGCGGTTGCCGAACTGACCAAGCTCGATCCGCAGCCGGGCGAGGAAACCGAACTTGCCGAGCTGCGTGCCCACATGATGCGCGCCGAGAAGATCGCTTCCGAAATTCACGACGCCCAGGATGTGCTATCCGGCCCGTCCTCGCCCTTGCCGCAACTGGCCAGCCTGCTGAGACGGCTGCAGCGCAAGGCGTCGGAAGCGCCCGGCGTGCTCGAGGACGTGGTGAAATCGCTGGACGAAGCCATGCTGTCGCTCGACGCGGCGCAGTCGGGCGTCGAGGCCGCGCTTCGTGCCACGGAGTATGATCCACAGCGGCTGGAGAAAGCCGAGGAACGACTGTTTTCACTGCGGGCGGCGTCACGCAAGCACAGCGTCGCCGTTGACGACCTGGCGCAGCTGCGCGATACGATGGTTGCCGATCTCGCCGATCTCGATGCCGGCGAAGAACGCCTGCACGGCTTGGAAAAGCAGGCAGCCGCCGCGCGCGAAGCCTATGATATCGCCGCCGCACAGCTATCCTCGCTTCGCCATGCCGCGGCGGTCGGTCTGACCAAGGCGGTCATGGCCGAACTGCCGGCGCTGAAGCTCGAACGCGCGGCCTTCATCGTCGAGATGAAGAGCGAGGCCGAGGCGCGCATGGAAGAGGGCATCGACCAGATCGAGTTCTGGGTGCGCACCAATCCTGGCACGCGGCCCGGGCCGATGATGAAGGTTGCCTCCGGCGGCGAGCTTTCGCGCTTTCTCCTGGCGTTAAAGGTGGCGCTGGCCGACCGTGGTTCGGCGCCGACACTGGTTTTCGACGAAATCGACACCGGGGTGGGCGGCGCCGTGGCCGACGCCATCGGCCAGCGGCTGGCGCGGCTGTCGAAGCGCGTCCAGGTGCTTTCCGTCACCCATGCGCCGCAAGTGGCGGCGCGCGCGGCAACACATTTCCTGATCTCCAAATCGGGCAGCACCGACCGTGTCGCGACCGGAATTGCCGAGATGGACAGGACTGCGCGGCAGGAGGAGATCGCCCGCATGCTGGCCGGCGCCACGATCACCGACGAGGCGCGCGCCGCCGCCGAGCGGTTGTTGCGCGAGAATACAAACGCGGCGTGAGACGATCCGGCGTCATGAGACGATCAGGCGTCATGAGACGATCAGGTGTCATGAGACGATCAGGTGTCATGAGACGATCAGGTGTCATGGGGCGAGTCAGGATATGGCTCCATCCTGCTGTTCAGGAATGATCTTTTCCGAAAACCGGCTCCCACCTTTCAAGATCATGCTCTATTGTGACGCGCCACCGTTCAGGGACAAAAAGCATGGCTGAAAAACCTGTCGATTCGCTCAGCGAAAGCGAGGCTGAAGCGGAACTCCAGCGCCTTGCCGAGGAGATCGCCGGTCATGACCGGCGCTACCATGCCGAGGACGCGCCCACGATCACGGACGCGGAGTATGACGCGCTGCGGCGGCGCAATCTTGCTATCGAGGAGCGCTTTCCCGGGCTGGTGCGCGAGGATTCGCCCTCGCTCAGGGTGGGTGCCGCCCCGGCGGAAGGCTTCACCAAGGTGCGCCATGCCGTGCCGATGCTCAGCCTCGCCAAGGCCTATACCGACGCCGACGTCACCGATTTCATCGAGCGCGGCCGGCGCTTCTTCGACCGCGACAAAGACCTCGACATTGCCTTCACCGCCGAGCCGAAGATCGACGGGCTGTCGGCTTCGCTGCGTTACGAAAAGGGCGTGTTCGTGCAAGGCGCGACGCGCGGCGACGGCGCTGTCGGCGAGGACATCACCGCCAACCTCAGGACCATCGCCGACATTCCCGCTAAGCTGAAGGGCTCAGGCTGGCCGGAGACCATCGAGATCCGTGGCGAGGTCTATATGACCTATGCCGAATTCGAGGCGCTCAAGGCGCGCTCGGCGGCTGTCGGCGGCCAGGATTACGTCAATCCGCGCAACACGGCGGCCGGGTCGCTGCGCCAGAAGGATCCATCCGTAACCGCCAGCCGCAACCTCAAATTCTTTGCCTATGCCTGGGGTTACACGACAGCGGATCCGGCACCAACGCAGTACGAATCAGTGCAGAAATTCGCCGATTGGGGCTTCAAGATCAGTCCGCTGCTGGTGCGGGCGAAATCGGTCGAGGAATTGGTCGCGCATTATCACCTGATCGAGGAGCAGCGCTCGTCGCTCGGCTATGACATAGACGGCGTCGTCTACAAGGTCGACCAGTTGGAGCTGCAGCGCCGCTGGGGTTTCGTCACCGGTGAACCACGCTGGGCCATTGCCCACAAATTCCCGGCCGAACAGGCGATGACGACCGTGCACAGGATCGACATCCAGGTCGGCCGGACGGGCACGCTGGCGCCGGTCGCGCGGCTCGCCCCGGTGACGGTCGGCGGCGTGGTGGTGGAGAACGTCACGCTGCACAATGAGGATTATATCAAGGGCCTGGACAGTACAGGGCAGCCGATCCGCGACGGCATCGACGTGCGCATCGGCGACACGGTGGTGATCCAGCGGGCAGGCGATGTCATCCCGCAGATCGTCAGCGTCGTCATCGACAAGCGTCCGCCCGATGCCGTGCCGTACGAATTCCCGCACTCTTGCCCGATCTGCGGCTCGCCGGCGACGCGCGAGATCAACGAGAAGACCGGCAAGGAGGATTCGCGCCGCCGCTGCACCGGCGAACTGATCTGCCCGGCGCAGGCCGTGGAGGGGCTGCGCCACTTCGTGTCGCGCGGCGCCCTGGATATCGAAGGCCTGGGCGCGGAGAACATCGACCTGTTTTTCAATGCGGGTTTGATCAAGACAGCCGCCGACATCTTCACGCTCAGGGAGCGCCGCCCGGCCGTGACCAAGGCGCTGGCCGAGCGGCGCGAGGAGCAGGCTAGGCAGCGCGAGGCCGCATCCGGCAAGACCCGCAAGAATGTGCGCAGCGTCGAGGACCGCAATTACGAAGGCCTCGACAAATTGTTCGCGGCCATCGATTCGCGCCGCGAGCCGGAGCTCGACCGCTTCATCTTCGCGCTCGGCATCCGCCATATAGGCGAGACGACGGCAGCCGTGCTTGCGCGAACATTCTCGACCATCGAGGAGCTGATCCGAGTCGGCAAGGAGACGGCCGCGGCGGAGGATCCACATGCCGTCTTCCCATCGATCAATGGCATTGGCGATACGGTGATCGATGCGCTGCGCGATTTCTTCGGCAATGAGCGCAATGACGAGGTGCTCGAGAAGTTGTTGGAGCAGGTCAAGCCGAAGCCCTATATCGTCACCGTTTCGGCCGACAGCGAGGTCGCCGGCAAGACGATCGTCTTCACCGGTTCGCTGGAAAAGATGACCCGTTCCGAAGCCAAGGCGATGGCCGAACGTCTCGGCGCCAAGGTGGCCGGCTCGGTTTCGGCCAAGACCGATCTGCTGGTCGCGGGACCGGGTGCGGGCTCCAAGCTCAAGCTTGCCAGCGAACTCGGCGTCGAGGTCATCGACGAGGACACCTGGCTGCAGCGGGTAGGCAAGTCGTGACGGGCGAAGCGTTCAAAGGGTTCGGCCCCAAGGCCATTCCGTTCCTGAAAGCGCTCGATTTCCACCAGAGTCGCGAGTGGTTTCTGGAGAACCGCGAGCTGTTCGAAAAGGAATTGCGCGATCCACTGGGCGATCTCGTCGAGACGCTTGCGCGGCGATTTGCGGAAGCCGGCCTCGGCCTGCGCGGCGATCGCAAGAAGTCGTTGTTTCGCATCAATCGCGACGTGCGCTTCGCCAAGGACAAGCGGCCTTACAACAGGCATGTCTCGGCGATCCTGTCGCCGGACGGCAGCAAGGCGGTGCAGGGTGTCTTCTATGTCCATATCGGGCTGGAGGGATGCTACGCCGGCGTCGCCTGGTGGCAGCCGGAGGCCGCGCTCCTGTTGTCGATGCGTCGGGCCATCGAGACATGGCCCGAGCGGTTTCGCGCCATGGTGAAGGCGTTGAACAAAAATGGCCTCGAACTCGATGCCGAAGGCGGCATGAAACGCACGCCGCGCGGCTTCGAACACGTCTCTGACAAAGACCTCGCCGGCGCCATTCGCAACCGGCATTTCGCCGTCCGTCACCCGATCGATCCAGCTGGTATCCACGGGCCGGAATTGGTCGAGGAACTCCTCGACTTCACCATGCGCGCCAAGCCGCTGCTCGACTGGGGCAGGGCGGTCGAGGGCACGGGAGCGAGGGACTGAGTTCCCACGCGACGGTCGCGACGATCATTTCCGCTGATCGTTTGGCTCAAGCGAATTCGTGTGACAACCAGGGCAGTGCTTCCTAAATCAGCCCTCTGACCGGGGAGAGACATGTCGGCGCAAGCAATTTCCGAGACCGGCGCGAAAAGCGACTTCTGGCAAGGCGTACGGCTCTCCGTGCCGGTCGTGGTGGCGGCGGCGCCCTTCGGGCTGCTGTTCGGCGCGATTGCCGTCGACAACGGCTTTTCCGTTTTCGAAGCCTTCCTGATGAGCGCGCTGATCTTCGGCGGCGCCAGCCAGATGGTCGGCATAGAACTGTTCGGCCAGCATGTCGCGCCGTGGCTGATCGTGCTATCGATCTTCGCCGTCAATTTCCGCCACGTGCTCTATTCCGCCGGCATTGGCCGGCGCATCGCGCACTGGTCCGGGGTGCAGCAGGCGCTCGGCTTCTTCATCCTCACCGATCCGCAATTCGCCGTCGCCGAGGCCAGGGCCCAGTCAGGCCAGACCGTCGGCTTTGCCTGGTATCTGGGACTTGGGCTGCCGGTGTATGTATTCTGGACCATCGAAAGCGCGCTCGGTGCGCTGTTTGGAAAGCTTATTCCCGATCCCCATGCGCTGGGGATCGATTTCCTGCTGCCGATCTATTTCCTTGGCCTGGTGATGGGCTTCCGCAAGCGGCCGCTGTGGCTGCCGGTGGTCATCGCCAGCGCCTTCGCCTCGATCATCGCCTACAAGACAGTGGGTTCGCCCTGGCACGTTTCGATCGGCGCCGTCGCCGGCGTGTTGCTCGCCGTCGTCCTGCCGCCGCATCACAGCGGTGTGGAGACAAGGCCATGAGCACGACCTTCTGGATCATCATCGCCGGCGCCATCGCCACCTATCTCACCCGTATTGGCGGGCATCTGGTCATCTCGCGCTTCGACCACATCCATCCGCGTGTCGAGGCCGGGCTCAACGCCGTGCCTGCGGCGGTGCTGACGACGCTTGTGGCGCCGGCCGCGCTCGGCGCGGGCCCGGCGGAGTGGGCAGCGCTGGTCGTCTCCGCGCTGGTGGCGCTGCGTGGCGGGCTGATGGCGATGTTTCTGGCGGGCGCGGCGGTGTTGATCGTAGCGCGCCAGTTCGTCGGGTAGGGCGCATCGATATCCAGGTGATTCCGGCCTGCAGACGGCTGATACCCGCGCTTCGGTGCTCCAATCCGGTTCTCGGCATCAACCGTTTTTTCGGCTCGGCCCGGCCTGAACCTCGACACGCCCTTCAGCGCTTCAGAAAATCAAATCTTCGCGTCGTGCGGCAGCGGTGCCGTCGCCTTTTCCAGCCAGGCCAGCGTTTCGCCGTCGAGCATCGGACCGATCTCGGCCAGCACGCGGGCATGGTAGGCGTCGAGCCAGTGCAATTCGTCTCGGGTCAGCAGATCCGATCGCACCAGCCTCACGTCGATCGGGGCGAGCGTCAGCGTCTCGAAACCGTGCATTGCGATGTCGCCGCCCTCGATCTGTTCGGCCGGCGTCACCAGGATGAGGTTTTCGATGCGAATGCCGTAGGCGCCCTCCTTGTAGTAGCCGGGCTCGTTCGACAGCATCATGCCCTCTAGCAGCTTTTCGGTGCCGGTGCGGGCGATGCGCTGCGGACCCTCATGCACGGCCAGGTATGAGCCGACGCCGTGGCCGGTGCCATGGGCGAAGTCGCAGCCATGCCTCCACAGCGCCATGCGGGCGACGGCGTCGATCTCCGAGCCGCGCGTGCCGGCGGGGAAGCGCAACGTGGAAATGCCGATCATCCCTTTCAGCACCAACGTGAAGCGCTCGCGCATCTCTTCGGTCGGCTGGCCGATCGGCACGGTGCGGGTGATGTCTGTCGTGCCGTCCTGGTATTGCGCGCCGGAATCGAGCAGGAACAGCTCACCAGCCTGCAGCTTGCGGCTGGTGGCGCGCGAGACGCGGTAATGCATGATGGCGCCGTTCGGGCCGGCGCCCGAAATGGTGTCGAAAGAGACGTCGCGCAGCGGCATCTGCGTTTCCTCGCCAGTCTGCCGACGGGTTTCTTCGAGCCTGGTGACAACCGCGATTTCGTCGAGCGAGCCGGGTTTCTGGCGCTCCAGCCAGCACAACAGCTTGGCCACCGCCGCGCCGTCGCGGCGATGCGCGGCGCGCGAGCCGTTGATCTCGGCCTGGTTCTTTGTGGCGCGCGGAATGCGGGCAGGGTCGGGCGCGGCAATCACCGTGCCACCATTGTCCTCGACCAGCATGCGCAACCGGTCGGCGGCCAGCACCGGATCGAGCGCGATTTTCGCGCCGCTTTTCGCAAGTGCGGCAATCGCGCCTTCGAATTCGCCGGGCTCGTGCGGATCGGCAAGTTGGGTGAGGTAGGCCGCCACCTGGCGCGAGAACTTGCGCCGATCCATGAAAAGCTGGTGCGACCCGTCGGCGGCGAGGATGGCGAAGCCGAGCGCCAGCGGCGTGTGCGGCACGTCACCGCCACGAATGTTGAAGGCCCAGGCGATGGACGATGGGTCGGTCAGCACCGCATGGGTGGCGCCGTCCTTGCCGATCGACGTCGCCAGCCGCGCCAGCTTGTCCTTGGCGAGTTCGCCGGCAAAGCCGATCGGGTGCAGCTCTACCGGGGTCACGGGTGCCGCGGGCTGATCCTTCCAGATGATGTCGATGGGGTTCCGTTCGAGCGGCACCAGCACCGCGCCGGTCTTGTCGGCGGAGGCCTGCAGCGCCTTGACTTCGCCGATCGTGTGCAGCCAGGGATCGAACCCCAGCCGCGCCCCCTTGCCGATGTTGTCCTTGAGCCAGACAGGGGGCGGATTGTCGACCAGGCTTTCGATCGAAAAGATGCCGAGATCGACTTCGCCACGCACCTGCAGCGTGTAGCGCCCGTCGACAAAGACGAAGGCGCGGTCGCGCAGCACGATGGCGACGCCGGCCGAGCCGCTGAAGCCGGTCAGCCATTTCAGCCGTGCCGACCGGTCGGCGACGTATTCGCCCTGGTGCTCGTCGGCGCGCGGAACGATGAAGCCGTCGAGGCCGTTCGCGGCCAGCCACTGGCGCAGTAGCGCCACGCGCGGCTTGCCGACCGCCGGATCGCCCGCGGAATCGAAGGTCTGGAACATGATGGGCCTCCTTGGTATCCGCGCGACCGTAGCCTATGGGCCTGGAAAGCGGAATCGATTTTCCGGAGGCGCAAATTGCAACAGCATCGCCTGGCTGACAACCAAATGAGGCTGGTCCAGCCATGGCACGAAAGGGGACCGCGCCGGCATTCTCTTGGCTATGCCGCCCTGGCGACACGCATCGGAGTCCGGCAATGGGGACCGTTGAGGGCCGGCAACCGCCTTGCCGGCCTCAATGCTTGAGATGGATCGTCACCCAGCCTTCGCGGTGCAAGGTACTGACGTGGCGGAAATTCTGGCCGACATAGGCCGAGATCACAGCGTCGCGCTGGCGGTCGAGGATGCCTGACAACACGATCGAGCCGCCAAGTGCGATATGTCCGGCCATTTGCGGCGCCAGCCGCATCAGCGGCCGGGCCAATATGTTGGCGACGATGAGGTCGAAGGGTGCGCGCCTGGCAAAGATCGGGTGGTGAAAGCCAGGCGCGGTCACCGTCTCGATCAGGCCTTTGACGTGGTTCAGCCTGGCATTGGCGGCGGCAACCTTGACCGCAACCGGATCGATGTCGGTGGCCAGCACCGGAATATGGGCCAGTTTGGCGACGGCGATCGCCAGCACCGCGCTGCCGGTACCGAGGTCGAGTGCGTTACGCGGATGCTCGCGCCGCAGCACCTTCTCCAGCATTTCCAGGCAGCCCGCGGTGGTGCCGTGGTGGCCGGTGCCGAAGGCAAGGCCGGCCTCGATCTCGATAGCGAGCTCGCCGCTGTGGCGCTTCCTGCTGTCATGCGCGCCGTGGACGAAGAAACGGCCGGCGCGCACCGGCTTCAACCCTTCCAGGGAACGTGCCACCCAGTCGATGTCGGGCAGCGCCTCGCGCTCGACCGGTCTCGACAAAGCGAGGCCGGCGAGAACATCGTTCAGCCGCGCCTCGACCGCCTCGACGTCGCCATCGGCGTAGAGCGAGACCTCGTGGATGTCGGCGTCTTCGTCGACTTCCAGCACGGCGATCGGCAGGCCTTCTTCCTCGAAGGCCAGCTCAAGCGCCGCGAATATGCGCTCAGCCTCGATCTTTCCAGTGGTGAAATGGAGCCGCGTCTGGGTCATGGAGAGTTTCTTCTTTGAGTTTTATCTTTGTCCGAAAAACCGGTTTCCACTTTTCGCTGACGCGGTCCTTCGGTTCGGGATCAAACTCTAGCCCTTCGCCGCAAGGCGCTTCAGCTTTTCGATGGCGGTGTTGGCATTCTCGCCATAGGCGATCGTGCCCGCGAAGTCGCCCTTGGCGTTGAGCAGCAGCACCGAGGCGGTGTGGTCCATGGTGTAATCGCCGTCGCCGGTATCGACCTTCTTCCAATAGATGCCGAACGCCTTGGCCATGGCATGTACCTTGTCCGGGTCGCCGGTAATCCCGGTGATGCGGTCGGAGAAATTGCTGACATAGGCGTTCATCACCGGCGGCGTATCGCGCTCCGGATCGACCGAGACGAAATAGGCATGCAGGTTCTTGCCGTCGTCGCCGAGCGTCTTCAGCCAGCCGGAGAGTTCGAACAGCGTGGTCGGGCAGACCTCGGGGCAGTGGGTGAAGCCGAAGAAGACGACGCTGGGCTGGCCCCGGAANTAGGCATGCAGGTTCTTGCCGTCGTCGCCGAGCGTCTTCAGCCAGCCGGAGAGCTCGAACAGCGTGGTCGGGCAGACCTCGGGGCAGTGGGTGAAGCCGAAGAAGACGACGCTGGGCTGGCCCCGGAAGGCGGCCTCGGTGATCGGTGCGCCTTTCTGGTCGACCAGGGTGAACGCCGCGCCGAACGGTTCGCCGCCATAATGGCCGCGATACCAGTCGAAGGTCAGCCAGCCGATGCCGGCCGCCATCAGAACGAGAATGCCGACCAGGATAGAACGCATCATCAGAAAAGTCCGTCCGTAATGTCACGGTGCGCCGGCCAGAACCATGCGCCCGTTGTCCGGCCACAGTCTTAGCGGTTCGACGGGGTACACGCAAAGATGCAGCGTTGACGCAACCGCCTGTGGCGGATGCCTGCGGTTTGATCGGATCTTGCGCCTTGCAATGTGTCGGCCTTGGCCCCACCTGAGACCCCGGCAACTCGAACCGCAGGAGGATTCTTTGCCGGGATTGACTGTGCCAGGATTGATCGGGCGAGGATTGATCGGACGAAAACTGATCGGCGGTGCTTTGGCCGCGTGTGTCGTGCTTGCCGCCGGTAGCGCCATTGCCGAGGAAGTCGGCAAGGTCGGCGTCGACTGGATCGGCAACGACATCATCGTCGAGGCGATCAAGGATCCGAAAGTGGAGGGCGTGACCTGCCACGTTTCCTATTTCGATCGCAGCGTCATCGACCGCCTGCACAAAGGCAACTGGTTCGAGGATCCGAGCGATTCCTCGATCTCCTGCCGTCAGACCGGTCCGATCACCATCGGGGATATTGATACGAGCGAAGGCGGCGAGGAGGTTTTCAAGCAAGGCATCAGCCTGATCTGGAAGAAGCAGGTGGTGAACCGCATCTACGACAAGGCCAACGAGACGCTGATCTATCTCTCGCATTCGCGCCAGGTGCAGAACGGCTCGGCGAAAATGTCGGTCACGACAGTGCCGCTCTACGGCCAGAACGTGGTGTGGAGCAAGGGCCAGCCGAAATAGGCGGGCGATTGGTCCCGATAGGGCACCATTGAGTTGCAGACAGAAGCCTGCTCTTTACACGAAATGCATGAGGAGATTTGGTGATGTCCCCGCCGCCCTGGAGCCGATCTCGGCCAATTTCATGTGACTTCTGCGGCGCGAAAAATGACGACGACAGGAAATTCGTTGCCGGTCTTTCTAGATACACCTGCGAGAAATGCATTGCTCCTGCATTCAAGGACGCCCTTTGGAAATCAAAAGCGGGTCTAATGGCTATCGTGTGCTCGGTGTGTGATTTCCAGAATGATGGAAAGAGGCGATTTATGGCTGAAAAGATCTCGTTTATTTGCGACGAGTGCGTCAGCCTCGCAACTGAGCGGCTGGGTGCTATAACTTGAGCTGCTGTAACGGGAGTAGTGACTCGTCGGGTACCCGGCTTGCGGTACCAATCATCCCGGCGTAAAGCCGCCCGCATGGACCGTTCCGAAAACCTCGTCCTGAAGGATTCCGAGCCGCGCATCCATCCGACCGCGGAGCTGAAGGCGTGCAAGCTCGGCCGCTACGCTTCGATCGGCGAGCGGGTGGTGCTGCGCGAGGTGAGCGTCGGCGACTTCTCCTATTTCGAGCGTCATGCCGAGGCGATCTATACGAGCATCGGCAAATTCTGCTCGATCGCCGCCAACAGCCGCATCAACGCGCTGGAGCATCCGATTGAGCGATTGACCCAGCACAAGGTCAGCTATCGGCCGAACGAGTATTTCCGCTGGTTGGGTGTCGATGCGGCGTTCCGCGAGCGGCGGCGGGCAAAAACTGTGACCATCGGCCATGACGTCTGGATCGGTCATGGCGCGGTGGTCATGCCCGGCATCGCCATCGGCAATGGCGCGGTCATCGGCGCCAATGCGGTGGTGACGCAGGACGTGCCATCCTACACGATCGTCGCCGGCGTGCCGGCGAAGCCGCTCAGGCCGCGCTTTGCGCCTGACACAGCGGCGCGGATCGACGCTCTCGCCTGGTGGGACTGGCCGGTCGACAAACTCGCCAGGGCGGTTCCCGACATCCAGTCCATGGCGATCGAGGCCTTCCTCGATCGGTGGGAAAACGACGCCGGTTAGCCGGCATCCACGCCTGTCCCGCTCGCTTCCCGTTGTTCCAACGGCCGCGCATTCCATTCGGGCAAGAAGCCTTGGCTGTAATCAATGAGCTGCGGGAAAGTGGAGCAACCGCGCTGGCCGGCGGGAAACCATGCCCCGCGCTCTCCGGAATGAAACCCCTTCCGCCATGCGGGGGTGGCGCAGCGGAAGGGGCTGGAGGTAAACCGCTGTGAAGCGGAAGGAGCAGGCGCTGTACCTGCCCGGTTACAATGATCTTAAACCGATAAGGTGTGTTTTGCACCAGATGCGCGCTTTGCGTGCACTCAATTGCGTGGGTCGTATTTTTTACCGGCGGGAACCCGAAATGGCTGCTGGTTGTTTCTTCCGGCGGACCGCATGGCGCGGCGCTGTTTTGAGGGACCACATGATCGAGAAGCTTTTCACCAAATTCTCCAACCAGATCGCCCATCTCACCGGACTACCGCTGACGTTTGCGGTGTGTTGCCTGATCGTCATCGTCTGGGCGGTGAGCGGGCCGTTCTTCAATTTTTCCGACACCTGGCAGTTGGTGATCAACACCGGAACCACGATCATCACCTTCCTGATGGTGTTTCTCATCCAGAACACCCAGAATCGGGACGGCGCCGCGATCCAGGCCAAGCTCGACGAGTTGATACGTGTCAGCGAGGCCAAAAACACCTTCATCGGCATCGAGCACCTGACTGAAGGCGAGGTCCAGGAGATCCGCGCCAAATGCGAGGTCGCGGCGAGGCGGCATGACGACAAAGTCGCGACCATGGCCGCAAAGAAGGTGGTGGCGGCAAAACGCAAACCGAAAAAAGAGGTGGCACGAAGCGCCGGCGGCTGAACCGGCGGTCAATCTCCGACAGTTCCGCCGGTGTTCGAGTTATGTGATACGGACAGTAGCCAATGTTCCGGGCATGCTCATCGCTTCATGAACGCCGCGAATGCATCCTTGTGGTCGGGATGCCAGCGCGACAGGGCAGGCCGATTTTCGATGATGTCGCCGATGGCCCAGGCCATGCGCTTTTCGTCCATGGGCCGCGCCGCCTCATTGTCGGGACACAGGATGTAGAAGTCGCCCCTGACCAGCGATTCCAGCATGAAATCGATCACCTGCTCTCCGGTCCACGCTCCCGCCGGCTTTTCCGTCGCGCCTTCGGTCAGGCCGGTATAGGTGAAGCCGGGGATGAGTAGATGCGCCGACAGGCGGGCGGCGGGCTCATTGCGCAGCGCATGCGCCAAGCCTTCGGTAAAGGTCTTCACGCCGGCCTTGGAAACGTTGTAGGCGAGGTTGCCGGGCGGTGTGGTGATGCCTTGCTTGGAACCGGTGTTGACGATCAGGCCCGGCCTGGCCGACGCCAGCATGCGTGGCGCGAAGGCTTCGACGCCATGCACGATGCCCCAGAAATTGATGTCGAGCAGCCGTTTCCAGCCGTCGCGGTTTTCCCAGGGCTTTCCCGGGTTATCGCCGACGCCGGCATTGTTCATCAGCAGCGAGACCTCGCCGAAAGCCCCGAACGCCCGGTCGGCGAGACGGTCGACCTCACCGGCCTTCGAAACGTCCGATGCGACGGCAAGCACGGCGTCGTCGCCGGCTATCGCGGAGACGGCCCGCGAGGCATCGTCGAGGCGCGGCCCGCCGATGTCGGCCAGCACGATCTTCATGCCCATCAGCGCCAGCCGTTTGGCCGCGGCAAGGCCGATGCCGCTGGCGGCGCCGGTGATGACGGCGGCATTGCCCTGGCCAAGGGCGGGAAGGGCGATCTGAATCTCGGTGTCGGCGATCATCGGCGATGGTTTCCTTTTCTGATGGCGCCGAACTTAGCGCCGGAATGGGCTTGCGCAAGCCTGCGTCGGGGCGTGTCGGGTTGACCAGTCCGGTCGCGGCTGCGCATGCTGCGATGCCAAAAAGGAGATTTCCGATTGCCGGATTGGGTTGCAATTCTGAAGGAGCAGACCGCCACCGGCGACCAGATGGGGCGCGAGGTGCCGCAGATGCTGGCAAACCCCGATATCAGCGAAGCCCAGGTGAAGACTCTGTTTTCGGCGCTCGAAAAACAGGCCGAGTTCGTCGAGAAACTGCGCATGGCGCTGGAAAAATTCGGCCATGATTTTTCGATCATCAAGGCGGCGGAGCGGCTGGAAGAGCGCTATGCCGATCTGGCCGCTTCCGTGGCGGAAAAGCTGAAGGCGATGCGCGGTTAGGCAATTCCACGAAGTGTGAAACGGCTTGCCCTCCGGGATCGCGACAGGCAGATGGCTATTTTTCGATCACCCGCGCAAAGCGCGTGTCCGGCACCAGCCAGATCAGGGCGACGGCGACATAGAGCGCCACTCCGATCCACCGGTCGAGGAAGGTTAGCCCAACGGCCGCTATGTAGACGGCGAGCGAAATCCTTCCCTTGCGATCGCGGCCGATTGCCTTGGCGAATGCGGTGTCCGGCCCATGCTGCCGATGCAGCGCAATGACCAGGATGCTGTAGGCGGTCGCACACATTACAAGGTCAAAACCATAGACCGCGACCGGAACCGCGGCGAAATGGTTCTCGCCCATGAAGGCGGTCGTCACCGGCATCAGGGACAGCCAGAACAGCAGATGCAGGTTCGCCCAAAGCACGCGGCCGTCGACACGCTGCACGGTATGGAACATGTTGTGCAAATTGTTCCAGTAGATGCCGACATTGATGAAGGAAAGCACGTAGCACAGGAAGACCGGCCACTGAGGCAGCAGCGCCGAAAAATCCTCGCCTTCCGGTACCTTCAGGTCCAGCACCATGATGGTGATGATGATCGCCACCACGCCATCGGTGAATGCCTCGACCCTGCCCTTGCCCATGACCACCACCCGTCCACGACGAATTGCCGAAAGAAAGTAAATCGTTAGCGGATGTTGGCACGCCGATAAACGGCGTACACAAAATTGCTCGGCTATATCAGGGGAAACTTCCACGCCGGAACCAGTGAACGTGGTGATCGGCCTTGGCAACTCGTTGACTTTTCCCGGCCCGGCCTCTCCCCTTGCGATGCAGTCCTGGCCGAGGCCGACGAACGGCCGGCGCTCGAACGGAGGCACTGTTGAGACCTCGCTGTCCTGCTTGCGATAGCGACCATTCTGACCGGCGCCTTCGGGACATCCGCCGCGGCCTTCGCCTACGGCGCCCACACCAAGACTAGCCTCAACGTACGTACCGGGACCGGCGCGGGATACGCTTTTGCGATCATCGGCTTGCCTGGCCGGGCAACGCCCACCGTGGTGTCAGGAGCATGGTCGTCGACCGGAACGTCGGCGGTGAGGACGCGTTAACGTCGCGACCCCTGAAACTGGTGACGAGGTTGGCCATGGCCTTTCGCGATCTGGCGCAAACTCACAACGAAGCCGGCAGCGACGTCCTCGCGATCCCGACTGTGGCGGCGATGATCGCGGTGCTGTTTGCCGGCAGCACGGTGCTGACGCCCCTCTATATCGTCTACAAGCAGCAATTCGGCTTTTCGCAGATCACCTTGACGCTGATCTACGCGGTCTATGTCGTCGGCAATCTCGGCGCCCTGCTGGTGTTCGGCAGCGTTTCGGATGTCATCGGGCGCCGGCCGGCGGCGCTTGCAGCCATGATCGTCGCCGTCATCAGCGCGGTTGTGTTCCTGTTTGCCGGCAATGTCGCGTCGCTCGATGTTGCGCGGGTCCTGAGCGGGCTTGGCATCGGCGTGGGCGCCGGGACGGGAACCGCGTGGATCGCCGAGCTTCTTCCAGAGGCCGGCCAGTCGCGCGCCAGCGTCATCGCCACCAGCACCAACTTTATCGGCCTGGGTTTCGGGGCGCTTGTTTCGGGGCTGCTTGCCCAATTTGAGCCGTGGCCATTGCGTCTGGTCTTCATTGTCTACCTGGCGGCGCTCGCGGTGGTGACGATCCTGGTCTGGCGCACGCGCGAAACGGTGACGCAGCCAGGCGGCCTTGGCAAGGTCTCCATGCGGCCGCGGCTTTCCGTGCCGGCGCAGATCCGCTCGCGCTTCGTGGCGCCGGCGGTGACCGGGTTTGGCGCGATGGCGCTGGTCGGCTTCTATGCGGCGGTGGCGCCGAGCATCCTGGCGCAGCAACTGCATGAGGCCAACCACGCCGTGGCCGGTGCGCTGTTCTTCGAGCTGGCGATGGTCGCGGCGCTCAGTATCGTGGTGCTGGCGCGGATGGGGAGCAGCAAGGCGATGCTGGCCGCGCTGGCCTTGATGATCCCAAGCGCCGTGCTTGTGGTGGCGGCACAGATGCTGGCCTCGATGGCGCTGATGATCGCGGCGACCGCCTGCTGCGGCGTGGCGGCAGCGCTCGGCTATCGCGGCGGCCTGCAAGTGGTGAACGAGATCGCGCCGCGGGATCGCCGCGCCGAGGTCGTGTCCAGTTTCTTCATCTGCTGCTTTGTCGGCAACGCCTTGCCTGTCATCGGCATTGGCATCGTGTCGACTTATGCCAGTGCTGTCGTCGCGAGCCTGGCCTTCGCGGCCATGATCATCGCGTTCGCGCTGGTGGCGCTCGCCTTCGGGCTCAGACAGAGGCGCTGAGACCGCCGCGCCAGCCCGGCAAGGCAGACCGCATCAGCCGTTCGGCGTTTCAGGCGCCATGTTCGCCCGCTGGCGCGGCACGCCAAGCCCGGTGTCGGGCGGTTCGCCGGCAGCCGGCCTGTTCTCGATCATTTGCAAGCCGCGCCAGCCGCCGAAGCGGTAATAGATCGCGGCCAGGATCAGAGACGTGATCGAACCGGCCGGAAAACTCCACCACAGCGCTTCCTCGCCGATCACGCCGCGCATGTAATAGGCAAAGCCGGTGCGCACGACGAGCACCGAGATCACCAGGATGATCAGCGGCGGCATCACGGCACCCGTGGCGCGCACCGTGGCGAACAGCACGATGGTGATGCCGAACAGGATGAACGACCAGGAAGCGACCGTGTTGATATGGGCGGCGATATCGATCGCCGCGCTGTCGCTGCTCAGGAACAGGCTCAGGATCGAACGGTCGAAGACCCATAGCAGCGCGACGAGGGCTCCGGTCAGGACAAGGTTGAAACCGACGCCAGAGGCGGCGATGCGGCCGATCCGGTCCCACCGGCCTGCGCCGACATTTTGCGCCGCCATGGACGAGACCGCGGCGCCGATGGCGAGTGCCGGCATCTGGATGTAGGTCCAGAGCTGCGCGGCGATACCGTAGGCGGCGGCGACCTGCGAGCCATAGGAATTGACGATGCCCATCACCGTCAGGGCCGCCGCCGAGATGACGATCATCTGCAGGCCCATCGGCACGCCCTTGAAGACGACAATGCGCAACAGCGCCGGATCCGGGCGCAGCAGGACGAGATTGGCGCCGGCCAGCCGCAACGGATGCTTGCGCGCATAGAGCACGACGAGGATGGCGACGACGCTCACGGTCTGGCCGATCAGCGTCGAGGTGGCGGAACCCGCGATCCCGAGTTCAGGAAACGGGCCGATGCCACGGATGAGCAGGGGATTGAGCACGATGTCGAGCACGACCGCCAGCGCCATGAAGATGAAGGGGGTGCGTGAATCGCCCGCTCCGCGCAGCACGGTCATGACGAAGGACAGAAGGTTCATCATCGGCACGGCGACAAAAATAATGCGCAGGTAGGAGCGTGCGAGCGGCAAGGCGTCGGCCGGCGTGCCGAGCGCGCCCAGGATGGCGTCGACCCAGATCCAGCCGCAGACCGCGAACACCACCGAAACGAGGAAGAAGAAGGTGGCGCTGGTGCCGACGATGCGGCGCGCCTCGGCCAGGTCGCGAGCGCCGACCGCCTGCGCCACCAGGATGGTGGCCGCCATGCCGATGCCGAACACCGTGCCGAGGATCAGGAACAGGACGAGGTTGGCGTTGGACGTCGCGGTCAGCGCCGACTCGCCGAGGAAGCGGCCCACCCAGACGGCATTGACCGAGCCGTTCAGCGATTGCAGCACGTTGGAGCCGAGCACCGGCAAGGCGAAGAGCAGCAGCGTGCGTGGGATCGGGCCGCTGGTCAGGTCGCCGGTACGCCGGCGTGCGGGCTTTTTTTCGTCCATGGCGGGCAACCTGGGAAGTGTGACTCTGGCCCGCGAGGATATCTCAGGCCGGACCGAGATGCACCCTGCGCCGAGGAGCAGTGACCGTTCGATCGGGCCAGGCTTGATCGCTGGCGGCGCGCTGAAGGCGGCAGTCCGCTTGCTCTGATCCACTCATTCTCAAGTCTTGCGGAATGGGATATTGGTCCTGAAACTGGCGCCGCATTCCCCGAGACCCTATGCATAACCGGGGGTGTGCTCAAGCGGACGCGCCAGGCGCGCCCGCTTGAGCAGTGATCGTTACTTCTTGCCGAGACCCGGCAGCGTGACCTGATAGACCAGGAACATGGTGTCGACATCGGCGCCGTCATCGGCCTTGTAGGCGGCGCCGACCTGGAAGCCGTCCTGGGCGAGGAAGTCATTGTCGTTGCCGACGAACAGGAAATAGTCGTCGGGCAGCTTCGGATCGAGAACGCTGGCCAACGACATCGCTTCCCACTTCTCCGAAAGCTCATTGTGGTCCTTCGCGCCGCCATTGTGCAGGCCGAAGTGGCCAAGCGCGGTGGCGTCGTTGATGTCGATGAACGGCGTCAGCTTGGCCGGCGTCACCGAGGGATCAAGCACGCCCTTGGGTGCGACCGGCTTGTCGGCCGCGTCGAAGGCGCCGCCCGCGATGTCCGTCGCGCCGGAGACGTCGACGATGTTGATCTGGCGGTAGAGCGAAGCGTCACCCTTCTTCAGGCCCTGGCCGTTGCCGCTGTCGCGCGCCAGCATCAGGAAGGATGTGTCCGAAAGCGCCACGATCTCGCTCTGCGCGGCGATTTTGGTCTTGCCCTTGGCATCCTTGAACACCGGCAGCGGCACGACATATTCATGCGCGAGCTTCAGATGGGCGAGGTCGGAAGCATCGTAGACCAGCGCCCGCGTGTTCTGCCGTGTCGAGGGTGAATCGCCGCCGTCCTGCCTCGGCGCCGACTGCAGCACGGCGATCAGGAACTTGCCGTCCGGCGTCATCGCCATGCCTTCGAGGCCCTGGTTGTTCTGGCGCCCGGTTTCGGGATCCTTCGGATCAGGGTCGGCGGCGCCCGGGCCGGGGTTGTCGGAGGAGAAGTTCGGCGCTCCCTTGCGCATCGGCACGAGGGCCGCGGGCGGCTGGGTCGCCGACATCAGGCGGCCTTGCGCGGAGAACCTGTAGATGTTGGGGCCGTACTCGTCGGAGATGAACATCGAGCCGTCCGGCAGCCGCACGATGGCTTCATTGTCGAGCGCGAGCTTGCCATTGGTGGCGACGGGCAGCATCGGCATGTCGCCGGCCGCGGCGCGTACGTCCGACAGCGGATCGAGGCCGGTGGCATCGGCGCCCTTGTCGTCGGTCAGAAGCATGCTGTCGGCAAGCGTCGCCTTGACGCCCGTCTGCTCCTGGCCGGCCGCGGAAGCAGCGCCCGGCGCGGCAGGCGTGAATTCGATGGCGATTGTGTTGAGGCGCGGCCGGTAGTCGGTGGTGCCGGCGACATTGTAGCCACGGTCGGGCAGGAGCCAGAGCGATCCCTTGTAGATGCCGGCATCATGCGTCCAGCCCGAAATGTCGATCGCCATGCCCGAGCCCGAGCCGAAGGTCTCGCCGAACTTGTCGCGCTGGTCGGCTGGGATGCGGCCGACGCCGACGAGGCCCTTGTTGATATAGGCCACGCCATCGGCAAGCGCCGGGGTGAGGGCGGTGAACAAGGCCAGCGCCACGCCAAGCGAGGCGGATCGGTGCAGGGGTTTCATGGACAATCCTCTTTATGACGAAGCACGCCGGAGCGGCCGAAGGAAAATCAAGAGAGGTGCCGCATCGATGATGCCGCGCGTGCCTCCCCGAAAGCGATCTAAGGCGTCAACATGATGCTTGCGTGACAGTGCGCGATACGGGTCCGCCGGTATCTCCATGTGCGGATAAAAAAAGCTGGAGAGCGGGATTAGTGACCTCCCATGGAGCGTGCCTGCCCTATTAGACACTTATGTCTAGTACGAATATGGTGCCGGCTTCGACCGGACCGGGAGGGGAAGCCTTGAAGCCGCGCTATCGCGCAGTGGTCATCGGGGGTGGCGTTGTCGGCGCCTTGGGCGGATTTGCCTACACGATCNTATTAGACACTTATGTCTAGTACGAATATGGTGCCGGCTTCGACCGGACCGGGAGGGGAAGCCTTGAAGCCGCGCTATCGCGCAGTGGTCATCGGGGGTGGCGTTGTCGGCGCCTCGGGCGGATTTGCCTACACGACCGGCAAGAGCGTCGCGCTGGCGTTGGTGGACGACGGTTTCGCCGGGGAGGGGATGGCGCTTTGCGTGCACATTGTCGGCGTCGAACGGACGGCGCGGGTCATCGCGGCCTCGATCTACGATCCCCGACGCAGGGCGGTGCGGCAATGAGGAGGAGTTTCTGATGGTCGATGACGCTGCACGGGATACGAGGCGCGAACGCCGGCGCGGGCGCATGGGCGAAGCAGGCAGCGAATCAAGTCGCAAGCCCAATTACCGGTCGCTGAAGAATCCATTCCTGCCGCAGCCGATCTTTTCCGACGACCAGGTAGCGTCGATCCACGACACGGCGCTGCGCGTGCTGGAGGAACTGGGCATCAAGGTGCTGCTGCCCGAGGCGCGCGAGGTGCTCGCCCGCGCCGGCGCCCTGGTCGACCCCGACACCGACATGGTGCGCATCGGCCGCGACATGGTGGCGGCAGCCTTAGCCTCGGCGCCGCGATCGATCCACGCTTATGCCGGCGCGCGCGCTCGCGACCTGTCGCTTGAACTGGGCTCTATGACGTTCCTGGCTGGCTCCGGCGCGCCCAATGTCACCGATCTCGAGCGCGGCCGGCGGCCCGGAACGCTGGTCGCCTTCGAGGAGTTGATCAAGCTGGTGCAGCATTTCGACGTCTTGCACATGCTGGGGCCGTGCATCGAACCGCAGGACATCGACAATCGTTTCCGCCACTATGCAGTCAACCGGGCGCAGCTGACCCTGTCGGACAAATTCCCGTTCGTTTTCGCGCGCGGCACGCCGCAGGTCGATGACAGTTTCGAGATGATCAGGCTGGCCCGGGGGCTGTCCGAGGACGAGTTCCGCTCGGGCGCGCATTGCTACACCGTCATCAACACCAACTCGCCGCGCCAGCTCGACATTCCGATGGCGCAAGGCATCATCGATTTCGCCAAGGCGGGCCAGGTCCTGATCATCACGCCGTTCTGCCTAGCGGGCGCGATGGCGCCGATCACCGTGGCCGGCGCGCTGACCTTGCAGCATTCCGAAGCGCTGGCCGGGCTGACGCTGGCGCAGATCGTGCGGCCGGGCGCGCCGGTGGTCTACGGTTCCTTCTCCTCCAATGTCGACATGAAATCGGGCGCACCGGCCTTCGGCACGCCGGAGCACGTGAAGGCGACATTGGGTGCGGGCCAATTGGCGCGCTTCACCGGTCTGCCCTGGCGCTCGGGCGGCGGCAGCGCGGCCAACGTTTCGGATGCGCAGGCCGCGCACGAGACGCAGTTCGCGCTGTGGGGCTCGGTGCTGGCGGGCGCCACCGTCTGCATCCACGCGGCCGGCTGGCTGGAAGGGGGCTTGAGCGTTTCCCTGGAAAAGCTGGTCACCGACATCGAGGCGCTGCAGACGGTCGCGGAACTTTGTGCGGCGACCCCTGGCGACGACGACGCGATTGGCTTCGAGGCGATCGCCGAAGTGCAGCCGGGAGGCCACTTCTTCTCGGCCGGCCACACCATGGCGCGCTACCGCACCGCCTTCTACGAGCCGCTGGTGGCCGACTGGTCGAATTTCGGCAACTGGACGCAAAGCGGGTCGAAGACCGCGACCGAACGCGCCACCGGCATCTGGAAGCGCACCCTTGCCGATTTCACGCCGCCGGCTGCGGCCGCCGCCACGTCAGGCGTGCTCGATGCGTTCATTGCGCGGCGCACGGAAGAGGGCGGCGCGGCGCCGGTGTCGTGAGATAGTTGCAGATCCATCATCCCGAATTGCGGCCGTGATCCAGGAACCCGCGGCGCGTCCCGCGCATTCATGGATGCGGGCCAATGCCTGGCTCCATCCGCGAGCCGTTGAGGGAGGACGACATGGGTTTCGACCAGTACCACGAACCGCCGGAAGAACTGTCGCAGGAAGTGCGGACCTTTGCCCGCATGATCACCTCGCTGATCGAGGAGGCGGAAGCGATCAGCTGGTACGAACAGCGCATGTCGGTCGAGAAGAACCCGCAGGCCAAGGCGATCATGAAGAACGCGCAGAGCGAGGAGTTCAAGCATTTCGGCATGGACCTAGAATTCCTGCTGCGCCAGAAAACGGATTGGCGCGTGGAACTGAAGGAAATCCTGTTTACGACAGGGGATATCGTGAAGGCCGGGGAGCGGGGCGAGAAGAAGGTGGATTGAGGCGGGACGTCAGCCTTCGAGGCTGGCAGCCTCACACTGGCAGCACGAACCCGTCCAGCACGCGCTTCTGGCCGGCCTTGTCGAAGTCGATGGTCAGCTTGTTGCCCTCGATGGCTGAAATGTTGCCGTTACCGAATTTCTGGTGGAAGACGCGGTCGCCCACGCTGAAGGCGGACGGCGTGTCGGAGACGGATTTGGCGACCAGCTCGCCGTCGATGGTGCGGCCCTTGACGCTGGTGCGGCCGGCGCCATAGCCGGAGTCTGTTTCACCATAGCCGATGCGTTCGACCTGATGGCCCGAGCGCGTGCCCCAGTTGCGGTCGGTCGCCTCGGTGCGGTTGGCCTGCGCGCGCTGCCAGCCGGGCGTCGAATAGGTGTTGGAGAAGGCGCCGGATTTTTCCCCGCCGCCCGAATTGCCGCCAATATTGTCGAAGCGCGAGGCGCCATACGGGTTCTGTCTTCCTGCCCCCTGGCCGCCGCCACGGCCGGATGCGAACGAGCCGCCGCCATACGGATTGCCGTAGCCCCCATAGGAGTTGCCGGCTTCGGCGACCTCGACATGGGCTTCCGGCAGTTCCTCGAGGAAGCGCGACGGGATGGTCGATTGCCAGAGCCCGTGGATGAGGCGGTTGGAGACGAACCAGATATGCAGGTTCTTCTTCGCCCGCGTCAGGCCGACATAGGCGAGCCGCCGCTCTTCCTCCAGCCCCGAACGGCCGCCTTCGTCCAGCGCGCGCTGATGGGGAAAGAGACCTTCCTCCCAGCCGGGCAGGAAGACGGTCTCGAATTCGAGGCCCTTGGCCGAGTGCAGCGTCATGATGGAAACGGCATCGAGCCCGGCATTCTGCTCGGCATCCATGACCAGCGCGACATGTTCGAGGAAGGAGCGCAGCGACTCGTACTCCTCCATCGAACGGATCAGTTCCTTCAGGTTCTCCAGCCGCCCGGGGGCTTCCGCCGAGCGGTCGTTCTTCCACATGTCGGTGTAGCCGCTCTCCTCGAGAATGGTCTCGGCGAGTTCGGTGTGCGGCGTGGCTTCCAGCGCCTTTTGCCAGCGTTCGAAATTGGACGCGACCTCGCGCAGCGCGGCGCGCGGTTTCGGCTTCAACTCGTCGCTTTCCGCGAGTGTACCCGCCGCCTCCAGCATCGGGATGCGCAAGCCGCGCGCCGTGTCGTGGATCTGGCGGATGGTCGCTTCGCCCAAGCCACGCTTGGGCACATTGACGATGCGCTCGAAGGCGAGGTCGTCGGTGCTGTTGGCGACGACGCGGAAGAAGGCCAGCGCGTCGCGGATTTCCATGCGCTCGTAAAAACGCGGACCGCCGATGACGCGGTAGTTAAGGCCGAGCGTGATGAAGCGGTCCTCGAAGGCGCGCATCTGGAACGACGCGCGGACCAGGATCGCCATGTCGTTCAAATTATGCTTCTGGCGCTGGTAGGCCTCGATGGTCTCGCCGATGGCGCGAGCCTCCTCCTCCGAATCCCAGGCGGCGTGGACGTTGACCTTGCCGTCCTCGGGATCGTTGCGGTCGGTGAACAGCGTCTTGCCGAAACGGCCCTCATTGTAGGCGATGAGATGGGAGGCGGCGCCCAGTATGTGCGCGGTCGAGCGGTAGTTGCGCTCCAGCCGGATGATGGTGGCGCCCGGAAAATCCTTGTCGAAGCGCAGGATGTTGTCGACCTCGGCGCCGCGCCAGCCATAGATCGACTGGTCGTCATCGCCGACGCAGCAGATGTTGACTCTGTTTTCGCTCACGGGCTGTTCCGCGCCTGCCGGCGCGGGCCCTCCGCCCCATCTTTTTTGCGCGCCTTCGGCGTCGCGGGAGGGGCCTCGCAACGGCTCGGACGCCCGGTCGGGCTTGCGGCCTTCGGCCGTAGGCACATCTGTCGGCGTCGAGTTGTTACGTCCTGCATCCGGCCGCTGTGCCAAAAGGCGCAGCCACATGTATTGGGCGGTGTTGGTGTCCTGGTACTCGTCGACGAGGATGTATTTGAACCGCCGGTGATAGTCCTTCAGCACATCGGGATTGGCGCGGAAGATGCGGATCGGGTGGCAGAGCAGATCGCCGAAATCGCAGGCGTTCAGCGTCTGCAGCCGCTCCTGATAGGCCTTGTAGAGCTCGCGGCCCTTGCCGTTGGCGAAGCTGCGCGCATCGCCCTCGGCGATATCGGCCGGACCCTGGCCCTTGTTCTTCCAGCCGTCGATCATCTGGGCGAACTGCTTCGCGGGCCAGCGCTTGTCGTCCAGGCCCTCGGCCTGGATCAGCTGCTTGATCAAGCGCACGACGTCGTCGGTGTCGAGGATGGTGAAGTCGGACCTCAGGCCGGCAAGCTCGGCGTGGCGGCGCAGCAGCTTCACGCCGATCGAGTGGAAGGTGCCGAGCCAGGGCATGCCCTCGACATTGCCTTCGCCGATCAGGATGCCGATGCGCTGCTTCATCTCGCGCGCGGCCTTGTTGGTGAAAGTGACGGCCAGGATCTGCGAGGGGAAGGCCCTGCCGGTGGCAAGGATGTGGGCGATGCGGGTGGTCAGCACACGGGTCTTGCCGGTGCCGGCGCCGGCCAGCACCAGAACCGGGCCTTCAGTGGTCTCCACGGCCAGCCGCTGCTCGGGATTCAAGCCCCTGAGATAGTCGGGCGCATTGTTTTGGCCGCCGCGGGCAGCCATGGCGCGCGCGGCAATGCCCGACGGGGCCGTGGGCCGCGCATTGGGTTCATCGAAAAAGGGCATGTCTTCGGAAAAGCCGGACATCTCCCCCGAATGTAGTGATTCGGGAGCGAAAGACCAGAACTGTCTACGTTTTGTTCCGGCAAAGTGCCTGATACGGCCGCTTCACCGATACGGGAACCGCCGCTGTGGAACAATCCCAGGCGGAGCGAGGATGCTGCCCGCGGGCCACGACCTACGCTTGACAGGCGCCGCGGTCGGGAGAAAGTTGCACGGGCAACACGCAATGCCGGGTTGGCCCAGGCCGCCTCATGCGCGCAACAGTCGAAGGAGTATCATCTTGGCTGTCACCATCACCTCCATCATTGTCTTCCTCATAGGTCTGGCGCTTGGCGCCGGCGGCATCTGGTTGGCTTCGCTGGGCGGCAGTTGGTATTACATCGTCGTCGGTCTCGCCTTCCTGGTCGCCGCCTGGCTGCTCTACCGGCGCCGTTCCACGGCGCTCTGGCTCTATGCGGCGATCGTGCTCGGCACGCTGGCCTGGGCGGTCTGGGAAACCGGCTTCGACTGGTGGGAGCTCGGCCCGCGCGGCGGCATCATCGTGCTGGTGGCGCTGTGGCTGCTGACGCCGTGGGCGCGGCGCGGCCTTGCCGGTCCGGACGGGCGAGCGCCTTTGATCCTTGCCGTGCTGGCATCGCTGGCGGTGGCCGGCTATTCGATGACCACGGACCCGAAGGATATCGGCGGTGTGCTCGACACCGACAAGGTGATCCCCAACGCCAATCTCGGCGGCGATGTGCCGGCGGGCGAATGGCATTATTACGGGCGCACGCCATTCGGCCAGCGCTATTCGCCGCTCGACCAGATCACGCCGGATAATGTCGCCAACCTGAAGCCGGCCTGGACCTATCGCACCGGCGACGTGAAGGGCCCCGACGATGTCGGCGAGACCACCTATCAGGTGACACCGCTCAAAGTGGGCGACACGCTCTATATCTGCACGCCGCACAACTTCGCCATCGCCGTCGATGCGGCGACCGGCAAGGAGAAGTGGCGCTACGATCCCAAGATCAAGCTCGACAAGGACCGCCAGCACCAGACCTGCCGGGGCGTCTCCTATTATGCCGATGCGGCGGGCGCCGCCGGCCAGCCCTGCGCGGCGCGCGTCTACCTGCCGACCTCGGATGCGCGGCTGATCGCGCTCGATGCCGCCAACGGGCAGGTTTGCCCAGCCTTCGCCGAGGGCGGCACGCTCAATTTGTTGACCGGCATGCCGTATCCGAAGTCGGGCTACTACTATTCGACCTCGGCGCCGCTGATCGCCGGCGGCAAGATCATCGTCGGCGGCGCTGTCAACGACAATTATTCGACGCAGGAGCCGTCCGGCGTCATCCGCGCCTATGATGCGAGCAGCGGCAAATTGCTGTGGAACTGGGATTCCGGCAATCCGGACCAGACGACGCCGCTGGCGGCCGGCCAGACCTACACCGCCAACTCGCCCAACATGTGGTCGACACCGAGCGCCGACGAGAAGCTCGGCCTGCTCTACGTGCCGCTCGGCAACCAGACGCCGGACCAGCTCGGCATGGGCCGCAGCGCCAATGTCGAGAAATTCTCTTCCTCGATCACCGCGCTGGACCTCAACACCGGGCAGTTGAAATGGGTGCGTCAGACCGTGCACCATGACCTATGGGACATGGACGTGCCTGCGCAGCCGAGCCTGGTCGACATCACCAAGGCCGACGGCTCCGTGGTGCCCGCGCTGGTCGGCCCGACCAAGCAGGGAGACCTCTATGTGCTCGACCGGCGCACCGGCGAGCCGGTCATTGCGGTCAAGGAAGTGCCGGCGCCCGGCGGCGCCATCGAGGGTGACCACACATCGCCGACGCAGCCCGCGTCCGACCTTTCCTTCAACCCGCCGCCACTGACCGAGCACGATATGTGGGGCATTACCATGTTCGACCAGCTGGCGTGCCGCATCGCGCTTCACAAATTGCGCTATGAAGGTCGCTACACGCCGCCCTCGCTGCAGGGATCGCTGGTTTATCCCGGCAATTTCGGGACGTTCAACTGGGGTGGCGTGGCGGTCGATCCGGTGCGGCAAGTGATGTTCGGGATGCCGACCTATCTTGCCTTCACGTCGCGGCTGGTGCCGCGCGCCGACGTGCCGCCGCCGGGCGACACCAAGGGCAGCGAGCAGGGGTTGAACCGCAATGACGGCGCGCCCTATGCGGTGGTGATGGGACCGTTCCTGTCGCCACTCGGCATTCCGTGCCAGGCGCCGCCCTGGGGCTATGTCGCGGGCGTCGATCTTCGCACCGGCACCATTGCCTACAAGCACCGCAACGGCACCGTCTACGACATGACGCCGCTGCCGTTGCCGTTTAAGGTCGGGGTGCCCGGCATTGGCGGGCCGATGATCACCGCCGGCGGTGTCGCCTTCCTGGGTGCCGCGGTCGACGACTATTTGCGCGCCTACGACCTGACGTCGGGCAAGCAGCTCTGGCAGGCGCGGTTGCCGGCCGGAGGGCAATCGACGCCGATGACCTACACGGTCGCGGACGGACGCCAGTTCGTGGTCATCGTCGCCGGCGGCCACGGCTCGGTGGGCACCAAGCCGGGCGACTATGTGATGGCCTACGCGCTGCCGAAGTAGGCAGGCGTTACCGGGCTCGGCGAGCTGACGATCAGCCGAGCCCCAGATGGCTCTTTAGGCTCGGCACCGAGCCAAGCATTTGGTTGGTCAAATCGGGGCCGGCGGCCGCCTCGGCCTGCTGGACAAGCGTCTCGCCAGCCTTCTGGATCTGCGCCAAGTCGAGGCCGGAGGCCTTGAGCGCGGCGAGGCCGATGACCAGAGCGCCGGCCTTCTCGCCGAGAACGCCGCCAAGCGCGCCCTGCAGCGACGACATGAAGCCGCCACCGCCGCCGCCCGGGGCGGCGGCCATGACGTCATATTTCTGCGCCAGCGCATCGGCGCCCGGAATCTTGGCGAAGAAGGAGGAGGCGCTGGTGCCCTCGGCCTCGTGCTCGAGCACCGAGAAAATGGTGCCGACGACCTTTTCGGTCGTGGCCTGGTCGAGACCGGCCTTCTGCGAGACGGTGTTCACGATGTCTTGGACGTCCATGACTTCACCTCAACCTCGGGTTTTCGTGTTCGCGGGCTGGCGCTTGCGGCTGCGGACCCTGACCATCGACTTGCGGCTTGCCGCGACAACAGCCGCGCGCATCGCCAGAACGGCCGCCACTGCTGCCACGAAGGCGGTTGCCAGGATCGGCGAGGGCATGGTCATCGGCATTGTTCCTTTCAGATCGGGCCTATAGGACCGTGACCGCCAAAGGGCCGGCCGGCTAGCCAGTTTCCCCCACTATTGTGGCAGCGCCATCAAGATTTGTCACCGATGACAAAAACGTGATGATCTTCAGCCGGCTGACCGGCGGCCGCGAAGGCAGCGAGATGTCACGGTCCGGTGACTGGACGATGAGAGGCTCGCCCCTATCTTGCGACCGGCAGGACACCGCGGTCGAGACGAGATCGAGGAAGCCCATGGCCGACGTCACCACCAAACCCGTCATCACCCAGGCAATGATCGATGCCTATGACGAATACACGCATCTGACACTGGATCGCCGCCGCTTCATGGAGCAACTGACCAGGCTTGCCGGATCGGGCGCGGCGGCGGCCGCCATCGCGCCGATGCTGGCGGCGAACTCGGCCCAGGCGGCGATCGTGGCCGAGACCGATGCCCGCGTAAAGGGCAAGGACATCACCTATCCCGGCAGCGGCGGCGAGATGAAGGGCTATCTGGTCAAACCCGCGAACCAGGCCGGCAAGCTCGGCACGGTCATCGTCATCCATGAAAACAGGGGGCTCAACCCGCATATCCGCGACGTCGCCCGGCGCGTGGCCCTGGAAGGGTTCGTGGCGCTCGCGCCGGATTTCCTGTCGCCGCTCGGCGGCTCGCCCACTGACGAGGACAAGGCGCGCGACATGGTCGGGAAACTCGATCCGGCGCAGACCGTGGCCAATGGCGTGGCGACGGTCGCCTTCCTCAAGGGCGACAAGGAAGGCAACGGCAAGGTCGGCGCCATCGGCTTCTGCTGGGGCGGCGGCACGGCCAACATGCTGGCCGTCAACGCGCCCGACCTTGCCGCGAGCGTCGCCTATTACGGCATGCAGCCGAAGGCCGCCGACGTCTCGAAGATCAAGGCCGCGTCGCTGCTGCACTATGCCGGTCTCGACGAGCGCACCAATGCCGGCATCGATGCCTTCAAGAAGGAACTCGACGCCGCGCATGTCGAATACACGGTCTATGTCTATGAAGGCGCCAACCATGCCTTCAATAACGACACCTCGGCGGCGCGCTACGACAAGAAGGCGGCCGACCTCGCCTGGGGCAGGACGATCGCCTTCCTGAGGCAGAAGCTGGCATGACCATCGCCTTCAGGCGGCCGGCGCCCAGATCGTCTCGAAGGCAGGCGACAGGGTGAAGCCCGCCGGGCGCTCCGATTTCGGCGGCGGGCGCCGCACGCCTTCCTGCAAATAGCGCAGGGCCGAGGTCAGCCCGTTCATCGTGTAGGGCTTGGCGATGACGCCGATCGCGCCGGCAAAGTGGTCGGGGATGCGCTTCGGGTTGGCGGTCATGAAAATGACCATCGAGTTTTTCCTGTCGCCAATATATTCGGCCACGTCGATGCCGGTCGGGCCGTCGGTGAGATGGATGTCGACAAAGGCGATATCGGCCTGCGTGGTATTGACCATGTCCTTTGCTTCGGCGAGCGATGTTGCCCAGCCGACGACGCTGTGCCCGGCGTCCTCGACCAGGCTCTCCAACTCCATGGCCAGCAGCGCCTCGTCCTCGACGATCAGGACCTTGAGTGGTTCAATCATGACAGGTTCCCTTTGTGCTGTGGTCCGTTGGGCATCGAGATGACAACGCGAGTGCCGGGACCGGCATCGCGCCACTCGATCTCGGCACGCAATTGGCGGGCAAGCGACTTGATCAGCCGCATGCCGAAGGAGGCGTCGCCATTGGCGCCCGCCATGCCGACGCCGTCATCCGAGACCTCGATGTTCAAATGGCCGTCCGGCTGGCTCATCTTGATGCCGATGCTGCCCGATTTCGTGCCGTCGGGCCTTTCCTTGAAGGCATGCTTGAGCGCGTTGGTGACGAGTTCGTTGACCATCAGGGCCACCGGCGTTGCCTTCTCGGCCGGGACGACGACGGGTTCGAGATCGAGTGTCGGATTGATTTCCGAACGTCCCGAAGCCGTGAGCAGGTCGGAGATGAGATCCTTGGCGAAGTCGGAAACATCGAACTTGCTGACATCCTTGGACTGGTAGAGCCGGCGGTGCACGGTACTGAGCGCCTCTATGCGCTCCAACATCGTGCCAAGCGAGCGCTTGAGGTTCGCGTCGGAGACGGTGCGGCTCTGCATGAGGATAAGCGAGGAAATCATCTGCAGATTGTTCTTCACGCGATGATCGACTTCATGCAGCAGCGTGGTCTGCGCCTCAAGCGCCGCTTCGAGCTCAGCCGTGCGTTCCTTGACAGCCTTTTCAAAACGTTCCTTGTCCGCGGTGATACGATTTTCCCAGAGCTTCCGGTCCGAAACATCGAGTTGCGAGGCGAAGAAGAACTGCAGTTCGCCTTTGTCGTTGGAGACCGGGCTTATGTAGAGCGCGTTCCAGAAGGTCGATCCGTCCTTGCGGTAATTCAGGATATCGACGCTGATGTCGGTTTCATCGGCTATCGCGGCGCGTATCTGAGCGATAGCTTCCTTGTCGCTCTCCGGCCCCTGCAGGAAGCGGCAGTTCCTGCCGAGAACCTCGTCGCGCTCATAACCCGTCAGGCGCAGGAAGGCTTCGTTTGCAAAGACGATCGGATTGTCCTGCCGGCGCGGATCGGTAATGATCATCGACATGCGCGTGGCGCGGATGGCCGCCGCGAAGGGGTCGCCCTTGCCGTGCTCGACATGAAGGTCGTCGGTCATGTGCCATGCGTCCGCCGGCTCCCTGGTCCGTTTCCGTTCCATAGCGTCACTCCAAGCCATTTTTCGCGGGAGACAACGGCTCAAAGCCGAATTTGGTTTCAATTACGGGCGTCTGTCGCAGTTCGTCGCAGGCAGGGAACCGATAGAGGCTTTCCGCAACCGACCGCGAGGAGGGCGTTTTTCGGCTAGCCAGCCGAGGCCGGCCTGTGAAGCGCGACGCCGGTCACGACCAGCGCGATGGCGAGGCAATCGGACGGACCGGGTATCTGGCGCAGCACGACGACGCCGATCAGAGTTGCGGTGACCGGCAGCAGCGACAGCATCAGCGCGAAACTCGCGCGCGGCAACCGCGCCATGGCGAGCTGGTCGCAGACATACGGGATGACCGACGAGCAGATGCCGACGCCGATGGCCGCGACGAGCAGCGGCGGGGACAAAAAGGCGGGCCGAGCCTGGGTGAAGCCAACGGGCAGCACGACGACGAAAGCGACCGCCATGGCCGCACCCAGGCCAGCGATGCCGTCGCCGGTGCCCGCGCGGGCGACACGGTGGCCAAGCACGATGTAGCCGACAAAGAGCGCGCCGTTGAGGAACGCCCAGACCAGCCCGACCGGGTCGCTTGACCATTTGACGTCGATCAGCAGCAAGGTGCCGGTGACGGCGACGGCAAGAGCGGTGAGATTGCGGGTGCTTCTGAGGCCGGCGAGCGCGACGCCGATGGTGCCGACGAATTCGATCGCGGCCACCAGCGAGATCGGCAGGCGGTCGAGCGCCAGGTAGAACGAACAGTTCATCACCGCCAGGCAAGCACCGAAGGCAACGAGCAGGAGCCGCGTCGGAGGATCGGCGCTGGCGAAGGTTCGCCATGGGCGGGTCAATGGCGCGAAGACCAGGGCCGCGGTGGCTATGCGCAGCCACGCCATGCCGAGCACGCCGACATGCGCAAAAAGCAGCACGGCGAAGGCCGGGCCGAGATAGTGGAAGACAGCGCTGACGGCGAACCAGATATGAGGCGGCAATCTTGTCGCAAGCCCGGCTAGGGCCTGGCTGGCAGCGGCAGGGCTGGAATGCGGGGCTTGCCTCTGGTCATCCACGGGATCAGTATCGTAGCCAATCCTCCCTATTCATATGGACGATGACTAGATTTCCCAATCATTCGTTTCACCTAAGCAAGGACTTTTTCATGAAACGCCTTCGAAACGAAAACATCGATCTCGACGCGGCCGACATGAAGATCCTTCGCCTGCTGGAAGAGGACGCGCGCATCAGCACCGCGGAACTGGCCCGTTCGGTCGGCCTGTCGGCGCCAAGCGTGGCGGAGCGCATCAAGCGGCTGCAGGAGAACGGCGTGATCGAAGCCTATTGCGTCAGGATCAACCCCGCGGCGCTCGGTCTGAACCTGTCGGCGTGGCTGCGCATCCGGCCGGTGCCTGGGCAATTGTCAGTCGTGGCCGAGATCATCCGTGAGTTGCCGGAGATCGCACAATGCGACCGAGTGACCGGTGAGGATTGTTTCATCGCGCTGGCGCATGTCGGCTCGGTCGCCGAGCTCGAACGGGTGATCGACCGCATCATCCCCTATGCGATGACCAACACGGCGATCATCCAGTCGTCGCCGGTGATCGCGCGCTCGCCGCTGGCGGCGATCAGGCAACGGCACTAAGCGTGGCCGCGCTTCAGGCGGGCGCGCTTAAGGATGCTGCGCCAGCGGATCATGTCGAACGGGATCGGTTCGTTGTTGTTGGCGATGTGAAAGATCTCGTTGTCGACATTCTTGAGCGAACGCCAGAAATCGTAGTCCGATATGCGCGGATCAGCCGCCAGCCTATCCACTTCGACCTTGATGTCGGTTTTCATGCACGTTCCTCGAACCGGCTTCGCCGCGCCGCCCGCTAAACAACCCTTGTGCGGACGTTTTCGACCGCTCCGCTGAGTCGTTCAACGGCTCAAATGGCTTGTTCCCGTTAAATCCTCGGTAAGGTTAATGCGGGTGCGAGGTGGCTTCAAGCACGCGTCCCGGCCGATTTCAGGAACCCGCCGATTTTGGATCGCGGGTGTGGCTTTGAGGCCAGACCCGGTCGCCTTGGGCTTCGCCCTATTTGCGCTTGATCCCGATCGAACGGCCGGCGCGCTCGGGCATCGGGAGCACGGAGTGGGCGGCGCGCATGGCTTCGATCCTGGCCAGCACGTCGGCCGGGAAGGGCGCCACCTTCGGCCCCGACATGTCGACATGCAGCGACAGGGTTTCGGACGTAGCGGCGAGCCAGCCGTCGACATGGCGGATTTCCTGATAGGCCCGCAGCCGCTTCTCGTCATGGTCGATGAGCTGGAAGGAGACCATGACCTTGTGGTCCAGGTGCAGTTCCCTGACGTAGCAGACATGGACCTCGGCGGTGTAGATGGTGAGCCGCCGCTCTTTCACATAGTCCAGACCCATGCCCATCGCCTCGAAGGCCTCGTCCGAGCAGCGGTCGAACAGCACGTTGTAATAGGCCATGTTGAGATGGCCGTTATAGTCGATCCAGTCCTTCTCGATGTCCATGGGCTTGGAGACGAAGGGGGCGGGAATGGACATCGAAACTTCCTTGTTCAGGTGCTGGACAGAGCGTGGCCGGTGAGTGTCTTTACATTCTGACGCAATTTCGGATGGAAAACCGCTTCACACTTNCCAGTCCTTCTCGATGTCCATGGGCTTGGAGACGAAGGGGGCGGGAATGGACATCGAAACTTCCTTGTTCTGGTGCTGGACAGAGCGTGGCCGGTGAGTGTCTTTACATTCTGACGCAATTTCGGATGGAAAACCGCTTCACACTTTTCCTGAAATTGCTTTAGGCATCCATACTCGCATAACAAGGGTGGACGCTGGTCCATTCGCGGAGGAATTCATGGCTCTGAGCGACCTCAATCCGGTCGAACGCAACGAGGAAGGCATCGCCGCGGTGCTCGGCATCCTCAAGCAGCGGCTGGGCGAGCGCTTCCAGACCGGACAGGCCATCCGCTCGCAGCACGCGCACACGACCACCTATATTCCGACGCAGGCGCCCGACGGCGTCGCTTTCCCGGAGACGACGGCCGAGGTGCAGGAAATCGTGCGTGCCTGCGCGGCGCATCGCGTGCCGGTGATCGCCTTCGGCGTCGGTTCTTCCCTGGAAGGCCACACAAATGCGCCGGGCGGCGGCATCTCGGTCGACACATCGCGCATGAACCGCATTCTTTCGGTCAATCCGCAGGATCTCGACTGCACGGTGGAACCCGGCGTCACGCGCGAGGATTTGAACCGGCATCTGCGCGACACCGGCCTGTTCTTTCCGATCGATCCGGGTGCCAATGCCTCGCTCGGCGGCATGGCGGCGACGCGGGCTTCCGGCACCAATGCGGTTCGCTACGGCACGATGCGCGAGAACGTGCTGTCGCTGACCGCCGTCATGGCCGACGGCGAGACGGTGACGACCGGCAAGCGGGCGAAGAAAAGTTCGGCGGGTTATGATTTGACCCGGCTGCTAGTCGGCTCCGAGGGCACGCTCGGTATCATCACCGCGCTGACCCTAAAGCTGCAAGGTATTCCGCAGGCGATCTCGGGCGGCGTCTGCCCGTTCCCGAGCGTCGAAGCGGCTTGCAACGCCGTCATCGCGACGATCCAGATGGGCATTCCGGTGGCGCGCATCGAATTGGTCAACGCGCTGCAGATGCGGGCGATGAAGACCTACTCCAAGCTCGATTATCCCGAGAGCCCGTGCCTGTTCGTCGAGTTTCATGGCAGCGACGCAGGCGTTGCCGAGCAGGCCGACACCTTCGGAATGATCGCGCAAGACAATGGTGGCGGGCCGTTCCTGTGGACCAGCGTTGCCGAGGAACGAACCAAATTGTGGAAGGCCAGGCACGACGCGTACTGGGCGTCACTGACCTTGCGGCCGGGCGCCAAGGGCCTGTCGACCGATGTCTGCGTACCGATCTCGCGCTTTGCCGAATGCGTCATGGAGACCGAGGCCGACATTGCCGAAATGGGACTTATCGCGCCCATCGTCGGCCATGCCGGAGACGGCAATTTCCACGTGCTGGTGCTGATGGATGTCAACGATCCCAAGGAAATCGCGCTGTCGGAAAAATTCGTCGCGCGGCTCAACATGCGGGCGATCGCCATGGAGGGCACCTGCACCGGCGAGCACGGCATCGGGCAGGGCAAGATCGGCTTCCTGCGAAGCGAACTCGGTCACGGCGTCGACATCATGCGCACGATCAAGCAGGCGCTCGATCCGCAAAACATCATGAATCCGGGCAAGATCCTGCCTGACGCGGGCTAAGGGCACCGCGACGAGCGCGCCTTGACCGCGCAAGGCGGCAAGGTCGTGCAGGCGAAGCGCGACGCACGCTAAGGGGGGCGGTTAGAGCCCGCCAACCGCCGCTCTACCCTGCAGTGGGAAGCTGCTCCTGGACCTCCTGCGCAAGCGTCTGCAGCATGGGACGGGTCGGGGCGAAGAATGTCGTGCCGGTGTGCGGCGTGGAGACATCGAGCAGCCGGTCGTAGGCGCCGGGCGGGTCGCCGACATACATGCGCTGCAGCATTTTCTCCGTGACCCAGAGATATCTGCTGTAGCCGATGAAGTAGGTGCCGAATTCGTTCCGCCCGGGCCTGCCGAACGGCATGTTGTCGCGCAATATGTCGTGTTCGTTGCCATCGGCATCGACTACGGTGGCCAGCGACTTGTGCGATTTGCGCGGCGCGTCGTCATCGTCGATTTCGATGTTGTCGATCTTGGTGCGGCCGATGATCGCCTCCTGCTCGGGCGTGGGAATGCGCGCCCAGGCCCGCATGTCGTGCAGATATTTCTGGACCACGACATAGCTGCCACCGGCGAAATCGGCGTCCTCGTCACCGACCAGCGCCGAGCCGGGCAAATCGAGGCCGGCCGGGTTGGCGGTGCCGTCGACGAAGCCGAGCAGGTCGCGGGCGTCGAAATAGCGAAAGCCGATCACTTCGTCGACGACGCTGACGCCGGGACCAAGCCTGTCAAGCAGGATACGCTCGAATTCGAAGCACATGTCGGGCCGCTCGGCGCGGATGTGAAAGAGCAGGTCGCCCGGTGTCGCTGGCGCCGAATGGACCGCGCCCTTGATCGGCGCGAACGGCTTCAGTTCCAGCGGCCGCCGGCCGGGGCTGAGCCGGTCCCAGAGATCGCGCCCGATGCCGGCGATGCAGGACAGGCGCCCGCCGAGATCGCGGAATCCGACAGTCTTGACCAGATCGTCGAGTTCGCCGAGCACGGAACAAACCCTGGCCAGAGCCGGCTGATCGCCGGCGACGGTGCCGACAAGGAAAATCGCCGACTGCGATAGCGGGGCATCGACACTCTGCGCATCGATCGGCACGCGATCCCAGTTCTTGCCCGACATCCGAGAATCTCCGCTTTTAGCGGACTTGTTTCAGATCGTCCGACATGACGCAACGGGATGAATTGCCTCTTTATCGACACGCGGATGCGGGTAGAGTGCGGCAGAATTGCAATCAACCTGTTCGGAGCTGATGCTCGCACGCCTGTTCGTGATCTTCGGTGGCCTGTTCGTGCTGGTGCTGCTTGCGGCGCTGGTGGTGCCGCACTTTATCGACTGGACCGGCTACCGCGCCGAGTTCGAGCGCGAAGCAAGCGCAATCCTCGGCCGCAAGGTGACCGTGCAGGGCGACGCCACGGCAAGGCTGCTGCCGTTTCCCTCGGTGACCTTTTCCAACGTCGCCGTTGCCGGTGGTCCCGACGGCCGGCCGGCCATGACCGTCGAGACGTTTTCGATGGACGCGGAACTCGCACCCTTCCTGCGCGGCGAGGTGCTGATCTTCGACATGCGGCTGGTGCGGCCGAAGGCGACCATCGACATCGCCGCCGACGGAACCGTCGATTGGGCGATGCGCCCGTCTTCGCCCTTCGACCCCGGCCAGGTCACGATCGAGAAACTGACGGTGACGGAAGGGCAGATCGAACTGCGCCATGCCGCCGGCGGCCGCAGCCACATCTTTTCGGAGATCAACTCGACCATTTCGGCCAAGTCGCTGGCCGGTCCCTGGCGCATGGACGGCACGTTGCGGCTGGACGGGTTGCGGACCACTGTCGCGGCGTCGACCGGCAAGGCCGAACCCTCCGGGCAGATGCGGTTACGGGTGAAGGCGGATCCCGACGCCTATCCGCTGGTCATCGAAACCGACGGCAATGCCGGCATCGTCAAGGGTGCCGCCGTCTATTCCGGCCAGTTCAAGATTTCGGGCGCGGACAAGAATAGTGCGGGCAAGAATTCAGCCGAGTTGCGCGGCACGGATGGCGAGACGGTGAAGGTCAGCACCGGCAAGTCCGATCCGGGCTTCCGGCTGAACGGCAAGTTCTCGCTCGACCATCAGAAGCTTGGCGTCGACGAATTCCGTTTCGAGACCGGTCCGCTCGACAATCCCTATACCGCCGATGGCAAGGCCTCGGTCGATCTCGGCCAGAAACCGAGCTTCGCCATCGAGGCCAATGGCGCGCAGGTTCAGTTCGACGAGGCGGTGGGTGCCCAGGCGGGTACAGGCCTGACACTGGATCAGCGCATCGCCGGGCTTGAGCAGGCGCTGCTCGATCTGCCGAAGCCGACCATTCCCGGCACGGTCGAGGTCAAGCTGCCGGCGGTGGTGGCCGGCGACACCACGGTGCGCGATGTTCATCTTTCGGCCGAACCGGTCGGTGACGGGTGGTCGGTGAAATCGCTGGCCGCGACCTTGCCCGGCCGCACCAGACTGGAAGCCGACGGCATGGTCATGCTCAACGTGCAGGGCCATTTCGGCTTTACCGGCTCGTTGCTGCTGGCCGTGGCGCAACCTTCAGGTTTTGCCGCCTGGCTGTCGAAGGATGTCGACGAGGCGATCCGCCGTCTGCCTGCCGCCGGTTTCAAGGCCAAGGTCGATCTCTCGGAAAATCATCAATCCTTCAGCGATCTCGAACTGATACTCGGCAAGGCGAAGTTTTCCGGCCGCATCGATTCCAGCCAGCCTGAAGACGCAAAGCCGTCGGTGCTGATGCGGCTCGAGGGCGGCGATCTCGATGTCGATGGGCTGGCGGCCTTCGCCTCGATCTTCGTCAGCGACAAGGGCGCCAATCGTTTTGCCGACAGCGACCTCGATTTCCAGATCAAGGCCGGCCCTGTCAGCGCCGGCGGCTTGACCGCCGACACGGTCGATACCGCGCTCAGGCTGCGCGGCGGACTGCTCGAAATCGACCGGCTGTCTGTCGGCGGGCTGGCCGGTTCCTCGATCAGCGCCACCGGCCGCATCAAGGATTTTCCGGCGAGCCCGACCGGCAAGCTCGACGCCTCAGTGGTCGCGGTCGACCTCAAACCACTGATCGATGTCGCGGCACGGCACTATCCGGACAATGCCGTGCTGAAGGGGCTCGCAGACCGCGCCGCGGCTTATCCCGACTTGTTCCAGGACGCGCGCGTCGACCTCGTGGCCAGTGCCGCCGACAATGGCGACGGCACCACGGGCCTGGCGGTGAGCGGGCAAGGCAAGGCCGGCGGCTCGTCCTTTTCGGCGTCGCTGTCGGGGAAGGGCGCGGTGGACAGGCTTGCCGACGCGCCAGTGACACTGACTTTCAATGCCCGGAACCCGGACGCAACCGCCTTGCTCGCGCTCTATGGCCTGCCGGCGCTGCCGCTCGGCATGCTGGGTGAAGCAAGCACCGATATTCAGGCCAAGGGCACGCTTTCCGGCGGTCTGGCGACGAGCTTCAGCCTTGCCGGCAATGATTTCAAGGCCGGCTTCCAGGGGATGGTCGCCGACACGCCGCAAGGCCCGACGGCCAAGGGCAAGATCAATCTCGACGCCTCCGACATCGAGCCATGGCTGATGACGACAGGCATCGGCCTGCCCGGCATGGGCGCCGGCATGTCGACATCGCTGGCCGCGCAGGCCGACTACGGCAACGGCCTGCTGGTGCTCTCCGGGCTCAGCGGCGCCATCAACGAGGCGGCGGTGTCGGGCGACATCAACCTCGATGTCAAGCAGGGGGTCGACGGCAAGGACGGCGTGCCGCATCTGGCAGGAGCGCTGGCGCTCGACGAACTCGACCTCGATCCGATGGCGGTGGCGCTGTTTGGCGATTCCGCTTTTCTCGTGGACAAGAACGGGTCCGGCAAGAGTGACAATGCCGGCAAGAGTGACAATGCTGACAAGAGTGACAATGCCGACAAGAATGACAAATCCGGCGCGTGGCCGTCGGCGCCGTTCAGCCAGAAGTCCAGCCTGCCGTTCACGGCCGATCTCGACCTGACCACGGCTTCGCTGACCGTCGGCCCGCTCGCCACCGCCTATGACGCGGCGCTCTCGCTCAAGCTCGACCCGGAAGGCATTCGGGTCACCGATCTCAAGGCCAAATTCCTCGGCGGGGCGCTCTCCGGCCTGTTCGATCTGAAGAACAATGACGGTACCGGGCTTTTCACCGGACAGATGAAACTGGCGGGTGCCGATCTGGCGAACGTCTTGCCGGATGCGGGCATCGGCGGCGTCGGCGATTTCTCGACGACGCTGTCGACCAGCGGCAAATCCGTCGACGCTATGATCGCCGCTCTATCGGGATCCGGCACGGCGACGCTGAAGGACTTGCGGATCGCTGGCGTCAATCCTGACGCGTTCGGCGCATTCCTGGCCAAGGCGGATGCGATCGGACGCGATATCGACGCCGCCAAGACGGCTGGCTTCGCGCCTGACATCGCCGCCGACGGAAGTTTTGCCGCCGGGAACGCCGAGGTCGCCTTCACGATAGCCGGCGGCACGCTCAGGGCGCCGCCGATCAGCCTTGAAAACCCGGCGGCGACCTTGTCGGCCGACATCGCGGCGGATCTCAATGCCAGCACGGTTTCCGCCAAGGGCGCGGTCACCTATCGGCCCGGCGACGAAGCGCTGGTCGGCTCCGAGCCGGCCGTGAATTTCACCGCCGAGGGGCCGTTCGGCGCCGTGAAACGGCAGTTCGACAGCGAGCCCCTGGCGCAATTCCTGACCCAGCGTGCGCTGGAAAAAGAACAGCAGCGCGTCGAGGCCATGCAGGCCGCGCTGCTGGAGAAACAGCGGCTGCGACGCGAAGTGCGCTATTACGCGGCCCTTCAGGACGCCCGCGACAAGGCGGCGGAGGAGCTGCGCCAACAAGAGGAAGCGGCGCGCCTGAAGGCGGAGGCCGACGCCAAGGCGAAAGCGGAGGCCGACGCTCAGGCCCAGGCCGAAGCTCAGGCCCAGGCCGAAGCGGATGCCAAGGCGAAGGCCGACGCGGATGCAAAAGCCAAGGCCGATGCGGAGGCCAAGGCGGCGGCGGAACAGCAGGCAGCGGACGAAGCGGCCAAGGCGCAGGCCGAGCAGGAGCGCCAGAAGGCGGAGGAGGCGATGCGCATTGCCTCCCAGGAAAAAGCCAGGCTCGAAGCCGAGCGCAAGGCGGCGCAACAGGCGCCCAAGGCCGAGCAGGTGCCCGCCAACGACAATCCGCCTCCGGCCAAGCCGAAGGCCAATCCGTTCACGGTCGACAATCTGCTGAAGTCACTGCAGTAGGCAGCAGGGCTAGGCTTTCCGGTTGCTCACCGCCAGGCAATCGTCTCAAGGACGAACGTTTCGGCGCCGTCGGCGACGTATCTGGCGTGGCGGAAGTCGCGGATGGCGGCAAGCTTGCCGCCCTGCCAACTCAGCAGGATGAAGTATGCCGGTGCTGCCGTCGGGTCCTTGGGATCGCGCACGAGGATTGCCGGACGGTCCTCGACGAAACCAGCGTGAAAATGCCAATCCCGCACCCTGGAATAATTGCCGAAATAGGTGGCCACCTCCTTGCGGCCGCTGAGCCTTGCCCTGGCCACCAGTTCCAGCCGCACTTCGTCGGCCAGCATGTCTCGCACGGCATCGAAATCGCGGGCGTTGAAGCGATCGACATAGGCGTCGAGCAACAGGCGCTCCGATGCACTCAGCCTGGGAACAGGACGATCGTCCTGTTCGTCGGCGAGCTCACGCAGCCGGCCACGGCCACGATGCAGCGCTGCCTTGATCGCGGGGATGCTGGTGTCGAGTATGGTGCTGATCTCCCGCAGCGAATAGCCCAGGACATCCATCATGATAACGCTGCTTCGCTGCGCGACGGGAAGGCGCATGAAACTGTGCAATCCGGCTGCCGCGGCCTGCCGGTCGGCGATGGAATTCGCAGGGTCGGCGATCATGTCCGGCTCCTCCTCGGAGAAAGTCCTCTCACGGGCGCGGCGGCGCAAAAAGTCGAGCGCCGCATTGTGGGCAATGCGAAACAGCCAGCCTTCGGGATTGTCGATCGGGGCGGTGCCGGCCAGAGCCTCGAATGCCTTGGCCAGCGCCTCCTGCACGACGTCCTCGCCATCGACGACCGAGCCTGTCATCCGGGCGCAGTAGCGATGCAGTTTGGGGCGCAATTCGCCGAACAAGCGGTCGAAAGGCTCTGGGATTTCGCCTGGATTGTTCATGCACCGGCCATTCTCGAAACGGTTCTATTCGTCCAGCATCCGATAGTGGCCCACCACTGTCATCACGTCACGCTGCGGAGGGTCGATGCAGCGATCCATGATGCCACTTTGGAAGGCCTGGAAGGCGGCAAGTCCTGTGATGAGGTCGGCATGCCCGTCGGTTTCGGTCTCGACGAGATGGACGAAAGTGCCGTCGCCGGAGCGCCAGGTCATGTAGCGAACGCCTTCCGGCGATTTGCCGCGCAGTTCCTCGAACACTGCCTTGACCAGGCGCTCGTTCTCGTCGGCCCGCTCCGGTTTCGTCTTGTAGCGTATCAAATGGCGTTTCATCGCATCGGCTCCCTTGGCTGTCGCGTGTCCAAGACGCGGCGGCCAGGCCAAAGGATTCGGATTCCGGAAAAAAAGTCCCGTATCGGCCCGCACGGATGCTGGACGTCAGTCCTGGCTCCGATCGAGCAGGCGCCGCAGCATGGGTTCGATGCGCGAGAGCTCGTCGAGATGCGCGGCCGACAGTTCGGCCAGGCAACCGTCGGCGCGCTCGGTCAGCCGCAGCAGCACGCGGCGGTGGTCGTCCTTGTCCTGGTCGCGAGCGACCAGTCCTGCCTCGCCGAGACGGTTGACCAGTTCGACGGCGCTGTGGTGACGGATGCGCAGGCGTTCCGCCAGGTCGCCGACCGTCACCGGCCCGCCGCCGGGATATCCCTTGATCGCCAGCAGCGCTTGGTGCTGGCGCGGGGTCAGACCGGCGTCCTCGGCCTGCACCTGGCTGAATTCGAGGAAGCGGCGGATCAGGTAGCGGAACTCGGACAGCCGCTGGTAGTCGGATTGCCTGATGGCTGGGCGTGGTGTCTTGGGCTGCGTCATATCGGAGATGTCTTCGTTTTCCGGTGAAAGCTCAAACGAAATTTCGAGCGAAAGCCGCTTGAACAGATATATCGTGTTACGATACATAACCGGCCTACAACCGGCTGGCCACTTCGACCGTGCCGCAGAACCCGAGACACGGCCGCCGCCAGGAAGCAAAGCCACCATGAAGACCCATAACTCCAATCCCGACCACCTCCGGGATTTCACCACAGATGCCCGAGTGCTGCTCGTCGCCGCGATAGCGGTGGTGGTGGCGACGGCCGGGCTGTTTGCCGGCGTGGCGCTTCTGAAGCTGATCAGGTTCGCCACCAACATCGCCTATTTCGGCCAGTTCTCGCTTGCCGAGCTGAAGCTGCAGGATACGCCGCTCGGGCTTGCCGCCGTCATCGTTCCGGTCATCGGCGCGCTGATCATCGGCCTGATGGCGCGCTATGGCAGCGAAAAGATCCGCGGCCACGGCATTCCCGAGGCCATCGAGGCGATCCTGCTCGGACGCTCCAGGCTGGACGCCAAGGTGGCGATCCTGAAGCCGCTGTCGTCGGCGATCTCGATCGGCTCCGGCGGGCCGTTCGGCGCCGAGGGTCCGATCATCATGACCGGCGGCGCCATCGGCTCGTTGATCGCGCAGATGCTGCCGGTCTCGGACAACGAGCGCAAGACATTGCTGGTTGCGGGAGCGGCGGCCGGCATGACCACCGTGTTCGGCACGCCGATCGCGGCCATCATGCTGGCGGTCGAATTGCTGCTGTTCGAATGGACGCCACGCAGCTTCATCCCCGTGGTGGTGGCGGCCATCGTGGCCGAGGTGGAGCGCACCATGCTGCACATGCCGGGGCCGATCTTTCCGTTCGCGGGCAACATGGCTATCTCCTTCCTCGGCCTTGGCGGCTGGGTGCTGGTCGGCATATGCGCCGGCCTGTTGTCCGGGCTGCTGACCCAGATGGTCTATGCCTGCGAGGACGGCTTCCAGAAGCTGCCGATCCACTGGATGTGGTGGCCAATGCTCGGCGGCCTGGTGGTCGGCATAGGCGGCTTGATCGACCCACGGGCGCTAGGCGTCGGCTATGACAACATCGCCGACATGCTGGACGGCCGCACGATCGCGACGGCGGCGCTGCTGCTGCTGGCGGTCAAGGCCATCATATGGTCGGTGGCGCTCGGCTCGGGAACCTCGGGCGGCGTGCTGGCGCCGCTGTTGATCATGGGTGGCGCGATGGGGGCGGTGCTTGCAGGCATCCTGCCGGCGGCGGACCCGGGCTTCTGGGCACTGCTGGCAATGGCCGCCACCATGGGCGGCACGATGCGGGCGCCGCTGACAGCCACTTTCTTCGCCGTCGAGCTGACCGGCAACACTCATGTGCTGGTGCCGCTGATCGCGGCTTGTGCCGCCGCGCAGGGGGTCACCGTCCTGCTGATGAAGCGTTCGATCCTGACCGAGAAGATCGCCAGGCGGGGGCACCATCTGGTTCGCGAATATCGCGTCGACCCCTTCGCGCTGGCCAGGGTGCGCGAGGTGATGACGTCAGAGGTCGAGAGCGTGCCGGCGACGATGACGCTGCATGGTGCGGCCGCCTTCCTGACCGCGCCGGAAACCCGCCATCCGAGTTTTCCCGTAATCGATGAAAATAGGCAGGTGCTCGGCCTTATCGATCCGCCGGCGATCCTGCGCTGGCGCCGTGCCGGTAAGCACCGTAGGACAACGCTCGGCGAGCTGCTGGCCGGAAGCAAGGTGACGCTGGCCCATCCCGACGAATATCTGGAAGGCCTGTCGGACAAGCTAGTGACAGCCAATGTCTCGCATCTGCCGGTCGTGGAGCGTGAGGATGGAAGGTTGGTCGGCTATATCGGCTGGAAGGATCTGATGCGCGTGCGCTCGCGCAAGCAGGCCGAGGAGCGAGAGCGCTCCACCTTGCTCGGCTTCGGACGCGGGAAAAAGGCGGACGCGGCCGAGCGTGCGTAAGTTCAGGCGCTCGTCGCGCGCTTCGCCCATTCCAGGACATGCAGCCTGAGCGCCGAGGACAGGTTGGTGTCACGGGGCCGGGTCTCGTCGATTTCGGCGACGAGGGCGGCGAGTGTCAGCTTCCTGGCCGCCGCGATGGCGACGAGATCGTCATAGAAGGGCTTTTCGAGGGAATAGCTGGTGCGATGGCCGCGAATGGTCACCGAGCGCTTTTCGACGGCGCTCATTGATCGTCAGGCTGGGTGGGCTTTTCGCGGTGATGGCCCGCGACAAACCTTTCGCTCTTGTCGGCGATCAGGCGGTCGCGTTCCTTTTCGGCCTTGGTGCGACCGTGCAAGGCGCGATTCCGGCTGGCCGTTTGTGCCTTGTCGTCCCGCGCCTTCTGCTTGCGAGCCTGGCGGAGATTGACGATGTCGGCCACGGACCGCGAGCTATTTCTTGCGGAAGGCGTCGAGCGAGACCACTTCGGCGCCCTTGGTGCCGGCATCCGCCGCGGTTGCCTTCTTCTCCGCTTCGGCGGCGGCCTTCTTCTCGGCCTTCGGCTTCTTCTCGGAGACGATGGTCAGCGGCTCCGGCGCCGGTGCTGCCGGTTCCTCGTCGGGCTGCGCATCGGTCTTGACGTCGAATTCGAGCTCGAAATTGACCGAGGGGTCGTAGAAGCCGCGCACGGCCGAGAACGGGATTTCCAGTTTCTCCGGCACGTCGGAGAAGGAGAGACCGACCTCGAAACCGGTGTCGGTCACCTTCAGGTCCCAATACTGGAACTGGATGACGATGGTCATCTGCTCGGGATAGCGCTCGCGCAGCCGCGACGAGACGCGCACGCCCGGCGCGCCGGTCAGGAAGGTGATGAAGAAATGATGGTTGCCGGGGAGGCCGGTGCGCGCGACCTCTGCCAGGACCTTGCGCATGACGCCGCGCAACGCCTCCTGGGCCAGAATGTCGTAGCGGATATGNGGAAGGTGATGAAGAAATGATGGTTGCCGGGGAGGCCGGTGCGCGCGACCTCTGCCAGGACCTTGCGCATGGCGCCGCGCAACGCCTCCTGGGCCAGAATGTCGTAGCGGATATGGTCGTCGGCCATGAGGTGGTCGGGTTCCGTTGAATCGTCCGCATAGCTGTAATCAAGCTTGGGCGCGGCGTAAACCTGATATAGACCGCCGCCGCGCCGAAGCGAGGACTATTGCGAATGATTTGATCGGCAAGGCGGTTTGGCGGCAACGCCAAATGCTATGCGTTAGCCAGCGCAGCGTGTCTTTTGACGCTGGTCGGGGAAGGGCGCTTGCCGAAAGCGCGCAGGAAGGTGCGCACTCCGTTTGTCGCCGATTGCACCACCTCATCCTCGCTCGGCGTGCCGCCGAGCATGAAGGTGGTCTGCAGTTCGGCATTGACGAGGCCGAGGAACTGGCGCGCCGCGACATCGGGATCGTGGATCGCGAGATAGCCGCCATAGGCGAGGCGGGCGAAGCGGGCGGCGATCGCCGGCCATGTCCTTCCGGGTCCCTGTTCGCGCCATTCGGCAAAGAGCTCGGGATAGCGCTCGCCCTCGGTCTGGATCAGCTTGCGCAGGAATTTTCCGTCGCGGTTGCAGATGCAGTTCTGGTTCAGGCGCACGGCAAAACCGATCAGGTCGGCCTCGAGATCCCCAGGCTGATCGGGAAAGGTGGCGATGGTGGCGAAAATGCCGGCGTTGCAGCGCTCGGTCAGGTCGCGCACGACCGCGATGAACAGCTTTTCCTTGTCGCCATGGTGGTTGTAGACCGTCTGGCGCGACACGCCGGCCTCAACCGCGATCAGGTCGATATTGGCGCCGGCGAAACCTTCGCGGCAGAACACGCCGGCAGCGGCGTCGACGATCGACAGGCGCTTGGCCTCGTGGCCGCGTGGCGGGAAAGTGTCAGGAGAAACGCCCGATCTCATGAAAATCCATATAGAGGTGATTGACGATTTAGACAAGACTGTCTAAATTTGTGGACACGATATAAGGGGATTTCGCTCCGGAGGCGAATAAATTTGCTCCAGGAGTAGGAAACCCACGGGATGGAACGTCCTAGGGTCAGACGTCGCCTGGCGGCGGCAACCAGATTCGAAAGAAGCCATTATCATGAGTCCCAAATTCCTCCGCATCGCGGTCGTGCTCGGCCTGTTGTCCGCCATCGGTCCGTTCGCCATCGACATGTATCTGCCCGCTTTGCCGTCGATCGGCACCGATCTGCATGCCGGCACCGCCGCCGTGCAGATGAGCCTTTTGATCTTCTTCCTGTCGATGGGCTTCGGCCAGATCGTCGTCGGGCCGATCTCCGACATGGTCGGCCGCAAGCTGCCGCTCTATGGCGGCCTGGCGCTGTTCATGGCCGGCGGCATCGGCTCGGCAATGGCGCCGACCATCGAGTGGCTGATCGCCTTCCGCTTCCTGCAGGGGCTTGGCGCCAGTGCCGGAATGGCCATTCCGCGCGCCATCGTGCGCGACCTGCACACCGGCAATGAGGCCGCCAAACTGATGTCGCTGCTGATGCTGGTGTTTTCGGTGTCGCCGATCCTGGCGCCGCTGACCGGCAGCCAGATCATCGAGAATTTCGGCTGGCGCGCCGTATTCTGGACGGTGACCGGCGCGGCGGTGCTTGCCACCATCCTGCTCGCGACCTCGCTCAAGGAGACACGGCCGGTGGAAGAACGCGTCGGGTCCTCCTTCGGTACAGCCCTTGCCGGCTACCGCTTCCTGATGGGCGACCGTAATTTCCTCGGCTTGGTGGCGATCGCCGGCTTCGGCATTGCGAGCTTCTTCGTCTATCTGTCGAGCTCCTCCTTCATCCTGATCGACCATTACGGGCTGTCGCCTTCGGTCTACAGCGTGTTCTTCTCGATCAACGCGGTTGCCTTTATCGGCATGTCGCAGTTGACGGGCCTGCTTTCCGAACGGTTCGGACTGAAGCGTGTGGTGTGGGTGGCGGTGACCGGCTACGCGACGACGATGGTTGTGCTGTTCGCGATCATGGCGACGGGCGTCGACCGGCTGGACGTGATGGCGGCCCTGCTGTTCGTCGGCTACGGCTTCCTCGGCTTGGTCATCCCGACCACATCGGTGCTGGCAATGGAAGAGCATGGCGAGATCGCCGGCACGGCGTCGGCGCTGATGGGCACGCTGCACTTCGCCATCGGCGCGCTCGCCATGGGCGTCGCCGGTGTGTTCTTCGACGGCACGCCGCTGCCGATGGTCGCCGGCATCACGCTCTGCGCGGTGATCTCGTTCGCCCTGGCGAAAGTCACGCTTGGCCGTTCGCGCGAAGCGGTCGAAGCGCCGGCGGAATAGGAAATCCTCAATGAACCAGGAGCGGCCGGGTCGATCCCGGCCCTCTTTGTGTCGAAGCCGGCGTTTGCCTCCGCGTTGACGACCGCGCTCTGGTTGCTGACGCTCAGTTGAGTTCCTGGGCGAGGCCGATGAGAAGCCCTTCAGGCCCACGGATGTAGCAGAGCCGATACACGTCCTTGTACTCGACAACTTCGCCTACGAGTTGCGCGCCGCGCGTGCGGAGCCTTTCAAGCGTGTCGTCGATGTCGTCCACGGTGAACATGACGCGGAGATAGCCCAGGGCGTTGACCGGGGCGGTCCGGTGATCCGCGACGACGGGCGGCGCGAGGAAGCGGGACAGCTCCAGCCGGCTGTGGCCGTCCGGCGTGCGCATCATGGCAATCTCGACATGCTGGTCGCCCAGTCCGGTGACGCGCCCGGCCCATTCTCCTTCGACCGTGGCCCGCCCTTCGAGCTCGAGGCCGAGTTCGCGAAAGAAATCGATCGCCCCTCCGAGGTCTTCGACGACGATTGCTACATTGTCCATCCGCTTGAGCGCCATGTTTTCGATCTCCAAGGGGCGTTTCAGTTTACAAGGTATCGCCTGGTCCAACAACGCACAGGAAAGGCCGGACCCGTCAGACTTTTTTGTCCATTGATGAAGGGATGCGCGACTGTTTCGCGGCTAAGCGGCCACGCGAAATCGGCCAGAGCCGAGCCTGCCGTTGCGTGACGATGGTGAATAGAAAGAAGTGGAGGTTTCTGTTGCCAGGTACCTCCGAACCCCGCCTAGAAGTGCGAACCTCTAGGGCTTGATTTGAAGCTATCGCACTGCATTAAGCAGCGAGACGTGCTTCCGCATAGTTGTCGTTGGCAACTATAAGTTTAGCCCGATGACGGTGGTACAATGCCGGGCAAAAGTACGATCTTTACACCTTCGTCGATCCTATTTCGCCCCCAGCAAAAACCGCTCTGTCCTCAACAGCGGCTTTTGGTGGAGGCGCCGGGTACCGCCCCCGGGTCCGAACGGCTTATTTCATCGCCCATTTATCGCCATAGTCGGTCAAGCCGACAAAACGAATATAGGGGGGCTCGCGCGGAAATGAAAGGCCGCAATGGTGCTTTGTCCCTGTGTCAAATCGCGACGCCAAGGGTTGACTTGGGCGCGGTCTCAACCGAAGCTTCGCGGGCGGTGAGGAGTTGCCGACCTAGCGCACAAGTTGCGATGCGCGCCACAGCCCTCATCGATCGGATCCGTGGCGCCGACGAGGGGAATTCTGATGGCCGACTATCTTGCGGATGTGAAGAAATATGACGCTGCGGCAAGTGCCGATGCGGTCGAAAAAATCGTCAAGCACCTGGGCATTGCGCTGAGGAACCGCGATTCCTCGCTGGTGTCCTGCACGGATCCGAAGGAATTGGCCCGGGTCAAGGAGAGCTGGGTGGCCAAGAAGCTCGGCGTCAGCGACGGGGCGAAGGCCGACGCGGCAATCGAGAAGACCTGCAAGGCAATGCATGCCGACAACACCAAGAACCGCGTGACCTTCTACTATCTGGTGGCCAAGGACCTGGGCAAGCTCGGCTCCCTCTGAGACCTTGGTTACTCATTCTGGCGGCCGGCTGGCGATTTCCGCGCTTCCGGTTCGCCGGGGAGGATTCTGGGCAGGCTTCGTTCTTTGCTGAATGGGGACGATCTCAGACAAGCGTGGCGTCAGCGCCTATATGCGCTATGATTGACGAGATCCCGAATCGAGCCCAGAACCGATGCGCCAGTATCTCGACCTCCTGCAGCATGTGCTGGACAACGGCGCCGATCGCGGCGACCGCACCGGCACCGGCACGCGCTCCGTCTTCGGCTACCAGATGCGCTTCGATTTGGCGCGCGGTTTTCCGGTCACCACCACCAAGAAGCTGCATCTGAAGTCGATCATCCATGAACTCCTATGGTTCCTCGCCGGCGACACCAACATCAAGTACCTGACCGATCACGGCGTTTCCATCTGGGATGAGTGGGCCGACGAGAATGGCGATCTCGGCCCCGTCTACGGCAGGCAGTGGCGGTCCTGGCCAGACGGCCATGGCGGCTCGATCGACCAGATCGCCAATCTTCTCAAGGAGATCCGCCGCAATCCTCAATCGCGGCGGCTGATCGTCTCGGCCTGGAATCCCGCCGAGGTGGAAGCCATGGCGCTGCCGCCTTGCCACTGCCTGTTCCAGTTCTACGTGTCCGAGGGCCGGCTTTCCTGCCAGCTCTACCAGCGCTCCGCCGACATCTTCCTCGGCGTGCCGTTCAACATCGCGTCCTACGGGCTGCTGACGCTGATGGTGGCGCAGGTGACCGGGCTTAAGCCGGGCGATTTCGTCCACACGCTTGGCGACGCGCATCTCTACTCGAACCATTTCGAGCAGGCGCGCGAACAGTTGCGGCGCACGCCAACGACCCTGCCGACGATGTGGATCAATCCTGAGGTGAAGGACCTTTTCGCCTTTCGCTTCGAGGATTTCCGGCTGGAAAACTACGTCGCCGACGCGTCGATCAAGGCGCCCATCGCGGTCTGAGCGGCGGCCTTCCGGTCGATGCCACCATCGCGTCCGCGGCCTTGGCCACGGCTTAGGCCTGCTTGCCCTCTTCGGGCTTGAGGTCGGCGACGGCTTCGTTGGTCGAGGCGGTGACGATGGCGCCACCGATGTCGATGCGGACATGCGAGGTGGTGGCTCCCTTGACGATCTCGGTGATCATTCCCTCGAGGACATTGCGGGCGCTGATCTTCATTGGAGTTCCTTTCGCGGCGGCGGTCTTATCAGAGCAATCATGCAGCGCCAGACGGAGTTTCGGTAGGCAGGCCCTTTCCTTGTTATATCCATGCGGATATATCGGTGTGCAGGCTTCGAGCCGATCGGATTTTAGAACCCAGGAGAGTTTTCGATGGCGCGCAAAGGTTTCGGGTTGAGTGCAATCGCCGTTGGCGGTCTTGCGGCGGCGCTGATGGCGGCAACGCCGGCAGCGCACGCGGAAGACAAGATCGTGGTGTTCGCGGCAGCCAGTCTCAAGGATGCGCTCGATGCGGTGAACAAGGCCTGCGAGACCGATGTCGGCGAAGCCGCCACCGTTTCCTATGCCGCCAGTTCGGCATTGGCCAAGCAGATCGAGGGCGGGGCGCCGGCCGACATCTTCATCTCCGCCGATCTCGACTGGATGAAATATCTCTCCGACAAGAAGCTGACCAAGCGCGACACAGAAGTGAAGTTGCTGGGCAACGAGATCGTGCTGGTGGCGCCGAAGGATTCGACGGTCGAAACCAAGATCGAGAAAGGCTTTGACCTCGCCAAGCTGGTCGGCGACGGCAAGCTTGCCATGGGCGACTTCAAGGCCGTGCCGGCCGGCAAATACGGCAAGGCGGCATTGGAATCGCTCGGCGTCTGGTCCTCGGTCGAGGGCAAGGTGGCGCAGGCCGAGAATGTCCGTGCGGCGCTGAAGCTGGTTTCGACTGGTGAGGCCGCGCTCGGCATCGTCTATGCCACCGACGCGCACGCCGAAAAGGGGGTCAAGGTGGTCGGCACCTTCCCGGAGGACACACATCCGCCGATCATCTATCCGGTTGCCCAGACAGCCGATTCGAAGGACAAGGATACGCCGGCCTTCCTGAAGTGCCTGCAGTCCGCCAAGGCCGGCGCGCTCTTTAGGGAACAGGGTTTTACCGTGCTCACGCCGAGCAACTGAGTCGGCAAGCACCTGAGTTCGAAAAGGCCCGATACCGTACTATGAGCTGGCTGCTGGACCTCACTCCCGACGAATGGAATGCGGTCCGGCTGTCCGTCAAGGTGGCGACGGTGGCGATGCTCGCCAGCCTGCCGCCGGGCATAGCGATCGCGCTGCTGCTTGCCCGGGGGCAATTCTGGGGCAAGACGCTGCTCAACGGGGTGGTGCACCTGCCGCTGATCCTGCCGCCCGTGGTAACCGGCTATCTCCTGCTTTTGACGTTCGGCAAACGCGGCCCGGCCGGTGCCTTTCTCGCCGAACATTTCGGTATCGTCTTCTCGTTTCGCTGGACGGGTGCCGCCCTGGCCTGCGGTGTCATGGGCTTCCCCCTGATGGTGCGGGCGATCCGGCTGTCGATCGAGGCGGTGGATCGCAAGATGGAGGCGGCGGCGGGAACGCTCGGCGCCAACCCGCTGTGGGTGTTCGGCACCATCACGCTGCCGCTGATCCTGCCCGGGCTGATCGCCGGCGCCATCCTGTCCTTTGCCAAGGCGATGGGCGAGTTCGGCGCGACCATCACTTTCGTCTCCAACATTCCTGGCGAGACGCAGACGCTGCCGTCGGCGATCTACACTTTTACCCAGGTGCCGGGCGGCGACGAAGGGGCCCTGCGGCTGACGCTGATTTCGATCGTCATCTCGATGGCGGCATTGGTCGCATCGGAAGTGCTGGCGCGCCGGGTCGGGCGGCGGATGAACATCGAATGAGCGTCCTTGTCGACATCGGCCACCGGCTTGGCGATTTCGCCGTCGAGGCCCGCTTTGAGAGCGCCGGACGGCTGACGGCGCTGTTTGGGCCGTCCGGTTCCGGCAAGACGACGCTGATCAACATGATTGCCGGGCTGATCCGGCCGGACAAGGGGCGCATTGAGGTCGATGGCCGCGTGCTGGTCGACACTGGTGCAGGCATTTTCCTGCCAAGGCACAAACGCCGCATCGGCATGGTGTTCCAGGATGCGCGCCTGTTTCCGCATATGAGCGTGATCAGCAATCTGCGCTACGGCCGCTGGTTCACGCCGGCGGCGGAACGCTACGCGGATATGGACGCCGTTGTAGACTTGCTGGGCATCGGCCCGCTGCTTGGCCGACGGCCGGCAAAACTCTCGGGCGGCGAGAAACAGCGCGTGGCGATCGGCAGGGCGCTGCTGGCCAGCCCCAGACTGCTGCTCATGGACGAGCCGCTGGCCTCGCTCGACGAAGCGCGCAAGGCCGAGATCCTGCCCTATATCGAGCGGCTGCGCGACGAAACGAAGATCCCGATCGTCTATGTCAGCCATTCGGTCGCCGAGGTGGCGCGGCTGGCGAGCGACGTGGTGATGTTGGCGCAGGGCAAGGTCACGGCCAGCGGTCCGACCGACGCTGTCATGCAAAGGCTCGACCTGTTGCCGGTGGAAGAGCGCGGCGAGGGTGGTGCCGTGCTGGACACGAAGGTGCTGCGTCACGACGAGGCTTTTGGGATGACCGTGCTCGGCTCGGCCGCCGGCGAGATCCGCGTGCCGCGCCTTGCGATGAAGGCCGGGGCTCCCGTGCGTATCCGCATTCGTGCTCGCGATGTGATGATCGCCGCGGAGAAACCGACGGGCCTCAGTGCCCTCAATATCCTGCCCGGCACGATCGTCGCGATCAGTCCGGGCGAGGGGCCGACGGTCGAAATCGGCATCGACTGCTATGGCGCAACGGTGCTCGCCCGCATCACGGAACAGTCACGGCAGGCGCTGGAGCTGCGGCTCGGCGGCAAGGTCTTCGCGGTGGTCAAGACCGTGAGCTTCGACCGGGGAAATACCGGCGCCGGCCTGCCGCTCGAGGTCGATGGCTGACAGCGGCGGCGATCGGCGCTATATTGTTTTGGAATAACGGTCGCCGAAGCTGAAGCGATCGCGGAGGAGCAAAAATGCCGTCGCTGAGCTTGCGGATAAATCTCGATCCGGACGGACGGATCGGTCCTGGCAAGATCGAGCTTCTGGAGCACATCGCCACCTTCGGTTCGATCTCGGCCGCCGCGCGCGGCATGGAGATGTCCTACAAGCACGCATGGGACTTGGTCGAGGACATGAACCGGGTGTTCGGAAAGCCGCTGGTGGCCGCGCAGACCGGCGGCCGCAAAGGCGGCGGCGCGCAACTGACGACCGTCGGCCTGGCCGTGGTCAGCCGTTTTCGCGCCATCGAACGCGCGGCGAGTGCGGCCGCGTCAACGCATATGGATGCGTTGCAGGCGGAGATTGAGGCGGGATAGGGGAGTAGTGAGTATGAGTAGTGAAGGCAGCCTAATCCCTACTGACTACTCCGGCTTTCGCAGCAAATACGTATCCATGATCCAGCCTTTCTTCCGGCGGGCTTCGTCGCGGCGCTTTTCGATTTCGGCGCCGACATTGCCAAGGCGGCCGGAGATGATGATCTCGTCGGGCGTGCCGAGATAGGCGCCCCATTGGATGAAAAGGTCCTGGTCGGCCAGCGTGTTGAAGGCGCATTTGCCGTCGAGCATGACGACGGCGCTGCCTGCATTGTCCGGCATGCCTTCCTCGGTCAGGCGGCGGCCGGTGGTGATCAGCACGGGATCGCCGATGCGGTTCAGCGCCGTTTTGTGGCTGGCTGCCAGCGCCTGGATAGCCGTTATGCCGGGAATGACTTCCAGGTCGAACGCAACATTGCCCCTCAGGCGCACGCGCTCGAGGATGCGCAGGGCGCTGTCATAGAGCGAAGGATCGCCCCAGATCAGGAAGGCGCCGCAGCCCCCCCCGGAGATCTCGTCGCGGATCAGTCCCTCGTAGATGGCGGCGATGGCTTCGTGCCAGTCGTCGACGGTCGAGCGATAGGAAGAGGTTGGTTCGGCGCGCACGGGCACGTCGAACTCGACCCGGCGTGAGGCCGGGTTGGTGACGAAGCGGTCGCAGATCCCGCGCCGCAGGTCGGCAAGGTCGGTCTTGTCGGTGCCCTTGTCGGGAATGAACAGGACGTCCGCCCTGTTCAGGCTTGCTATGGCCTGGACGGTCATGTGGTCGGGATTGCCGGCGCCTATGCCGATGACGAGAAGCTTGCGCATGGCGCGAACTCCTGCCCCATCGGAACCTGTTAGTCCAGACCGCCTGCGTGTCCAGACCGCCTGCGTGTCCAGACCGCCTGCGTGTCCAGACCGCCTGCGCTTGCGTGTGCAGACCGCGTGCGTGTCCAGACCGCCTGCCTGTCCAAACCAGTCACGCACGCCCGGCAAGCGGAAGGGCTTTGAAACGCCGCATTGAAACGGCTAGGGTCATCCAGGCATTCCAGCCGAGGGGGCTTCGATGTTGCGATCTGTTCTGGCTTTAGCGTTGGCGCTTTCAGCCGCGCCCGCAATGGCCAATGATTCGGTTGCCGAGCTTGGCACCGGCGGCGTGATCCTGTCGCGCAGCGATGCCGTGGCGATGCAAAGCGAGGATCTTTTCATCTCGCCCGAAAAGGTGACGGTGGACTACGTCTTCCACAACAACACCGACAAGGATGTCGAGGCGATCGTCGCCTTCCCGATGCCCGACATTTCGGGCGATCCCGAGGAGATGCCGGCGATCCCGGAAAACCAGAGCGATAATTTCCTCGGCTTCGAGGTGACGATCGACGGCGTCGCGGCCAAGCCCCAACTCGAGCAGAAGGTGCTCGCGCTAGGCATCGACATCGGCGCCGACCTCAAGGCGCAAAACGTGCCCTTCAATCCGTTCGGCGACGCGGCCAGGGCGGCGCTGGCGAAGCTGCCGCAAGCGGTGGCTGACGACTGGGTCAACCGCGGCATCATCATCGAGGATTCGGCAGCCGACAGTGGCCAAAAACCGGTCTATTCGCCGTTCTGGCAATTGCGCTCGACCTATTGGTGGCGCGCGACCTTTCCGGCCAACAAGGACGTTCACGTCTCGCACAGCTACAAGCCCAGCGTGGGCGGCACATCCTCGGTCAGTTTCTTCAATGAAGGCCAGTTCCAGAACTCATACGCCGCCTACAAGAGCCGCTACTGCATGGACGACACATTCGAGAATGCGGTGCGCAAGGCGGCGAAGGACAATCCGGACGGCTATCCCAAATTCTACGAAAGCCGCATCGCCTATATCCTGACCACCGGGGGCAACTGGGCGGCGGGCACCATCGGCAAGTTCAAGCTGACCGTCGACAAGGGCAATCCGAAAGCCCTGGTCTCGTTCTGCGGCGACAACGTCAAAAAGGTCGGGCCGACGCGTTTCGAGATGAAGGCGAACGATTTCTATCCCGAGCACGACATCGACATCCTTCTGCTCGTACCGTCGGACAGCAATGGCGGGGACGCAAACTGATGCATGTCGCGATCTATGTCGCCATTGCCGAGAACGGCGTGATCGGGCGGGATGGCGGGCTGCCGTGGCGGCTCTCCACCGACCTCAAGCGGTTCAAGGCCGACACGATGGGCAAGCCTATCATCATGGGCCGTAAGACCTATGAAGGCATCGGCCGGCCGCTGCCGGGCAGGCTGAACATCGTCGTCACGCGCGATGAGGCCTGGCGCGCCGAGGGCGTCGAGGTGGCGCATACGCTGGAAGCCGCGATCCAACTGGCGACCGTGCGTGGACGCCGCATGACGGGCGTCGACGAGGTCTGCATCATCGGCGGCGGCCAAATCTATGCCCAGGCGCTGCCGCTGGCCGACCGTCTGCACGTGACCCATGTGCTGGCCGCCGTCGATGGCGACGCGCATTTCCCGCCGATCGACCTTAATACATGGCAAGTGGTCAGTTCGCAGGAGATTGCGTCAGGAGAAAAGGACAGCCATGCGACGCGCTATACGGTTTATGAGCGCCACCGCCAGATAGTTTGAAGATAAAGGACGACAAAGGGTCGCTACCGGTTCAAAACGGATGAAGTCGGCGGCGCATCGCGTTGAAAGCGTGCCGTGGCGTCCCTATAGAAGAACGACACTGGATTTGCGCCGTAACCGCGGCGCTTGAGGGAATTCCAAGCGAAAGGACATTCATGCCCTGGAACGACAAAGGTGGCGGCGGCGGCGGCCCGTGGGGTGGCGGCGGTAACAATCAGGGGCCCTGGGGGCAGGGACCGAAGGGGCCGAGCGGCCCGCAGGGGTCGCCTCCCGACCTCGAAGACATCATTCGCCGTGGCCAGGATCGGTTGCGGCGTGCGCTGCCCGGCGGCGGCGGCGCCAGTCCGGCGGTGTTCGGCCTGATCGCCGCGGTGCTGGTCGTTCTGTGGGCCTTCCAGGCGGTCTATACCGTGCAGCCCGACGAGGTCGCGGTCGAACTGCGCTTCGGCAAGCCGAAGGCCGAACTTTCCCAGCCAGGTCTGCATTTCCACTGGTGGCCTCTCGAGACCGTCGAGACGGCGAAGATTTCTGAGCAGCTCGTCGACATTGGCGGCGGCAACACCAGCGGCAACGGGCTGATGCTCTCGGGCGACCAGAACATCGTCAATGTGCAGTTTTCGGTGGCCTACCAGGTCTCCGATCCCCGCGCTTACCTGTTCGACGTCTCCGACCCGGATGGCATGCTGCGGCAGGTTGCCGAGAGCGCCATGCGCGAAGCCGTCGGCCGCCGGCCGGCGCAGGACATTTTCCGCGACGATCGCCAGGGCATTGCGGCCTCGGTGCGCGAGATCATCCAGACGACGCTGGACGGCTACAAGGCCGGTCTCAACGTCAACGCCGTCTCCATCGAGGATGCGGCGCCGCCACGCGAGGTGGCTGATGCGTTCGACGAGGTGCAGCGCGCCGAGCAGGACGAGGACAAGTTCGTCGAGCAGGCCAATCAGTATTCCAACCAGAAGCTCGGCCAGGCACGCGGCGAGGCGGCCCAGGTCCGCGAAGACGCGGCCGCCTACAAAAACCGTGTGGTGCAGGAAGCCGCAGGTGAGGCCCAGCGCTTCATCTCGGTCTACGACGAATATGCCAAAGCCCCCGATGTCACGCGCAAACGCCTTTATCTGGAAACCATGGAGAGGGTTCTGAAGGACTCGAGCAAGGTCATCGTCGAGCAGGGCAACGGACAAGGTGTCTTGCCTTATCTGCCGCTGCCCGCATTGCAGCCGAAGCCGCCGGCACCGGCCGCGCCCGCCGCGAACACGGGAGGTACCAAGTGATGGCCAACCGTCTTCCCATCTTCGGCGTCGTGGCGGCGGTCATCCTCTTCCTGATCTATTCCTCGGTCTTCGTGGTCAATGCGCGCCAGCAGGCGCTGGTGCTCCGCTTCGGTGAGATCGTCGACGTCAAGAGCGAGCCCGGCATCTACTTCAAGGCGCCGTTCTCGTTCTTCGACGCAGATACGGTGCAACTGATCGAAAACAGGGTGCTGCGCTTCGACCTCGACAACATCCGCGTCCAGGTCTCGGGCGGCAAGTTCTATGAGGTCGATGCCTTCATCGCCTATCGCATCTCGGATCCGCGCGTCTTCCGGGCGGCCGTGTCCGGCCAGATCGAACTGGCCGAAGCGCGGCTCAGGACGCGTCTCGACGCTGCCNTCTCTCGGCTTGCAGATCGAGGATGTCCGCATCCGCCGTACCGACCTGACGGCCGAAGTTTCACAGCAGACCTACGATCGCATGAAGGCGGAACGCCTGGCGGAGGCTGCGCGGCTGAGGGCACGCGGCAACGAAGCGGCACAGCGCATCACCGCGCGCGCCGATCGTGAAGTGGTCGAGATCGTTGCCGAAGCGCAGAAGGAGTCGGAGATCCTGCGCGGTGAGGGCGAAGCGCAGCGCAGTGCCACCTTCGCCGACGCCTACAAGCGCGATCCCGCCTTCTTCGACTTCTACCGGTCGATGAATGCCTATGGCACCGCGCTGGACAACACCGGGACGACCATGGTGCTGTCGCCGAGTTCGGAGTTCTTCCGCTACTTCCGCGATCCCGACGGCAAGGAAGGACCGGCGAAACCGACGTCGCCGGCGCCGGCCGCGGCACCTGCCGCGCCGACGACACAACCCAGCACCGGCCAGTAACGGCCGGTGCAGGATTTCTTCGCGGCGATAGGCCTGGTCCTTGTCATAGAGGGCTTGGTCTATGGCGGCTTCCCCCGCCTTGCGAAGAAGCTCGCGGGCGAAGTGCTGTCGATGCCGGAGAATGCTTTGCGGATCGGCGGGCTGGCGGCGATCGCCATTGGTGTCGGCGTCGTCTGGCTGGTGCGGGGCGTGTAGAGGCGGCGGTTTGCGGAATAACGCTCGATTTACACTCCGCCGATAGTCATAGCCGCAAACGTGCCGTATTTCTTGCCATCATGGCGCGACACGGCGTTTTCGTCGAAGCGCTTTTCTCTTTTAGAAATGCCGGGAGGCTTCTCGATGACATTCAACACCCTTTTGGCCGCCGCTCGACGGACGTTGATGGCCGGCGCGGCCGCGCTGGTGCTGAGCGCCGTCGCCGTTCCGTCCTTGATGACCCCGACATTCGCCGCCGACGGACCAGCCTCGGTCGCCGACCTGGCGCAAGGCGTGCTTGGCGCGGTGGTCAACATCTCCACCTCGCAGACGGTGAAGGGGACGGAAGGGCCGGGCGCGGTGCCGATGCCGCAACTACCCGAAGGCTCGCCGTTCCAGGATTTCTTCGACGATTTCTTCAAGAACCGCGGTGGCGAAAAGGATGGCGGCTCGCAGAAGGTGCAGTCGCTCGGTTCGGGTTTCGTCATCGACGCCGAACAAGGCATCGTCGTCACCAACAACCATGTGATCGCCGATGCCGACGACATCGAGGTCAATTTCTCCGATGGCGTGACCTTGAAGGCGACGCTGGTCGGCACCGACACCAAGACCGACGTCGCGGTGCTGAAGGTCGATCCGAAAGGCCACAAGCTGACAGCGGTGAAATTCGGCGATTCCACCAAGATGCGCGTCGGCGACTGGGTGATGGCGGTCGGCAATCCGTTCGGCCTCGGCGGCACGGTTACGGTCGGCATCGTCTCGGCGCGCAACCGCGACATCAATTCAGGCCCCTATGACGACTTCATCCAGACCGACGCGGCGATCAACCGCGGCAATTCGGGCGGACCGCTGTTCAACAGCGCCGGCGAGGTCATCGGCATGAACACCGCGATCATTTCGCCGTCCGGCGGCTCGATCGGCATCGGCTTCTCCATTCCCTCGCAGCTCGCGTCGGGCGTCGTCGAGCAGTTGCGCCAATATGGCGAGACGCGGCGCGGCTGGCTCGGCGTGCGCATCCAGCCGGTGACGGACGACATCGCGGAAAGCCTCGGCATGGCGACCGCCAAGGGCGCGCTGGTGGCCGGCGTCATCAAGGGCGGACCAGTCGACAACGGCACCATCCAGGCCGGCGACGTCATCATCAAGTTCGACGGCAAGGACATCCATGAAATGCGCGACCTGCCGCGTGTCGTCGCCGAAAGCCCGGTGGGCAAGGCAGTCGACGTGCTGATCGTGCGCAAGGGTGTCGAGCAGACGGTGAAGGTGACGCTCGGCCGGCTCGAGGATGGCGAGAAGCTGGCCAGCGGCGAGAACGGCAATACCGATCAGAACAAGGGCGCTGACAAGGCTCCGGCCGTCTCGACCGCCTCGGTGCTTGGCATGACGGTCGGCGAACTCAACGACGAGACTCGCAAGAAGTTCAGCATCGCCGGCGATGTCTCCGGCGTCGTCATCACCGACGTGGCCAAGGACTCCGCCGCCGCGGAACGCGGTATCCAGCCGGGCGAGGTGATCACCGAGATCGCGCAGGAGTCGGTTGCCACGCCCAAGGACGTCATGGACCGGATCGGCGCGCTGAAGGAGCAGGGGCGCAAGAACGCGCTGCTGATGCTGGCGTCGAAGACCGGTGAGCTCAGGTTCGTGACGATCCGAATGGATTGAGATTTCAATACGGCGATTTGAAAAAGGCGGCTAAACGGCCGCCTTTTTTCTTGCCTGCCAGTCCTCGCGCGACAGCCGGTAGAGCACATGCCGCTTGAGCGCGGGATGGCTGTCTGGAATGCTGGGGTGGTCGAAATCGCTCAATGGGTCGGCTGTCATGCCGAGGCGTTTCATAACGGCGGTCGAGCGGTGGTTTTCCGCCACGGCGAAGGAAACGATCTCGTCGACGGCCAATGTCTCGAAGCCGTAGGCCAGCCATGCCTCCGAGGCCTCGGTGACATAGCCCTTGCCCCAGTATTCGGGAGCCAACCGCCAGCCGATCTCGATTGTGTCGGCCGGCAGCGATGGCACATCATCGGTCGCGAGGAGGCCGACGAAACCGATGCATTCGCCTGTCGCGGCAATCTCGGCCGCCGCGAAGCCGTAGCCGTCCTCATCGACCCAGGCGCGGAACTCATCCATCTTGGCGTCGGCGGCCGCACGGTCGCGGCGAAACGGGAAGAACTCCATCACGCGATCATCGGAATTGATGCGATGGAACAATTCGCGGTCGCGATCCTCCCAATTGCGCAGGATCAGGCGTTCGGTACGGATCGGCTTCATTGGACGAATTCTTCCTGCCGATAGCCCTGCAGATAAAGCAGCGCCGTCAGGTCGCCATGGTCGATCCGGACTTTGGCCTGCGCTGCCACCGTCGGCTTGGCATGCAGCGCGACACCGGTTCCGGCCAGGCGGATCATGTCGAGATCGTTGGCGCCGTCGCCGACGGCGATGGCATCGGCCGGCGCCAGGCCAAGGCGCGCACAGATTTCGAGCAGCGCCTCGGCCTTGGCGGCGCGGCCAAGGATCGGCTCGCCGACCAGCCCGGTGAAGCGTCCGTCCTGGTCGAGAAGGCGGTTGGCGCGGTTTTCCTGAAAACCAAGCATCGCAGCGATGCGCGTGGTGAAGACCTCGAAACCGCCCGAGACGAGCGCCGTCCAGGCGCCGTTGGCGCGCATGGTCTGGACCAGCGCGCGGCCGCCCGAGGCCAAGGTCAGCCGATTGGCGACGATATGGTCGACGACGGCGGCATCGAGCCCCTTGAGCAGTGCCACGCGCTCGCGCAGCGCCGGCTCGAAGGCGATCTCGCCGTTCATCGACCGTGCGGTGATCGCCGCGACATGATCCTTGACGCCGATCTCGTCGGCCAGCTCGTCGATGCACTCCTGGTCGATCATGGTCGAATCCATGTCGGCGAGAAGGATTTTCTTGCGGCGTGTTTCTGCCTGCTGGACGATCACGTCGACGGGCTCAGCGGCCAGTGCGGTACGAAGGCTCGCGGTCGTTTCATCAGCCTGCGCAGCTGGCGGCAGGGCAAGATCACAGGCAATGCCTTCGGCCAGCCACACGACAGCGCTTGCGCCCACCGACCGTGAGGCCATATTCGCAAGCGATGGCGACAGAGCGCGATCGGCGGGACGGGAAACAAGCGTGGCAATGAGCGGCATCGAGAATTCCGGCACGGATGCGGGCGAAGGCCGCGTGAAGAACGCGATCCTGATAGCCGGGCCGACCGCCAGCGGCAAGTCGGCGCTGGCGCTTGAACTGGCCGAACACACAGGCGGCGTCATTGTCAACACCGATTCCATGCAGGGCTATGCGGTTCTCGACGTGCTGACGGCTCGGCCGCAGGCGCCCGAACTCGCACGAGCGCCGCATTTTCTCTATGGGCATGTCCATCCCGGCACCGCCTACTCGACCGGCGCCTGGCTGCGCGACGTCATGAAACTCATTGATGACGGGACGCTCTCGCGGCGGCCAATCTTCGTCGGTGGCACCGGCCTGTACTTTCGTGCGCTGGCGGAAGGCATTTCGGAAATGCCCGATATTCCGCAACGGATACGCGACCGCTGGCGCTACGAATTGAAGGAGCAAGGCGCGGTCAAGCTGCATGCGTTGCTGCTGCGCGAGGATTCGAGCGTCGCCATGCAGTTGAAACCAACCGACAGCCAGCGCATCGTGCGGGCGCTCGAGGTGCTCGACGCCTCCGGCCGGTCGATCCTGGACTGGCAGGCAGAGCGTGGCCTGCCGCTCATCGACAGGCCGAGCGCGCATCTCCTGGTCCTCGAGCCGGATCGGGCAGCATTGGTTGACCGCATCGAAAGGCGTTTCGACCAGATGCTGGACAAGGGCGCGCTGGAGGAAGTCAAGCAGCTTGCGGCCCTTCGTCTGGATCCAGACCTGCCGGCGATGAAGGCGATCGGGGTTCGTGAGCTCCAGGCCGCGATCTCAGGGCAGTCGAGCTTTCCCGAGGCGATCGAGCGCGCCAAGATCGCGACAAGGCAATATGCCAAACGCCAGGCTACCTGGTTCCGCCATCAGCTGGGGCCGGAATGGCAGAGACTTCGCCCCGGTGACGATCTCGAAACCACGATCCAAACACTTGTTGCTAATGCAACTTAAAAAGTTGCCCCTGAGGGAAGGGTTCTCGCCGAAGTTGTCGGAATTTAACGCTCCGTAAGTCGGTCGATGCCATAAGGTCATGGGGTACTTTTCTATCGGGGAGCAGATGCGTTTCCACAAAGCGGAATCCGCTTTTTTCGTCTTTATCTTCGTGATCCTGGCTGCTGGCCTGGTGACACTGCACGCCTATGGGCAACTGCAATCCTTCGCGACGGAACTCCATACGGCCTCCGGCCTGGACAAGGTCATATACCTCAACAAACTCCTGTTCGCGACCGGCGTACTGCTCGCCACCGCGCTGTTTTTCGGCATCTTCTTCATCTATCCGCTGATCCGCAAACAGGCGACCGAAGAGGGCAAGCTGCGCGCCATGACGGTGTCGCTCAGCGCCCGCTCCGAAACGCTCGAGCATGCCGCCCTGACCGACGGCCTGACCGGCATGCAGAACCGGCGCTATTTCGACGACGCGCTGAAGGAATATCTCGAGGAGTTCCGGCGCATCGAAAAACCGGTCGGGCTGATGATCCTCGATCTGGACCATTTCAAGCAGGTCAACGACACGCACGGCCACGATGTCGGCGACGAGGTGCTTAAGGCTGTCGCAAGATGCCTCAGGGACATGACACGTTTCCACGATGTGGTGGCGCGCCTGGGTGGCGAGGAGTTCGCCGTGGTCACGCCCAACATGGAGGCGGACCTTCTGGCCAAATTCGCCGAGCGCATCCGCAAGGCGGTCGCCAACATGTCGATCCTGTCCGGCAACAATGTCCGGCTCAAGATTACCACCAGCGTGGGGCTTGCCGTCTGGGATCGCAAGGAAACGGCGGAGGAATTCTATCGACGCGCCGACCGCCAGCTCTACGAAGCCAAAAGGCAAGGCCGCAACCGCGTCTGCGCCTAAAATCCCATCACTGAATTCGTGAGGCTGGCCGTCTGCCGCCGACTTCCGCGCTTCCGGGCTTCGCCGGCCGAAGCACTTATGAGACGTTGTGGCCTTTAGACTAAGGCTGCGGCCGGCGAAGGCCAGCGCTCACCGACCAAGGGTCGCTCGGCTTCGGTTTTCGAAGCCGACACCAATCGGCCCAGCCTGACGAATTCCCCGACAGGATTACCCAAGCTTTCCGACGAACATGGGATAGGCCGCTTGCGCGGGTTCTCAGGACTTTTCGCAGAGGTGTGACGCTCAGCTCAATCGTTCTGCGGGCGCAGGCCGAAGGTGGCGGGTTTGAGGCCGTAGCGTGTGTCGAAATCTTCGTCCGACTGCACGCGCGCCGCCGGCGCTTTGCGGTAGTCGGGGTCGCCGGCTTGCCGGCCGGAATCGACCACCTCGGCGAAGGCCATCGCCTGGCTCTGTGGCTTTGGTACGTTGCGCAGCCGCTCCACGATCGCCACCAGGTCGACCTCGCCGGCCTTGGACGTCACGTCTTCCTCGCGCTTGGCCGTGCCCGGAAGCAGGTGAGCGGGCAGTCTTTCGAATTTCAGCCGCATGGTCGTCGCCACGCCTTCGCCGAAGGCGATCGCTTCGCGCTGGCCCATGGAGGACAGGAACGCGAGCGTGGAGGCCGAAGAGTCGGCGATCGCCGAGCGGATGATCGCCTGGTCCTGCTCGTTGGCGAGCCGCATGGCGAAGAAGGTCGAGCACTGCGAGAGAATGGTCGGGTCCAGCTCGCCGGGGCGTTGGGTGACGACGCCGAGATAGCAGCCATATTTGCGGCCTTCCTTGGCGATGCGCGACAGCGCGTGCCGGGTCGGCGCGAAGCCGAGACGCGCATCGGCGGGCATGTAGCGGTGTGCTTCCTCGCATAGGAACAGCAGCTGCAGCTTGCCTTCGCTCCACAGAGCGAGGTCGAAGGCCAGACGCGCCAGCACCGAGCAGACGGAATTGACCACTTCCGACGGCATGCCGGCCATCTCGAAGCAGGTCACCGGACGGCCATGATGCGGCACGCGGAAGATGTTGCCGATCGTCTCGTGGATGGTGTCCTCGATCAGGCGCGAATTGAACATGAAGCGGTAGCGCGGATCGGCCGCCGCCGATTCGATGCGTGTCTTCAGCGATTTGAGGGTCGGACGATCGGTCTTGCTTTCGAGCATGCCCATGCGCTCGTCGATCTGCTTGAGCAGGTCGGCGATGCGGTAGGGCACCGGCGTATCGGCGGTCAGCGCATCGCTGCCGCGCCTGAGGTAGGCCCCTGAACCGGGGTTGCGATAGAGATTCTTGGCGAGCGGAATGAGGTCGCGAAGGGCATCGATCTCTTCCGGCACCGTTTCGCGTCCGCGAAACAGCACTTCGGCGAATTCCTCCAGCGTGAACATCCAGAACGGCAGGTCGAGCGTCTTGGAATCGACCCTGACGCAATATTCCGGCAGCGAGGCCGCGAACTCGTTGTGCGGATCGAGGATCAGGATGCGCAGGTCCGGTCGCGCCGCGATCGACTTGCGCAGCAGCAGCGAAACCGCTGTCGACTTACCGACGCCGGTCGTGCCGACAATGGCGAAGTGGCGCGCCAGCGTGTCATCGATGGCGATGTTGGCGGCGATCGCCTCGTCCTGCGCCAGCGAGCCGATGGTGATGGAATGGCGGCCGGCCAGGTCATAGACTGCCTGCAGGTCGCGGGTGCGGATGCGGTGCGCGACGGCGCCGATATGCGGATATACGGTAATGCCGCGGTCGAAGATCGGTTTGGCCTCGGGTTCGGCGCCGTCACGGACTTCGCCGATCAGCTCGATGCTGACCTCGATGGCGTTCTGGCCGTCATTGTTCCAGGCCAGATCCGACTTGCCGATCGCGTAGACCAGGCCGACGGTTCGCGTCGTGCCAAGGTTGATCGAGATCATCTTGCCGACCGTCCACAGGCCGGTGACCGCGCCGTCGACATCGTCGGCATAGGCGCTGATGGTGGCGCGCGCACCGTCGCATTGCACGACATTGCCCAGGATGCGCTTGTCGTTCTGGTCGGCTGTGCGGCGCTCCTGCGATGTCGGTTCTCCGACTGAAGCTTCGCGTTCGACATACATGGACAGGCCAATCCCCATTTCCCTTGAGGCGAACCCTACAGGAACGGGGTTAAGGTCGGATGAGGTCGGATGGTGTAGAGAGGATTAAGGGCCTGGTGAAAATTGCTTCGAGATAGCTATTCGCGCCCTCATGGTTTCGTTATAATGAACGAATGGATGATATAGCGAACGACATTTCCCTAACCATCGGCAGACGTATCCGTACCGAAAGGACCATGCGGGACTGGTCGCTGGCGGAGCTCGCTGAACAGTCCGGTGTCTCCAAGGCAATGCTGAGTACGATGGAGCGTGGCATGACCAGTCCGACGGCGGCACTTCTGGTGCGCATAGCCGCGGCCTTCGGCATGACGCTCTCGACCCTCATCGCACGGGCGGAATTGCAGGGCGGCGGGCTGCTGCGCGCGGCCGGCCAGCCGGTGTGGCGCGACCCCGACACAGGCTATGTCAGGCGGCATTTGTCGCCGGCCTGCGACATGCCGCTCGAACTGATCAAGGTCCATCTGCCGGCGGGCGCGAAGGTCAACTTGCCGGCGGCTTCCTACGCCTTCATCAAGCAGCAGATCTGGCTGATCTCGGGAAAACTCGAATTCACCGAGGGTGACCATGTGCACAGGCTCGAACCGGGCGACTGCCTGGCGCTCGGAGCGCCGTCGGATTGCACCTTTCATGCTCTGGAGCCGGGCGCCGATTATCTCGTCGCCCTGGTCAGGAGCTGACGTCATGCCAAGACGGCCAAAGCGCTCCCACAATGGGGGGCCGCCTCTTGACGACTACAAGGGGCCGCCATGGGGCAAGGGCGATCCTTACATCTTCCTGGCCTGGCAGGCCGCGCACGCCAAGGCATGGAAGGCGCCGAGCCGCGAAGTCATGCTGATGCGGATGGACAAGGCTGAACGGCTGGGCCTGACCTATGAGGAATACACGCTCGAGATCCTGGAGCGCGGTCGGCACCTCAAGGAACAAGACACCGAACGCATCGGCGCCATCAAGGCCGCGCGCAAGCGGCGGCGTGTGCGCCATCTCGACTGAAGCGGCGCTGTCGACCATCAATCGTTTCCAGAGGACCAGGTATGAACATTGTAGAAATCGGGCCGTTGACCGCAAGCCGGGAAACACTCGCACAGCTGACCGATCTGCTGGTCGAAACGGTTGCCGCCGGCGGATCGGTCAGCTTTATGCATCCGCTGGCGTCGGATGCGGCCAGCGCGTTCTGGGAGACGTCGCTGGCCGCGGCGGCACGAGGGCAACGAACGGTGATTGGGGCATGGGACGGCGGCGCTCTGGTCGGCACCGTTACCTTGCTGCTCGACTGTCCGCCCAATCAGCCGCATCGGGCCGAGATCGCCAAGTTGATGACATCGGTCGGGCAGCGGGGCAGGGGTATCGGGACGCGCCTGATGCTAGCCGCCGAACGCCTCGCGGCGGAGAAGGGACGCACGCTGCTGGTTCTGGATACGGCGACCGAGGAGGGTGCTTCGGCGCTTTATGAGAAGCTCGGCTTTACCTTGGCAGGCGAAGTGCCGGACTATGCGCTGAAGCCGCATGGCGGGCTGACGGGCACGCTGATCTATTGGAAGCGCATCGGCACAGCGTCGCGGTAACGCCAGTCACCTCATGCCTTCCCGGCGAGGCGCTTCAGCAGCCATTGGCGGAAATCCTGCTCGGCGCTTGTCAGGTGCGCGGTCGAACGCCTGGTCAGAAAATGCCCTGACGTGCTGGGGAGCTCAAAATCGGAAAGCCGGACCAACGCTCCGCTGTAGAGCGCCGCGTCGATTAGGGGTCTTGACCCCAGAAGCACACCGGCACCGGCGCTCGCCGCCTGCATGGCGGCGACGAAACTGTCGAAGCGGTGCGAGCGCTGGGGATGGCCGGCCAATCCGGCCGCCGAGAACCATTCCGCCCACATCTCGCGCGCCCCGGCCACCAGAAGCAGCGGCAGCGACGTCCAGTCGGCGGCACTGGCCAAGGCCGGGTTTGCCACTGGCACAAGCCGCTCGGCGGTCAGCCTCTCGGCCTCGCGTCCGGGAAAGGATCCGTTGCCGAACCGGACGTCGAGCGCCGAGCCCGGCAAATCATAGTCGGTCGGGCGATGGATCGTCACCAGATCGAGCTGGATGCGTGGCAACGCCTCGGCGAGATCGGGCAGCGCCGGAACCAGCGCCAGCAGCGCAAACGAGATCGGCACCCGGATCGAGACGGTCTGGACGGCACGCGGTTCGAACAGTTCCGTGGTGCTGCTGCCAATGGTGGCGAAGGCCGACTGGATGTGGGGCAGGTAGGCGGCACCTGCCGGCGCCAGCGCGACCCCACGCGCCAGCCGCGAAAACAGACGCGTCTTCAGCCTTTCCTCGAGCAGCCGGATGTGCTGGCTGACGGCCGCCTGGGTCAGGCCGAGTTCGGCTGCCGCCGCGGTGAAGTTCGACAGCCGTGCCGCAGCCTCGAAACTGCGCAGCCAGTCGAGCGGAGGGAGGGTAGGGATGGTTCGCCGAGCCATTAGTAAACCGGTACCATAGACCAAAAAATGATAATTGGAGTTATGCCTCTTGGGAGGTCAACATGCAATCCAAACCACGGCACGAACCGTGGGCAACAAGGCGACAGGACGGATTTCCATGCTCACCCACGCGCTGGTTGGCGATGAAGGCAGAACAATCGAACTTGGTTGGACAGACGGCAAACGTACCCGCTTTCACGCCATCTGGCTGCGCGACAACGCGCTTGACGACAAGACGCGCAGCGCCGGCAACGGCCAGCGCCTGATCACCATCCTCGACATTCCGGTGAAAACGAGAATTGGCGCTGCCGCCGTCAAGGCCGGAGCGCTGGAGATCAGCTTCGAACCGGAGGGAAAAACGGTCAGCTTTCCCGCTCAATGGCTGCGTGCGAACGCCTATGATAGCGACGAGACACGGCAGCTTGGTTGGACAGGCGATGTTGTCCAGCGCTGGACCAGGGCGACGATGCAGAACTCGGTGCCGCGCGCCAGCTATCCGGCGGCCTTGCAGGGCCGCGGCGTCCTGCGCGAATGGCTTTCGGCGGTGAGGACTTACGGTTTTGCGGTGATGGACGGGCTGCCGGCCGAATCCGGGGCGCTGTGCAAGGTGTCCGACTTGTTCGGCTATATCAGGGAGACCAATTACGGGCGCTGGTTCGAAGTGCGCGCCGAGGTCAACCCGAACAATCTCGCCTACACCAATCTCGGCCTGCAGGCGCATACCGACAACCCCTATCGCGATCCGGTGCCGACGCTGCAGATCCTGTCCTGCATCGAGAACACGGTGGAGGGCGGTGAATCCAGCGTCGTTGATGGCTTTGCCGTCGCGGCCGCCCTTCAAGCGGAAAGTCCCGAAGGTTTTCGGCTGCTGAGCTCCCATGCGGCGCGGTTCGAATATGCTGGGTCGTCCGGCGTGCGGCTGCAGGCGAAGCGACCGATGATCGAGCTTGGACCCGGCGGCGAACTGATCTGCATCCGCTTCAACAACCGTTCGCTGGCGCCGACCGTCGATGTGCCGTTCGCCGAGATGGGCGCTTATTATGCCGCCTACCGCCGCTTCGCCGAGCTGATCGAGGATCCATCCTTCGAAGTCACCTTCAAGCTTGAGCCCGGCCAAGCCTTTATCGTCGACAACACCCGCGTCATGCATGCCCGCAAGGCGTTCTCCGGCACCGGCAAGCGCTGGCTGCAGGGATGCTACGCCGACAAGGACGGCCTGTTGTCGACGCTCGCGGCGATCGAACACGGCTTCAAGGAGGCAGCGGAATGATCGGCCAGGATCTGAACGCGGACACCATCGTCGAATTCATCGCCGACATTTTTGAGCGCCGCGGCGCCGAATCCTATCTTGGCGAGCCGGTGACGATGTCCCAGCATATGCTGCAAGGGGCTTGGTTGGCGGAACAGGATGGAGCCCCAGACGTGCTGGTGGCCGCCGCGCTGCTGCACGACATCGGCCACTACACCAGCGAGTTCGGCACCTATTCGCCCGAGGATGTCGAGGACAAGCACCATGACGAGGCCGGCGGCGAGGTGCTGGCGCCGTTCTTCCCGCCTGTTGTTGTCGACTGCGTCCGGCTGCACGTTGCCGCCAAGCGCTATCTCTGCGCCACCGACCCGACCTATTTCTCCAGGCTGTCGCCGGCTTCGGTTCATACCTTGTCGCTGCAGGGCGGACCGATGTGTGCCGACGAGGTGGCTGCGTTCCGCGAGAACCCGTTCCATGAAGAAGCGGTGCGAGTTCGCATCTGGGACGAGGGCGGCAAGGTCGCCAATATGCGGACGCGGGCGTTTCGCGATTATGTGCCGTTGCTGCAGCGCGTCGTGCACGACTTCGCCAATCGGCCCTGATGCAAACCGATCACCGGGAGGAGACAGCCAATGTGCTTCTGCTTCGACGGCGAAAGCGCGGTGGCGGCATACCGGCCGGAGACCTGCCGCGATCGTTTGGCTGACGAGGGCGTTTTCACGCCATCGCCGACCAGCCCCGGCGGCGAACTCGCCGCTGCCGCCTTGTTCGATGTCGCCGAGGCGAGACAGGTTCACCGTGTCGATGCGGGAGAAGCGAACTATCCCTTGTGATAGACCTGTTGCAGCCCGTAGACCGGCGTCGGCAAGCCGACTTGCCGGGCTTTCAGCTGCAGCGCCAGATATTGCGAATAGTGGCGCGACTGGTGGAGGTTGCCGCCATGGAACCACAGCGCTTCCTGCTGGGTCGGCTTCCACATGTTGCGCTGCTCGCCTTCCCAGGGGCCGGGATCCTTGGCGGTGTTGGAGCCAAGGCCCCAGACCTTGCCGACCTTGTCGGCCACCTCCTGCGAGATGAGGTCCGCCGCCCATCCGTTCATCGAGCCGTAGCCTGTGGCGTAGATCACGAGATCGGCCGGCAATTCGGTGCCATCGGCGAATTTGACGCCGGTTTGGGTCAATTCCCGCACCGCCGCACCTGGTCCGCTCTTGAGCTTGATCGAGCCGTCTATGACCAAGTCGCAGGCGCCGACATCGATGTAGTAGCCCGAACCCCGGCGCAGATACTTCATGAACAGGCCTGAGCCGTCATCGCCCCAGTCGAGCAGGAAGCCCGCTTTTTCCAGGTCCTCGTAGAACTTCGCGTCGCGTTCCTTCATCTGCTGGTAAAGCGGGATCTGGAACTCGTGCAGGATGCGATAGGGCAGCGAGGCAAAGATCAGGTCGGCCTTGCGCGTCGTCATGCCGTTCTCCACCGCCTGCTCGGAATAGAGTGCGCTGAGCCCGATATCCATCAACGTGTCGGACTTGACAATATGGGTGGAGGAGCGCTGCACCATGGTGACGTCCGCGCCTCCCTCCCAGAGAGCCGCGCAGATGTCGTGGGCGGAGTTGTTGGAGCCGATGACCACGACCTTCTTGCCGCGATATTTATCGGGGCCGGGATGGGTCGAGGAATGCTGCTGCTCGCCCTTGAAGATGTCCTGGCCCTTGTATTTCGGCCAGTTCGCCTTGCCGGACATGCCGGTCGCCAACACCAACTGCTTGGGCTTGAGAACGATCTCTTCGCCGTCACGCTCGACCACGACGGTCCATTCCTTGGCCTCGTCGTCGTATTTCGCGGATTTAGCCGAGGTGGAGGACCAGTAGTTCAGCTCCATCACCTTCGTGTACATCTCGAGCCAGTCGCCGATCTTGTCCTTCGGGGCGAAGACCGGCCAATTCTTGGGGAAGTCGATATAGGGCAGATGGTCGTACCAGACCGGATCGTGCAGGCAGAGCGACTTGTAGCGCTTGCGCCAGGAATCGCCGGGACGCTCGTTCTTCTCGATGATGATGGCCGATACGCCGAGCTGGCGCAGGCGCGCGCCGAGCGCAATGCCGCCCTGGCCACCGCCGATGATCACGACATAAGGCTGCTTGCCGCGGCCGAGTTCGGCGATCTCGTCATCACGCTCCTCGCGCCAGGATTTCCTGTCCTTGCCGTGACCGTGCTTGGCGCCGAGCGGCCGATTGAAACCGGCCTTCTCCTCATGGCCCTTGAGCTCGGCCATGCTGGTGAGCAAGGTCCAGATCAGGTCGCCCTTGAACCGCACCAGGCCGAAGCCGCGCGCCACCTCGGTCTCGAAGGTGATCCAGGCGGTGGTGACGCCGTCCGCCTCGGTCGCCTCCTCGCCTTCGGCCACCTTCCAGTCGCTCGGCAGGGTTCCAGCCAGGGTTGCTTTCAGCATGTCGCGGATCTGCTCCTGGCCCTCCATCGTCCTGAGATTCCAGGTGAAGGTGACGAGGTCGCGCCAGTAGCAATCCGCCTGGAAACAGTTGACCGCCGCGTCGATGTCGCCGGTCTCCAGCGCCTTGCCAAGCTTGTCGAGCAGTGCCTGCGCCTTCGTGGTGGGTGTTCTCTCGAGCATGGTCTCTCCTCCGGTTGTCGGTTTCCAAGAACGCCTGTTCAGGCTTCCACTGGAACAGCAAGCGGCCGGCCAGGACCTCCCTGCCCTGGGGATGGGACTCCCATTCGCCGGCAACGCGTCTCCTCCCAGGCACGTCGTCAGCCCGGCATAGTGGTGCGTCGATGGGATGGGCTCAACTGTACTATGGTAGCGCGCGGCGGAGCCGATCTCACAGGCGAGTGAATTCGTGCGGTACCCCATTGACGACCCCGCGACTTCGCCTTTATGGTCCGCCACCATGAAAACGGCACTCATTCTCGTAGGAAGGCGCGTGGGCAAGGCGGTGTAACCGCCGGGCGAAAACCCCCCATGCGCAGACACAGGCTCCCTCGGGGGCCTTTTTTATTGCCTGAAACACGACTAAACGACCAGCAACGCCCAATGGCGGACAGTACGGGACCAGACCGATGAGCAATGGACAGAACGAGCGGCGCGAGATGGCAGGTAGGGAAATGACCGGCGCCGAAATGGTGGTGCAGGCGCTGAAGGACAATGGCGTCAAGCATGTCTTCGGTTATCCCGGCGGCGCCGTTCTCCCGATCTATGACGAGATCTTCCAGCAGGACGAGGTCGAGCACATCCTCGTGCGGCACGAGCAGGGCGCCGGCCATGCGGCAGAGGGGTATGCGCGGTCGACCGGCAAGGCAGGCGTCATGCTGGTGACATCGGGTCCCGGCGCCACCAATGCGGTGACGCCGCTGCAGGATGCGCTGATGGATTCGATCCCGCTGGTCTGCCTGACCGGGCAGGTGCCGACCTCGCTCATCGGCTCCGACGCGTTCCAGGAATGCGACACGGTCGGCATTACGCGGCCCTGCACCAAGCACAACTGGCTGGTCAAGGACGTCAACGAACTCGCCGCGACCATCCACGAGGCCTTCCATGTCGCGACGACCGGCCGTCCCGGTCCGGTCGTGGTCGATATCCCGAAGGACGTGCAGTTCGCCAAGGGCTTTTATGTGCCGCCGCAGATCGCGCCGCGCACCAGTTACCAGCCCAAGGTCCAGGGCGACCTGGATAAGATCAAGGCGGCGGTCGAACTGATGGCCGGCGCCAGGAAACCAGTGATCTATTCTGGTGGCGGTGTCATCAATTCCGGCCCGGAAGCGAGCCATCTCTTGCGCGAACTGGTCGATCTCACCGGTTTCCCGATCACCTCGACGCTGATGGGGCTCGGCGCCTATCCGGCGTCGGGCAAGAACTGGCTGGGCATGCTCGGCATGCACGGCACCTACGAAGCCAACATGGCCATGCATGATTGCGACGTGATGCTCTGCATCGGCGCGCGTTTCGACGACCGTATCACCGGCAGGCTGAATGCGTTCTCACCGAACTCGCGCAAAATCCACATCGATATCGATCCGTCCTCGATCAACAAGAACGTCCACACCGAAGTGCCCATCATCGGGGATGTCGGGCGCGTGCTGGAAGACATGCTGCGGCTGTGGCGGGCAACCGCCAAGCACGACAAGAAGGCGCTCTATCCCTGGTGGGAGCAGATCGCCAAATGGCGCGGGCGCGATTCACTCGCCTTCAAGATGAACAACGACGTGATCATGCCGCAATACGCCATCCAGCGGCTCTACGAGCTGACCAAGGACATGGACACCTACATCACCACCGAGGTCGGCCAGCACCAGATGTGGGCGGCGCAGCATTATCATTTCGAGAAGCCGAACCGCTGGATGACCTCGGGTGGGCTGGGCACGATGGGCTACGGCCTGCCTGCCGCGCTCGGCGTGCAGATCGCGCATCCCGACGCGCTGGTCGTCGACATTGCCGGCGATGCTTCGGTGCAGATGACCATGCAGGAGATGAGCGCCGCCGTGCAGCACGACGCGCCGATCAAGATCTTCATCCTCAACAATCAGTATATGGGCATGGTGCGCCAGTGGCAGCAGCTGCTGCACGGCAACCGGTTGTCGCATTCCTACACCGAAGCGATGCCCGATTTCGTCAAGCTGGCCGAGGCCTATGGCGGCCACGGCATTCGTTGCGACAAGCCAGACGAACTGGACGACGCGATCAAGGAGATGATCTCGGTCAGGAAGCCGGTGCTGTTCGACTGCCGCGTCGCGACGCTCGCCAACTGCTTCCCGATGATCCCGTCAGGCAAGGCGCATAACGAGATGCTCTTGCCGGACGAGGCCACCGACGAGGTCGTGGCCAATGCAATCGACGCCAAGGGCAGGGAACTGGTGTAGACGACGAGCCGGGGCAGGGCTTGTCAAAAGAAGCCGTGCGAAAACAGGTAATTAGATCAAGAATTTGAGATTCATGTCATGAACGCACAGCACCTTCAACCCACCGGTTCCGCCTACTTCATCGCCAAGGAGACGGAGAGGCCGGAAAACCACACGCTATCCGTGCTGGTCGACAACGAACCGGGCGTGCTTGCCCGGGTCATCGGCCTGTTTTCCGGCCGCGGCTACAATATCGAGAGCTTGACCGTCTCGGAGACGGAGCATGAGAAGCACCTGTCGCGCATCACCATCGTGACGCGCGGCACACCGCATGTGCTGGAGCAGATCAAGCATCAGCTCGAGCGCATCGTGCCGGTGCATCGCGTGGTCGATCTCACCGTTCGTTCGCACGAGTTCGGACAGGAGCGGCCGCTGGAGCGGGAACTGGCGCTGGTCAAGGTTGCCGGCACCGGCGAGGCTCGAGTCGAGGCGTTGCGCCTGGCGGACGCTTTCCGCGCCAGCGTCATCGACGCCAACACCGAACATTTCATCTTCGAAATCACCGGCAAGGGGTCCAAGCTCGACCAGTTCATCGCCATCATGAAGCCGCTCGGCCTGGTCGAGATCTGCCGCACCGGCGTGGCCGCCATGAACCGCGGCCCGCAGGGCATGTAGGCCGACCTGTCTGAATTTCCATGAGTGTAGGGACTGGCGTGACCCACGGTCGGCACTGGCCTTTGTGCACCGTCGGAAAAGACAATAGTGCTGACGTATCTGGGAGGATATCATGTCACTCGACGCGTTCCTCGCACTGCTCGTCTATGCCTTCGTGACCTCGATCACGCCGGGGCCGAACAACCTCATGCTGCTGGCCTCCGGCGTGAATTTCGGCATCGGCAGGACCGTGCCGCACATGCTGGGGATCAGCTTCGGCTTTCTCGTCCTCTTGCTTGCCGTAGGCTTCGGGCTTGGGGCGGTACTAACCGCCTTCCCCGCGCTGCACACCGGGCTTAAGATTGCCGGCGCCGTCTATCTGCTCTACCTCGCCTGGAAGATTGCCATGTCGCGCTCGCTCAGCGGGAAGGGCGACACGGATGCGCGGCCGATGCGCTTTATCGATGCCGCGGCCTTCCAGTGGGTCAACCCCAAGGCCTGGGTGATGGCGATCACCGCGATGGCCGTCTACACCAATTCCGAACGACCTTTCTTGTCCGTCATTCTGATCGGCGTGGCTTTCACGGTGGTCAATCTCCCCAGTGTCTCGGTCTGGGCCGGATTCGGCACAGCGCTACGCGGCTTCCTGTCCGATCCGGTGCGGTTGAAATGGTTCAACATCGCCATGGGCGTGCTGCTGGCGGCGACGCTTTGGCCGATGCTGCGCTAGATCATAAGCCTCCATCTGCCCCCTCGAAGCATTTTCGGAGCCCACCCTACCTCCGGTTTTTAACGATAGCCGGCTGCACAGCTATTGTGCAGTGCACATTAAATCTTCGTAATGCCGTGTTTTGGCCCTTTTCCGACAAACCCGCGTCCTATCTATTCGGCGAAATCGCGGCAACGAGCCGGAATTGCGCTAGAATACGACCACCTGGCTACGGCGTGTCGGACGGAGAGGTCTTTTGTCGATGCGTGGAAAAGTCGTTCTTTCATTGCTGGCGGTCGCCTGTGTCGGCGCGGCCTGGCTTTATCTGTCGCCGGACGCGCTGAATAAGGCTCAGCAGTTCCTCGGGGCAAAGCAGGTCGCCGCGACGGGCAAGCCGGCGGCCGACAAGCCAGCGGCCGACAAGCCGGCGGGGGACAAGGCGGCGGGTAGCGGCAACGGTGCCCGTTCGACCTCGATCGTTTCGGCGACGGCTACAACCGCGGATTTCCCGATCCGCCGCTATGCCATCGGGTTCGTTTCCTCTCCGGCCGTGGTCAACATCAACGCGCGCGTCTCCAGCCAGATCGTGTCGATCGACGTCAAGGACGGGCAGATGGTGAAGGCTGGCGACCTCCTGTTCTCGCTTGACGACCGGGCGCTGAAGGCGCAACTCGCCAAGGACCAGGCGGCGCTTGCCAAGGACCAGGCGCTGCTCGCCAGCTCGAACTCCGATCTTCAGCGCGCCAAGGACCTTGTCGCCAAGCAGGCCGGTACGCAACAGACCTACGATCAGGCCGTTGCCGCGCAGAAGGCGGCGGCGGCGACGGTCGAGGCCGACAAGGCGACGATCGACGCCGACAACGTCCAGCTTGGCTTTGCCAGCATCACCGCGCCGATCGACGGCAGGCTGGGCGCCGTGAATGTCGCCGTAGGCGACCTCGTCACCGTCAGCAACGGGAACAGCAGCACGGCGACGCCACTGGTGACCATCACCCAGATGGACCCGCTGCAGGTCAACTTCAATCTGCCGGAAAGCAACCTTGCACTGCTTCACAAGGCGCTTGCCAATCCACGGCAGAACGCCGTGACATTGACCCAGAACGGCGACCCGACGCCGATTGGCAAGGGCACGCTCGATTTCGTAGATTCCAGCGTCGACACCGCATCGGGCACGATCGCAACGCGGGCAAGCATTCCCAATGCCGATCTTTCCCTTTGGCCTGGCCAGTATGTGAATGTCGTGCTCGACGCCGGCATCATGCCGCGGATGACCTCCGTTCCGACCGTGGCGGTGCAGCCCAGCCAGAAGGGGCCGTTCGTCTATGTGGTCAAGCCAGACAACACCGTGGAGATGCGGCCGGTGCAGGTGGCGCTGACCGAAGGCGCAAACAGCGCCATCAGCCAGGGGCTGAAAAGCGGCGAGAAGGTTGTCACCGAGGGCCAGACAAGGCTGAAGGACGGCGCCGCGGTGCATGAAGGCAACGCGGCCGCGCCCAAGGTGGCCGAGGCGACCAGCGCCGGCGAGGCGGCCCAATGATCTCCGAATTCTGCATCCGCCGGCCAGTCGCCACCCTTCTGATGTCGTTCGCCCTCGTGCTGGGCGGACTGTTTGCCTATAAATTCCTGCCGGTGGCGGCACTGCCCAGCGCCGAATTCCCTGTCGTCAACGTCTCGGCCTCGCTGCCTGGCGCCTCGCCGGAAACCATGGCCACGTCGGTGGCGACGCCGCTGATCAAGCAGTTCGCGACCATCGCCGGCATTGATTCCATTTCGACCACCAATTCGCTCGGCCAGACCTCGATCGCCATCCAGTTCGTGCTCAACCGCGACATCGACGCGGCCGCCGCGGACGTCCAGGCGGCCATCGCGCGCACGCAGAAATCGCTGCCGCCGCAGATGACGGCGCCGCCGAGCTATCGCAAGGTCAATCCGGCCGATGCGCCGATCCTGCTAATGTCGCTGGTCAGCGACACGGTTCCGCTGACCGACCTCGATGCCTTCGCCGAAAACGTGATCTCGCCATCGCTGTCGACCATCGACGGCGTCGCGCAGGTCTCGATCTTCGGCCAGCAGAAATACGCGGTGCGCATTCAGATCGATCCGACCGCGCTTGCCGCGCGCGGCATCTCGATCGATCAGCTGCAGGCAGCGGTCGCATCCGCCAACAGCAACACGCCGCTCGGCGTGCTGCAGAACAACAAGCAGCAGCTCACCATCACCGCCAACACGCAGCTTACCGACGCGGCCGGTTTCTCAAACCTCATCATCGCCACCAAGAACGGCCACCCGGTGCGGCTGGGCGAGGTGACCCGTGTCGTCGATTCGGTGCAGACCACCACGACCGCAAGCTGGTATGACGGTACCCGCGCGATCATCATGGCGGTGCAGCGCCAGCCGGACGCCAACACGGTCGACGTCGTCGACAAGGTCAAGGCGATGCTGCCGTCCTTCCAGGACCAGATGCCGGCCGCAGCCCAGATCAAGCTGCTCAACGACCGCTCAAGCTCGATCCGCCAGGCGGTCGACGACGTACAGTTCACGCTGCTCTTGACCATCGCGCTGGTGGTGATGGTGATCTTCGTGTTCCTGCGTCGCGTGACGGCGACGATCATCCCGGCCGTGGCGGTGCCGATCTCGCTGATCGCCACGCTCGGCGCGATGTTCCTGTTCGGCTTTTCCATCGACAACATATCGCTGATGGGCCTGACGCTCGCCGTCGGCCTCGTCGTCGACGATGCCATTGTGATGCTCGAAAACATCTTCCGCCACATGGAGGAGGATGGGCTTTCAGCCTTCGACGCGTCGCTGAAGGGCGCGCGCGAAATCGGTTTCACCATCATCTCGATCTCGATCTCGCTGGTNCAGACGTGTGCTCTTCCGATCTGGTGCTTCTGATGGGCGGCGTGATCGGGCGCATCTTCAACGAGTTCGCTGTCGTGGTCACCGTCGCCATCCTGGCCTCCATGTTCGTGTCGCTGACACTGACGCCGATGCTGTGCTCGCGGCTGCTGTCAGTCAGCAAGGCCGACCGCGAGGCACATGGTGCCGGCCACAAGCGCGATTTCATCACGCGCGGCTACGACCGGATTCTGAGTTTCTGCCTGCGGCACACCTTCCTGGTGTTCCTCGTCTTCGTCGGCACCGCGGCAGCCTCGGTGTGGCTGATCGAGGTTTCGCCGAAGGGTTTCTTCCCGCAAGAAGATATCGGCCAGATTTCAGTGACCACCATCGCGCGCCAGGACATTTCGTTCGACGCCATGGCCAAGCTGCAGGGGCAGGTGGCGAGCGTGTTCTCGAAGTCGCCCTATGTCGACCATGTGGCCTGGTCGGCGGGCAGCGGTAACAATGCGCTGAACCAGGGACAGCTCTTCGTCCAGCTCAAGGGCAAGGACCAGCGTCCCGATATCGAGAAGGTGCTTTCGGATCTGCGCAAGCAACTGGCCGGCGTGGCGGGCATCGAGACCTACATGCAGCCGGTGCAGAATCTGCGGCTCGGCTCACGCTCGTCGGCCAGTGCCTACCAGCTCGTGGTTCAGGGCCTCGACACCGGCCTGACAGATCAGTGGGCGCAGAAACTGAATGACGCGATGGCGGCCGACCACACGACCTTCACCGACGTCACCAGCGACCTGCAGAACAACGCCTTGCAGGCGACGCTGGTGGTGGACCGCGACAAGGCCGCCCAACTCGGCATCGACACCGACACGCTGCGCTCGGCGCTTTATGGCGGGTTCGGCACCGACCAGGTTTCAACGATCTTCGGCTCGGCCGACAGTTACGAAGTCATTGCCGAACTCGATCCCAAGATCGAATGGTCGCCGGAGCGGATGCTTGCCATCCAGATGCGGACGGCGAGTGGCAGCCTGGTGCCGCTCGGCGCCTTCGCCCGGGTCGACCGCACGGCCGGCGCCTTGACGGTCAACCAGCTCGGTCAGCTTCCGGCGGTGACCATCTCCTATAACCTTCCGCAGGGCGTGGCGCTGGGCGACAGCGTGAAACGCATCGATGCGCTGAAAGAGCAGATCGGCATGCCGACGGCGATCTCGACGACCTTCGCCGGCACCGCAAAGACCTTCCAGGATTCGCTTGCCAACCAGGGCCTGCTGGTCGGCGGCGCCATCCTGACCATCTATATCGTGCTCGGCATTCTGTATGAGAGCTTCATCCACCCACTCACCATTCTGACCGGCCTGCCGTCGGCCGTGCTCGGGGCGGTTGTCGCCTTGCGCTTCGCCGGCATGGATCTGTCCGTCATCGCGGTGATCGGCATCCTGATGCTGATCGGCATCGTGAAGAAGAACGGCATCATGATGGTCGACGTCGCGCTTGAACTGCGACGAGAGGGCATGTCGGCCACCGATTCCATCCACAAAGCCTGCCTGATGCGGTTCAGGCCGATCATGATGACGACGCTGGCAGCACTGATGGGCACGTTCCCGATCGCGCTCGGCACCGGCGCCAGCGCGGAACTGCGCCAGCCGCTGGGCGTTGCCGTCGTCGGCGGCCTGCTCGCCTCGCAGGCGCTGACCCTGTTCGTGACACCGGTAATCTACGTCTACATGGAGAATTTCTCGGGCTGGCTGGTCGGACTCATGCCGAAGCGCAAGGCCGAGTTGCACCTAGTCGAAGTGGGCGACCAGCCCTCGCTGTTCGGCACAAATGACGACATCCCCGGTGAGCCGCAGAAGACTGCCGCCGAGTAGCAGGCAGGCACGCGCCGAGTTCCGCTGGCCCAAGCCGTAATACTTGCGGCAGGCGGATCGGAACTTTAGTTTGCCATCATGTCCCACGATCATGACCACGACAACGAACTCGATCCGTTTGCCGCGCGGGTGCGCGCGCTGGAAACCATCCTGACCCGCAAGGGACTGATCGATCCGGCCGCGATCGACGTCATCGTCGATACCTACGAGACGAAGATCGGTCCGCGCAACGGCGCCCGGGTAGTGGCCAAGGCCTGGAGCGATCCCGCTTTTGCCGCGTGGCTGAAGCGCGACGCGACGGCGGCGATCGAATCGCTGAGCTATACCGGCCGGCAAGGCGAGCATATGCAGGCGGTGTTCAATACCGGGGATACCCACAACCTCGTCGTCTGCACATTGTGCTCCTGTTATCCGTGGTCCGTGCTTGGCCTACCGCCGGTGTGGTACAAGGCGCCGCCCTACAGGTCGCGCGCGGTGATCGATCCGCGCGGCGTGCTCGAGGAGTTCGGGCTGGTGCTGCCGGCGGGGACGAAGATACGCGTCTGGGATTCGACAGCGGAACTGCGCTATCTCGTCGTGCCGATGCGACCGGAGGGCACCGAAGGCTGGAGCGAGGAGCGGCTGTCCGAGCTGGTGAGCCGCGATGCCATGATCGGCACGGCTCTGGCAAGTCACCCCGCATGAACGGGCCGCAGGATCTCGGCGGACAGATGGGTTTCGGGCCGGTCGCGCCCGAACGAGATGAGCCGTATTTCCATGCCGAATGGGAGAGGCGGGCGCTCGGCGTGACGCTCTGCGCCGGCGGCATGGGCGCCTGGAACATCGACGAGAGCCGGCACGCGCGCGAATCGCTGCATCCGGCCGATTATTATGGCTCCAGCTACTATCAGATCTGGATCAAGGCGCTTGAGATCTTGCTCAAGCGGCATGGTTTCGTCAGCGAGCGCGACCTCGGGGCGGGCGAGGCGATCGATCCGGCGGCGAAGCCCAAAAGAGTGCTGAAGGCGGAAAACGTTCCCGCTGTGCTGGCCAAGGGCGGTCCTTGCGATCGGCCGGTGGAGACAGCGCCGCGCTTCAAGGCCGGGGATTCTGTGCGGACGAAAAACTTCAACCCGACCGGCCACACCAGGCTGCCGCGCTATGCGCGCGACAAGCAGGGCACCATCGAGGCGGTGCGCGACGGCTTCGTCTTTCCCGACAGCAACGCGCATGGGCAGGGCGAGAATCCGCAATGGGTCTACACCGTGGTTCTCGACGGCACGGAAATCTGGGGCGAGGGCGCCGACCCGACGCTTGTCGTCTCGATCGATGCCTGGGAGAGTTATCTTGAGCCGGCCTGAAGCGAAGGGGTCCGCCGCCAGTTTGCCCGCCGGCTTCGACGCACCTGTGTTCGCCGAGCCATGGCAGGCCGAAGCCTTCGCCATGACTATGGCGCTGCACCGTAAGGGCCTGTTTTCGTGGAACGAATGGGCGGATGCCTTGTCAGCCGAGGTGAAGAAGCCAGATGCCGCGGCGGACGGCCACGATTATTACGAGCATTGGCTGGCGGCGCTGGAAGGGCTGCTCGCCTCCAAGGGGCTGGCCGCCAAACCCGATGTCGACGCGATGGCGCGGGCCTGGGAGCGCGCCGCGCACGCCACGCCGCATGGCAAGCCGATCCTGCNCAAACCCGATGTCGACGCGATGGCGCGGGCCTGGGAGCGCGCCGCGCACGCCACGCCGCATGGCAAGCCGATCCTGCTGGAGAACGATCCCGGGCCGACCGTAGGTGGTGGCCACACCGAGTAAGGTCGCCGTGGCCCGCGACCCGAATGGACCTACGTGCGCGTACCAAAAACACGGATAATAAGGAGAAGACTGCCGAAGGAGGCGAGACTACCGGCTATTGCAGAGAACATGAGTCGGCGCAGGTATTCAAATTCACTTTGGACCAAGATGCTGCTCACTCGACTGTTCTTGCGTGCAGCCCGCTCCCAATATGGCAGAGCTCTTTCATCGACCTTGGTTACAAGCGCTTCCGTCCTGGTCAGGGCGAGATAGATACCGCAAAGCACTCCCAAAAAGCTGACGAGAAACACGGCAACACACGCCCACACCGCAAGGTGGACGAGTAGTGGTTGTCCTTCCATGACCAACTTCATGTGCTCTCAATCCTTGGTAGTGCTGCCTTGCTAACTTAGGCGCCTTAACCTCTAGTTCCCACTGTCGCTTCAAATCGAGACATGGATTTTTGTTCCCTTTACGTTCTTGTCTTCGCTTGATAATCTGTGGCAGGGGCGTTCGGCGCCGGTAGCGTCGATGCATGGCGGCTATCTTGTCTTTCTCTCGCGAATCCGGTCACACGATCAGATGGAATTTTCACCCCAACAGGATGAGGCGCTGCAAGCGGTCGCCCGCTGGCTGAAGACCGGCAAGCCGCAGCTGTTCCGGCTGTTCGGCTATGCCGGCACCGGCAAGACGACGCTGGCGCGCTATTTCGCCGAACATGTCGACGGCCAGGTGCAGTTCGCAGCCTTCACCGGCAAGGCCGCCCAGGTGCTGCGCTCCAAGGGCGCGGTCAACGCCCGCACCATCCATTCGCTGATCTACAGGCCCAAGGGCGAGGAATCGGTGGCCGACGAGGTCACCGGCAAGACCTCGATGTCGCCAACCTTCTCACTCAACCGGCAGAGCCCGATCTCGCGCGCGAAACTGGTAGTCATTGACGAGTGCTCGATGGTCGACGAGCAGCTCGGCCGCGACCTGATGAGTTTCGGCACGCCGATCCTGGTGCTGGGCGACCCCGGCCAGTTGCCGCCGATCTCGGGTGGCGGCTTCTTCACCGATCATGAGCCGGACTTCTTGCTGACCGAAATCCACCGGCAGGCGCGCGACAATCCGATCCTGCGGCTGGCGCTCGATGTGCGCGAGGGCCGCGAATTCATGCGCGGCGACTATGGCACCGCGAAGGTGATCGGCAAGGAAGACGTCAATCAGGAACTGGTGCTGAGGGCGGACCAAGTGCTGGTCGGCACCAACCGCACGCGGCGGCGCTACAACCAGCGCCTGCGCGAGCTCAAGGGCTTCAATGCCGATTACCCACAAGCCGGCGACAAGCTGGTGTGCCTGCGCAACGACCCAGCCAAGGGCCTGCTCAACGGATCGCTGTGGAAGGTGATGACCTCGTCGCGCGAGACGGTCAAGCCCGGCATCAATCTTCTGGTTTCGCCCGAGGAGGACGATCCGGATCGCGGCGTCGCCAAGATCAAGTTGCTGAAGGCGGCGTTCGAGGATCCGGACGCCGAAATCCCTTGGCAGCAGAAGAAGCGCTTCGACGATTTCGACTATGGCTATGCGCTGACGGTGCACAAGGCACAGGGCTCGCAGTGGAACGAGATCGTGCTGTTCGACGAGAGCTGGGCCTTCAAGGAAACGCGCCAGCGCTGGCTTTACACAGCCATCACCCGGGCCGCCGAACGCCTGACCATCGTCAGGTAGAAGACTCGGCGGGTGGCCGGGAGAACCTTTTCATCCTCTTTCTGGAGCGGCGGTCGCCTCCTCACTCGTCGGCCGCGCGCCGAGCCATTCCCAGGCAGCTGCCTCGTCCTCGATCTTGAAATGCCTGAATTCGACGGGCGAGGAAGCGGGCAAGGCGTATCGTGCGTTCGGCGTCCAGTCAGGGGCGCCGATCGCCGCGCAACGGCCAACATGTTCCAATGCATGGATGGCACCCTTCTTGATGGTCTCGTCCGAGATGTCGGCCCAGTCGACGCCCTCGTGATCGACTATGCGCACGGCCACGTCGATCTTCTGATGGAGCAAATAGGCCGCCTCCAGCAGACCGAACAGGTTTTCGGCATCGGCGGCCGAGACATGGCCGACCACGTCGATGGCAAAGAGGTCGTCGCGGCTGGTCTCGATGCGGCGGATCGCCGGCACGGATTGGAGGAAATTCAAGGTGGTGCCTCCCTTTCGTGGAGTATGTTGGTCTTCTGGAACACCGGAAAGGCCCTATCTGTTCCCGTCAAAGACGCTATAGATGCGCCGTCTCAAATGCGCCGTGCCGGAACGAATGAGCGCGGCGCGCCTCGATCGCCTGTTTCACGGACGCCAAACCATGCCCGCCAAGCTTTCCGTCAACCTCAACGCCATCGCCATGCTGCGCAACCGGCGCGACCTGCCGTGGCCCGATGTGATCGGTGTCGGCCGCCTCGCGCTTGCCGCCGGAGCGCATGGGCTGACGGTGCATCCGCGCCCCGACGAACGTCATACAAGGCATTCCGACCTGCCCGAGATCAGGGCGCTGATCGACGACGAGTTCCCACGGGCGGAATTCAACATCGAGGGCTACCCAAGCGAGGATTTCCTGGCGCTGGTGGAGAAACATCAGCCCGAACAGGTGACGCTTGTGCCCGACGATCCCTCCCAGGCGACCTCCGACCATGGCTGGAACTTCATCGCCGATGCGGCGTTTCTGACGCCGATCGTCAGACGTCTAAAGAAGGGCGGTTTCAGGGTCTCGCTGTTTTCCGATGCCGATCCCGCCGGCATGGCGGCCGCGCGCGACACTGGCGCCGATCGTATCGAACTCTATACCGGTCCTTATGGCAGCTATCATTCCGATTCCGGTAAGGCGGCCAAAGAATTGGAACGATTGGGGAAAACGGCTGACGCGGCATTTGCCGCCGGTCTCCAGGTCAATGCCGGGCACGATCTGACGGTNCGTATCGAACTCTATACCGGTCCTTATGGCAGCTATCATTCCGATTCCGGTAAGGCGGCCAAAGAATTGGAAGGATTGGGGAAAACGGCTGACGCGGCATTTGCCGCCGGTCTCCAGGTCAATGCCGGGCACGATCTGACGGTGGCCAATCTGCCCGCGCTGGCAAGGCGTGTTCCGGCATTGGCCGAAGTGTCGATCGGACATGGGTTGACAGCCGACGCGTTGGAGTATGGCATGGCCGGCACAGTGGGCCGGTTCCTCAGGGCATGCGGCTGGTAGGGGTGGTAATACTTCGTATTGGTATGGCAGCCATCGCGTGCATTTGATATCGTATCGCAGCATGCATAAAGCACCGCGCGCTTGTCGGAGAGTGGTCGATGGCCCTTGCCAATAGCGGGAGCGAGGCTGAAACCGTCGAGCAATCGGGCCATGCCGGGGTCGAGCAGCACAGCACCAAGGTTCTCATGCTGGGCGCGCTCGGCGTTGTCTATGGCGACATAGGCACAAGTCCGATCTACGCCTTTCGCGAGGCGCTTCACGCTTCGCCCGGCATCGATACGCGCGTTCACGTGCTTGGCGTGCTGTCGCTGATCGTCTGGGCGCTGACGATCATCGTGACCGTCAAATACGTTGCCTTCGTGCTTCGTGCCGACAACAAGGGCGAAGGCGGCACACTGTCACTGATGTCGTTGGCACGCAGCGCCTATCCCAAAGGCGCTCGACTGATTCTGGTGATCGGTCTTTGCGGCGCGGCGCTGTTTTTCGGCGATTCGATCATAACGCCGGCCATCTCGGTGCTGTCGGCGGTCGAAGGCCTCACGGTGGTGACCCCAACGCTGGACGCCTATGTCGTGCCGATCACCCTGGTCATCCTTGCCATCCTGTTCTCCGTGCAACGCTTCGGCACGGGAAAGGTGGCGGCGGTGTTCGGGCCGGTGACGGCGCTGTGGTTCCTGGCCATCGGCGTTGCCGGCATCTATCACTTGCTGGACGATCCATCGATCCTGCTTGCCATCAATCCCTATTACGCGGTCGCTTATCTGGCCAGCACACCGACCGCCGCCTTTGTCACCGTCGGCGCCGTGTTCCTGGCGGTAACCGGGGCCGAGGCGCTTTATGTCGATCTCGGCCATTTCGGACGCAAGCCGATCGTGCTGGCATGGTTTTCCGTGGTTTTCCCCTGCCTGCTGCTCAACTATTTCGGGCAGGGCGCCTTTGTGCTCGCCAATGACGGAAAACCGACCAACCCGTTCTTCCAGATGCTGCCCGACTGGGCGCTGATGCCGATGGTGGGGCTTGCAACGGCGGCGACGGTCATTGCCAGCCAAGCGGTCATTTCAGGGGCTTTTTCGCTGACCCGACAGGCGGTGCAGCTTAATCTTCTGCCGCGCATCGAGGTGCAGCATACGTCGGAGATGCAGTCCGGGCAGATCTACATGCCGCGCGTCAACCTACTCATCGCGATGGGCGTGATGCTGCTGGTGGTCGGTTTCGGCAGTTCGAGTTCGCTGGCGTCCGCCTACGGCATCTCGGTGACCGGCGAAATGCTGATGACGACGATCCTGCTGTTCGTGGTGATGCGCAAGATGTGGAAATGGAAGCTGGCGCTCGCCCTGGCGCTTACCTTGCTGTTCGGCATCATCGACAGCGGCTTCTTCCTGGCCAATGTCGTGAAGATCGTGGAAGGCGGCTGGGTCTCGATCACCGTTGCCTGCCTAATGGGGCTGATCATGTGGACGTGGATACGCGGCAGCCGCTATCTCTTCGACAAGACCCGGCGCAACGAAATCCCGCTCGATTTCCTCGCCGGCAATCTGTTGAAGAAGAAGCCGCAGCTGGTGTCCGGCACCGCGGTGTTCCTGACCAGCGATCCGCTCAGCGCGCCAACCGCGCTGATGCACAGCCTCAAGCACTACAAGGTGCTGCACGAGCAGAACGTCATCCTTTCGGTGGTGACCGCGCCGCAGCCCGTCGTGCCCGACAGCGAACGCGTCAAGATGGAGACGGTCAACGAGTTGTTCATGCGGGTGACGCTGACCTTCGGCTACATGGAACAGCCCAACATTCCACGCGCGCTGGCGATCTGCCGCAAGCAAGGCTGGAAGTTCGACATCATGACGACGTCCTTCTTCCTTTCGCGGCGGTCGCTCAAGGCCTCGCCCAATTCAGGCATGCCGGTGTGGCAGGACAGGCTGTTCATCGGCTTGGCGCGCTCGGCGGCCGATGCGACGGAGTATTTCCAGATCCCGACCGGACGTGTGGTAGAAATCGGCACGCAGGTGGCGATCTGACGAGTTGGATCGCCTGAACGGGGAGGCGGCCATGGGCGGCGAATTGGTGCTTGTCACCGGCGGATCGGGTTTCCTCGGGGCGCACTGTATTCTTGCCCTGTTGAAGGCGGGCTATCGCGTGCGCACGACGGTGCGCTTCGCCAAGCGTGAAGCCGACGTTATCGCCATGCTCAAGGCCGGCGGCGGCGAGCCGGGCGACAGGCTTTCCTTTGCCATCGCCGACCTCATGAGCGATGCGGGCTGGCCCGACGCTGTCGCCGGCTGCGACTATGTCCTGCATGTCGCGTCACCATTTCCGCCCGGCGTGCCGAAGCATGAGGACGACCTGATCATCCCGGCTCGCGAAGGCGCGTTGCGCGTACTCAGGGCGGCGCGAGACGCTGGCGTCAAACGCCTTGTGCTGACCTCGTCCTTCGCCGCCATAGGCTATGGCAAGATGCCGCCCGGCGACCGGCCTTTCAACGAGGAGAGCTGGACAGATCCGACGGCCAAGGTCAGCGCCTATGTGAAATCGAAGACGCTTGCCGAGCGCGCGGCCTGGGATTTCATCGCCGCCGAGGGTGGCAGGTTGGAGTTGGCCGTCGTCAATCCGGTCGGCATTTTCGGGCCCGTGCTCGGGGCCGACCATTCTACCTCCACCGAATTTGTTCAGCGCATGATGAACGGTGCGATGCCCGGGTTGCCACGCCTGTCCTTCGGCGTGGTCGACGCGCGCGACGTGGCGGACCTGCATGTGCGCGCAATGACCAATCCCGCCGCCAGTGGCGAGCGCTTCCTGGCCGTTGCCGGCGATTTCATGACCGTGAGGGAGATCGCCCAGACGGTGAAAACGCGGCTCGGCGCGGCCGCCTCGCGGGTCACGACGCGGGAGCTTCCCGATTGGTTGGTGCGGGTAGTGGGGCTGTTCAACGCGGAAGCCGCGCAACTCGTGACGGAACTCGGCAAGGTCAAGAACGCCACCAACGCCAAGGCCGTGCGCATGCTCGGCTGGGCGCCGCGCTCGCGCGAAGACGCGCTGGCCGCCACCGCAGAAAGCCTGGTCCGGCTCGGGCTGGTCAAGACCCTGAAATAGCGCGGCGGGAGAAAGACTTCCCGCCGCGCTGATATCAACCCGCCAGTGCGGCCTTGTTGGCCTCGAGGAACTGCTTCAGCGGTACCGATTTCCGACCGGAAAGTGTCTCTACCGAGTCCGTTACCATGCCAAGGTCGCCGGCGCGCGTGGCGGCGTCGAAGGACACCAGGAGCCTGGCAATCGGCTCGGGAAGTCCGGCTGCCTTCATGCCCTCGGTCAGCGCTTCATCGGAGAGCTGGACGACCTGGATCGGCTTGCCTGTGACTTCGGTGACGAGCACGGCAACTTCGGCTGATGTATAGGCCTTGGGGCCAGTCAGCGTGTAAGTCGTGCTTTCGGTGTTATCCGAAGCCAGCCCCGCGGCTATGGCCGCGGCGAGGTCGTCACGGGCGCCATAGGAAATAGCGCCGTCGGCCGCCGACGTATACCATTGGCCCGATGCGAGGATTTGGGGCATCGCCATGAACAGGTTCTCGTCGTACCAGCCATTGCGGAAGATGGTGTAGGGAATGCCGCTGGCCTTGATCGCCTGTTCGGTGTCGTAGTGGTCGGGAGCAAAGAGCACGGCGGAACCAGGTTCGGTGTTGGGCAACGAGGTGTAAAGCAGGTGGCCGACACCAGCCTGCCGGGCCGCCGCGACGGCGGCAAGCTGCTGCTCGCGACGCTTTCCCTGGATCGCGAGTTCGTTGGTCGAGATGATGAGCGCCCGGTCGGCGCCCGCGAAGGCTTTGGCAAGCGAGGCCCGATCGTCGAAATTTGCCTCGCGAACAGTGACGCCGCGCGCCGACAGGTCGGCAAGGGTGGCGGGCGTGCGGGTCGTGGCGATGATCCGGGCCGCCGGCACCTCGAACGTGTCCAGCAGATGGTTGATGACGCTGCGGCCGAGCTGGCCGGACGCGCCGGTGACGAGAAGAGTTGCGGTCATTGGGGATCCTGACATTGCGCCGGAAGGGCGGTTCGGGTGGTGGTCTCAAAAAGAGACCAGCACTAAAATAGGAATTGACCCACTGCCGTAAAGAAGGCAGTTTTTGGGGAGGTAGGCACACGCAGGGAACCAGCCATGGACAGCCGGACCGTCAATCTGAAATCCAAACTCGAAGTCTACAAAGCGATGACCGACGGCGGAAACATTGCCGATTGCCCGGTCCGCGATGTCATCCAGGGACTCAACGGCAAATGGAGTTCGCTGCTGACGGCAGCGCTGGCCGAGCAGCCTTATCGCTTCGGCGAGCTGCGGCGGCTGGTTCCCGATATCTCACAGCGCATGTTGACCCAGACGCTCCACGATCTGCAGCGCGACGGCTATGTGCGCCGCGAGGTGTTTGCGACCAAGCCGCCCAGTGTCGAATACAGCCTCACCGACCTTGGGCGATCGATGTTCGACGCTTTGCAGTATCTGCTGCAGTGGGCCGAAAACAACCATGATGCTGTGCGCGGCGCGCGCACTGCCTTCGATTCGACGCAGGCTTTACCAGCCGGGTAGCGCTCGGCGTCGCGACTTGATTTCATCCGGCGGCTGAAGGATTGTCCCGGCCAGTTCGGCTTGGGGGCAGCGGCATTTCCTACGATATCGCAATCGCCGGCGCCGGTCCGGCCGGGCTCGCCGCGGCGCTCTATGTCAAGCGCGCCGGCCACCGCGTCACCATCTTCGAGCGCTTCGAGGAACCGAGGCCGGTAGGCTCCGGGCTGATCCTGCAGCCGACTGGGCTGACGGTGCTCGCCGAACTCGGCCTGCTCGACGACATCATGGCGCTGGGCAGCAGGATCGATCGGTTGCATGGCGTCGACGCCTCGAGCGGCCGCACCGTCCTCGATGTCCGCTACGATGCCCAGCGCGGCAACCGTTTCGGCCTGGCGGTGCACAGGGCCGCCCTGTTCGGCGTACTCTTTCGCGCTGCCCGGCGCGAGGCGATCCCCATCGAGACCGGCGTCGAAATCGAGACCCTGGAGACCGGCGAGCGGGTCACCCTGATCAAAGGTCATGGACGAAAGGCAGGGCCGTTCGATCTGATTGTCGACGCCAGCGGCGCGCGCTCCAAGCTGCGGCAGAGCATCGGCAATCAAGACGAGCCAAGGCCACTCACCTATGGCGCGTTCTGGGCATCGCTCGGCTGGCGCGGCGAGGGCTTTGACGAGCACGCGCTTCTGCAGCGCTACGACAAGGCCAGCGTGATGATCGGCGTGCTGCCGATCGGGCGGCCCGAGCCGGGCGCCGAGAAGACGGCGGCGTTCTTCTGGAGCCTGAAGCCGGCCGATGCCGACGCGGTGCGCGCCGGCGGTCTCGACACCTGGAAGGAGAGGGTGGTGCGGCTGTGGCCGCAGGCCGAGGCGTTCACAAGTCAGATCGACAGTTTCGACCAGCTCTCGCTGGCCCGCTACGGCCATCACACGATGAAGTTTCCGGTTGGCCGGCGGCTGGCCGTTATTGGCGACGCCGCCCATTCGGCCAGTCCGCAGCTTGGCCAGGGCGCCAACATGGCGCTGCTCGACGCCGCGGCACTTAACTATGCGCTGGCGCGAGCGGACGGCTTGGAGACAGCGCTGGAAGCTTATGCGCGAGCCCGGCGCCGGCATGTGCGGGTCTTTCAGGCGCTATCGCTGGCGTTCACGCCCTTCTACCAGTCGGATTCGGTGGCGCTGCCCTTCATCCGCGACAGGCTGGTGGCGACGATCGCCAAGATCCCGCCGGCGCCGCGGTTGCTGGCCGCGATGGTCGCCGGCACGGTGATCGATCCGTTCACGCCGGCTGGGCTTGCCGAAGCGCGATGGCCGGATCGCCTTGCCGAATGAGGCTCGATAGAAAGGATGGCTTCGCCCGCAGGAAGGCATGCAGGCGCTGCGGATAGTCCGGCGCCACGGCCTGCCTGATCGACGGACGGTCACTCAACGCTCCGCGCCAGGCCTGGACAAGCGGCTTGCCGTCAAGAATGCCGAAATCGCCGATCCGATCGAAGGCTTCGAGGTAGCGGAAGACCGGACCGTAAACGGCATCGACGAGGGAAAAGCGCCTGCCAGCGAACCATGGCCCACTCGGCAAGCCGCCCGGCAGTTCAGCCTCAATACGGTCGAACATCGCCGACAGCGCGCTGGATTCGGCGAGGAAGCCGGCCTCGCTCGGCGCTGAATAGAACCGGCCGATGGCGTTGAGGATGGCTGAGCCATACTCGATCCAGGCACGGTGCCGGGCGCGTGCATAGGGGTCGGCGGGGTGGAGGGGATTGGCCTGCGTTTCCTCGAGGAATTCGAGGATGACCGCGGATTCGAAGATTATCGTCTCGTCGCCATTTTGCCGTACGCGCAGCAATGGCACCTTGCCGAGCGGCGAGATCGCCTTGAACCAGTCCGGTTTGTCGGCAAGGTCGATGTCGATCCGCTCGAAGGGCACACCTTTCTCGGCCAGCGAGATCGCGGCGCGCTGGACATAGGGGCAGAGCAAATGGCTGATGAGAACGAGGGTGTCGGCGGGTTCCATAGGAATGTGCCTTTCGAGGTCGATGCAATTGCATTTATGTAGATGCATGTGCATTGAACGTCAAGCTTGATGCATCTGCATCTATCGCCTATGGTAAGCCATGACGGAAAAAGCCAAGCCTTCGCCTGAAACCATCAAGGCCTGGGCCCGCCTGATGCGGGTTTCGCGCCAACTAATGGAACGGGCCGAAGACGCGCTGAAGGAGGGCGGCCTGCCGCCGCTCGCCTGGTACGACGTGCTGCATGAGCTTGCGGAGGCCGGAGAGGGCGGGTTGCGGCCGTTTCAATTGATTGAACGCACCCTGTTCGCGCAGTACAACATCTCGCGGCTATTGGCCCGGCTCGAGTCCGACGGGTTGGTCGAGAAACTGCCGGTGGCCGACGATGGCCGCGGCCAGACCATCCGCGTCTCGGCCAAGGGACGTGAGACGCGCCGCCGCATGTGGGCGATCTACGGCAGGTCGATCGAGGAACTGGTTGGTGCCAAACTCTCGCCGGATGAACTGAGCATGATCTCGGCACTGCTGGGCCGCCTGCGTCATCCGCCTACTACGGACTGAGCATCCGGATTGCGCGGCTGCGCGGAACATCGGCGGATTTTGCTTCTTTGCCCTTGCGCTGCTCACCGGATTGCGCAATATGCCGAACCGTAACGTACGGTACGGCAGGTCGAATTCACGCCCTGCTTTGTCCTGCCGAGGGAAGAGCGTGTTGCAAGACGTGCCCGACATCGACAACAGCGAGGCGCTGACGGAGCGGCAGCAGGCCGTTCTGGATGCGGCTTTGCGGCTGCTGGTCGAGGAGGGCGATCATCTGACCATGACCGCCGTGGCGCGCCGCGCGAGCTGTTCCAAGGAAACGCTCTACAAATGGTTCGGCGACCGCGACGGGCTCTTGACGGCGACCGTGCAGTGGCAGGCCTCGAAAGTGCGGGTGGCTTCGGTCGACGGCAAGGGGCTTGACCTTGCCTCGCTCACGGCGGGCCTGGAGCGCTTTGCCTCCGACTGGTTGAAGGTGATCTCCAGCGATACGTCGATCGCGCTCAATAGGGTGGCGGTCGGCCATGCCGGTTCGGGGAAGGACAATCTCGGCGCCGTCGTGCTGGAGAATGGGCGCTTTGCACTGGCCAAGCGGCTGAAGCCAGTGCTGGAAGCCGGCCGGCAGGCCGGGCTGCTTGAATTTGCGGATGCCGAGACGGCCTTCCGTACCTTTTTCGGGCTGGTTGGCCGGGATGTGCAGATCCGCCTGCTGCTCGGCGACCGGCTGGAATTGACTGAGGCGGCGATCGGCGGCGATGCCATCCGCGCGACGCATCAGTTTCTCGCTCTTTTCGGAGCAAAAAACGGGCCTCAAGGCTTTTGATCTTCAAAACGGGAAGGAAGTAAAATGCGTGTCTATTACGATCGTGATGCCGATCTCAACCTGATCAAGGGCAAGAAGGTTGCCATCATCGGCTATGGCAGCCAGGGCAGGGCGCATGCGCTCAACCTCAAGGATTCCGGCGCCAAGGAGATCGCAATCGGTCTCAAGGCCGGCTCGGCGACCGCCAAGAAGGTCGAGGCCGACGGGCTCAAGGTGATGAGCGTCGCCGACGCCGCCAAATGGGCCGACCTGATGATGATGGCGACGCCCGACGAATTGCAGGCCGACATCTACAAGAACGAGATCGCGCCGAACATCCGCGACGGCGCCGCGATCGCCTTCGCGCATGGCCTCAACGTGCATTTCGGCCTCATCGAGCCGAAGTCGACCGTCGATGTCGTCATGATCGCGCCGAAGGGCCCGGGCCACACGGTGCGCGGCGAATACCAGAAGGGCGGCGGCGTGCCGTGCCTGGTCGCCGTCAATCAGGACGCCTCAGGCAACGCGCTCGATCTCGCGCTGTCCTATGCCTGCGGCGTCGGCGGCGGCCGTTCGGGGATCATCGAGACCAATTTCCGCGAGGAATGCGAGACCGACCTGTTCGGCGAACAGGTCGTGCTGTGCGGCGGCCTGGTCGAACTGATCCGCGCCGGCTTCGAGACGCTGGTGGAAGCGGGCTACGCGCCCGAAATGGCCTATTTCGAGTGCCTGCACGAGGTCAAGCTGATCGTCGACCTGATCTATGAAGGCGGCATCGCCAACATGAACTACTCGATCTCGAACACCGCCGAGTGGGGCGAATATGTGTCGGGTCCGCGCATCATCACCGCCGAGACCAAAGCCGAGATGAAGCGCGTGCTGAAGGACATCCAGACGGGAAAGTTCACCTCGGAATGGATGCAGGAATACCGCGCCGGCATGTCGCGCTTCAAGGGCATCCGCCGCAACAACGACAGCCACCAGATCGAGGAAGTCGGCGCCAAGCTGCGCGCCATGATGCCGTGGATTTCCAAGAACAAGTTGGTCGACAAGGCCAAGAACTGAGGATTCGCGCTTCGCGATCAATAATGAAAACGGCGCCACGTGGCGCCGTTTTCATTTCTGGTATCAGCCGCAGGCAGCTCAGCTATAGGGCGACCAGCACTGCTGGCGCGGGCCGTTATAGGGTTGGAACGTGTTGTCGTAGGCGCGATACGAGCGGTAGCGGTTGTAGCACCATTGCACATGGGCGTTCGACAGCCGGCCGGCGCGATAATAGCGGCGCGGCGCCGGCGCATAGTAATCGTAGTTGTTGTAGTTGTTGTACATGCTGCCGAGGCCGAGCCCCAGGCCGAGACCGAGGACCGCGGCAGCGCCATCATCATAGTAGCGCCCGCCACGATAATGATGGCGGCCATGGCGCCAGCGCCAGTTGTCGCCGCCGTTCCAGTTGCCACCACCGTTCCAGTGGCGGCCGCTCCAGTTATCTGCGCCATTCCAGTGGCGGCCGTTCCAATTGCCTGACCGGCGCCATCTCCAATCGCCGCCGTTGTTGCCGCCAGCCCAGCCCTCGCGGACCGGGGTGACCGTCGGCGCGGAGGTGCTGGCCGGGATCGACACATCCGGCTGCAGAATCGGCCCGGCAGCGGATGGCGCCGTGATGCCGGAGACAATACCGAGCGCTATCAGCCCGGATTTGACAGTGGAAGAAAAGAGCGCGTTCATTGCACTTCTCCAAGAGAACAGGCCCCACGCCTACCCTGGGAATGGGCTTACCGTGGACCTTTGCGTCTGAACGGCGGATGAACGGAAAGGTTCCGTCAGCCACAGCGCGAAGGCCATCAGGACCAAGGGATCCCTGCTTGTGGTCCCGCGCGATCTTGTCTTCCGCCGCTCTTGCAGGCAAAGGTCAGCGCATGTCGCTGCGCCTTGCCACCTTCAATGTCGAGAACCTGATGAACAGGTTCGATTTTTCCGGCTTTCGCAACCAGCTCAACGAGGATCGCACGCTGGCGCTCTTCGATATCCAGAGCGAGGCCGAGTACAAGATGCTGGAACAGGCGCGCGCCATCGCGCAATCCGACGACACGCGGCAGCTGACGGCGTTGGCGATTGCCGCCGCCCGTGCCGACATCATCTGCATGCAGGAGGTCGACAACATCGAGGCCTTGAAGGCCTTCGAGTACGGCTATCTGTTCAAGATGGTGGGGCAGGGCTACCGCCAGAAATACACCACGTCGGGCAATGATTCGCGCGGCATCGATGTCGCGGTGATGATGCGCAACGAGACCGCGCAGGGACAGCCGATCGAATTCGTGCGCATGACCAGCCACGCCTATGTCACCTACGAGCAGTTCGGGTTGCATACGCCGGAGCTGGCGGCCCTCGGCAACCAGCCCAATGAACGCATCTTCCGGCGCGACTGCCTGGAGGTCGACATCACGGTGGGCGGCGTGCCGTTGACGCTCTATCTCGTGCATTTCAAGTCCATGGGCTCGCCCCGCAACGGGCTCGACGGACGCGAGGCGACGATGCCGGTCCGCGTCGCGGAGGCGAAGGCCGTGCGGCGCATCATCGAGGAGCGTTTCGGGGCGGAACACGCGGCCGACAAGCGCTGGGCGATCTGCGGCGACATGAACGATTACCGCCAGCGGGTGAAGGTCGCCGGCGATGAGGTCGACGGCTACCGTTTCGAGGTGGTCGACGAGAACCTGTCCTGCGTCAATGTGCTGACGGCGGGCGGCTTCTGTGAAAATGTGGTCGAGCGGCGGCCGGAAATGAACCGCTGGACCTTCTATCACACACGCGGGCCGCAAGAGCGGCATCTGTGCCAGCTCGACTATATCCTGCTGTCAAAGGGGCTGGCGGCGAAGAACGCCACCGCCGTTCCCGACATCATCCGCAACGGCCAGCCCTGGCGCACGATCTTTCCCGCGGGGCAGGAAGTCGAGCGCTTCCCGCGCGCCGGCTGGGATCGGCCCAAGGCTTCGGATCACTGCCCGGTGGCGATCACGCTGGACATCGCTTGATGACGAGTATGGGCCTGATGACGAGTATGGGCTGATGAGGAGTATGGGCCTGATGGGCAGGATCGGGGCTTGATCCGCATGAGCTTCGATCTTCCGCGCAATGTCATCCTGCCTCTCGACGCCATCGACGTCCGTCTCGATGCCGCACCGCATCCATTCGCTGTCGACAATCTGGCGGCGATTGCCGAGAACTGGCAGAGTGAGATAGAGGCCAATCCGGCGCTGTTCGACGGCACTGTGGTGCTGCTTTCCGAACTTGCCTATCGCGACCGCAGCCTCATCGGCCGCTGCCATGCGGTCAACTACTCGACCTTCATGCTATGGCGGAAGCGGCGCGAGAATTCCGGCGCCGAACACGCCTATGCCCATGCCGTGCTGGTGGCCGGCGACAACGCGCTGGTGGCGATCCGCATGGGACCGCGAACCGTCAATGCCGGCCGGGTCTATTTCGCCGCCGGTTCCTTCGAGCCGATCGATTTCCGCGACGGTCTCGTCGATGTCGATTTCAACATGATGCGGGAGGTGCGCGAGGAGACCGGGCTAAACCTGTCGAACGCCAGGCGTGGTGTGCGCTGGCACGCCCTGTCGACTGCAAGCGGCACCGTCATCTTCCGCCGCTATCATGTCGACGCGCCCGCCGATGAGATCGCGCGACGAATCTCGGCCTTCGTCGCCACCGAAGCCAACCCGGAGATCGAGGGGCCGGTGATCATCCGCCATGCCGGCGACCTGCCGGACGGCCTGTCGCCGCATATGAAGCCGCTGATCGAGTGGCATTTCGCGCGCGAGGGCTAACGCATCTTGTCTTGCGCCGCCTTGCTGTCGTTGCGGGCGGCGACGAAAAACAAGATGAAACCGATGCCCAGTAGCCCACCCATCGCCATGCCCATCGTCTGGCCGACGACCGCCTGGAAATCCGATGTGACCCGATCGGGATTGGCCATGCCGTAGCGGGCGAGGTACCACCATATGCCTGCAAGGGCGGCCTCGATGATCACCATCACCAGGGTTAGACGTGCCTTCTTGCTCATGCATTGTCCCTCGACTGGAAATGTCTTGCCTTAGCATCGTCGACCGGCGCGCGACAGTGCTGTCGGTGCCGGTGCGGGCAAGCGTGCAAGCTTGGGGAAAGCTGTTGATCGCGGCGGAGTGGCTCGGCCGCTATTCGTGCCGCAAGGCGTCGATAGGATCGAGCCTGGCGCCGCGCAGCGCCGGGAAGAAGCCGAACACCATGCCGATCAGCGCCGAGAAGCCGACGGCAAGCAGAATGACGGCCGGGCTTGGCGCGAAAGGTATGGTGAGCGTCACCGAGGCAAGGCCGGCCAGCGCCAGCCCAATCAGGATGCCGATGATGCCGCCAAGCAGCGACAGCACCGTCGCCTCGACCAGGAACTGGATGAGGATGTGCTTTTCGTGCGCGCCGATGGCGAGCCGGATGCCGATCTCGCGCGTGCGCTCGGTGACCGACACCAGCATGATGTTCATGATGCCGATGCCGCCGACCAGCAGGCTGACGCCGGCGACCGCGCCCAGCATGCCAGTCATGGTGGTGGTGGCGCTGGCCATGGCGTCGGCGATCTGGGTCATGTCGCGGATGCCGAAATCGCTCTCGCGGTCGGGCGTGATACGGCGCGCATCGCGCAGGATATCCTCGACGCGCGGCTGCAAGTCGCTGGTCGGCGTGCGGTCGTCGGCGGCGATGTAGATGTTGTCGATGTCGCGATTGCCGGCGATGCGGCGCTGATAGGCGGCGAGCGGCATCAACACGACATTGTCCTGGTCCTGGCCGAAGCCGGTGTAGCCTTTCGGCTCGAGCAGGCCGATGATCCTGCAGGAGGTGCGGTTGACGCGGATGATCTCACCCTCGGGATCGCCGGCGCCGAAGAACTGCTGGCGCACCGTCTCGCCGATCAGGCAGACGCCGGTTCCCGAGCGGGTTTCGGAATCGCTGAAGGGGCGGCCGGACACCAGTTTCCAGTCGCGTGCGTCGAGATAGGCGCTGTCGGTGCCGGTGACGCCAGAGGTCAGGCTCTCGGTGCCGAAGATGACGCGCACCTGCTTTTGCGCGGCCGGCGAGATGGCGCGGGCGCCGGTGAGATGCGCAACCAGCGCCGCCAGATGCTTTTCCGCCAGCGGCCGCGCCGCCTGGTCGAGCCCGCCCGGACCGCCGGGGCCGGCCGGGCGCCCGGCTCGGACGACCAGCAGATTGCTGCCGAGCTTGGAAATGTCGGACTTAACCTTTTGCGTGGTGCCGGAGCCGATGGTCAGCATGGCAATCACGGCGGCGACGCCGATGACGATGCCGAGCAAGGTCAGGAACGAGCGCAGCACGTTGCGGCGGATCGAGCGCATCGAGAGGCGGACGGTTTCCCAGATCATGCCATCTCCATATTCATGGTGTCGGAGGCGACATGGCCGTCGAGGAAGCGGATGGTGCGCTCGGCATATTCGGCGACATCGGCTTCGTGGGTGACCATGGTGACGGTCAGGCCAAGCTCTTTGTTGAGCCGCGTCAGCAACTCCATGATCTCGTGCGTGCGTGCGGTGTCGAGATTGCCGGTCGGCTCGTCGGCGACGAGCAGCGTCGGCCTAGTGACGATGGCGCGTGCGATCGCCACGCGCTGCTGTTGGCCGCCCGACAATTCGGCCGGCGTATGATGCTCCCGGCCGACAAGGCCGACCTCGGCCAGCGCCTGCATGGCAAGGTCGCGGCGCTCGCGGGCGGCGACGCCGCGATAGATCAGCGGCAGCTCGACATTTTCGGCCGCGGTGGTGCGCGCCAGCAGATTGTAGCCCTGGAAGACGAAGCCGACATAGAGGTTGCGCAGCATGGCACGGCGGTTGCGGTCGAGCCGGCCGGCATCGACGCCCATGAAGGAATAGGTCCCGGCCGTCGGCGTGTCGAGGCAACCGACGATGTTCATCGCCGTCGACTTGCCGGAGCCCGATGGTCCCATGATGGCGACGAATTCACCGCGCTGGATGGCAAGGTCGACTCCGGCCAGCGCATGCACCTTGGCTTCGCCCTGGCCGTAGCTTTTCCAAACCTTGTCGAAGGTGATGAGGGGGGCGCCCGCGGCCACTGGCTCAGCTCCGCGACTGCGAAGCGGTGATGATCTGCGCGCCTTCCTCCAGGCCGGAGGTGATCTCGGTCAGTTCGCCATCGGTCGAACCGATCTTGACGTTGACCGGGCGCGGGCGGCCGTTCTCCAGCACATAGAGCGTACGGGACCCATCGGTCGGGGCCTTCGCCGCCTGGCGCTGGCGATTGCCGCGGCCCATGCGGCCGGTGAACAGGTCGCTTAGGCTCCAGCCGCGCGCCGCTTGCTGCGCCGGGCGATAGCGGAAAGCGGACGAGGGCACGGTGAGCACGCCCTTGGCTTCCCGCGTAACCACAGAAACGGTGGCGGTCATGCCGGGACGCAGCAGAAGCTCATTGTTGTCGACCTCGAGCCGCGCATTGTAGGTGACGACGCCGTCCGTGGTGACCGAGGCATAGGAGATGTCGCGGATTTCGGCATCGAACGGCCGCTCCGGGAAGGCGTCGACGGTGAAGCGGGCATGCTGGCCCGACTTGACCGCGCCGATATCGGCTTCGTCGACCGCCGCTACCAGTTCCATGTTCCTCAAATCGGCGGCGATGATGAACAGGACCGGCGCCTGCAGCGAGGAGGCGACCGTTTGGCCGGGGTCGACCGAACGCGTCAGCACGATGCCGTCGATCGGCGCGTAGATGGTGCTGTTGGCAAGGTCGGTCTGCTGCGACTTGAGATCGGCATTGGCGATGGCGAGATTGGCCTCGGCGCTTTCGAGCGCCGCCTTGGAACGGTCGCGCGCCGCGGTCGCTGCCTCGAGCGACTGGTCGGTTGCCATGCCGCGCTTGGTCAGGGCCGCGGCGCGGACAAGCGCACTCTCGTTCTCGGCGAGCGTCACCCTGGCGTCCTCCACATTGGCGGCCGCCCCCTTCGCGGACGCTTCGGCGCGTTCGATCTGGACCTGCAGCTTGGCGGTGTCGAGGGCCGCCAGCACGTCGCCCTTCTTGACCTGCTGGTTCTCGTTGACGGCGACCGAGCCTATGATGCCTGAGAGCTGGCTTGATATGTCGACCTGGGTGAGCGGCTGCAGCGTGCCTGTCGCCGACACCTGGACGGTGAGGTCGGCCTTGGCGGCCGGCACCGTGGTATAGTCAGTCCTGGTCGGCGTGCCCGCATACCATTGATAGAGGCCAAGGCCGGCGGCAAGCACGATAAGGGTCAGCAACGCATAGAGCCAGCCACGCCGGCGCGTCCTGCGTCGACCGGTCTGGTCTAGCCCAAGCGCCGTCTCGATGGCGGAATCCGATTCCGCCTTTGGCAGATTGACAATCTGGTCCACGTCGGACCCCTATGATGCGTATGTCCCTGTCTGTGCACAGATCAGGCTTACCGGTTCGAATATCAAATTAAATTTCGCCCATGTTGGGATTGAGGCAAGGATGCAAACCCGGAATTACTTGCTTTACGATGTGTTTACGACCGAGCGACTGGCCGGCAACCCGCTGGCGGTGGTGTTGGATTGCAAGGGTCTGGACACGGCCGCGATGCAGGCCATCGCGCGCGAGTTCAACCTGTCCGAATCGGTTTTCGTGTTGCCGCCGGACAATCCCAAGCACCGCAACCGCATCCGCATCTTCACGCCCGACTATGAAATGCCGTTCGCCGGCCATCCGACGGTGGGCTCGGCCATCGCGCTAGCCGAACTGGCGGGCGAGGGCGGCGCCGGCATCTTCGTGCTTGAAGAGAACATCGGCCCGGTGCGTTGCGCGGTCAGCACGCACGATGACGCCACATTCGCCGAGTTCGACCTGGCGAAATTGCCGGAGCCGCTGAAGCTGGAGGCCGATCCGGAGGCGATCGGCGCTGCCCTTGGCCTGGCGCCGCACGAGATCGGCTTCGAGAATCACCGTGTCGCCTTCTGGTCGGCCGGCGTGCCCTATGTGACCATTCCGGTCGCCAACCTCGAAGCGGCGGGCCGGATCCGGCTGGACAACCAGGCGTGGTCCGAACTGGCGCCGCGCAAGAGCGAATGGGCCTTCGCCAGCCCGTACGTCTATTGCCGCGAAACGGTGAACCACGAAAGCGCTTTCCATGTCCGCATGATCGTTCCCGGCACGCCTTCCTACGAGGACCCGGCGACCGGTTCGGCGGCGGCGGCCTTCGCCGGCGCCATCATGCATTTCGACGGCCCGACGGACGGGGTTTCGCAGCTATGGATCGAACAGGGACTGGAGATGGGCCGGCCGTCGCGTATCCGCCTCGAACTGACAGTGCAAGGCGGAAAACTGGCGTCCGCGCGCATTGGCGGGCATGCGATCAAGGTGGCGGAAGGCAAGCTTTTCGTCTGATTGGAGAGAGCCCCGCTCGATTTGTCGGGAAATGATTCCAGCAGGGCTGGACAGGACCGGTATCGGCGGCTATATGCCCGCCAACGCCGGTTTTTGCCGGTCGAGTGGGTGCGTAGCTCAGTTGGTAGAGCAGCTGACTCTTAATCAGCGGGTCCACAGTTCAATCCTGTGCGCACCCACCAAAAATCCTTGGATTTGGTGGAAAGACCTTGGAATAAAAGCCGGTTCAATCGCCGCGCTCGTTTCGTCACTATTCGGCTGCCTTCGCAGCCGGGCCGCCTGTGGGGCGAGCCGTCGGACTTTGCAGCCGAGTTGGGGCAGCCGAGTTGGGGCAGCCGAGTTGGGCAGCCGAGTTGGTCAAAGACCGCGATTGCCGCGACCGAAAAACGCGATTCAGAAACTTGCCGAAACGGAAACCAATGCCGTTGTCCGCGTTCTGACGACCAGCATCAACGCTGGCCTTTCCTCGTGAAAAGTCCCTGATGAGCCACCGGACCAATATGAGGAAGAGGACAAGGAGGATGTCTCCGGGTCCGTCACCCGAAAACCCGCTACGCCAAATTATACCGGCAAGCAGCACGGCGATAGTGGCGGCAGCAGCGAGGGGATCAAGTTTTTCATCCACCAGAGTTACTGAATAACTGCAAGAAAAGGAAGATCGCCGCCCGGAAAAGCTTTTATCCACGGTTGACGCTGGTGACTATTTCTCAGACACGCCCGCCTCGGCAAAGCTCGCCATGCGAGCGTGGCACTCCAGCGCCGAGCGGACGATGTTGACGGCGAGGCATGCACCGGAACCTTCGCCTAGCCGCATGCCGAGATCGAGCAGCGGCGGCAGGGCCAGCGCTTCGAGCAGGCCGCGGTGGCCCGATTCGGCTGAGACGTGAGCAGCAATCGTGTGGGCGAGGCCAGTTGGGTGCAGCTTCGCCAGCGGCGCGGCGGCGGCGGTGCAGACGAAGCCGTCGAGCAGCACGGGTATGCCGAGGTGACGGGCGGCGAGCGTGGCGCCGAAGATGGCGGCGAGTTCGCGTCCGCCGAGGCTGGCAGCGATCCCCAACGGGTCGGCNGTCGGCAAGGGCAGCGGCATGGCGCTTCAGGCCGGCTTCGATGGCGACCACCTTGCGCTTCAGGCCGGCATCGTCGACGCCGGTGCCGCGCCCCGTCCATTTTTCCGCCCCACCGCCGAATAGCGCCGCCGAAATAGCGGCCGCCGGCGTGGTGTTGCCGATGCCCATTTCGCCAAAGCAGACCAGGTCGAGGTCTTTCGTTATGGCGTCATAGCCCGCCGAGACAGCGGCGAGGAAGGCCTTCTCATCCATTGCCGCCACTTGCGTGAAATCGCCGCTTGGATGATCGAGATCGAGCGGGATGACGTCGAGTTCGGCGCCGGCGATGCGGGCGAGCTGGTTGATGGCGGCACCGCCGCCGGCAAAATTCGCCACCATCTGCACGGTGACTTCGGAGGGGTAGGCCGACACGCCCTGCGCGGTGACGCCGTGGTTGCCGGCGAAGACGAACACTTTCACCCGGTCGAGCCTGGGCATGTCGCGGCCTTGCCAGCGCGCCAGCCAGGCGGCGATCGTTTCGAGCTTGCCGAGGCTGCCTTGCGGTTTGGTCAGCGTGTCCTGGCGGTTTGCAACGGCCTTTGCAGCGGTATCGCTGCCGGCGGGCAGATCGAGGCAGGCGGCGCGCAATTCATCGAGGGATTTGAAGGGCATGGGGGAAGGTCTCCGGAAAGGAATCAAGGGGGATCAGGCCAAGGCGATCAAGAGAGCGCGACGGAAGCGACGAGCAGCACCGCGATTTCGCTCAACTGTTGCAAGGCGCCAACCGCGTCGCCGGTCTGGCCCTCGATCTGGTTGAGGCAAAGGGCGTGGAAGGCGGCAAAGAACAGGCCGAGCAGGATGAGCGCGGCAATGGCGCCGCCAAGCCCGAGGAGGAGCAGCGGAATCGCGCCGAGCACGGCTCCGGCTATTGCCGTTTCGAGCGAAACGGTGCCGGCGCCAGCCGACAGGCCGTCGGACCGCGCCGGCGGCAAAAGATGCATGAAGGCACCGAGCACGCCACGCGAGGCTGCGTGCGCCGCGACGAGAGCAAACAGGGCCTGTGTGGGTTCGACCACTTGCGACAGCGCGCTCCAGCGGATCAGCAGCGATAGCGCCAGCGCCACGGCGCCATAAGCGCCGATGCGGCTGTCGCGCATGATCTCGAGCTTGCGCCCGCGCGACTTGCCGCCGCCGAAGCCGTCGGCGACGTCCGACAATCCATCCTCATGCAGGCAGCCCGTGGTAGCCACGGTTGCAACAAGGGCAAGGGCGGCCGACGGGCCAATGGCAAGGCCAAACCGTTCCGCCGTGGCAAAGACGATGGCGCCGATCAAGCCGACGACAAGGCCGGCAATCGGGGCGGCCCAGATCGCGGCGGCGAGGCCCCGGCCACGAAAATCGAACACTGGCAGCGGCAGGCGGGTGAAAAAAACCAGGCAGAGCGCGATGTCGTCGAGGACTTGCCGGGGCGACAGGGTGATTTTCGGGAGCTTCATCGCCCTAGCTCCTCGCAATGGCATGAAGAAAGGTGCCGCTGACATGGCCGCGCCGGTAGCCGGAGGCGCCGAGCGGATTGCCCTGGCCATCGGCGAGATCGGCCAAAGGCTCGTCATTGCCGGTGGCCGTCATCTGCGCATAGTGGAATTCGTGACCTCGGATCAGCGCGCCCTGCGAACCCAGCGGACAGTCGGCGCGCAGCCGTGCCTCGCGGTAGCCAAGGTTCATCTTGCGCCTGGCGAAGCTGGTGGAATGGCCGAGCAGGCCGAGCATGGGATGCGTTTCGCCTGATGCATCCTCCAGCGCTTCACCAAGCACCATGAAGCCACCGCATTCGCCATGGATCGGCTTTGTCGTGGCGAAACGTGCCATCCCCGCATGGAAATTCACGGCGGCGGTGAGTTTGCCGGCATGAAGCTCGGGATAGCCGCCGGGCAGCCAGCAGACGTCGCAATCCCCGTCCGGCGCCTCGTCGGCGAGCGGCGAGAACGGGACGATTTCCGCGCCGGCCTTGCGCCAATAGGCGGCGACGTGCGGGTAGAGGAAGGTGAAGGCGGCATCCTCGGCAAGCGCGATGCGTTGGCCAGGCGGCCGCAGCGCGTCGGCGAAATCGCCGACCGCCGGGACGAGAGGTGTTGCCAGCGCCATCACCGCGTCGAGGTCGAGCGACTTTTCCGCCATGTCGGCGAGCCGGTCCAGGTGCGCCATCAGGTCTTCATATTCGCCGGCCTGGACGAGACCGAGATGGCGTTCGGGCAAATTAAGCGAGGGGTCGCGTAAAATGGCGCCGACGACAGGCAGGCCGATCGCCTCGATGGCGTCGCCGGACAGCTTGCGATGGCGCTCGCTGCCCAGCCGGTTGAGCACGACCCCGGCCATGCGCACATCAGGGTCGTAAGTGGCGAAACCTTTGGCGACGGCCGCAGCCGTCGTCGACTGGCCGGAGACGTCGAGCACCAGCAGCACCGGCAGGCCGTAAAGCCGGGCCAGATCGGCAGCCGAACCGGTGCGGCCAAGCGAGGCCGGGATGCCGTCGAACAGGCCCATGGCGCTTTCGAGGATGACGAAATCGGTGTCGTCGGCTGCTTGTGCGGCCAGCGCATTGAGCAGCGACGGCGACATCGCCCAGCTGTCGAGATTGACGCCGGACAGGCCGGTGGCGGCGGTGTGGAAGCCTGGATCGATATAGTCAGGGCCGGATTTGGCGCCGCGCACTTTCAGGCCGCGCCGGGTGAGTGCGCGCAGGATGCCGATGGTGACGCTGGTCTTGCCCGAACCGGAGCGCGGCGCGCCGATGATGATCGCCCGGGCCGTCATGCTCCGCCCGCCAGTGCAGCGCGCATGGCGACGATGCCGCCGACGACGATCAATGCCGGCGAGGCGAGCCCGGCCGCCGCCGCTGCCCCGGCAATGGTGGCGAGCGTGGCTATGACGGTCCTTTCCCGCGGCGTCGTCGCGGCGACGATTATGGCCGCCGGTGTCGATGGCGCCAGTCCGCCGTCGAGCAGGGCGGCTGCTATGAGAGGCAGATTTGCCATGCCCATATAGACGACGACCGGCTGGCCGGTGCGGGCGATCGCCGCCCAGTCGAGATCGTCATCGGTGCCGGCGGCGTGGCCGGTCGCCAGAATGACAGCCTTGTTGATGCCGCGCATGGTGGCTGGAATGCCGGTCGCGGCGAGCGCGCTGAGACCTGAGGTCAGGCCGGGCAGCACCCGGAAAGGGATGTTTTGACGCGCCAGCGCCAGCGCCTCTTCGCCGCCACGGCCAAAAATATAGGGATCGCCGCCTTTCAGCCTGACGACGCGGCGGCCTTCGCGCGCCAGCCGCACCAGCAGAGCGGTGATGTCGTCCTGCTTCATCGATGGCTGGCCGCCGCGTTTTCCCGCGAAGAAAAGCTCGGCGCTTCCGGCAATAGCAACCACATCGGGCGAAACCAGCGCGTCGTAGACCAGCGCATCCGCCTCGGCCAGTGCCGCCAGCACCTCCAGCGTCAGGCAGCCGGGATCGCCGGGACCGGCGCCGGCCAGCCAGACATGGCCCGGCTCCAGCGGACGCGGCTTGAAGTTCAGCCGTGCCAGCGCCTGTTCGAGCGTGGCGTTTTCGCCGTTGTTTCCAGTGCTGGCGCTCACAATCCGTCCCGTCCGCGAAAACGCCGCTGGTAATGGGCGTCGTACAATGAACTCTCGCCGAAATCTTGTGCCGCCAGCGAACGGCCGACGAATATGAGCGCTGTGCGCTCCATTGGATCGGCGGCCAGTAGCGCCTCGATCGTTTCCAGCGTGCCGGTCAGCACGCGCTCGTCCGGCCAGGAGGCGCGGAAGACGATCGCCACCGGGCAATCGCTACCATAGTGCGGCGTCAGCTCGGCGACGACGCGGTCGATGGCATGGATGGCAAGGTGGATGGCCAGCGTGGCGCCGGTGCGGCCGAAACCGGCCAGCGTTTCGCCGGGCGGCATTTTCGACGCACGTCCTGACACGCGGGTCAGCACCAGGCTTTGCGCGACTTCGGGGATGGTCAGCTCGCGGCGAAGTGCGGCGGCGGCGGCCGCGAAGGAAGGGACGCCCGGCGTCAGCGTGTAGGGGATACCATGCTTTTCCAGCCGGCGGATCTGCTCGGCGACGGCACTCCACACCGACAGGTCGCCGGAATGCAGGCGGGCAACATCATGGCCGGCCATGTCGGCGGCCACATATTCAGCCTCGATTTCGTCGAGCGACATCGGCGCGGTATCGATCAGCTTCGTTCCCGGCGCGCAATGCTGCAGCAATTCCGGCGCGACGATGGAGCCGGCGTGGAGACAGACCGGGCAACGCGCCAAGAGCCTTGCGCCACGCAGCGTGATGAGGTCGGCCGCACCTGGCCCGGCGCCGATGAAATGGACGGTCATGGCGCGTCTCCGCTGATGGCGATGGCGCAGGTGACCGGACCGAGCACGGTGCGGGACCCGAGCAGGGTCGCGCCTTTGCCGGCGACGGCAAGGGCCGAGGCTTCCGAGACGGATGGTGTGCCCGCCAGCTCCCGCGAGAGGCTGGAGCTGGTTAGCGTCCCCGGCGAGGCGGCCTGAAGGGCTGCGTCATCAACGATAATGACGGGAAGGTTCAGCTTGCGACCAGCGGCGGCGATTGCTTGTTCATCCTTCTTGAGCGCCGCGGTGGCCAGTGCCGAAAGAGCCGACATCGGCAGGCCATGCGCTTCGAGCGCTGTTTCTATCGCCGCGAGCACGTCCTCGACGGTGACGCCCCTTCGGCTGCCGATGCCCGCGACCATCATGGCTTCACCCAACTCCATTGCGTGACGGGCATGGCCGGCCGCCATGCCTGCATGGAGCCGACCGGCGAAGCGCGGGAGATGCCGATGCGGGTGAGGTCGCCGCCGCGCTTTGTGTGCTGGGCGAGGAGCAGGGCTTCCATTTCCAACGTCACCGCGTTGGCGACAAGACGGCCGCCTGCGCGCAAGGCTCTGATGGCGGCATTCAAGACGCCGGCGTCGCTGCCGCCGCCGCCGATGAAGATGGCATCAGGTGTCTCCAGTCTGGCCAGGACCTTGGGCGCGCTGCCTTCCACAATGACGAGGCCGGGAACGCCGCAGGCGACGGCGTTATGAGCGATGCGGGCGGCGCGAGCCGGGTCGGCCTCGATGGCGATGGCGCGCAGCGAAGGGTGGGCGAGCATCCATTCGATGCCGATCGAGCCCGAGCCGGCGCCGACATCCCACAGCAATTCGCCGCGCCTCGGCGCCAGCGCCGACAGGGTGATAGCGCGGATTTCGCGCTTGGTGATCTGGCCGTCATGCTCGAACAGATGGTCGGCGAGGCCGGATGTGAGCGGCAGCACACGCGCCTGCGTGGCCGAATCAATTTCGATGGCCAGGACATTGAGCGGATTGATGTTTTGGAGGTCGAAGGCATCGGCGCGAGCCGAGCGCAATGTCTCCTTCGGCCCGCCCAATGCCTCCAGCACCGTCAGGCGCGAAGCCCCGAAGTCGAGCTCGGCGAGCAGCCGGGCAATTGCCGCCGGAGCAAAGCCATCGGATGTCAGCGCCAGGATGCGGGCGTTGGGCTGCAGCAGCGGGCGGATGAGGTCGATCGGGTGGCCGTGCAGTGAGATGGTCTCGATATCCTGCAGGGCCCAGCCAAGCCGCGCCGCGGCCAGCGACATCGCCGACGGCGCTGATATGACATTCATCTCGCGCGGCTTGACCTTGCGGGCGAGGGTGGCGCCGACCCCGTGGAAGAACGGGTCACCGGAGGCGAGCACGCAGACGTTCCTGCCGGCAAGCGCCAGGACATCGGTCATCCCTGCATCGAAAGGAACCGGCCAGGGACGCGGCTTGCCCTTGGCGAAGGAAGCGACGAGCGCCAGGTGCCGCTTGCCACCGAAGATGAACTCCGCCTCGGCGATCCGCCGCTTGGCCTCGTCGCCGAGACCCGCTAAACCGTCCTCGCCGATGCCGATGATTGTGAGCCATCTCGGGTTGGGCTTGGCGGCGCGGGGACCCTCAGCAGGCATGATGACCCACCGTATTCTGATCCTCGGCGGCACCACCGAAGCCCGGCAACTGGCCGGAAAACTGGCGGCGCGCGCCGATTGCTCGGTCACGCTGTCGCTGGCCGGCCGTACGGGAAACCCCGTCGCGCAAGGCGTGCCCGTGCGAAGTGGTGGGTTCGGCGGTGCCGACGGTTTGGCCGCTTATCTCAGGGAGGCAGGCACTGGTCTGCTGATCGACGCCACGCATCCCTACGCGGCGCGTATCTCCGCCAATGCCGCGCAAGCAGCACGCGCCACCGGCGTGCCGATCCTTGCCTTGCGGCGTCCAGGCTGGGAAGCTGCCCAGGGTGACCGCTGGCTTGAGATCGACGGCGTTGCCGGGGCGGCGCGGGCGCTTGGCGATGTGCCGCGCCGCGTGTTTCTGGCGCTTGGCCGGCAGGAGGTCGCCGTCTTCGAGGCCGCACCCCAGCACCACTACCTCATCCGCAGCGTCGATCCGGTCGAGCCGAAGCTGGTTGTGCCCGATGCCGACTATCTGCTGGCGCGCGGGCCGTTTGGCGAGACCGACGAGCGCGTGTTGCTCGAAAAGCATCGTATCGATGTCGTGGTGTCGAAGAACAGCGGCGGCGCGGCGACATACGGGAAGATTGCCGCTGCCAGGGGGCTCGGCATCGAGGTGATGATGGTTCGCAGGCCCGTCCTGCCGGATGTGCCTTCGGCTGAAACCGTCGAAGCGCTGGCCGGGATGGTGCGTCATTTTGTCGAGCCCGACGCCGAGCGCGGCGTGTAGACCAGCGCCGGCTTTTCGCCGCGCTTGATGATCCGGGTCTCCGGCGAACCGATGATGATGCAGGTCGCCATGTCGGCCTTTTCGGCGTCGACATCGGCCAGCAGATAGACCTCGATGCGTTCATCCGGCCGGCCGGCGGCGCGGCCGAAGATCACCGGCGTCGTTCCGGGCAGGATGGCGGCCAGGCATTCGAAGGCGCGGCCAAGCTGCCAGGGGCGCGCCTTGCTGATCGGATTGTAGAGCGCGATGACGAAGCCGGCGCCGGCTGCCGCCAGGAGGCGCAGTTCGATCAGATCCCAAGGCTTCAGATTGTCGGACAGCGAAATGGCGCAGAAGTCGTGGCCAAGCGGCGCGCCGATGCGGGCGGCGACCGCGAGCATGGCGGTGACGCCAGGCACGACGGCGACATCGACCGTGCGCCATTCGGCCGGGCCGGCCTCGATGGCCTCGCAGACCGCTGCGGCCATGGCAAAGACGCCGGGGTCGCCACCGGACACCACGGCAACGTCGTGGCCCTCGGCAGCCTTGGTCAGGGCATCCTTGGAGCGGGCGAGTTCCTCGCGGTTGTCGGAAGCGACACGGATCTGGTCCGGGCGCAGCTCGAGCCGGTCGAGGTAAGGCTTGTAGCCATAGAAGAATTTTGCCTCGGCGATAGCGTGGGTGGCTTGCGGCGTGACCTGGTCGGCATTGCCGGGCCCGAGGCCGATGACGGTGAGACGGCCGCTCATATCTGGGCTCCAGCCGCGCTTGCCCGACCGGACCAGCCGGCAACCAGCACGATGGCGAAGTAGGGCGCCTTGTCGTCCGGCTTATCGGCAAGTTTCATCGAGACGCTGCCGGCCATGGTGCCGCGCTCGACATAGACGGCGCGCGTCAGCTTGCCGGTCGCCTCAAGCGCGCGCCTGATCTTGGGCAGGTTGCGGCCGACCTTCATGATGACGGCGGCATCGGTGTCGGCGAGGCGGCGCGTCAGCTCGAACTCGCTCATCGTGCCGGGCAGCACGGTCAGCACGTCGTCGCCTTGGACGATCGGCACACCGGTCTGCGACCAGCAGCCGGACATTGCGGTGATGCCCGGGATGACCTCGGTGTGGAAACGATGGGCAAGGCGGACATGCAGGTGCATGTAGGAGCCGTAGAACAGCGGATCACCCTCGGACAGCACGGCAACCAACCTGCCGGCGTCGAGGTGCTCGGCGACCTGTTCCGCCGACTCCTCGTAGAAGCCGGTGATCTGCGACCGGTAGTCGTCGTGATCCTTGTCGATCTCGGTGGTCACGGGATAGAGCAGCGGCAGTTCCAGCATGTCAGGCCGGAAGCGCGCCTCGACGATGGCGCGTGCATTGCTGTTGTTGCCGCGCTTGGCGAAATACGCCACGACATCGGCCTCGGCCAGCACCCGCGCGGCCTTCAGCGTCAACAATTCTGGGTCGCCGGGACCGGTGCCGACGCCGACGAGACGGCCTTTGGGGAGCGCGTTCACAAGCCCGGCCTCGCCAGTGAATTGAGTGCGGCGGCGGTCATGGCGCTGCCGCCGAGCCTGCCGCGCACAATGGCATAGGGCACGCCATAGGAATTCTCGGCCAGTGCGTCCTTGGATTCGGCAGCGCCGACGAAGCCGACCGGCATGCCTATGATGGCGGCCGGCCTGGGCGCGCCGTCGCGCAGCTTCTCCAGGAGATAAAAGAGCGCGGTCGGCGCGTTGCCGATGGCGACCACCGAACCGGCCATGCGCTCGCTCCACAGGTCGATGGCGGCCGCCGAGCGGGTGTTCCCGATCTCCCTGGCGATGTCGTGCGTGCGCGGGTCGCGCAGCGTGCAGATCACCTCATTCCCGGCCGGCAGCCGGGCGCGCGTGACGCCATGCGAGACCATTTCGGCGTCGCAGAAGATCGGCGCGCCGGCCGCCAGGGCTTTGCGCGCGGCGCTGACGAAGTCGGGGGAGAAAACGAAATGATTTACCGCCTCGACCTGGCCGCAGGCGTGGATCATGCGGATGGCGACATCCGCCTCGGCCTCGGAAAAGCGCGAGAGATCGGCCTCGGCGCGGATGATGGCGAAGGAACGCTCGTAGATCGCCGTGCCGTCGTGAATATAGTCGTAGGCGGCCATGCTCATTCCTGTAAATACGTCTGGGCAAGACCAGCCGTCCCAAGCCTTGTCAGGCAAGCGGCGGCGGTTTCGCCCTGATATCGTGCACCGCGGATCATCGCCGCGACGCGGCTGAAGCCGCGCGCGGCGTCATAGCCCGGCCTGTAGCCGGCAGGAAGAGCCTTTGCCGTCGCGTTCACGACAAGTCCGGCTCCATTTTCGCCGCCGACTATTGTGAGCGCTGCCGGGCCGGGATTGGCGCAGCCCTTGGCGCAGCCGGAGACGTGCAGCGTGAAGTCAAGGATGTCGGCGTTTTCGGTGGCGATCGCCTCGGCGATGTCGCGCGTCGCGATCCGGCCGGAAGCGCAGGCCGGGGCGCCGGGGCAAGCCGCGATGCGCGTGCGCGGGTCGGTGGGAGAGGTGACGAAGCCGAGGGTGGCGGCGGTGTGGTGAAGGGATTGATTCGCATTCGCCGGCTGACCGAGGAAAAGCAAGGCGCGGCCGGGGGCGAGGCGGATTTCTGACGTGCCGAGGGCGAGGGAGCTTTGCGCGAGGCCGATGATCTTGTCCGCCGGCATGCTGCCATAGGGGAGGCCGATGCCGAAGGCGTGGCCGTTGTTCAAGTCGAAGAGGCCAACCGGCAGGCAACTATGCTCCACGGCGCCCTCCTCTGTCCCGCCGATCTCCGGCAGGACAGAGGGGGGCGGCGTGGAGTGCCAACCTGCGAGAGAGGCCAACTGCCGCTCCGACAAATCCCGTGTGTGTGCGTCCCGACCTTTCTCGGCGACCATCCGAAGCGCCGCGACAGCAATGTCGCGCGCCGCATCTTCGTCAGCCGTCGCAAGTCGCTTCTCACTTTGGCTGTCACCGGCAACTGATATGGCCCAAAGAGTGCCAGCGCTGACCCCAACCGCCTTCAACCTGACATCGGCCGTCACCGCATCCAGCGTGAGTTGCCCGCCGCCGTCGACGACCACCGAAACCTTCGGCCCAAGCCTTGGCGCCAGTCCTGCACCTTCGATCGCCGCCGTGATCCGCTCAGCCATTGGCCGGGGATCCGCGATCTCGTGTGGGTCGATACCCGCCAGCGGGCCGGTCTCGACCGGTAAGCCGGTGCGCACCGCGATGCCCAGCGCATCGACCTCCGTTGCCAGCAACGCGGCACTTTCCGTCGTCAGGCCACGGATCTGCAGGCTGCCGCGCGCCGTCACTTCCATGATGCCGTTGCCGTGCCGCGAGGCGGACTCAGCAAGGGCGATCAACAGCTTCGGCGACAACCCTCCGGAAGATGGGCCTCCGGAAGACGGGCCTCCGGAAGATGGGCCTCCGGAAGATGGGCCTCCGGCGACCGGATTGAGCCGCACCAGCAGGCCGTCGCCTGTCTGCATCGGCGCCGACAAGGCAGGGCAGGCGCCACGGCGCGAGAAGGCGTTCATGGCGCGACCCCGAGCGCGTTGGCCTCGGCGATCAGCGCGGCGAGATCGTCGTCGATGGAATTGCGCACGGGATGCCAGAGACCACGCCGGCGCGCCGACAGGAAGCGCTCGGCAATGACTTTGGCGGCTGCGGGATTTTCGCGCAGGATGAAGGCGCGGACGTCCGCGTCGCCAAGATAGGCATCGTGCACAGCCTCGATCAGCGCGCCTGAAATGGCATGGGTGGTCTCGGCGAAGCCGACCAGCCGGTCGACGGTTTCGGCGAATTCGGAGGCGCCGCGCGGGCCGTGGCGCATCTGGCCCGATATGAAGCGTGAATTGACGGCACGGGCGCGCACCACGCGTGACACTGCTTCGCCGACCGATCGCGGTTTCGGCCTGCGCGGATCCGTGGTGTCGAGCACGATGACGTCGGCGTTCCTGCCGAGTGCGGCCAAGGCGGCCGAGAAGCCGCCGATGAAGGCGACGTCGGCGGAGCCTTCGAGAATGTCGCGGCCGGGGTCATCGCCGGTGTGGACGAGAAGATCGGCCTCGGCGATGCGGCCTTCAAACGCTCCCGGTGCCGAGACGCCTTCGCCGCCGGCACCGCCATAGGCATGCGAGGTCGCGTCGAGATAGGCGCGGCCGATCTCTTCCCGCGCCGTCCAGTAGCCGCTCGACAGCATGTCCTCGACGCCGGCGCCGTACGTGCCGGGCGAAGTGCCGAAGATCCGTGGGCTGACCTTGCCGTCGGCGCGGGTTTTGGCGGCGAGCGGGTTTTCCGAATCGTCCTCGTCGCGCGCGGCAACGGCCCTGGCGGCGGCGTCGATCAGCGCGATCTGGGTCGGGAACATGTCGCGGAACAGACCTGATATGCGCCAGGTGACGTCGACACGCGGGCGGCCGAGCGCAGCCGGGGGCAGCACCTCGATGCCGGTGATGCGGCCGGTGGCAGTGTCCCATTGCGGTCGGCAGCCGATCAAGGCCAGGCCCTGCGCGATCTCCTCGCCGCCGGTGCGCAGCGATGCCGAGCCCCAGAGATCGATCACCAGCGAACGCGGCCAGTCGCCATGCGACTGCATGTAGCCGCGCACCACTTCTTCGGCCGCCGCTTTGCCAAGATCATATGCGATCGGCGTCGGCATGGTTCGCGGATCCGAGGTGAACAGGTTGCGGCCGGTTGGAAGCACGTCACCGCGGCCGCGCGCGGGTGCGCCGGCCGGGCCCGCCTTGACGTGACGCCCATCGAGCGCGGCGAGCAGGGAGGCCTTCTCGGTGCCCGCGCTTTGCCGGCGCATGGAGTCTGGTTCGTCGTTTGGGACGCGGCCGTAGATGTGCAGCCCGTCCTTGATGGCGAAATCCTTGAGGTCGCAGAGCCAGGCGTCGATGCGGCGCAGCGCTTCGTCGGGCGCGTCGGTCTTGGCGACGCCGGCTTCGGAGGCAAGGCCGGTCTTTTGCGCGGTTTCGACAATCAGCCTGGCGAGCCGGTCGCGGCGACGCCGGTCGAGCCCGTCGGCCTGGGCATATTCGTCGACCAGCCGTTCGAGCTCGTGCTGGTCCTCGTCCAGCCCGGCGCCTGCCAGCGGCGGCGGCAAATGGCCAAGGGTGACGGCGGCAATGCGCCGTTTGGCCTGCGCGGCTTCGCCGGGGTTGGAAACGATGAAAGGATAAATGACTGGTAATGCGCCGGTGACGATCTCGGGAAAGCAGGTTTGCGACAGCGCGACGGTCTTGCCGGGCAGCCATTCCAGCGTGCCGTGGGCGCCGACATGGATGAGAGCGTGGGTGCCGATCGATTTGCGCAGCCACAGGCCAAAGGCGATCAAGGCATGGCGCGGGGGGAGGGTCGGATCGTGGTAGTCGGCGCGACGATCGGCCGAGCGGCCCCGGTCGGGGGCGAGTGCCACGGTGACATTGCCGAAATGCGCGGCGCGGAAGGGGAAGTGGTGTTTGCCTGATAGCGAAGTTGTGTGCGAGGTCTCATTTTCCGCTCTGCCCCACGCAGCCTTTACCGCGGCAATCGCCGATGTCGGCAACTCTTTCGAGAAGTCGAGATAGTCATTCAACCCCAGCCCATCACTGCCCCGCTCCAGCATCTGCAACAATTCACNATCGCCGATGTCGGCAACTCTTTCGAGAAGTCGAGATAGTCATTCAACCCCAGCCCATCACTGCCCCGCCCCAGCATCTGCAACAATTCACGCGGCGTTTGCGGAATCCCCTCAACGGCATAGCCCTGTTCGCTCAAGTCGTGCAGCATGGCCAGGACGCTGGATGGCACATCCAGCCCGACCGCATAGCCTGTGCGGCCAGGTGCACTGGGATAGTCGGGGATGAGGATCGCGAGCTTGCGCTCGTCCCGCTTCGTCTCCCGCAGCCGGATGAAAGCCGAGACTCGACCGGCCACTTGCTCCACCCGGTCCAGTTCCGGCCGGTTCGCCAACGCGCGATGGCCAAGCGCCGGATCGATATCGCTCTCGGCCTTGAAGGAAATGGCGCCGGCGAGGATGCGGCCGTCGAGTTCGGGCAGCACGACATGCATGGCAAGGTCGGCTGGCGCCAGGCCGCGCTGGTTGTTTTCCCAGACGTCGCGGCGCGTGGTGGCGACGATGACCTGGAAGACGGGCACGCCGGCGCGGTCGAACAGGGTTTCGACGCCGGGTTCCGCGCCGGATGCGAAAGCGGTCGCGGTGACGATCGCGGCGGGTTTCAGCGATGCGATGGCATTTTCGACGAATGCCAGCGACGCCGGATCCTTCAGACTGGAAACGAAGATCGGGACCGGTGCCAATCCCCTGGAGCGCAAAGCCTCGGCCAGCGCGTCGATCGGGGCGACATCGGCGGCAAGCAGCATCGATCGGTAGAAGAGAATCGGGATAATGGGAGTGTCGCTATTGGAACCGGCCGGCTCCTCCGAGACCCCCAATCCAGCCTGATAGTACCCGGCCTTCGGCACGCTGACCGGGTTGGCGACGGGCGTATCCTGTCCGGCCAGGCCTGCCAGCTTGTGCACCAGCGCGCTCATATTGGCCGGGCCGCCCTCGCGGAAATAGCCGAGCAGGCCGTCCAGTTCGGCACGCGGCAGCGTCGAGGCTTCGACCAGCCTGAGATCCTCGTCGTGGCTTTCGCCGGGAAGCAGCGCCAGTTTGATGCCGCGTTCGCGGGCAATCACCGCCAGTTGGTCGCAGCCATAGCGCCACCACTCGTAGCCGCCGAGGATGCGCACCAGGATGATTTTGGCGTGGCGGGCGACGGTGTCGATCCAGAGGTCGACGGACATGGGATGGCGCAGGTCGCGCAGTGCGGCCAGCCGCATCGAGGGCANCAGACGTGTGCTCTTCCGATCTGGTGAAGGATAGGGCCACGATGTCCGCCGGCGCCTGCCTGAGATCGACAGGCTCGGCGAGGTCGTCGAGCGAGGCGGAGGTCGTCGTGAGGATGTGCATCGCGGCCCGGCCTGGAAATCAGCCGGCGAGGATACGTTCGATCGCAGGACGGTTCAGCCCCTTGGGGCCGATGACGACGAGGCGCGATCGGCGGTCGTCCCCGGCGGTCCAGGCACGGTCGTAGTAATGATTGACCCGCGGGCCGACGGCCTGCAGCAGGAGCCGCATCGGCTTGCCGCCGACCTCGACGAAGCCTTTCACGCGCAGCACGTTTTCCTGTTCGGCGGCGGCGGCGACGCGCTTTGCCAACTCGTCGGGATTGGCGATCGAGGGAATGTCGACGATGAACGTGTCGAAGTCGTCATGCTCGTGATCGAATGCGCCGTCATGGTGGGACTTGCGGTTCTCGATGTCGTCCTCGACGGCGAGACCGAGCCCGAGCAGCACCGAGGGATCGACCTTGCCATGGGACGTCGGCACGATCTTCACGGCGCGGGCGGAGTGTTCGTTGACGATGGCCTTGGCGCGAGCCGAGCCGGCGGCGTCCATCAGGTCGCTCTTCGACAGGATGATCAGGTCGGCGCAGGCGATCTGATCCTCGAACACTTCCTCGACCGGATCGTCATGGTCGAGGCTCTCGTCCTGCGCGCGCTGCGCCTGCAGGGCGTCCATGTCGTTGGCGACGCGGCCTTCCGCCAGTGCGGGGCCGTCGACCACGGCGATGACGCCATCGACGGTCACGCGGCTCTTCACCGTCGGCCACTGGAAGGCTTGGACCAGAGGCTTGGGCAGAGCGAGGCCCGAGGTTTCGATCAGGATATGGTCGACCTTCGGCGTCAGCGACAGGATCTTGTCGAGGGCCGGCACGAAATCGTCGGCCACGGTGCAGCAGATGCAGCCATTGGCCAGTTCGACGATGTTTTCCTCTGGGCAGGTGTCGATGCCGCAGCCCTTGAGGATCTCGCCGTCGATGCCGATGTCGCCGAACTCGTTGACGATGATGGCAATCCGCTTGCCGCCCGCGTTTTCCAGGAGATGGCGGACCAGCGTCGTCTTGCCGGCGCCGAGGAAGCCGGTGACGACGGTGCAGGGAACGCGAGACAGAGATGTTGTCATGATCAGTCTTTCAGCATGTCGAGGGGTGGAATGCGGGCAACGAGGCCGCGCTTGAGGCTATCGGGCCTGCCCCGCCAGGGAATGAGGCCGTCGCTCGAGGTGGCGAAGAGTTTCGCGCCGGTGACGAGATCGGCGCCGCTGGTCGTGGTCAGATCGCCGAACACATAGCTCCAGCAGCCGTCGCGCAGGATCGCGGCGCTAAGCCGGCGCTTGCAATTGCCGAGGCATTCGACCGTGCGGACGCGAATCTTCTCGGCCAAGGCGGCTTGGCGCGTATCTTCAGCCAAAAGTTCGCCGGCCCGGGGACGGGCGTCGGAGCCGGTCTCGTCGCGACAGGAAGCGCAGACAATGACCGTGATGCCGGCCAGGGAATCATCCCCGCCGGACGAAATGTCGGTTGTTTCAGCCGAAAAGCTGCTGTCGCGATCCAAATCAGGCTCCTTGCCCGGAAAACCCGCCAGGCGATCGGATTATNGTTTCAGCCGAAAAGCTGCTGTCGCGATCCAAATCAGGCTCCTTGCCCGGAAAACCCGCCAGGCGATCGGATTATTGCATTCCAGACGGCAGGTCTCCTGGCTCGCGGGTCATCGCCTTGGTAGCCGCCTTCCCGGGACAATCCCAGTGGCTTTCGGCCTTGGCTCTTCGCTCACAGTTGCGGGGACAGCCGCGGATTTGGGATTTTCAATCCCGCACCGCATTCCCTCTTGGCTCCTCCCTTTGCCGAGAGGAGACCGTCTGGATGGGATTTAGGCTCTTGCAGGCAGCGGTGTCAACGCGAGCTTACGACACCGCGATGTCGGACAGCGCCGGGCCGAGATCGCCGACAGGGGTTATTTCCATGCGCTCAAGGCCAAGCCAGCCCTGCATCTGCTTCAATTCCTCGAAGAGCTGGGCGGCGGTTTCGGGCGGTGCGTCGGGCTCGGGGTAGGCGGCATGGACGCGCAGGACACTGGCCGGCCGGTCGGCCTTGAGGTCGATGCGCGCCACAATCCTGTCGCCGAGCAGGAAAGGCAGGACATAGTAGCCATATTGCCGCTTGTCGGCCGGCGTGTAGATTTCGATGCGGTAATGGAAGTCGAACAGCCGCTCTGAGCGCGAGCGCTCGAAGACGACCGGATCGAACGGCGCCAGCAGGGCGCGGGCCTCGATCTTGCGCGGCATACGGGCGTCCTTGTGAAGGTAAGCCGGCTTTTCCCAGCCCTCGACACGGACCGGCAGCAAGTCGCCGAGTTCGACCAGTTCCTCCAGCCGGCCTTTCATGTCGGCCGGCGAGAGTCGAAAATAGTCGCGCAGGTCGCCTGAAGTCGCCACGCCATGGGCACGGGCGGAAATGCGCAGCAATTCGCGATGCGCGTCCTCAGGCGTCGGTACCGGCAGATCGAGGATCGGCNGGGCACGGGCGGAAATGCGCAGCAATTCGCGATGCGCGTCCTCAGGCGTCGGTACCGGCAGATCGAGGATCGGCTGCGGCAGCACGCGCTCCGGGAGGTCGTAGAAGCGCTCGAAGCCGCGTCGGTGCGCGGTGGTAATGCGCCCGGCCCAGAACAGCCACTCGAAGGCGTGCTTGGCGTGGCTCCAACCCCACCAGCCGCCGGAGCCTTTCTGGCCTTCGAGCGCCGAAGCGGCGATCGGCCCGCGCGCGACGACCTCGCGGTAGATCTCTTCTATATAGGCGGCGTGCTCGCGGCCCCATTTGGCCAGTCCCGGATACATTTCATCGCCTTGCTCGGCGCGCTGCATGCGCCAGCGCATCAGCGGGTAGGTCTCGACCGGCAGGAACGAGGCTTCATGCGCCCAATATTCGAAGACGGTGCGCTTGCGCGTCACGGCGGCGTTGTCGAGCAAAGCGAGGGGATAGGGGCCGAGACGCGAATAGAGCGGCATGTAATGAGCGCGCACCACGGCACTGACGGAATCGATCTGCAACAGGCCGGTGCGGGACAGAACGCGGGCGAAATGGCGACGGTCCGGCGTGCCGGCCGGGCGGGGATCGAGAAATCCCTGGGCGGCGAGCGCGATGCGCCGGGCGGCGGCAAGCGAGATCTTTTCCTTCATGCGGATGCGTCTCTGATGGACCTGTCTGGCACATTGCTGGGCGTGATTCCCATCCATGCTAGCAGGGTTTTGGCGGCAACCGTGTCAGGAGAGAAAAGTGGAGTTTAAAGCGAAGGAAATCAAACAGGAGCGGATGGGACCAGTTTCTCCCGGAATGCCGTCCAGCGCGGAGTTTTGAACAAGGTTTGACTTGCTTCGCTGGAAGTGCTGCGCTAACCCTCGCCGCGTTGCAGCATAGGCCCCTTAAAACGGTTCAGCGGTTAATCTGTCACGCTTCCGCATTAAGGTTCGGTGCTGTAGTCAAAGTGGATTGGCGCCAACGGAAAGCCGCTGCATGAACGCACTTCTCAGTTCGTACCTGCCCATCGTCCTGTTTATCGGCGTGGCACTGGTCGTCGGCCTGGCGCTACTGGCGGCCCCGTTCCTGGTGGCGTATCGCAACCCCGATCCTGAAAAACTTTCCGCGTATGAGTGCGGTTTCAACTCGTTCGACGACGCCCGCATGAAATTCGACATCCGCTTCTACCTGGTGTCGATCCTGTTCATTATATTCGACCTGGAAGTAGCCTTCCTCTTCCCCTGGGCAGTGTCCTTCTCGAAGATCGGCATGCTCGGTTTCTGGTCAATGATGGTGTTTTTGGCAGTGCTGACCATCGGCTTTGCCTATGAATGGAAAAAAGGAGCGCTGGAATGGGATTGAACGACAGTTCAGGCACCCTCGTCGCGCCGAAGCCCAAAGGTATTATCGATCCCAACACCGGCAGGCCGGTGGGGGAGGACGATCCCTTCTTCCTCGAAATCAACAATGAGCTTGCCGACAAGGGTTTTCTGGTCACCTCGACCGAGGCGCTGATCACCTGGGCGCGCAGCGGCTCGCTCATGTTCATGACCTTCGGTCTGGCGTGCTGCGCGGTCGAGATGATCCACACCTCGATGCCGCGTTACGATTCGGAGCGGTTCGGTGTCGCGCCGCGCGCGTCTCCGCGCCAGTCCGACATCATGATCGTGGCCGGCACGCTGACCAACAAGATGGCGCCGGCGCTGCGCAAGGTTTACGACCAGATGCCGGAGCCGCGCTACGTCATCTCGATGGGTTCGTGCGCTAATGGCGGCGGCTACTATCACTATTCCTATTCGGTGGTGCGCGGCTGTGATCGGGTCGTGCCGGTGGACATCTACGTGCCCGGCTGCCCGCCGAGCGCCGAAGCCCTGCTCTACGGCATTCTTCTGCTGCAGAAGAAGATCCGCCGCACCGGCACGATCGAACGGTAAATCCATGGCCGCCTCCTTAAGCGAACTGTCGACCTATCTCGGCGAGAAGCTGCCTGGCCGCTTCGGCGATGCGGTATTCGCCTATGGCGAGCTCACCGTTCACGTCGAGCCTCAAAACTTGATCGAGGTGATGACCTTCCTGCGCGACGATGCGCGCTGCCAGTTCATCTCGATCATCGATGTCTGCGGTGCCGACTACCCGTCGCGGGCCAAGCGCTTCGACGTCGTCTATCACCTGCTTTCGCCTAAGCAGAATGTGCGCATTCGCATCAAGGTGCAGGCCGACGAGGAGACGATGGTGCCTTCGATCACCGGCGTCTATCCCGGCGCCGACTGGTTCGAGCGCGAAACCTACGATCTCTATGGCGTGCTGTTTTCCGGCCATCCGGACCTGCGCCGCCTGCTGACCGACTACGGTTTCGAAGGCCATCCGCTGCGCAAGGATTTCCCGCTCACCGGTTTCGTCGAAGTGCGTTACGACGACGAAGCCAAGCGCGTCATCTACGAGCCTGTGGAACTGAAGCAGGAATTCCGCAATTTCGATTTTCTGTCCCCATGGGAAGGCACGGATTACGTGCTGCCAGGGGATGAGAAGGCAAAGCAGTAATGGCTGAAACCTCCGTCCGCAACTTTAACATCAACTTCGGACCTCAGCACCCTGCCGCGCATGGTGTTTTGAGGTTGGTTCTGGAGTTGGACGGCGAAGTGGTCGATCGGGTCGATCCGCATATCGGGCTCTTGCATCGCGGTACGGAGAAGCTGATCGAGCATAAGACCTATCTGCAGGCGGTGCCTTATCTCGACCGGCTCGACTATTGCGCGCCGATGAACCAGGAGCACGCCTTCGCGCTCGCCGCCGAGCGCCTGCTCGGCATCGAGGTGCCGAGGCGCGGCCAACTGATCCGCGTGCTCTATTGCGAAATCGGCCGCATCATGTCGCACATCCTCAATGTGACGACGCAAGCCATGGATGTCGGCGCGCTGACGCCGCCGCTGTGGGGCTTCGTCGAGCGCGAAAAGCTGATGGTGTTCTATGAGCGCGCCTCCGGCTCGCGCATGCATGCGGCCTATTTCCGGCCCGGCGGCGTCCACCAGGACCTGCCGCGGCAGCTGGTCGAGGACATCGGCAAGTGGATCGACCCTTTCCTGAAATCGCTCGACGATCTCGACAGGCTGCTCACCGGCAACCGCATCTTCAAGCAGCGCAATGTCGACATCGGCATCGTCTCGCTGGCCGACGCCTGGGCCTGGGGCTTTTCGGGCGTCATGGTCCGTGGTTCGGGCTCGCCGTGGGACCTGCGCAAGTCGCAGCCCTATGAATGCTATTCGGAAATGGATTTCGACATCCCAATCGGCAAGAATGGCGACTGTTTCGACCGTTACCTCGTGCGCATGGAAGAGATGCGCCAGTCGGCACGGATCATGCGCCAGTGCATCGATCTCTTGCTCGGCAAGGAAAGCACCGGGCCGGTGTCGAACCTCGACGGCAAGGTGGTGCCGCCCAAGCGCCAGGCGATGAAGCGTTCGATGGAAGCGCTCATCCATCACTTCAAGCTCTATACCGAGGGCTACCGCGTCCCGGCCGGCGAGGTCTATGCGGCGGTCGAGGCGCCAAAGGGCGAGTTCGGCGTCTACCTGGTCTCCGACGGCACCAACAAGCCGTATCGCTGCAAGCTGCGCGCCCCCGGTTTCGCGCATCTGCAAGCCATGGATTTCCTCTGCCGCGGTCACATGCTGGCCGACGTCACAGCCGTCCTCGGCTCCCTCGACATCGTGTTTGGTGAGGTCGATCGCTAAATGTCAGTCCGCCGTCTCGCAGAAGCCAGCGTCCAGCCAGCCTCCTTCGCCTTCAACCGGGCGAATGCGGCAGCGGCGAAGCAATGGATCAAGAAGTATCCCAAGGGCCGCGAGCAGTCGGCGATCATTCCCCTGCTGATGATAGCGCAGGAGCAGGAAGGCTGGGTCACCAAGGCGGCGATCGAGACCATTTCCGACATGCTCGGCATGCCGCGTATCCGCGGCCTCGAGGTCGCGACCTTCTATACGCAGTACCAGTTGAACCCCGTCGGCACTCGTGCGCACATCCAGGTTTGCGGCACCACGCCCTGCATGCTGCGCGGCTCGGAAGCGCTGATGGACGTGTGCCGCTCGAAGATCCATCACGACCAATTCCACACCAACGACAAGGGCACCTTGTCGTGGGAGGAGGTCGAATGCCTCGGCGCCTGCGTCAACGCGCCGATGGTCATGGTGTTCAAGGACACGTTCGAGGATCTGACGCCCGAGCGTCTGGCCGAAATCATCGATCTCTACGACGCCGGCAAGGGCGCCTCGGTGACCCCGGGACCGCAGAACGGCCGCACCGGCTCGGAGCCGGCCTCCGGCCTGACCACGCTGAAGAGCGAAAAGGCGATCCTCAAGTCGACCCGCGACCGCGAAACTCGGGAAGCAGCCAAGGCCGCGAAGGCAGCGCCCGACGCCATCATCGCCGCGCCGGTGCCGGCACCGGCTGCCCCAGCCGCCCCAGCTGCGTCTGGTCCGGTTGCTCCGTCGAAATCCAGCAGGCCGAAGACCGCCGCGCCAGAGACCAACCCGACGTTGAAGACGCCGTCGCCGGCCAAGGTCGCGCCGGTCACCGAGAACGCGGCCAGCGTTGCGGCACCCCTCCACTCGGCCGCCAACGCCAACAAGGCCGCTCCTGAAGTCGAGGCGACTCCAAAACAACGCAATGGGCCGAAGAACCGGGCCGAACCGGGCAGCGCCTTCAAGGCGCCGGAGACCAAGCAGCCTGCCGCCAAGCCGACCAAGAAGCCGGTCTGAGGGACGAAAAATGCTTCAGGACAAAGACCGCATCTTCACCAATATATACGGCCTCTTCGACAAGTCGCTGGCCGGCGCAATGGCTCGCGGCGCCTGGGACAACACGCCCGGCATCGTCGCCAAGGGGCGCGAGTGGATCGTCAACGAGATGAAGGCGTCGGGCCTGCGCGGACGCGGCGGCGCCGGCTTCCCGACCGGGCTGAAATGGTCGTTCATGCCCAAGCAGAGCGACGGCCGGCCGAGCTATCTCGTCATCAACGCCGATGAATCCGAGCCCGGCACCTGCAAGGACCGCGACATCCTGCGCAACGATCCGCACACGCTGGTCGAGGGCGCGTTCCTGGCCGGCTTCGCCATGGGCGCGATTGCCGCCTACATCTATGTGCGCGGCGAGTTCATCCGCGAGCGCGAGGCGCTGCAGCGGGCGATCGAGGAGGCCTACGAAGCCAAGCTGATCGGCAAGAACAACACGTCGGGCTACGATTTTGAAATCTACATGCACCACGGCGCCGGCGCCTATATCTGCGGCGAGGAAACCGCGCTGCTGGAAAGCCTCGAAGGCAAGAAGGGCCAGCCCCGGCTGAAGCCGCCATTCCCGGCCAATGTCGGCCTCTATGGCTGCCCGACCACTGTCAACAATGTCGAATCGATCGCGGTGGCGCCGACCATCCTGCGCCGGGGGGCTGCCTGGTTCTCGTCCTTCGGCCGGCCCAACAATGTGGGCACCAAGCTGTTCTGCGTTTCCGGCCACGTCAACAATCCGTGCACCGTCGAAGAGGCGATGTCGATCCCGTTCCGCGAGCTTATCGAAACCCATTGCGGCGGCATCCGCGGCGGCTGGGACAATCTGCTCGCCGTCATTCCGGGCGGCGCCTCGGTGCCGCTGGTGCCGGCGGAGCAGATTATCGACACGCCGATGGATTTCGACGCGCTGCGCGATCTCAAGTCCGGCCTCGGCACGGCCGCCGTCATCGTCATGGACAAGTCAACCGATGTCGTGAAGGCGATCGCGCGGCTTTCCTACTTCTACAAGCATGAGAGCTGCGGCCAGTGCACGCCGTGCCGCGAGGGCACCGGCTGGATGTGGCGGGTGATGGAGCGGCTGGTGCGCGGTGAGGCTCAGAAGCGCGAGATCGACATGCTGCTCGACGTCACCAAGCAGGTCGAAGGCCACACGATCTGCGCGCTGGGCGATGCGGCGGCATGGCCGATCCAGGGCCTGATGCGGCATTTCCGCGGCGAGGTGGAGCGGCGGATCGACGAGTTTTCGCGCAACGCGCACCGGGCCGAACCGGTCATGGTGGCGGCGGAATAACAAGAAACTTTTGAACGCGGGAAGAAACGGGGCGGGGCGAACGAAGAAACGACCAGGAGAACTCTATGGCGCCGTATTCGACACCCTACCCATTGATGCCCAATTTGGACCAGATCGAGAAGATGAATCAGGACCTGACCAGGATGATGCCGAAGGAGATGGCCAGCGCCGTCCACCTTTTCGTGCACCCTGTCGTGGGTGCGGTGGCGATGTCGGCGCTTGGCATGGGGCTCGCCAATCATGCGTTCGGCGTCTGGATGGGTGCGCTTTCGGGGGCCGCCGAGGCATCGCACCGTCTCATGCAACCGCTGATCGAGGATTTCGAGGCACGCGTCGAACAATTCGACGACGCGAACCCCTCGTCCATCAAGGCGCGGGCGACCGCGAAGACGATGATTGCCGAGGCGCAGTCCTTCGCCCAGGAAGTCACCGATATCGCAGCCAGGGAAGCCGCCACCATCGCGCCGGCCGCCAATGCCGCTCCGGCAACAAGCGAGGCGGCGGATGTGCTGCTGCCGGAAGATTTCAAGCAGCCCAAGGCCATTGAGAAGCCGACGAGGCCCTCCGACCTCAAGGCGATATCGGGCATCGGCCCGAAGCTGGAAAAGGTGCTGAACGGCCTCGGTATCTGGACGTTTGCCCAGATCGCCGCATGGTCGCCGCAAGAGATCGCCTGGGTCGACGATTATCTGTCGTTCAAGGGCCGCATCGGCCGGGACGACTGGACCGCCCAGGCGGCGGTGCTGGCCGCGAAGAAGTGAATGAAATGTCGGGCGCTGCGTCTGTCGCGCCCGGAAAATGAGATTGCGGGAAATCCGCAGGGGTTTGAGGCGAATGGCAAAGCTCAAGGTCGACGGGAAAGAAATCACTGTACCCGACCACTACACGCTGCTGCAGGCGGCCGAGGACGCGGGCGCGGAAGTGCCGCGCTTCTGCTTCCATGAGCGGCTGTCGATTGCCGGCAATTGCCGCATGTGCCTGATCGAGGTGAAGGGCGGGCCGCCCAAGCCGCAGGCCTCCTGCGCCATGGGCGTGCGCGACCTGCGCCCCGGCCCGAACGGCGAGCCGCCGGAAATCTTCACCAACACGCCGATGGTCAAGAAGGCCCGGGAAGGCGTGATGGAATTCCTGCTGATCAACCATCCGCTGGACTGCCCGATCTGCGACCAGGGCGGCGAGTGCGACCTGCAGGACCAGGCGATGGCTTTCGGCGTCGATTCCTCGCGCTACCACGAGAACAAGCGCGCGGTGGAAGACAAGTATATCGGCCCGCTCGTCAAGACAGTGATGAACCGCTGCATCCACTGCACGCGCTGCGTCCGCTTCACCACCGAAGTTGCCGGCATTTCCGAACTCGGCCTGATCGGCCGCGGCGAGGATGCCGAGATCACCACCTATCTCGAACAGGCAATGACCTCGGAGTTACAGGGCAATGTGATCGATCTCTGCCCGGTCGGCGCGCTGACCTCCAAGCCCTTCGCCTTCCAGGCGCGGCCGTGGGAGCTGACCAAGACCGAATCCATCGACGTGATGGATGCCGTCGGTTCGGCGATCCGCGTCGATAGCCGTGGGCGCGAAGTGATGCGCATCCTGCCGCGCGTCAACGAAGCCGTGAACGAGGAATGGATTTCCGACAAGACCCGCTTCATCTGGGACGGCCTGCGCACGCAGCGCCTCGACCGCCCCTATGTGCGCAAGGACGGCAGGCTGGTTCCGGCGAGCTGGGCCGAAGCGTTCGCGGCGATCAAGGGCGCGGTTTCGGCGGCGGCCCCCGACAAGATCGGCGCCATCGCGGGCGATCTCGCCGCGGTCGAGGAGATCTATGCGCTGAAGCTCTTGATGGCCTCGCTCGGCTCGAAGAACACCGACTGCCGCCAGGATGGCGCGGCGCTCGATCCGGCGCTCGGACGCGCCAGCTATATCTTCAACCCGACCATAGAAGGCATCGAGCAGGCCGACGCGGTGCTGATCATCGGGGCCAATCCGCGCTTCGAGGCCTCGGTGCTCAACGCCCGCATCCGCAAGCGCTGGCGCCTCGGCAATCTGCCGGTCGGCGTCATCGGCGATGTCGGCGACACGCGCTATGACTACGAACAGCTGGGTGCCGGGCCGGATTCGCTGAAGGATCTGGCGGACGGCAACGGCAAGTTCTTCCAGACACTGAAGAAGGCGACGCATCCCCTTGTTATCGTCGGTCAGGGCGCCCTGGCGCGCGCCGATGGCCCGGCTGTGCTCGGCCAGGCGGCCAGGCTCGCCGCCGCCGTGAATGCCGCACGCGCCGACTGGAATGGCTTTGCCGTGCTGCACACCGCAGCGGCGCGCGTCGGCGGCCTGGACCTCGGCTTCGTGCCGGGCGAGGGCGGCAAGAACGTCGCCGGCATGCTGGGCGAGACGGATGTCCTGTTCCTGCTCGGCGCCGACGAGATCGACATGAGCAAGACCGGCGGCGCCTTCGTCGTCTATGTCGGCACGCACGGCGACGCCGGCGCGCATCGCGCCAATGTCATCCTGCCGGCGGCGGCCTATACCGAAAAGTCCGGCACCTACGTCAACACCGAAGGGCGCGTCCAGCAGACCAACCGCGCCGGCTTCGCGCCGGGCGACGCGCGCGAGGATTGGGCCATACTGCGGGCGCTGTCCGACGTACTGGGCAAGAAACTGCCGTTCGATTCGCTGACGCAACTGCGCGCAAAGCTCTATGGCGAATACCCGCATCTGGCCCGTATCGACCAGGTCGCGGCCGGCAATGCCGAGGATATCGCCGGCGTGGCGAAGCTCGGCGGGCGGTTGAACAAGGGAACCTTCACCTCGCCGGTCAAGGATTTCTACCTAACCAACCCGATCGCGCGCGCATCGGCCGTGATGGCGGAATGCTCGGCACTGGCCAAGAGCGGCTTCAAGCAGGCGGCGGAATAAGCATGGATACCTTCTTCTCCTTCTACGTGCTGCCGGCGCTGCTGATCCTCCTGAAGTCAGTCGTGCTGATCGTGGTGCTGCTGATCTTCGTCGCCTACATCCTCTATGCCGACCGCAAGATCTGGGCGGCCGTGCAGCTTCGCCGTGGCCCGAACGTCGTCGGCCCCTGGGGCACGCTGCAGGCCTTCGCCGACCTGCTGAAATTCGTCTTCAAGGAACCGGTCATCCCGTCGGGCGCCAACAAGGGCGTCTTCCTGCTGGCGCCACTTGTCTCCGCCGTGCTGGCGATCTCGGCCTGGGCGGTCATACCGGTCAGCCAGGGTTGGGCGATCGCCAACGTCAATGTCGGCATCCTCTATGTCTTCGCCATCTCCTCGCTCGAGGTCTATGGCGTGATCATGGGCGGCTGGGCATCCAACTCGAAATATCCGTTCCTCGGCGCTTTGCGTTCGGCGGCGCAGATGGTGTCCTACGAAGTTTCGATCGGCTTCGTCATCGTCACCGTGCTGCTCACCGCCGGCTCGCTCAACCTCAGCGATATCGTGCTGTCGCAGCAGGGTGGGCTTGGAACGCGGCTCGGACTGCCCAACACGTTCCTCGACTGGAACTGGCTGGCGCTATTCCCGATGTTCGTCATCTTCTTCATCTCGGCGCTGGCGGAGACCAACCGTCCGCCCTTCGATCTGGTCGAAGCCGAATCGGAGCTGGTCGCCGGCCACATGGTCGAATATTCGTCGACGCCGTTCCTCTTGTTCTTCCTCGGCGAGTATGTCGCGATTGTGCTGATGTGCGCGCTGGCCACCATCCTGTTCCTCGGCGGCTGGCTGCCTCCCTTCGACTTCGCGCCCTTCACCTGGGTGCCCGGCGTCATCTGGTTCGTGCTGAAGGTCTGTTTCGTGTTCTTCGGCATCTCGATGGTGAAGGCCTTCGTGCCGCGCTACCGCTACGACCAGCTGATGCGGCTGGGCTGGAAAGTGTTCCTGCCAATCTCGCTGTTCATGGTCGTCGCCACCGCGGCCTTCCTCAAGATCACGGGGTTTGCGTGATGTCCGCTTTGTCCCAGGCCGCAAAATCGCTGCTGCTGCAGGATTTCGTCAGCGCCTTTTTCCTCTCGATGCGCCAGTTCTTCGCGCCGAAGGAGACGATCAACTACCCGCACGAGAAGGGGCCGATCAGCCCGCGCTTTCGCGGCGAGCATGCGCTGCGCCGCTATCCCAACGGCGAGGAACGCTGCATCGCCTGCAAATTGTGCGAGGCGATCTGCCCGGCGCAGGCGATCACCATCGAGGCCGGCCCGCGCCGCAATGACGGCACGCGCCGCACGGTGCGTTACGATATCGACATGGTGAAGTGCATCTATTGCGGCTTTTGCCAGGAAGCCTGCCCGGTCGACGCCATCGTCGAGGGGCCGAATTTCGAGTTCGCGACCGAAACGCGCGAGGAACTCTACTACGACAAGGACAGGCTGCTGGCGAATGGCGACCGGTGGGAGCGCGAACTGGCGCGCAACATCTCGCTGGACTCGCCCTATCGCTGACATTCGACGCATGGACGGGGGCGAGGGCCTCGTCCAGAGGATGGATCCCGAAAAGTTGCGGAGTTTTCGGACAAGATCATCCTCCGGCAGACAAAAGTGTCGCATGTTTCTTTCGATCGGGTATTTCAACCCGATCGGAACATGCGATAGGACACAACGAAACTTGCCGACCGGAGGCGGTCGCAAAAATCAAACAGGACGAGCGTCCTGTTTGGACAGGAACCCGGGGGATCCCCAATGCTGAGTGGACTAGAGGCGGCTTTCTTCTACCTCTTCGCCTTTGTCGCCGTGGCGTCGGCGTTCATGGTCATTTCGTCGCGCAACCCCGTGCATTCGGTGCTGTTCCTGATCCTGACCTTCTTCAACGCCGCCGGCCTGTTCATGCTGACCGGCGCCGAGTTCCTGGCGATGATCCTGCTCGTCGTCTATGTCGGCGCGGTCATGGTGCTGTTCCTGTTCGTCGTCATGATGCTTGACGTCGATTTTGCCGAACTGAAGAGCGGCGCCCTGCAATACGCGCCGATCGGCGCGCTGGTCGGGCTGATCCTGGCGGCGGAGCTGATCGTGGTGCTGGGCGGCTACACCTTCGCGCCGAAGCTCGCCTCGACGGTCGCAAAGCCCATCCCGGATCTCGCCGCGCGCTCGAACACGGCGGCGCTCGGCGACATCCTCTATACCGACTACCTCTACTACTTCCAGATTTCGGGCCTCATCCTGCTGGTCGCCATGATCGGCGCCATCGTCTTGACGCTGCGGCACAAGGAAGGGGTCAAGCGGCAGTCGATCGCAGCCCAGGTCGGCCGCACCGCGGCGACCGGCATGGAAATCCGCAAGGTCAAGTCGGGCGAAGGAGTCTGAGATGGTCGTCGGCATCGCACACTATCTGACCGTATCGGCGATCCTGTTCACGCTCGGCGTGTTCGGCATCTTTCTCAACCGCCGCAACATCATCGTCATCCTGATGTCGGTCGAACTGATCCTTCTGGCGGTCAACATCAATTTCGTCGCCTTTTCGGCGGCGCTCGGCGATCTGGTCGGCCAGGTGTTCGCGCTGTTCGTGCTGACGGTCGCGGCGGCTGAAGCCGCCATCGGGCTTGCCATTCTCGTCGTCTTCTTCCGCAACCGGGGCTCGATCGCGGTCGAAGACGTGAACATGATGAAGGGTTGACGGGGCGACTATGTATCAAGCGATCGTCTTCCTTCCGCTGCTCGGCTTCCTGATCGTCGGCCTGTTCGGCAATGCGCTCGGTGCCAAGGCATCCGAATACATCACCTCCGGCTTCCTGGTGATCGCGGCCGTGCTGTCATGGGTCGCCTTCTTTTCCGTCGGCTTCAGCCATGGCGAGGTGTTCACGGTGCCGGTGCTGCACTGGATCCAGTCCGGCGGGCTGGACGTCTCCTGGGCACTCAGGATCGACACGCTGACAGTGGTGATGCTGGTGGTGGTCAACACGGTGTCGGCGCTGGTTCACGTCTATTCGATCGGCTACATGCACCACGATCCGAACCGGCCGCGCTTCTTCGCGTATCTGTCGCTGTTCACCTTCGCCATGCTGATGCTGGTGACGGCCGACAACCTCGTGCAGATGTTCTTCGGCTGGGAAGGGGTGGGCCTGGCGTCCTACCTGCTGATCGGCTTCTGGTACAAGAAGCCGTCGGCCAATGCCGCGGCAATCAAGGCCTTCGTCGTCAACCGAGTCGGCGATTTCGGCTTCGCGCTCGGCATTTTCGGCGTCTTCGTGCTGTTCGGCTCGGTCAATCTCGGCACCATCTTCGCTAATGCGGCGACGTTCATCCCGGCCGAAGGCGCGCCGCAGGGTGCCGCCGTGCTCACCTTCCTCGGCCATGCGCTCGACAAGCAGGCGGCAATGACCGTCGTCTGCCTGCTGCTGTTCATGGGCGCCATGGGCAAGTCGGCGCAGGTGCCGCTGCACACCTGGCTGCCGGACGCCATGGAAGGCCCGACCCCGGTGTCGGCGCTGATCCATGCCGCCACCATGGTGACGGCCGGCGTGTTCATGCTGGCGCGGCTTTCGCCGCTATTCGAATTGTCGCACTCGGCGCTGACGGTGGTCACCTTCATCGGCGCCTTCACCGCCTTCTTTGCGGCGACCGTCGGCCTGGTCCAGAACGACATCAAGCGCGTCATCGCCTATTCGACCTGCTCGCAGCTCGGCTACATGTTCGTGGCGCTCGGCGTTGGCGCCTATGGCGCGGCGATCTTCCATTTGTTCACGCACGCCTTCTTCAAGGCGCTGCTGTTCCTCGGCTCCGGCTCGGTCATCCACGCCGTCTCCGACGAGCAGGACATGCGCAAGATGGGCGGCTTGAGGAAGCTGATCCCGACCACCTACTGGATGATGGTGATCGGCACGCTGGCGCTAACCGGCGTCGGCATTCCGGTGACCGTCATCGGCACCGCCGGCTTCTTCTCCAAGGACGCCATCATCGAGGCCTCCTTCGCCGGGCACAATTCGGTCGCCGGCCTGGCCTTCATCCTGCTGGTCATCGCCGCCTGCTTCACCTCTTTCTATTCCTGGCGGCTGATCTTCATGACCTTCCATGGCAAGCCGCGGGCAAGCCACGAGGTGATGCACCACGTCCATGAATCGCCGCCGGTGATGCTGGTGCCGCTGTTCATCCTTGCGGCTGGGGCGCTGTTTGCCGGCATCATCTTCCACAATTCCTTTATCGGCGAAGGCTATGCCGAGTTCTGGAAGGCGTCGCTGTTCACGCTGCCGGACAACCATATCCTGCACGAGATCCACGAACTGCCGCTGTGGGTGGAGCTCTCGCCCTTCATTGCCATGCTGATCGGTTTCGCTCTGGCCTGGAAGTTCTACATCCGCTCGCCGGAGATGCCGGTCAATCTGGCCGCCCAGCATCGCGGGCTTTACGCCTTCCTGCTCAACAAGTGGTATTTCGACGAGCTTTACGACTTCCTGTTCGTTCGCCCGGCCAAGCGTCTCGGTCACTTCCTGTGGAAGACCGGTGATGGGACCATCATCGACGGGCTCGGGCCTGACGGCATTTCGGCGCGCGTCGTCGACGTCACCAACCGCGTCGTCAAGCTGCAGACCGGCTATCTCTACCACTACGCCTTCGCCATGCTGATCGGCGTTGCCGCACTCGTCACCTGGATGATGCTCTGATGACCGCCTGGCCAATCCTCTCGCTGGTCACCTTCCTGCCTCTGGTTGGTGTGCTGCTGATCCTGTTCATCAACGATGACAGCGAAAACGCGCGCCGCAACATTCGCGCCATTGCGTTCATAACCACGGCATTCACCTTCCTGGTGTCGCTGTTCATCTGGACCGGCTTCGACAATTCGCAGGCCGGATTCCAGTTCGTCGAAAAGGTCGCCTGGCTCGATTCCGGCATTTCCTACCATATGGGCGTCGACGGCATTTCCATGCTGTTCGTCATCCTGACGACCTTCCTGATGCCGCTTTGCATCCTGGCGTCGTGGGAAGCGATCGAGAAGCGCGTCAAGGCCTACATGATCGCCTTCCTGCTTCTGGAAACGCTGATGATCGGCGTGTTCTGCGCGCTGGACATCGTGCTGTTCTATGTCTTCTTCGAAGCCGGCCTGATCCCGATGTTCATCATCATCGGCGTGTGGGGCGGCAAGCGGCGCGTCTACGCCTCGTTCAAGTTCTTCCTCTATACGCTGGCCGGCTCGGTGCTGATGCTGCTCGCCATCATGGCGATGTTCTTCCAGTCCGGCACCACCGACATCCCGACGCTTCTCACGCACAGCTTCCCGGCCAACATGCAGACCTGGCTGTGGCTTGCCTTCTTCGCCTCCTTCGCGGTGAAGATGCCGATGTGGCCGGTGCACACCTGGCTGCCCGACGCGCACGTCGAGGCGCCGACGGCGGGCTCCGTCATCCTGGCCGGCATCCTGCTGAAAATGGGCGGATACGGCTTCCTGCGCTTCTCCTTGCCGATGTTCCCGCTCGCGTCGGAAATGTTCGCGCCACTGGTGTTCACACTGTCGGTCGTCGCCATCATCTACACCTCGCTGGTGGCGCTGATGCAGGAGGATATGAAGAAGCTGATCGCCTATTCGTCGGTCGCCCATATGGGCTTCGTCACCATGGGTATCTTTGCCATGAACCAGGAAGGCGTGCAGGGCGCCATCTTCCAGATGCTCAGCCACGGCCTGGTGTCAGGCGCGCTGTTCCTGTGCGTCGGCGTCATCTATGACCGCATGCATACGCGTGAGATCGCCGCCTATGGCGGGCTCGTCAACAACATGCCGAAATACGCCACCGTGTTCCTGATCTTCACCATGGCCAATGTCGGCCTGCCGGGCACGTCAGGTTTCGTCGGCGAGTTCCTGACCATGCTTGGCGTGTTCCGGGTCAACACCTGGGTGGCGTTCTTCGCCGCGACCGGCGTCATCCTGTCGGCGGCTTACGCGCTTTGGCTCTACCGAAGGGTGATCTTCGGCGCGCTGACCAAGGACAGCCTGAAGGGGCTGCTCGACCTGTCGACCCGCGAGAAGGCGATCATCTATCCGCTGGTCGTGCTGGTCATCTTCTTCGGCGTCTATCCCGCCCCCGTCTTCGACGCGACGGCCCAGTCGGTCAAGTCGCTCGTCACCAATGTCACTGCATCCATCGGCGCCGCGCAGACCGCGGCGGCCAACTGACCCAGGGGTTTTGCGAACCATGACGCCGGACCTTCTCTCCAGCCTGTCGCTCTCGACGCCCGAGCTGATCCTTGCCATCGGCGCGCTCGCGCTGCTGATGGTCGGGGCCTATTCGCGTTCCAACACCGCCAACACGGTGACCGGCCTTGCCGTCGCCGTCCTGGTGATCGCAGGCGCCTGGCTGATCTTCCACGCAGGGCAGGGCAGCGCCTATGGCAATGCCTTCATCCAGGATTCCTTCGCCCGCTTCATGAAGGTGCTGGCGCTGATCGGCTCGGCGGTGACGCTGATCATGTCGATGCGCTTTGCCAAGGCGGAGCGTTTCGACAAGTTCGAATATCCGGTGCTGATCCTGCTTTGCACGCTCGGCATGATGCTGATGATCTCGGCCAACGGCATGATCGGGCTCTATCTCGGCCTCGAACTGCAGTCGCTTGCGATCTATGTGCTGGCGGCGATCAATCGCGACAATCTGCGTTCGACCGAAGCCGGTCTGAAATATTTCGTCCTCGGGGCGCTGTCGTCTGGCATGCTGCTCTACGGCATCAGCCTGGTCTATGGTTACACCGGAAACACCGGCTTCCAGGAGATCGCCACCGCGCTTGGCGGCGGCGAGCGCCAGCTTGGCCTCGTCTTCGGCCTGGTTTTCGTGTTGGCCGGGCTTGCCTTCAAGATCTCGGCGGTGCCGTTCCACATGTGGACGCCAGACGTCTATGAGGGCGCACCGACACCAGTGACGGCCTTCCTGGCGGCAGCGCCGAAAATGGCGGCGATGGCGCTGATCGTGCGCGTCACCATGGGCGCGTTCAAGCCGATCGCTTCCGACTGGCAGCAGATCATCGTCTTCATCTCGATCGCCTCGATGGCGCTTGGCTCCTTCGCCGCGATCGGTCAGACCAATATCAAGCGGCTGATGGCCTATTCCTCGATCGGCCATATGGGCTACGCGCTGGTCGGCCTTGCCGCCAACAGCCAGGCCGGCGTGCGCGGCGTCGCCATCTACATGCTGATCTACCTGGTAATGACGCTAGGCACCTTCGCCTTCATCCTCGCCATGCGGCGCAAGGAAGGCAATGTCGAGCAGATCAGCGATCTCGCCGGCCTCTCGTCGACCAACCCTGTCATGGCGACGATCCTGACCATCCTGATGTTCTCGCTGGCCGGAATTCCGCCGCTCGCCGGCTTCTGGGGGAAGTGGTACGTCTTCCTCGCCGCCATCAACGCCAATCTGTATGCGCTGGCAATCATCGGCGTGCTGGCTTCCGTGGTTGGCGCTTACTACTACCTGCGCATCATCAAGATCATGTGGTTCGATGAGCCGGTCGGCGGCTTCGTGCCGATGGCCAGCGAGTTGCGTGTCGTGCTCGGCGTCAGTGGCGCCTTCGTGCTGTTCTACGTGCTGATCGGCGGGCCGATCGGCACCTATGCCGAAGCCGCCGCCAAGACATTTTTCTGACGGGATGGCATTTCGGCTGGCTCCAACCTCGGCGTCGGAAGGGTTCCGGCTCGAGGCGCATGACAGTGTCGGCTCCACCAACGCGTTGGCGCTGGACCATGCCCGGGCGGGCGACCCAGGCAAGCTCTGGGTCGTTTCCAAGAAGCAGGAAAGCGGGCGCGGCCGGCGTGGCCGTGCCTGGGCAACGCCAGAAGGCAATCTGGCGGCGACGCTGCTCCTCATCACCGGCGGCGAACTGCGCCTTGCCGCAACGCTCGGCTTCGTCGCGGGGCTCGCGCTGGCCGACGCGCTCGACGCGGTGGTGCCGAAGGGCCGCATCGCGATAGGCCTCGACGGAGCGAGCCAGGGACAGAACCGCTTCGAGCTGAAATGGCCGAACGATGTGCTCGCCTCCGGCGCCAAGCTGGCCGGCATCCTGCTGGAGTCGGCGATGCTTGACGGTAGCCGCTTCGCGGTGGCGGTGGGCATCGGGGTCAATGTGGTGGCGCACCCGCGGGATTTGCCTTATCCCGCGACATCGCTTCATGCGTTGGGCGCGGCTTGCGATGCCGAAACGCTGTTTCTGGCGCTGTCGGATGCCTGGAGCGAGAATGCCCGCCTGTGGGACGAAGGACGTGGCCTTGCCGCCATCAGGAAGCGTTGGCTGGCCCGCGCGGCCGGCCTTGGCGGCGAGGTTGCTGTCAGAATTGACGGTAATGTGGTGCGTGGCGTGTTCGAGACCATTGACGAGGACTGCCGTTTCGTGATCCGCGACGATGAGGGGTCTGTCCTGACGGTCGCCGCCGGCGATGTGCATTTCGGCGCGGTGGCGTCCGCGCGGATATAATTTGTTTTTGAGCGATTCCGGACGGAAAACCGGTAGGCACTTGCTGGAATTGCTTTAACGGCTTGGCCTGAGGGTCAGGAAGGAAAAAATCATGGCGAAAGCGGACAACGCCGAACTCGTCTTCGTGCCGCTCGGCGGCGTCGGCGAGATCGGCATGAACTTCGCCCTTTACGGCTACGGCCCGCCGAGCGCGCGCGAATGGATCGTCATCGATGTCGGCGTTACCTTTCCCGACGCGGCGCATCCAGGCGTCGACCTGATCCTGCCCGACACGCGCTTCATAGAGGAGAACCTCGCCGATCTGCGCGGCATCATCATCACCCACGCGCATGAGGACCACTACGGCGCGCTGCTCGACATCTGGCCGAAGCTGAAGGCGCCGGTCTGGATGACGCCGTTCAGCGCCGGGCTGCTGGAAGCCAAGCGTCAGGGCGTGCAGGGCGCGCCGAAGATCCCGCTGACGATCTACCGGGCGGGCGAAAAGTTCACGGTCGGTCCCTTCGAGATAGAAGCCATTCCGGTGGCACACTCCATTCCCGAACCCATGTCGCTGGCGATCACCTCGCCGGCCGGCACCGTCATCCATACCGGCGACTGGAAGATCGATCCGGAGCCGACAATCGGCCCCAAGACCGACGAGGCGCGGTTCCGCGCCTATGGCGACAAAGGCGTGCTGGCGCTGATCTGCGATTCGACCAATGCGCTGCGCGAAGGCGAGTCGCCTTCGGAAGTGGCCGTGGGCGAGGGGCTGAAAGGCGTGATCCAGGCCGCCAAGGGCCGCGTCGCCGTCACCACCTTCTCCTCCAATGTCGGACGCATCGTTTCCATCGCCAGGGCAGCGCGCGATGCCGGCCGCCAGTGCCTTGTGCTAGGGCGCTCGTTGAAGCGCGTCATCGATGTGGCCGGCGAGCTTGGCTACATGGACGGCCTGCCGGAGTTCATCGCCGAGGAGGATTTCGGCTTCATCCCGCGCGAGAACCTGGTCATCATCTGCACCGGCAGCCAGGGCGAGCCGTTGGCGGCACTTGCCAAGCTGTCGCGCGACGAAATGAAATCGGTGTCGCTGACGGCGGGCGACACGGTGGTGTTTTCCTCGCGCACCATTCCCGGCAACGAGAAGGGGATCCTCGAGATCAAGAACCGCCTCATCGATCTCGGCATCAAGATAATCGAGGACGGCGATGCTCTGGTGCACGTCTCCGGCCACCCGCGGCGCAGCGAACTGCGCAAGATGTATGAATGGGTGCGCCCGCGGATCGGCGTTCCCGTGCATGGCGAGGCCGCGCATCTGGTGGCGCAGGGCTCGCTGATGTCGACCTCCGGCATCGGCCAGGTGGCGCAAGTGCGAGACGGCGACATGCTGCGGCTCGCTCCTGGTCCCGCCACGATCATCGACCAGGTGCCGTTCGGCCGCGTCTACAAGGACGGCAATCTGATCGGCAGCGATCAGGCGATGGGTATTCGCGACAGGCGCAAGCTGTCGTTTGCCGGTCATGTCGCGGTCAATGTCGTGCTTGATGACAAGTACGAGCTGGCCGGCGATCCCGATCTGGTCGCCATTGGCGTCGCCGAAACCGATGCCCGTGGCGAGACGCTCGAGGACCTGATGATCGATGCGGCCGTCGGTGCGGTCGATTCGATCCCCCGCCAGCGCCGTAAGGACCTCGACCTGGTGCAGGAGGCGGTGCGGCGCGCGGTGCGAGGCGCGGCTAATGAAGCCTGGGGCAAGAAACCGCTGGTGACGGTTTTCGTCACCCGGTGACGGAGGCGGGGGCTCGCATGTCCAGCTGATAGCTGACCGGAATCCAGCGAAAGGAATGGTCTGTCCGCTCGACATAGCCCAGGCCCGGTAACGGCATGTGGTGGCCGGCGACGAGCAGGCGCTGTTCGGCAGCCATGCTCAGCAGCCGCTTGCGGGTCTCGATTGCCTTTTCCTTGTCGTCGTCGAAATCGGCATGCCACCGAGGACGCTGGATCGACACGACATAATGCAGGAAAGCGTCCGACCAGATCAGCAATTGCTGTCCGTCGCTTTCGGAACCGGTATCGATCAGCGTCGGGATGAAGCAATGCTCGTAGCGATCCTGGTCGATGAAGTTCGAGACCGCGAGTTCGAGCACGGCCGCCGGCGGCTGTCCGGCCGCGAATACCGATGCAAGCCCGTCTCTGACATCGACGGCATCGAGCAGAGCGGCAATTTTGAACGACCCGAGATCGAAGGTGAAAACGCGGGGGCGGGTGGGCTGGTTCCGGACATTGGCCTTTGTCCTTTGTGGCTGCCGGTCGCGACAGGTGCGACAGTGCGCTCCTCGCGAAAGGCTGTTGATCTCGGCTGATTTGACGTATGACGCCAGTCGTTGGACCTGGGAGAAAAAGCTCGGACATGCTCGGACGGCTGAACCATGTCGCGCTTGCGGTGCCGGATTTGACCGCCGCCGTTGCAGCTTACCGCAACACGCTCGGCGCCGAAGTGACCGAGCCGCAGGCTTTGCCGGAGCATGGCGTCACCGTGGTGTTCGTCGGTGTCGGCAACACCAAGATCGAGTTGCTGGAGCCGCTTGGCGAGGGCTCGCCAATCGCGGCATTCCTCGAGAAGAACCCGTCCGGCGGCATGCATCATCTCTGCTACGAGGTCGACGACATCCTGGCCGCGCGCGACCATCTCAGGGCCGCCGGTGCCCGGGTGCTTGGCGACGGCAATCCCAAGCCAGGCGCGCACGGCAAGCCGGTGTTGTTCCTACATCCGAAGGATTTCTTCGGCACGCTGATCGAACTGGAGCAATCATGAGCTGGGTCTCGTTCACCGCGCTGTTTTTCGCGACCTGGTGGGTGGTGCTGTTTGCCGTTCTGCCGTTCAGCGTCAGAACGCAGGACGACGATCACGACGTGACGCTGGGCACGGTGCCGAGCGCGCCGCGCGGGCCGCATATGCTGCGTGCCGTGATCCGCACCACCATCGCAACGGCGGTCCTGATGGGCATTTTCTACGGCCTGACGCACGGGCTGGGATATAGCCTCAACGACATCCCGCACATCGTGCCGGATTTCAGTCCGACCCCAGGGAAATAGACGTCGCGGCAAGGGTGCTCCGATAAGATCGGAGTGCCGCGGACGGAATTAAGATGCCGCCCTGTCTGCCGGCCGCTGGCTGATGACGCAACGTCATGTAGCCTGCCAATCTGCGGCGCTAACCAGATGATTGCACAAAAAAAATGCAAGGCACAAGGCCTTGCAATTAAACGCGTCCGATCTGTTTCCGGTATCCGGCGGCAGCGAGTAACCGCGCCTAGATCGCATCCTCCCAAGACTTTGACCGCGTAGGAGAGCAGATTTTTTTCTGCCCTCTCGGTTATCGGGGCACATTAGCCCAACGGAAATGAAAATGTCACGAAGAATTTTGCCTTGAATCGGGCATTCTCGTGCTGCACTGCACAATAGTGCGGCAGGCTTTGCTTTTGAAACGTCCAGTCAGGGTCGACAGAGCCTTTGCGGCATGTTCGCAATTGACGCGCGCAAAGAATTGACGGCCAAACCCGAAGAGGTTCGGTGCGTTCCATTGTCGGCGCGGGTCGATCCGGAAGCGAGGGATTCCGGCCCTGAAGGGGCTGGCGTGGTTGGATCGCCGGGTTTCCATTCGGTCATGAAATCGCTATGAAGCCGGGGCAAGCAAGCCTGCGCCGCGCCGATTCTGGCGTGGCCATTCTCATTCACGGACCTGTTCATGCGTTTGTCGCGCTATTTCCTGCCTATCCTCAAAGAGAACCCGCGCGAGGCCGAAATCGTCTCGCATCGGCTGATGCTGCGCGCCGGCATGATCCGCCAGCAGGGGCAAGGCAGTTTTTCCTGGCTGCCGCTGGGCAAACGGGTGCTGGACAAGGTCTGCAAGATCATCCGCGAGGAGCAGAACCGCGCCGGTGCGCTTGAGATCCTGATGCCGACCATCCAGTCGGCCGATCTGTGGCGCGAGAGCGGCCGTTACAACGACTACGGCAAGGAGATGCTGCGCATCAAGGACCGGCAGGATCGCGACATGCTCTACGGTCCGACCAACGAGGAAATGGTCACCGAGATATTTCGCGCCTACGTCAAATCCTACAAGGACCTGCCGCTCAATCTCTACCATATACAGTGGAAGTTCCGTGACGAGGTGCGACCGCGCTTTGGCGTCATGCGCTCGCGCGAATTCCTGATGAAGGACGCCTATTCCTTCGATCTCGACTTCGAAGGCGCGAGAGCCGCCTACAACAGGATGTTCGTGTCCTATCTCAGGACCTTCACGCGCATGGGCCTGCAGGCCATTCCGATGCGGGCCGACACCGGCCCGATCGGCGGAGATCTCAGCCACGAATTCATCATCCTGGCCGACACTGGTGAAAGCCAGGTCTTCTGCCACCGCGATTACCTGTCGCTTGCCGTGCCCGGCGCGAACACGGACTTCGCCAATGACGGCGAGATATCAGATATCGTCAAGACCTGGACGACGCCTTACGCCGCCACCGACGAGATGCATGACGAGGCGGCCTGGGAGAAGGTTCCGACAGGCGACCGGGTCTCGGCGCGCGGCATCGAAGTCGGCCATATCTTCCACTTCGGCGAGAAATATTCGAAGCCGATGGGCGCCAAGGTGACGGGGCCCGACGGCAAGGATCATTTCGCCTCGGGCGGCTCCTACGGCATCGGCCCGTCGCGGCTGGTCGCGGCGATCATCGAGGCCAGCCATGACGAGAACGGCATCATCTGGCCGGAAACGGTGGCGCCGTTCGATATCGGCCTGATCAACATGAAGGCGGGCGATGCCGACTGCGATCGCGTCTGCGACGAACTCAACGCCGCCTTCACCGCCGCCGGCAAGGATGTGCTCTACGACGACACCGACCAGCGGCCGGGCGGCAAATTCGCCACCGCCGACCTGATCGGCCTGCCCTGGCAAGTGATCGTCGGGCCGCGCGGCGTCGCCGCCGGCGAGGTCGAGATCAAGAATCGCAAGACCGGCGAGCGCGTGACGCTGCCGATCGCCGACGCGGCAAAGCGCTTCGGTGCCGCCGCATGAGCGAGGCAGCGGCAGCGAGNGCAAGGAGACGGTGATCTCGGTGATCGCCTCGATTTCTTTTCTTGGCATCATGCTGGGCGTTGCCACGCTGATCGTGGTCATGGCGGTGATGAACGGATTCCGCGCCGAGCTTTTGACGCGCATCCTCGGCGTCAACGGCCATCTGATCGTGCAGCCGCTCGATTCGCCGCTTGAGGACTATGCCCAGGTCGCCAGCCGCATCAACGGCGTACCCGGGGTCAAATACGCCATCCCGCTGATCGACGGCCAGGTGCTGGCGCAAGGCAATGTCGGCGGCGGCACTGGCGCGCTGGTGCGCGGCATCCGGGGTGAAGATCTCGGCAAGATCGCCATCGTGGCCAGCAACATCAAGCAAGGCACGCTCGCCGATTTCGATACCGGCGAGGGCGTCGCCATCGGCAAGCGCATGGCCGAGAATCTCGGCCTGACGCTCGGCGACACCATTACCTTGATCTCGCCGGACGGGGATGTGACGCCGCTCGGCACCACGCCGCGCATGAAGGGCTACAAGATCGCGGCGATCTTCGAGGTCGGCATGTCTGAATATGACACGTCGATCGTCTACATGCCGTTCTCCGAAGCGCAGCTCTACTTCAACATGGACGGTCGCGCGCAGACGATCGAGATCTATGTCGACAATCCCGATGATGTCGACGCGCTGAAACCCAAGGTGGAAGCGGCGGCGCAGCGGCCGATCGACATGGTCGACTGGCGCCAGCGCAACGAGACCTTCTTTTCGGCTCTGCAGGTCGAACGCAACGTCATGTTCATGATCCTGACGCTGATCGTGCTGGTGGCGGCACTCAACATCATTTCCGGACTGATCATGCTGGTGAAGGACAAGGGGCATGACATCGCCATCCTGCGCACCATGGGCGCCTCGCGCGGCGCCATCCTGCGCATCTTCCTGATGACGGGGGCGGCGATCGGCGTGACGGGGACGCTCGCCGGCGTGCTGCTCGGCGTCGTGATCTGCACCAACATCGAATCGATACGCCAGTTCTTCTCCTGGATGACAGGCAAGGTGCTGTTCAACCCGGAGCTCTATTTCCTCAGCCAGTTGCCGGCCAAGATGGATCCGCGCGAGACGACCTATGTCATCATCATGGCGCTTGCGCTGTCCTTCCTGGCCACGGTGTTTCCGGCATGGCGGGCGGCCCGCCTCGATCCGGTCGAAGCCTTGAGGTACGAGTAGTGGCCGAGGTCATTATCGAACTGAAGAGCGTCGAACGGCACTACGTTCAGGGGCCGCGCAAGCTCACCATCCTGAACGGCGCCGATTTCGCGCTGCGGCGCGGTGAAATGGTGGCGCTGGTGGCCCCGTCGGGCACCGGCAAATCGACGCTGCTGCATACGGCCGGGCTGCTGGAGCGGCCGGATGCCGGCGACGTGATCCTGTCCGGTCGCGCCTGTGGCCGGTTGTCCGACGACGAGCGCACCTCGATCCGCCGTAACGATGTCGGCTTCGTCTATCAGTTCCATCATTTGCTGCCGGAGTTTTCCGCGCTGGAAAACATCATGATGCCGCAGCTCATCAAGGGCCTGCCGCGCAAGGAGGCGTCCGAGCGCGCGGCGCAACTGCTCGACTACATGCAGATCGGCAAGCGTGCATCGCATCGGCCGTCCGAGCTGTCCGGCGGCGAGCAGCAGCGCGTCGCCATCGCGCGTGCGGTCGCCAATGCGCCGCTGGTGCTTTTGGCCGACGAGCCGACCGGCAACCTCGACCCGGTCACAGCCTCCTACGTGTTCGAGGCGCTGGAGGCGCTTGTGCGGCAATCGGGCCTCGCGGCACTGATCGCCACCCACAATCACGAGCTGGCATCGCGCATGGACCGGCGCGTCACGTTGGCCGACGGCAAGGTGGTGCCGCTTTAGGCTGTGCGTCAGGCATTGCGGACCTGCATGAAGCTCAACACATGCGGTTGTTTCGCGAGTGCCCGGAGCTGTAGTCTTTCCTACCTATTGATAGGCGTAGGCCAGTCAACCTTTTCTTAACCCTGCCAATCTGATCGCCCCGAAATTCTGGATGCGGTCGAATTCTGTTCGTTGACAAGGGGTATGGAGATAGCTCGGGAAATTAGCACGGTTAGCGAAGGGTTAACCGGCTCCCGGGCCCTCCTCAGATCACTCGCAACGAAAAGCATGGCAGCAATCCCCTACCTGAGACATTCCGAAGGGACTTTGAATTCCGACATGCGGCGGCCGGGCGCGTCTGAATACCAGGTGCCAGCCGGCTAGTGGTCAAAGTCTGACGTTTGGTACTGGAGCCGTAACCCCACGAACTCAGGTCGAACTCGGACGTTCTCGCCTTTGGGTGGCGATCAAATAGATTTTCAGTTTGTGGGAGAAAAGTTAGATCGCTTTCTCGGGACCATCTAAAAATGACACGTGGAATTCGCTTCTCCACCGCAGGCCAAAGGAATAGCCCGATGCGCACTTAAGTTTGCCTTTCTGGTTCGCTTGCGATTGCCACCCCCGCATTGGCGGCGGATCTTTCCCCCCAACCGATCCAGTCTGCGGCTTATAATTGGACCGGTGTCTACGTGGGCGCGCAGGCCGGGTACGTTTGGGGAAGTTCAACTTACGAGGGTGCGGGGTCTCCCGCTGGCCAACCCTACATCAGCACCTCCGTCGATCCTAAAGGCGGCTTTGGCGGTGCATTCGCCGGCTTTAACTACCACAGTTCGATGGTAATTATGTCGTCGGTGTTGAAGCGGACATCAATTTCACCGACGCCAAGTCGGACGATAACGCGTTTCCTGCGTTCCCTGGTGCCTTCGCAAGCAGTGATTTGCAATGGTTCGGATCGACACGCCTGCGCGCCGGCTACGCATTCGATCGTTTCTTGCCATTTGTAACTGGCGGTGTCGCATTCGCTAAATACTCCGGCGCAACCAATTTTCTGGGTGGGTCAAGCGAGATCAGCGACACCAGGGTTGGGCTGGACGCTCGGCGCTGGACTTGAATATGCCGTGACTGACAATTTGATTGGGCGCGTCGAATACCGCTATTCCGATTATGGCCGCGAATCGGTATCTCCGCCGTTCTCTTTCCCGACACAGCCTGTCGGGCTTGATCTGAAAACCAACGATGTTCGCGTTGGACTCAGCTACAAGTTCTGATTTTCGGACTGTGCCTCGTTCGTGGCCCCGCTTCGGCGGGGCTTTTTTGTTTCCCGAACGGGCGCGTCGCGGGCGCAAATCACTACTTCTCACATCGGAGGAACACGGAGATCGATTTAGCTCGGTCGGCTAGGACGTAGACTCATTACCGCGTAGCCAGATGCGGATTGCAACGAGCTTGAGGGCGGCGAGATCGGCTAGCTTGTCGTAGCGGGTTGCGATGCGGCGGAACTGCTTGGCTTTATTGAAGAAGCGCTCGACGAAGTTGCGCGCCTTGTAGAGGAAAGGACTGAAGCAGATCGGGTCCTTGCGGTTGGCCTTGGGCGAGATGTTGGCCCATGCCTTTCGCTCGGTGATGACGGTGCGCAATGCGTTGGCATCATAACCCTTGTCGGCGAGAAGCATTGCCCCCTCCGGCAAATCCCTGATCAATCTCACCGCCTCAAGCTTGAACTCGCGGCTGAATTTCCTTCTCTGCATCCCAACTCTCCAGTTCCGTTAAACACCTTATCTCGGTGTCCACGAAACCAGCAGCAGGCCAAGGTTCGGGCTTGCCAATGCCCGTTCCTGGCCTCAATCTTGCCCCGAAGAGCCGGTCATCCGGTTGATGTCGGTTTAGGCAACCAGACCATAACGAGGATGGGTTTTGCCATGCTGAAACGCTACGCGTTCCTTGCTGCCTTGATCCTCATGAGCCTCTCGGCGTTCGACGCTCGCGCCGACCGAAGGGTTGCGCTCGTGATCGGCAATTCGCAATACCAGGAAATCCCGGCGCTCAAGAATCCGGACAAGGACGCTGAGGACGTTTCGAACACGTTCCGGCAGGCCGGCTTCGACGTGTTCGTCGCCAAGGACGTGACCAAGCTCCAATTCGAAGAGAAGTTCCGCAACTATCTGGCCGCCGCCGACGGCGCTGATCTCGCCGTCGTTTATTATTCCGGCCACGGCTTTCAGATCGGGGGCGAGAATTTCCTGATCCCGGTCGATGCGTCGTTGAAGGATGCGGCCGACATGGAGGTGCAGACAATAAGGCTTAACGACGTGCTGCAACAATTGCGCACGAAGTCGAAGATTCAGGTGATCATCCTCGATGCTTGCCGCAACAATCCGTTCCCGCGCAAGGACTACTGGCTGCGCTCCCAATTGATCGTCTCCGACGGCACCGGGCTCGCGCAGGTAACAGGCTCGCAGAATGCGCTGATTGCGTTTGCCACCGAGCCCGGCGCTGTCGCTTATGACGGGTCCGGCGATCTCAGCCCCTTCTCATCCGCCTTTTCCCGCCGTGCGCTGGCGCCGAACCAGGAAATCGGTGCCGTCATGGCCGCCGTGCGCCGCGACGTGGTGAAGGCGACCAATGGCAGGCAGGTTCCGTGGGAGAACTCCTCGCTGATCGACGATGTCGTGCTGATGCGCGCGGCGGGGCAACCGGTGCAGCCGGCGCCCGACGCCCAGCAGAACCAGCAGGTGGCGGAGCGCGGAACCCTGGTCGCCACTGCCACCGAAGCTATCGAAAATCGCGACATCAGCGTCCCGGTCGGCGTCGGTCCGGTTGCGCTGAAGCTGGATTTTCCTGCCAAGGATGTTTCGATCAAACTCGCCGGCTATCCGGCAGTTGGAACGCTGTCCCTGCCGGATCGCGTCCTGTCGCCGCAGTCGAGCCTGATGGCCGCTGAAGTCGACCAATTGCGCTACGAGCCGCAGATCGGCTCGGCGGCTCCCGTCGAGATTGACTTTCAGATCCGCGCCGGCAACGCGTCGAAACGGGCGACGATGAAGCTGTCGCCGAGCGTCGACCTCTGCGACCAGGCTGCCGGCGAGCCGCTCGACCTGCAAGGCGTCGCCCCCGGCCGGTTACCTAACGAGATCGCAGACGGCGCGGTCGAGGCCTGCGAGGCTGCGGTGAAAGCCTATCCCGATGTCGCCCGCTTCCGTTACGAACTCGGGCGGGCGCTGCTCGTCGGCGGCAACATCGACGAGGCCAGGAAGGCCATCCAGGAAGCGTCCGACAAGGGACACGTCCGCGCCGTCTACGAACTCGGCTACCTCGCCTCCTCGGGAGTAGGGATGCCCGTGGAGGCCACGCAAGCGAATGGTTTCTATTCGCAAGCGTCCGACAGGGGCGATCCCTACGCCATGAGCGCGTGGGGCCGCGCCCTGTTCAATGGCGTCGGCGTCCAGCGCGATACCGGCAAGGGGCTTGACCTCATGCTCAAGGCAGCAGCGATGGGGCATATCAACGCCATGAATGATCTTGCGATGATCTTCAAGGAAGGTCGCAATGGCGTGCCCGCCGATCCGGTTCGTGCCTTGGCTTTCCTCAAGGCCGGCATCGAGCGGCAAGAGGCTTATTCGATGGGCATACTCGGTCTTTTGCCCAAACGAAGCACGCTGGCGGTCGCGGTGTGCACGCCCAAGGTGGTGACGAAAGTCATCACGAAGATAAAGGTGATCCGTACACCTGCGCCAAAAGTGCCGCCGCCGAAGATCGTTACGCCAAAGGTCCCGATGGTGCCAGGGGAAACCGGACCATCGCCCTGGCGTGGCACTGGCGGCGACCACGACACCAACAGTGGCAACAGTGGCAACGGTGACAACAGTGGCTGATGGCGACTGCGACGCCATGGTCGCACCGTCAGGACAGGTAGCGTCGAACCCATCATTCCGCAGCCGCCTGAACGCCGGCATCGACCTACTTGTCGGTGACGATCTTGACCTTGTCGCCGGCCGAAACCGCAGCCCCCGGTGACAGCGCATTCAGCATCCGGACAGGTCGAGCTTGCGGTCGACGCCGACCATCTGCGCGGCGAGCGTGCCAATGGTCTGGCCGGGCTGCACCGTGAGAACGCGAATATGCATTTATTCTTCTCCGCAAGTTCGACCAGTTCCAAAGCATCCCGGTCGTGATATGCCGACCGAGAACGGCGAGGTTTTGTCCTCGCTGAGGGCTGCGCCGCCAGTTAACCCTTCACTAACCGTGCTAATTTCCCGACTTATCTCCATACCTCTGTTTGTTGACAATGGAACAAAATTAGAACAAATTAGAAACATATCCACAACAGGAGAGAGTTATGACCGATCTGGTTCAGGATGTCATCTCGCTGGTTTGCATGAGCGCGTTTCTTGTCTCCATGGCGATCTGGATCGGGGCCATGTGATCTGGCGGCGTCGGCCCTCGCTGTTTCTGATGGCCAATGCCACCCCGCCGTTAAGCTTTTCTTGCCGCCGCGACGTTAGGGTGCGGCTCCAAGGCAGGGAGCAACGTCCAGGTGTCGCCCATCGTCACGGCCATTCTCGTGGCCAGCAATCTCGGGCTGATCTTTATCCTGATGACCGTGCCGCTTGGTTTGCGCACGGTTCGGTCGAGCCGCATCGTGGCGATGGACCGGCAGCGCCTGTGGCAGGCGCTGTGGCCGCTCGGCAGCGATGCTGGCTGGTCCGGCGAGATCCTGTCGGCGCAGCCGCTGGACGAAGAGGGCGTCGCCCGCATCACGCTGTCTTGGGAAGGCCGCGATGGCAAGCCGATAGAGCGCAGGGCGCGATTTGAAGATGTCGTCGAGGGCAGCCGTTTCTCGATGCGGGTGATCGAGGACACCGCGCTCGATGGCTCGTTCTGGAAGGACTATGGCGAGACCGCCGAACTGGTTTCGGAGGGCAGCGGCACGCGCGTGACGCTCAGCCGGACCGACCGGTACCGTGGCGTGGCTTTCCTGGTGTTTCGCTATTTCGCCATGCGCCGCGAGCTCTCCAAGCTGCAGCGTTGGGCAAGAACCGGGCAGTATCGCAAGGGTGGCTGGTTCGAGCATCCGCTGAGCCAGGTCGGCTTTGCCGTACTGTCGGCATTGATGCTGTGGCCGTTCTTCGGCCTTCACCTCGGCGGGCTGGCGCTGGCCGCGATCCTGACATCGGTGGTGGCGCTGCACGAACTCGGCCACATGGCGGCGTTCCGGCTGACGGGCCATCGCAGGGCGCGGATGATCTTCATCCCGCTGCTTGGCGGCATCGCCATTGGCGGCCGGCCCTATAACAGCCGTTTCGAAGTGGCCTTCGTGGCGTTGATGGGGGCGGGGTTCTCCGCCTTCCTGGTGCCGATCGTCATCGCCGCCAGCGTGCTTGCCGGCGGCGAGGGTCACAAGGCGGCTGCCGCGCTGCTCGCCGCGCTCGCAGGCTGCGCCGCGCTGTTCAACATCGCCAATCTGGTGCCGGTGTGGAAGTTCGACGGCGGCCAGGTGCTGCGCCAGATCTGCCCGGGGCCGGTCGTCCTGGCGCTGGCGTCCTTCTCGCTCCTTTCGGCCTTTCTGGCGCTTGGCTGGCGGGCCGGTTTTTCCCTGGGCTTCCTGCTCGCGGCCGGTGCGGTCTTTTCGATCCTCAGCCTGCTCACCGTCGGCAGCGGGGTGAAGCCACGCCACGAACTGGAGCCGATCGGCACTGTCGACCGTTTGGTCATCGCCGGGGCCTTGCTGGCGGTGTTCGCCATCCATGGCTGCGGCGTGCTGTGGGCCTCAGGGCAACTTCTCTGAAGCCGGATCAGCCGGCCTTGCGGGCCGATTCGATGGCCAGGGCCGCAGCTGCGCCGAACACATCCTCGAAAGAGGATTTCAGAGCGAGATCAAGATCAGCCATGCCAAGGGGAAGGCCGAGATCGACAAGGCTGGTGACGCCGTGGTCCTGGACGCCGCAGGGCACGATGCCGCCGAAATGGGAGAGGTCCGGCTCGACATTGATGGCGATGCCATGGAAGCTCACCCAGCGCCGCAGCCTTATGCCGATTGCCGCGATCTTGTCCTCGGCAGGCGAGCCGTCGGGCAAAGCAGGGCGATCAGGCCGTACCACCCAGACGCCGACCCGGTCCTCTCGTCGTTCGCCGCGCACGTTGAAGGCGGCAAGCGTGCCGATGATCCACTGTTCGAGCGCCGCGACGAAGGCGCGCACGTCCTCGCGCCGGCGCTTCAGGTCGAGCATGACATAGGCGACCCGCTGGCCAGGCCCGTGATAAGTGTATTCGCCGCCGCGTCCGGCCGCGAAGACCGGAAAGCGGTCAGGTTCGATCAGGTCCTCGATACGGGCGCTGGTGCCGGCGGTGTAGAGCGGCGGATGTTCGACCAGCCAGACCATTTCGCCGGCAGCCCCGCCGCGGATCGCTTCGGCGCGTGCCTCCATGAAGGCAAGCGCATCGGGATAGGCGGTAAGGCCGGGCTCGACCAGCCATTCGACCGGGGCCGAACCGGGCAAGGGCAGGAACGACGTGGCGATCTGGCTGCGTTCTGGCATGGCGTCTCTCTTGTCGCCTTCCATATGGCGATATCAGGCGGAAACGTCCAGTTCGCCGCGCGCGGGGCGCCGAGCATCCGACGCGCCGGCAAGACAATGAGTGCTTGCTGGTGCAGGTCGCAGCTGTGTCGTCAGGATGATTTGGTGCGGTCGAGAAGACTCGAACTTCCACGGGTTGCCCCACAGCGACCTCAACGCTGCGCGTCTACCAATTCCGCCACGACCGCACGTGGTAGAGCCGGAACCGACCGGCTCGCGGCGTGTAGCAAATCGTTTCCAGCGAAACAAGTGCGCCACGAGTATTTAATCGCTGGGAATGGCTATAACGGATCAATCGCTTTGCGCGCCCGGAAACGAGGGCGGCGGCGCGTCTTGGAGACTGCGTCGCCGCGGCTTTCGCCCGATCCTGCGGCTACGCCGCCTGCTTCCTCCGCGCCAGCGTATCGGCCACCACCTCGCCGAAGGAGGACGGGGTCGGCACGATGATGACGCCAGCTTCTTTTAGGATCTCGACCTTCTCCTGCGCGGACTCGCCGAAGGCCGAGATGATGGCGCCGGCATGGCCCATGCGGCGGCCTTTGGGGGCGGACAGGCCGGCGATGTAGGCGATCAGCGGCTTCCTCATATTGTCGCGCGCCCAGATCGCGGCTTCGGCTTCCTGCGGTCCGCCGATCTCGCCGATCATCACCACGGCGTCGGTTTCGTCGTCCTGCTCGAACAGCTTCAGAACGTCCTTGAAGGAGGAGCCGTTGATCGGATCGCCGCCGATGCCGACGCTGGTCGACACGCCGAGGCCGAGCGCCTTCATCTGCGAGGCGGCTTCATAGCCTAGCGTTCCCGAGCGGCCGACAATGCCGATGCGACCGGGCAAGTAGATCGAGCCGGGCATGATGCCCATCAGCGCCTGTCCCGGCGTGATAATGCCGGCGCAATTCGGCCCGACCAGCCGCATGCGATCCTCGAAGCGGTAGCGTCGCATGTAGCGCTTGACCTGCATCATGTCCTGCGAGGGGATGCCGTCGGTGATGCAGACGCAGAGCTTTATCCCGGCATCCGCCGCTTCCATGATCGAATCGGCTGCAAAGGGCGGCGGCACGAAAACGATGCTGGCTTCGGCACGGGTCTCGCGCACCGCGCCCTTGACCGTGTTGAAGACGGGCAGGCCGAGATGCGTCTGGCCGCCCTTGCCGGGCGTGACGCCACCGACGAGCTTGGAGCCGTAGCGCTTCATGTCCTCGGCATGGAAGCTGCCGATCTTGCCGGTGAAACCTTGCACGATGACGCGCGTGCTGCGGTTAAGCAGGATTGCCATTTTCCGTCCTCCCTCAGGCTGCTTTTTTGTTGGTGACCGCGCGCCATGCGGCTACGGCTTTTTCGGCGGCTTCGGCGAGCGTATCCGCGACGATCACCGCCTCGCCGGAATCGGCCAGGATCTTGCGTCCTTCCTCGGCCCGGGTGCCGGACAGCCGCACCACCAGCGGCACGTTGACGCCGAGCTCGCGGATCGCCTTGATGACGCCCTCGGCGACCCAGTCGCAACGGTTGATGCCGGCGAAGATGTTGACCAGGATGGTTTCTACATTCTTGTCGCCGAGCACGGCGCGGAACGATTTAGCCACCCGCTCGGGCGAAGCGCCGCCGCCGATGTCGAGGAAGTTCGCCGGCTCGCCGCCGGCGATCTTGATCATGTCCATCGTCGCCATGGCGAGCCCGGCGCCATTGATGATGCAGCCGATATTGCCGTCGAGGCCGACATAAGAGAGGCCGCGGTCGCTGGCGAAGGTTTCGCGCGGGTCTTCCTGGCTCTTGTCGCGCAATTCGGAAATTTCGGGTCGCCGGAACAGCGCGTTCTCGTCGAACGACATCTTGGCGTCGAGCGCCACCAGGCTGCCGTCGCGGGTCACCACCAGCGGATTGATCTCCAGCATCGAGGCGTCGTAGTCGCGGAACACCTGGTAGCAGCTGAAGATGGTCTCTGTCGCCTTGCCGATCAGGCTATCCTCCAGCCCAAGCCCGAAGGCGATCTCGCGCGCCTGGAAGCGCTGCATGCCGACGCCGGGATCGACGGTGGCGCGGATGATCGAATCGGGTGCCTTCTCCGCGATCTCCTCGATTTCCATGCCGCCGGCGGCCGAGGCCACGATCATGACGCGCTCTTCCTTGCGGTCGAGCACGAAGCCAAGATAGAGCTCCTGCGCGATGTCGACGGCCTCCTCCAGATAGAGGCGCGAGATCAGCTTGCCGCGCGGGCCGGTCTGGTGCGTCACCAGCTTGCGCCCGAGCATGGCTTCGGCGGCGCTGGAAATTTCCTCGTCATTGGCGCAAAGCTTGATGCCGCCGGCCTTGCCGCGCGCGCCGGAATGAACCTGCGCCTTCAGCACCCATTTGCCGCCGCCGATCTCGCGCGCCCGGTAGGTCGCCTGTTCGGGGCTGTAGGCAAGGCCGCCACGCGGCACATGGATCCCATGCCGGGCGAGCAGTTCCTTGGCTTGGTATTCGTGGATGTCCATTCTTTTCTCCTCCCCAAATCGTCAAAGTGCCGCGACGTGCTGTTGGCCGGCGCGTTCGATGGCGTCGTTGACCACCAGAACATTCCTGGCCATGCGCTCCGACGCGGCGTCGATCATCTTGCCGTCGAGCGCGGCGGCACCCTTGCCCTGCGCCTCCGCCTCTTTCAGCACTTCGAGGATGCGGCGAGCTCGCGTGACTTCCTTCTCCGGCGGCGAGAAGACGTCGTTGGCCAAGGCAATCTGCGAGGGATGGATCGCCCACTTGCCTTCGATGCCGAGCGCGGCGGCGCGCCTGGCGGCCGCCTTGTAGCCTTCCGGATCCGAAAAATCGCCGAACGGTCCGTCGATGGCGCGCAGACCGTAGGCGCGGCAGGCGACGGTCATCCGCGACAGCGCGAAATGCCACTGGTCGCCGGGATAGTCGGGGTTGAGGCCGCCAATATTGACCGTCCGCGCCTTGCAGCTTGCCGCATAGTCGGCAACGCCGAAATGCATGGCTTCCAGCCGTCCAGGGGCGGCGGCGATAGCCTCGACATTGGCCATGCCGAGCGCGGTCTCGATCAGCGCTTCCAGGCCGACGCGGGTCTTGAAGCCCTTGGCCATCTCGATCTGGTTGACCATGGCCTCGACCATGTAGAGATCGGCCGGAACGCCGACCTTCGGCACCAGGATGGTGTCCAGCCGGCCGCCGGCCTGTTCCATCACGTCGACCACGTCGCGATACATGTAGTGGGTGTCCAGTCCGTTGATGCGTACCGAAACGGTCTTGCCCTTGGCGCGCCAGTCGATGTCGTTCAGGGCTTGGATGATGTTCTTGCGTGCGCGTTCCTTGTCGGGCGGCGCGACGGCGTCCTCAATGTCGAGGAAGACGAAGTCGGCGGCGCTGTTGGCCGCCTTGTCAATCATCTCCGGGCTGGAGCCTGGGACCGCCAGCTCGCTGCGCTGCAGCCTGAGTTTTTTGAGGTGGTTGATGGTGTGGCTCATCGTTTCAACTCCCTCAGGCGGCTTTGGCGACCGGCACCGCGGCCGAGGCGCGGAAATGCTGGATGGCGGCGCCGACGCCGGAGCCCGGCGCCAGCCGGACGCCACAATCGAGCAGCGCCATTTCCGCCGCCGAAAGCGAGGCCAGCACCATCACCTCGTTCAGCCAGCCGAGATGGCCAATGCGGAAAACCTTGCCGAACACCTTGTTGAGGCCGCCGCCCAGCGATGTCTGGTACGCCTGGTAGGCGCGCTTGACGACGTCGCCGCTGTCCATGCCATCCGGCACGAGAATGGCGCTGACCGTGTCCGAGTGCCATTTCGGCGCCTTGGCGCAGAGCTTCAGGCCCCAGGCGTCGACCGCCTTGCGCACGCCTTCGGCAAGGCGATGGTGCCGGGCGAAGATGTTCTCAAGCCCTTCCTCGGCGATCAGGTCGAGCGAGGCGCGCAGGCCGCGCAGCAATTGTGTCGCCGGCGTGTAGGGGAAATAGCCGGCATCGTTGGCGCGGATCATGTCCTCGAAGGAGAAGAAGCAGCGCCGGTGGGTGGCGGTTCTCGAAGCGACGAGCGCCTTCTTGCTCACCGACAGGAAGCCGAGGCCGGCCGGCAGCATGAAACCTTTCTGCGAGCCGCTGACGGCGCAGTCGACGCCCCATTCTTCCTGGCGAAAGTCGATCGAGCCGATCGACGAGACGCCGTCGACGAAAAGAAGGGCAGGGTGGTTCGCATCGTCGAGCGCGGCGCGGCAGCCGGCGACGTCGCTGGTGACCCCTGTCGCCGTTTCGTTCTGGGTGCAGAAGATCGCCTTGATGCGGTGCGTCTTGTCCGCCTTCAGCCGCTCCACATAGAGTTCCAGCGGCACGCCGGTTCCCCATTCGCAGTCGATGATTTCGACCTCGAAACCGAGCCGTTCTGCCATGTCGACCCACAGATGCGAGAACTGGCCGAAGCGCGACATCAGCACGCGGTCGCCGGGGCTGAGCACATTGGTCATCGCCGCTTCCCAGGCTCCGGTGCCCGAGGACGGGTAGATGAAGACGCGGCCGGTCTCGTTCTTGAAGACCCGTTTGATGTCCTCGAACAGCGGTAGTGTGAGGTCGGGGAAGGTGGCCGCGCGCATGTCCTCCATCGGCAGGTTCATCGCTTGGCGTACCTGCTCGGGGATGTTGGTCGGCCCGGGAATGAAAAGATGGGTGAAACCGGCCATGATGCGAACTCCTCCTGATCCAGCAAAGCGGTGAGGGGAGTTTCGTTTCGACGGCCAAAACCCACAACACCTTGGCGGGTAATATCTCGCCGCGCGCGGGTGGGGCGGGCCTACCCGGCGGGCCTACCCGAAAGGCTGCTTCTGGGTGCGCCTCTCTCGGGAATAGAGCGCGACGGCCATCGCCCGGTTGCGGACGTCGAGCTTGTCGTAGAGATTCTTGAGATGGTACTTCACGGTGTTTTCGGAGATGCCGGTCCGGGTCGCGATCTGCAAATTGGTCCAGCCGTCGGACAGTACCGCCAGCAGTTCACGCTCGCGCACGGTAAGCCGGGATAGAGGCGTGTCGTTGACCTTGTTGATGTCGATGTAGGGAATGCAGATGCGGCCGTGCGCGACAGCCAGTATCGTATCGAAGATGATGGCGGGATCGTCGAACTGGAAGCAGTAGCCCTGGGCCCCCAGGCGCACGCACTGTTTCAGGATGCCGATGTCATGGTCGTTGGAAAAGACGGTGATGCGCACGTCGAGCTTGCGGGCCTGGACCTCGGCCAGGATATCAGCGCCGTCCATGTCGGAGAGCTTCCAGCCGATCACGGCGACATCGAACTCCTGGACCGCTGCAAGCTCCAGGAAATGCCTGCCGCTTTGTACGGAGGCCAAAAGCTCGAAGCGCCCGTCGCAGTCCAGCATTTCGCGCAGAGCCGATATGACGAGCGGATTGCGTTCGGCCACGACCACGCGAACACGCCGCTCGTCGATTGCCTTGTCTTCTGTCCGCGACCTGATCTTCAAGGGCTTCCGGCTTTTCGTTACGGCCTGGCAGGTCCAGCCGATGCCTGGACCCGCGTCATGACAATTCTGCCCCAATGGCGCACGGGTGCTCTTTCCCCAGCGACATCGGCTGTCGCGCCACCGGGCCACAAGCGCACCCGCTTTTGACGTAATCGACCAGGTCGCGCACGCCGGACAGTGTGGCGGCGGCCGAAAACGACGCCGTTGCGCAAGCGGGACTTTTCGGCTGCAATTCCCGTGCGTTGGAGCGACAGGCTGCGAAATCGAATCACTCCGCCGCTCCTAATTTCTTGTTTGTGGTCGGACCCAAAACCGATTTCCACTTTTCGGAATCATGGTCTAGACCTGATTGGCACCTTTCCGGGATTCTGATGGCTGGAGACGCTGGTGGAAGGCCAGGACAAGCAGACGACCTCCGCCAAGGCGGCTGACGACGCCCACGCCGACATTTATGGCGAGGACGGCGCGGTCCTTTCGTCCTTCCTTGCCCAGATCGGTGCGGCGATCGCCGACCGCGATACGCTGACCCTCAAGCGCGAAGTCGACGACCTGCACCAGTCGGAACTTGGCGACCTCATCGAGGCGCTGCATCCCGAGCAGCGGCGCGCGTTGGTCGAGCTGCTGGGCGCGGACTTCGATTTTTCCGCGCTGACCGAAGTCGACGAGGCGATCCGCATGGATATCGTCGACAATCTGCCCAATGCGCGAATCGCGCAGGCCGTGCAGGCACTCGATTCCGACGACGCGGTCTACATTCTCGAAGACCTCGAGCCGGAAGACCAGGACGAGATCCTGTCGCAGCTGCCGTTCACCGAGCGGATCAGGCTGCGGCGCTCGCTCGACTACCCGGAGGAGACCGCCGGGCGGCGCATGCAGACCGAGTTCGTCGCGGTGCCGCCTTTCTGGACCATCGGCCAGACCATCGACTACATGCGAGATGACAAGAACCTTCCGGACCGCTTCAGCCAGATCTTCGTCATCGATCCGACCTTCAAGTTGTTGGGGGCCATCGATCTCGACCAGATCCTGCGCGCCAAGCGCGCGGTCAAGGTGGGGGAGGTCATGCATGAGACGCGGCACGCCATTCCCGCCACCATGGACCAGGAAGAGGCGGCGCGGGAATTCGAACAATACGACCTTTTGTCGGCCGCGGTTGTCGACGAAAACGAACGGCTGGTCGGCGTGCTGACCATCGACGACGTCGTCGACGTCATCCAGCAGGAAGCGGAGGAAGACCTGCTGCGCATGGGTGGCGTCGGTGACGAAGAGCTCTCCGACAGCATTCTGGCGACCTCGCGCTCGCGCGTTCCCTGGCTGCTCGTCAATCTGCTGACGGCATTTCTGGCGGCATCGGTGATCAGCCTGTTCGACCACACGATCGAGCGGATCGTGGCACTCGCCGTGCTGATGCCGATCGTGGCCGGCATGGGCGGCAATGCCGGTTCGCAGACCATGACCGTCACCGTGCGGGCGCTGGCGACCAGGGATCTCGACATCTACAACGCCGGCCGCATCATCCGCCGCGAGATGGGCGTCGGCTTCATCAACGGCATCGTCTTCGCCGTGCTGATCGGCATCGTCGCGGCTGCCTGGTTCCACGACCCCAATCTCGGCGGCATCATCGCGGCGGCTATGATCATCAACATGTTCGTGGCGGCCCTTGCCGGCATCCTGATCCCGCTGCTGCTCGACAGGTTCAAGGTGGATCCCGCGGTCGCTTCGGCCGTTTTCGTCACCACGGTCACCGATGTCGTTGGGTTCTTTGCCTTTCTCGGCCTCGCGAGTTGGTGGTTCGGCGTCCGGTAAGTGTCTCAATTGACTTTTACGTAAATGCCGTGCGAGGCTTATGCGGGGTGCCGCGTCGATTCCGGCGGGCAAGGGTTTGGTTCGGGACAGAAGGGCGACGCCGCATCGCGGTCGGCTGGAATTCCGGCAGGGAGTGACAATGCGGGAATATTATTCGATCACCGAACTGACCCGCGAATTCGACGTGTCGACGCGGACGCTGCGTTTCTATGAGGATGAGGGACTGGTGCAGCCGGTGCGGCGCGGCCGCACCCGGCTGTTTCGCCCTTCCGACCGCCACCTCATCCGGCAGATCATGCGCGGAAAACGCCTCGGCTTCTCGATCAACGAGATCCGCGAGATCATCCAGATGTACAAGGAGCCGCCGGGCGAGGTCGGGCAGCTCAAGTTGATGATCAAGCGCATCGAGGAAAAGCGCGAAGATCTCAGGCAGAAACGTCGCGACCTCGAGGAGACACTGGCCGAACTCGATCAGGCCGAGGAGTCTTGCGTCGAGCGGCTGGTGGAGCTCGGCGTCAACACGTAGCCCTGCTCAAATCCAGCGCCGGACCCTTTTTGCATAGTCGCGGTATTTCTTGCCGAATTTCGCCGCCAATATCTTCTCCTCGCCTTCGATCGCGACCTTCTGGGTGAGGAAGGCGGCGACGAAGGCAAGCAGGAAGAACCAGGCGATGCCCGAGACGAAGGCAACGCCGATCAACAGCAGCGTGTTGGCCAGGTACATCGGATTGCGGCTGACGCCGAAGGGGCCGGTCGTGACGAGATGATCGGGCACGGCGTTGGGATTGAGCGTGGTCCTGGCCCGTATCATGGTGCGGATCGCTGTGAACCAGAGTACGGCGACGGCGAACAACGCCACCCAGCCGGCGGCAAACAGGATGTCGCCAAGGAGATCGCCGATCCAGGGCAGCGGGATGTAGAGGCCGAGCACGACACTGATGAGGATGGCGGCGGCGTAGATCACCGGGGGCCACGGTATCAGCCCAGGCTTCGGTTCGGTCCCAGGCTTTGGCCCGATCATTGTGTCCCTCCCTCCGTCATCTTGTCGTCGGTCTTGGCAGTGCACGTTGCTGCAAGATCGGACAGATGCGCCCTGAAGTCCGCAGTCTGGTCGTTGTTGAAGAGCCGATCAAGAGCGGCTTCACCTTCGAGCGTTTCGAGCATGCAGCCGCAATAGCTCGAACAGAAGGTTGCGTTGCGCATCTGCTCGCACGAGCGCTGGCAGGTTTTGAGGAAATTGACCTGCGGGGTTTCGACCTGCGCCGGCATCACTTGCGAGAACAGCCAGACGCAGCCGATCAGCAGCGGCTGGTGGATCAGGTAGAAAGCCAGGCTGTGGCGTCCGATGAAGACCAGCGGGTTGGACCAGCCTCCGGGCGCCAGGTTGGCCAGGCGTGCCCTCATGCCGGAAGTGGAAGCGATTTTCGCCACTGCAATTCCCGTAAGCACGGCGCCGAACCAGGGGAACAGCGGAACGTAGTCGTTGGAGCGCGGATTGATCGCCGACAGGCCGATCCACCAGAGCCAGGGATGATCGAGGGCCTCGAAGCGCAGGTAGACTGGCGCCGCGATGACGAGCGCGGCGACGGCAAGCGTCAGCAGCGCCGGCAGGCGCAGGAAGGCGAGGCCGAGCAGGCTGGCGAGCGCGATCTCGTGCAGGATGCCGNCGAAATGGCGACCGCCGCGCCCGCGACCATGGCGAACCGCTTCCAGAAGCCGTTCCAGCGGATCTGTCGGCCATGGGCGAGATAGAGGCTGACGCCGACCAGGAACAGGAAGGTCGATGCGATGCAGCGGGCGTAGAATTTCCACCAGCCGAAGGCGGTCAGGCCGGGATCGGTGTAGCCGAAGAATTCCAGGTCCCAGGTGAAGTGATAGCTTGCCATCGCGATCAGCGCGATGCCGCGCAAGATATCGATGGCGACGATGCGCTTCGATGGCTGCGGGACGGGTACGGTCGGCGTGTGGATGCTCATGGTCTCGCGATCTGATTCAGCCCTTCCAGGACGACTATCACGGTTGCACCGGATAGAAGAAGACCGGTCGCCTTGGCCTGCACCGCGCGGCCGGATCCGCGCCTGGCGCTGGGTTGGGCCAGCGCGGAAAAGCCTTTGACCGGCTTCGCTTTTTGCCGGATGTGCGTCGGTTTCCTCTTAATGGGCCTGAAATGTCCACGGCAGATTTGACGCCGCGATTCTGCTTTGGGGAAGCAATGTCCACCCATGTTCGCCATCCGATCTGGCTTTCGGCCCTCAAGGCCGCGGATGCGCGCACCTTCGCTTCGCTTTACGCGGTCGAATCCTTCGCCCGCGCCATGGTGTCGAGCGTCATACCGATCCAGGCCTACGAGATTCTCCACAACGAGCAGATCGTCTCGATACTCTACACCGCCGTGTCCCTGCTCGGCCTGTCGGTGACCTTGTTCATGCCTATGCTGATCCGCCGCTTCGCGCGGCGCTGGGTCTACACGGCGGGCGCCTGCCTGCTCGCCATCGGCTCGCTGTTCTTCCTCACCCACACGCTCGCCGGGCAACTGGCCGGGATGCTGTGCCGGGTGATGGGCGCCAGCGCGCTGTCGATCACGCTCAACCTCTACATCATGGATCACATCCGCAAGACCGATTTCATGCAGGCCGAATCGCTGCGCATGGCGTGGTCGATGGTTGCCTGGACGGGTGGACCGACGCTCGGCATTTTTCTCTATACGCGCTTCGGCATTTATGCCGCGCATGGCGCGGTGGCGGTGTTCGCCATGGCCTTGCTGGCGCTGTTCTGGACCTATCGGCTGAGCGACAACCAGTCGATCCGCCCGGGCAAGACACGACCGGCCAATCCGCTCGCCAATATCGGCCGCTTCGTCGCGCAGCCGAGGCTCAGGCTGGCCTGGCTGATCGCCTTCGGCCGCTCCTGCTTCTGGACGACCTTCTTCGTCTATGGACCGCTGTTCATGGTCATCACCGGCGAGGGCGAATTGGCTGGCGGCCTGCTGGTCTCGGCCGGCAACGCGCTGCTGTTCATGGCGATCTTCTGGGGCAAGGCGGGAAAGCGCTTCGGCGGCCGCAGGACCATGACATTTGCCTATTTCGCCATGTCGGCGACGTTGCTGGCGGCCGGTGCCGTGGGCGTAACCGTGCCGCTGCTCACCGGCGCCTTCCTGCTGTGCGGCGCCTTCTTCACGATCGCGCTCGACGCGCTGGGTTCGACCGCCTTCATGCGCTCGGTGCGCTCTTATGAGCGCGCGCAGATGGCTGCGGTCTACCGCACCTATCTCGATTTCTCCGAACTGACGCCGCCGCTGGTCTATTCGGTGGTGCTGGCCTTTTTCGGTCTGGGATCGGTGTTCGTCACGCTCGCACTACTGGCCGCGTTTTGCGGCTTCGTGACCTGGCGATATCTGCCGAAGTCGCTGTAGGTATGTCGATATTCAGGTGATGCCGGCCTGCGAACGGCAGGTTTGCGCGCTTCCGGTAATCACGTACCCGAAAGTACGTTCCGTTCCGGTTCTCGACCTCCGCCCTTCTCGGCTTGGCCTGACCTGAATGTCGACAGACCTCATGTCACCGCGGCATGGCGCTCGCGCACCCAATCGTGGAAGCGGTGCAGGTCGTACTCCTCGGGCATCAGCACGCCAGCTGTATGACGCATCGAGCGCAGCCCCTTCTGGTTGACCTCGCAGATCGCCGCGTCCTCCTCCAGCACCTGTGTGCCGAAGGCGACGATGTTGTCGATGTCGGTCTCGGCGAGCGCCTCGGGCGCGAACAGCCATTCTGCGGTCAATTCGGTCTGTTCGGGACCGAGCGGCGTAAGCCGCACAGTCCTGACATAGTCGACATGGCCGACGATGAACATGGACGGCAGGCTGGTGGCATAGGTCTGACCGGCGCTGCGCTCCGCCGGCGTCAAGCTCGGGAAGACCGGCCCGTGCGTCTGCCCATCACGCGACCATGTCTCAGCCCCGGCGCGCAGGCCGCCTGAAAATTCCGGCGCGTCATTGTCGGCGTGGCGGAGCCATTCGGGATCGTCATGCCGGCTCATCAGGCCGCGGCCATAGATCGGCACCAGCCGCGACAGGTCCTTGTGGACGCCCGGGCAGTGCAGGCACTCGTTGAAGTTTTCCCAAAAAATCTTCCAGTTACAGTTCATCACCTTGTGCAGCACATGGCCCGATACCAGCGTTTCCAGCGGCCAGTTGCCGAGATCGCCGGAGGCTGGGTCGAAGGAGGATTGCGCCGAGCCGGCGTCATCTTCCGCCAGATTGACGAAGACGAAGCCCCGCCACACCGAGAGCGCGACGCGATAAAGCGGATGATCGGCCTTGTCGAAGCCGTCAGGCAGCGATTTCGACGGCACGCGCACCAGATCGCCACGCAGCGAATAGGACCAGGCATGATACGGGCAGGTGATCAGCCGCGCCTTCAGCCGGCCCTCGCTTTCCTGGCAAAGCTGCGAGCCGCGATGCCGGCACGTGTTGTGGAAGGCACGCAACTCGCCGGTGTCGTCGCGCAGCACGAGGATTTCCTGCATACCGACGCGGAAGGTGCGGAATGCCAAAGGCTGGGCAAGATCGGCCTCGCGGCAGACGAGCAGCCAGTCCCTGTACCAGATGGCGTCGAGATCGCGCTTATAGTTGTCCTGGTCCCAATAGGCCGATGAGGGCAGCGTCGGCTCGGTTCGAGTCAGGCCGTTATAGGGCTCGCGCTCGCTGGCATTGGGCTGCATGGCTGGCTTCCCGTGAGGGTGCCAGCCGACACCCGGCCATGAAGTTTGTCAATCGGGACGGGGTGAGGGCAGCTTCGCCGATACGACGCTCCTGCGCTGGCGGTTGTCGGAATTTGGTTTGCCGGGCGCGGCGAATTTCCCTATAGTCGCCGATGTCGTCGGTTCCTTTTTGGAGCCAAGAGGGAATGCGGTGCGGGGAGGAATTCCTGCCCAATGCCGTGGCTGCCCCCGCAACTGTGTGCGGTAGTCCTCTCCATATGCCACTGAAGATTTTTCTTCGGGAAGGTGGGGAAGGGCGCTTATCCGCGAGCCAGGAGACCTGCCGGCGACAGGAAACTGACTTCGATGCCCTCGGGTGGAGGGCGAAAGGACAAGACATGACTACCGCTTCCGTCTCCCTCGGCGCCTCCGTCTCCTCGCAGTCGCGTTTCATGCAGCTCGCGCTCGCGGCGCTGCTCGGCATCTTCGTCGTCGGCTTTGTCGGCTTCTCGCATATCGATGCGGTCCACAATGCTGCCCACGACTATCGCCACTCGATGGCGTTTCCCTGCCACTAACGAGGATCCGACATCATGAATCTGTTTCGCAACGTCGTGTTCGTCGCGGCGATCGCGGGGCTTGTGGCCGGTGTCGTTCTCGCCTGCATGCAGGCCTATGCCACCGTGCCGCTGATCCTCAAGGCCGAAGTCTACGAAAAGGCCGGCGGCGGCCACCACCATGATCACACGGCCGCACCAGCGGCGACCAATGACGCGATGAGCACGGTGGCGCCCGCTGGGAATGCCACGAGCTCTGCCGCGCCCGCGGGCACCGATGCCATGGCACCGGCGGAGGAAGACGAAGGCTGGGCGCCGGCCGACGGTTTCGAGCGTTTCGCCTTTAGCGTGGTTGCCAATATCGTCACCGGCATCGGCTTCGCGCTGGTCCTGGTCGCGGTTTCCGAGTTCTTCGGTGGCGTCGGCAACTGGCGCCAGGGCGTGTTCTGGGGCTTGGCCGGCTTTGCCGTGTTCACACTGGCACCGGGCCTCGGACTGCAGCCGGAACTGCCGGCAATGCCGGCGGCCGATCTTCTGCCGCGCCAGATCTGGTGGACGGCAACGGCGGCCGCGACCGCGATCGGCCTAGGCCTGATCGTGTTTCGCAGATCGTTGCCATTGACCATCCTCGCCGTCTTGCTGATCGTCGCGCCGCATGTCGTCGGCGCGCCGCAGCCCGACAGTTTCGAGACGCCGATCCCGGAAGGCCTGCACCATCAGTTCGTGGTGGCGGTGACGGTGACCAATCTGGTCTTCTGGCTGGTGCTGGGCGCGATCGTGGGCGTGGTGCGCCGGCGCTTCACCGGCACGGCGACCAGCATGCGCGACAGTTTTGCCTGATCGCGGCAGGCTGACCTTCATCATCGGTGGTGCGCGCTCCGGCAAGAGCGCGCACGCCGAAACCCTGGTGACGGCATTGGCCTCGCCATGGGCCTATATCGCCACGGCGCAAGCTTATGACAACGAGATGCGCGAGCGCATCGCGCTGCACCGCTGGCGGCGCGGTGAGGGCTGGTCGACCATCGATGCGCCACTCGACCTCGCCGAAGCGCTGGAGGCGTCGCCGGACGGTCAGCCGGTGCTTGTCGACTGTCTGACGCTGTGGCTGACCAATCACATGCTGGCCGATCACGACGTCGATGCCGCGTGCCGACGGCTGGCGGACGTGCTGTCTCGGCCGCGCGGACCGTGGTTCGTGGTGACGAACGAGGTCGGGCAGGGCATCGTGCCCGACAACGCGTTGGCGCGCCGGTTTCGCGATGACGCCGGCCGACTTAACCAGCGGGTCGCGGCAGTGGCCGACACGGTGCTGCTCATGGTGGCGGGGCTCCCGCTCAAGGTGAAGTGAAATGACCGACGACAAGGATGAAGAACGCCATCGCGCCAAGATGGCCAAGCGCAAGGCGGTGCAGGACGCCGAGGTTGCGGGCAAGACGATGGAGAAGGGATTGCTGATCGTCAACACCGGTCCCGGCAAGGGCAAGACCACGGCCGCCTTCGGTCTCGCGCTGCGCATGCTCGGCTACGGCAAGCGCGTCGGCGTCGTTCAGTTCATCAAGGGCAAATGGCACACCGGCGAGAAGGACGCCTTTGCCGCCTTTGGCGACCGCGTCGTCTGGCATGCAATGGGCGAGGGTTTCACCTGGGAGACCCAGGACCTGAAGCGCGACATCGCGGCCGCCGAGGCCGCCTGGGCCAAGGCCCTGGAATTGATCGACGATCCCTCGATCAGCCTTGTCGTGCTCGACGAGCTCAACATCGCGTTACGCTACGATTATCTCGCTCTCGACAAGGTGGTTGCGGCGCTCAAGGGCCGGCGCGAGGGTCTGCATGTCGTCGTCACCGGCCGCAACGCCAAGCCGGGGCTGGTCGAGGCTGCCGATCTGGTCACCGAGATGGGCGTGACCAAGCATCATTTCTCGGCGGGCGTGAAGGCGCAGCAAGGCATCGAGTTCTAAAAAACCAGAACAGCGATCAGCGCGACCAGGCCGAACAAGCCGATCAGCAGGTAGTCCGCGACCCGGTAAAGCTTGAGCGCCCGCCTGATGTCGCCGCTGTCGACATCGCGGCGGCCGCCTTCGCCCATGAAGATGTCGTCGACCATGATACCACCATAGCTGCGTGGTCCGGCGAGCGCCAGCCCAAGCGCGCCGGCCATGCCCGCTTCCGGCCAGCCAGCATTGGGCGAGCGGTGTTTTTTCGCGTCACGCCGCACTGCCTGCCAGGCACCGCGGGGGTCGGCGCCCTCGACCAGGAGGGAAGCGAGCACGATCAGCAGCGCCGTCAGCCGCGATGCCGGCAGGTTGATCCAGTCGTCGAAGCGCGCCGCCGCCCAGCCGAAGGCCTCATGGCGCGGAGTCCGGTGGCCGATCATCGAATCGGCGGTGTTGGCCGCCTTGTAGGCAGCGCCGCCGGCGAGCCCTCCGACCCCGGTCCAGAAGGCGGGGGCGACGATGCCGTCGGAAAAATTTTCCGCTAGGCTCTCGATCGCCGCGCGGCAGACGCCGGCGCGGTCGAGCGTCTCGGGATCACGGCCGACGATCCGCGAAACGGCGGCCCGGCCCATGTCGAGGCCTCCGCTGTCGAGCGCGTCGGCGACGGCTTCGACATGTTCGTAAAGGCTTTTCTGCGACAGGAGCGATGTCGCCAGAAAGACGGCAATGATCCACCCCAGGGGGACAAACCAGAGCAGAACAAGCTGCACGCAAAGGCCTGCTATCGCCGGCACCAGCACGATGAACAGAAGCGCCTGGACACCACGTTGACGACGCAGCGCGTCGGGATCAGTGGCGCGATTGAGCCGCAAGTCGAGAAAGGATATCAGCCTGCCGAACCATGTCACCGGATGGCCGATGGCGCGAAACAGCCAGTCGGGATAACCAAGGGCGAATTCGACAATTAATGACAGGAAAGCGATCAGGACTGACATGAAGCTTCTTGAAGGAGCGGTGGACCATGGTGGAAGTCTTGGCCGGGCAAGGGCGCTTTTCCCCAATGCCGTGCTGCCTTTCGTCGACCTCTCGACCGGTATCAATCCGCACTCCTACCCGCTTTTCGACCTGCCCGCCACCTCGCTGTGGCGATTGCCAGAGGCCGCGCGTGGGCGCGAATTGATAGAGATTGCGGCCAACATCTATGGCGCGCCTTCCCCAGCAAGCGTGGTGGCGGCCCCTGGTACGCAGATCCTGTTGCCGCGCGTCGCCTCGCTGGTGAGGCCCGGCAAGGCAATGGTGCTTGGGCCGACCTATGCCGAACACGCCCGGGCGGCGGCGATTGCCGGGCACGACGTGGTCGAGGCCAGCGATTTCGCGACGTTGGCGGAAGCGGACCTCGCCATCATCGTCAATCCGAACAATCCGGATGGGCGCATCATCGAGCGCGACCGGTTGCTGGTGCTGGCCGCCGGACTTCGCGCCAAGGGCGGGCTGCTGGTCGTGGACGAGGCGTTCATGGATGTGGGCCCACGCGAGCACAGCCTCGCCGGCGATGTCGGCCAGGGCGGCATCGTCGTGCTACGTTCCTTCGGCAAGTTCTTTGGTCTGGCAGGCCTGCGGCTCGGGTTCGCGCTTGCCGACGCGCCGACCGCTGAACGGCTGGACATGCAGTTCGGGCCATGGGCTGTCGCAGGACCGGCCCTGGAATACGGCGTCCGCGCGCTCGCCGATCTCGACTGGCAGGATGCGATGCGGGCCTCGCTGGCGGAAGCGACGGGGCGGCTCGACGCGCTGTTTAGCCGTTTCGGCGTTCCCGTCGCGGGGGGCACCACGCTGTTCCGCTATCTCAGCCTGCCCGATGCCAGCGGCCTGTTTTCCGGGCTTGGCCAGAGCGGTATCCTGCTGCGGCATTTCTCCGAACGGCCCCATGCCCTGCGCGCCGGCCTGCCGGGGAGCGAGGAGGAATGGCGCAGGCTCGAATCCGCCCTTGCCGATTGGGCGTCGCGGCGCGAGGATCGGTCGAAAGGTTTCAAACAATGATCCATGTCTGCTCGCTGGCGAAGATCGAGGAAGTGGTGGCCAGGACCGGCGCCGACCGCATGCTGTCGCTGCTCGCCGCCGGAACGGACGTAATCCGACCGGCCTCGATCGCTCGGGAAAACCATCTGCACCTGGTCATGCACGACATCGCCGTGGCGCAGGACGGCATGACCATGCCGGGCGAGGAGCATGTCCGTAACCTGCTCGATTTCGCACGCCGCTGGGACCGGGCGAGACCAATGCTGGTGCACTGCTATGCCGGCATCAGCCGTTCGACCGCCTCGGCCTATATCATCGCCGCGGCTTTGGCGCCGAAACGCAACGAGGTGGAACTGGCGCAGACGCTGCGAGCGCTGTCGCCTTCGGCGACCCCCAATCCGCGGCTGATCGCGGTGGCCGACGCGCTGCTCGAGCGCAACGGCCGCATGATCGAGGCGATCGAATCGATTGGGCGCGGCGCCGACGCCTTTGAAGGCACGCCGTTCGCGCTCAAGATCGACGGCTAGTTATTTCAGCCACTCCGCGAGCTTGGCCTTGCGCACATCGCGCACCAGGTTGATGAACCCGTCAGCCTGATATTCCGAGGTCAGCCGGCCTTTCTCGGCTGTCGCGATGCTGGCGTCGCCGACCACGCCGTTCGGGTTGAGATCGCTGGCGATCCAGGCGAAGGCGTGGGTGCCTGTCTGGCGCAACAGCGAGAATTCCTGCTCGGCCTTGGCGACATTGGAAACGAAATTGTCGGCCTTGCCCATCTCGACGAGATCGGGCCGGAAATGCAGCATCAGCGACGTCTCGACATCGCCGCCATGAATGCCATGACGATCCTCGAGTTCGGTGTACATGCCGGCCGGGCGGCCAAAGCGCTGCCAACTGGTCTTCACCGCCAGCATCTTTTCGCGCACGCGCAATTCCCGCGTGACGATGCCCATGATCTCCTCATTGCCGCCATGCGAATTGACGACGATGAGCTTGCGCACGCCGGCGCGCGCGATCGAGACGCCAAGCTCGGTCCAAGCGTCGACCAGCGTCGTTGCCGGCAGGGTCAATGTGCCCGGCGCGTGCAGATGCTCGTTCGACTTGCCCACCGCCTGGACCGGCAGGATGCGGATATCGAGATCGTCGGGCAAGCGTGAAATCACCGTATCGAGCATGCCGTTCATGATCGAAGTGTCGGTCGAGACGGGCAGATGCGGTCCATGCTGCTCGATCGCCGCCAGCGGCAGCACCGCGATTGTCGCCTCGGGATCGATCGAGGCGTATTCGGTGGTCCGGTAGTCGCCCCACCATACGCGTTTCTTGCCAGTAGTCATGTCGCGCCTCTTCAATGATCAGGTCAGACCTAGCGCGGTGCGGCCGGCCTGTCGATCACCCGGCCGCGATGGCCTCGACCTCGACCTTGAATTCGGGCCGGGCAAAGCCGGAAACGATCATCAGCGTCGAGGCTGGCGCCGGGCTGGAAAACAGCCGGTCGCGGACCTCCATGTAGGGCCGCAGATGGCTGCGGTCGGTGACGTAGGCGTTGATGCGAACGATGTCGCCAAGTCCCAGCCCGGCTTCGCCCAGAACCGCCGCGATGTTCCTGAAGCAGAGTTCGGCCTGCGCGCCGGCGTCTTCCGGTATCTGGTCGTCCGCCGTGATGGCGACCTGGCCCGAGCACAGCACCAGCCGCTTCCCGGCCGGCACCTCGACGCCGTGGCTGTAGCGGGCAAAGGGCGGCTTGATCGACTTAGGGGTGAGGAACTTGAACATGGCGATCTCCTGGATATCGCCAGCCTAAGGCCGGAGGCATTGCACCATCAAGATGGTGGTGCATGTCGCCCGTGCGATTGTGGACAGGCGTTCAAAAAATAGGCACGATGCGCTTCGGTGCAGCACGACCTTTCCGGCTTTCGCAGATGGCTGTGGTGCAGGCGGGCGGGTCCCGGCGCGTGACGCTGGTGGCATGTGTCTTGCTTCTTGAATCTTTGGTGTCAAGCACGGCGCGCAACGCGCCGGTGCAAATAAAGGGCGGTGGTCAATGTACGTGAAACAGAAGATTTCGGCCGCGGTGGTGGCACTGCTTGCGGCCAGCACGCTGGGCGCGGCGGCGAATGAAAAAGTCACTTTCGGCACCAACTGGCTCGCCGAGCCGGAACATGGCGGCTATTACCAGGCCGTGGCCGATGGCACCTACGCCGCCTGCGGTCTCGACGTCACCATCATGCAGGGCGGCCCGCAGGTCAGCGGCCGGCCGATGCTGCTCGCCGGCAAGATAGATTTCTACATGGGCGGCAATTTGCTGTCTGCCTTCGACGCCGTCCAGCAAGGCATTCCGATGCGTGTGGTGGCAGCCGACTTCCAGAAGGACCCGCAGGTCATCATGTCCCACCCTGGCGAGGGGCTCGACAAATGGGAAGACCTCAAGAACGCCGAGCAATACATACTGGGCGACGAAGGTGTGCAGACCTTCTTCCAGTGGATGGTCATAGAGCTCGGTTTCGACGCTTCAAAGCGCGTGCCCTACACCTACAACACCGCGCCTTTCCTCGCCAACAAGAAGTCGATCCAGCAGGGCTACGTCACCTCGGAGCCGTTCGCGGTCAAGAAGGAAGGCGGCTTCGTGCCGAACCAGTTCCTGCTCGCCGACTATGGCTGGGACACCTATTCGACCACGATCGAGGTGATGCAGGAGACGATCGACAAGAAGCCTGAGGTGGTCCAGTGCTTCGTCGATGGCTCGGCCAAGGGCTGGTATAAATACCTCTACGGTGACAACAAGGCCGCTAACGACATGATCAAGAAAGACAATCCTGACATGAGCGACGAGCAGATCGCCTTCTCGATCGAGCAGATGAAGAAGTTCGGCCTGGCCGATTCCGGCGACACCGAGAAGCTCGGCATCGGCGCCATGAAGGAAGAACGTATCAAGAGCTTCTACGACAAGATGGTCAAGGCCAAGGTCACGCCAGAAGGCATCGACATCACGAAAGCCTACACGCTGGCCTTCATCAACAAGGGTGTCGGGCTCGAGCTGAAGAAATAGGCCGGCCCGGCATGATGCGCGAACAGGTGGCGCAAGCGCCAGCCTCGGACATGGCTCCGAGCTTGCTGGCGCTGCGTGGCGTCGGCAAGGTCTTTTCCAATGGCGTGACGGCGCTTAGCGATGTCGACCTGACGATCCGGGAAGGTGATTTCCTCAGCCTGCTCGGACCGTCGGGCTGCGGCAAGTCGACGGCGCTGCGGCTGATTGCCGGCCTGTCCACGCCGACATCCGGCGTGCTCGACTGGCGCGGCGGCGGTTCGCTCGACCGCGCCAATATCGGCTTCGTCTTCCAGGAGCCGACGCTGCTGCCCTGGGCCAGCGTCTTCGACAATGTCTGGCTGCCGCTCAGGCTGAAAGGCATCTCCCGCGCCAAAGCCGCCCCGGCGATAACGGAGATGCTGGCGCGGGTGCACCTCACCGGCTTCGAGGACGCCGTGCCGCGCGAACTCTCCGGCGGCATGAAGATGCGCGTCTCGATCGCGCGCGCCATGGTGACCAAGCCACGCGTGCTGTTGATGGACGAGCCGTTCGCGGCACTCGACGAGATCACCCGCTTCAAACTCAACAACGACCTGCTGGAACTGTGGCAAGACGAACGCTTCACCGTCGTCTTCGTCACTCACAGTGTGTTCGAAAGCGTGTTTCTCTCCAACCGCGTCGTGGTCATGGCGGCTCGGCCGGGCAGGGTGTTCGACGAACTCGCGATCGAGGCCTCCTATCCGCGCGATGAGGCGTTTCGCACCTCGCCTGACTATGCGGCCCTTTGCCGGCAAGCCTCGGATGTGTTGGTCAATGCCATCAATTCAACAGTGGGCTCGCATCATGACAGCCATTGACGGCACGTTGAAACTCGACCCCGAGGAAGCGCGCCGCGTGCGACAGGAGCGGTTTGAGCGGATCGGCCGCTGGGTTCTGCCGCTGGCGATCATGATCCTGGCGATCTGGCTGTGGGACCGCATCTGCGTGTGGAACGAGATCCCGCAATACATCCTGCCGCGCCCCGGCGTTGTGCTGAGGACGCTCTACAACGATGCCGGCCTGCTGTTTTCCGCACTGCTGGTCACCTTGCGCATCACCTTCCTCAGCCTGCTGCTGGCGGTTGTCGGTGGCGTCGGCCTGGCGGTCTTGTTCGCCCAGTCGAAGTGGGTGGAGATGTCGTTCTTCCCCTTCGCCATCGTGCTGCAGGTTACACCGATCGTGGCGATCTTTCCGCTGATCAACATCTATGTCGACAATCAGATGACCAAGCTCCTGCTCTGCGCCTGGATCGTCGCCTTCTTCCCGATCCTGTCCAACACCACGCTCGGCCTCAACTCGGTCGACCGCAATTTGCGCGACCTGTTCAAACTCAACGGCGCGACGCGCTGGCAGCAGTTGCGCTATCTCAGACTGCCGGCGGCGATGCCGTATTTCCTCGGCGGGCTGAAGATCGCCGGCGGCCTGTCGCTGATCGGCGCCGTGGTGGCCGAGTTCGTCGCCGGCGCCACTGGCCAGTCGTCCGGGCTTGCCTCGCGCATCATCGAAGCGGGTTACCGGCTCAACGCGCCAAGGCTGTTCGCGGCGCTGTTCCTGATCTCGCTCACCGGCATCCTGATCTTCCTCGTGCTGTCGCTGATTTCGCATCTCATTTTGCGGCGCTGGCACGAGAGCGCGCTGAAGCAGGAGCGTTAGGCCTTTGATTCCCAACGCAGGTTCATACCGGCTCGCCAACGCCCGGCTTCACGCGTCCCTGACACCAGGGCTCGCCGCGACCTATGACAGCGACGGCTTTGCGCTTGCCGATATCGCTGTCGCAGATGGCAGGATTTCCGCCATCGCAGCGCACGATCGTGCAGCCATATCCAGCGGTGCCGTCGATCTCGCCGGCCGTATCGTGCTGCCCTGCTTCGTCGATTGCCACACGCATATCGACAAAGGGCATATCTGGCCGCGAAAGCCCAATCCTGATGGCACCTTCATGGGCGCGCTCAATGCCGCCGGTGCCGACCGCGTGGCGCGCTGGACCGCCGAGGATGTGGCGCGCCGCATGGATTTCTCGCTGCGCTCGGCCTACGCGCATGGGACCAGGGCGCTTAGAACTCATATCGATAGCGTCGCGCCGCAGGAGGAAATCTCCTGGCCTGTGTTCGAGACGATGCGCGACGCATGGCGTGGCCGCATCGAATTGCAGGGTGCCTGCCTGCTCGGCATCGAGGGCGTGCGCGACACGAAATGGTTCGACGGGCTGGCCAAACGCGTGGCCGCCGCCAAGGGCGTGCTTGGCGTCGTCACCTACATGGTGCCGGACCTGGAAGAGCTGCTCGATCATGTCTTCGCGCAAGCGATCAAGCACGGGCTCGACCTCGATTTTCACGCCGACGAGACCGACGACATCGCGGCAATTTCGCTGAAGAAAATCGCCGAGGCGGCGCTGTGGAACGGCTTCGAGGGCAACATCCTAGTCGGCCATTGCTGCTCGCTGGCGCGTCAACCCGATCTCGAGGTGCTGGACACGCTGGACAAGGTGGCGAAGGCCGGGCTGGCAATCGTGTCGCTGCCGATGTGTAATCTCTATTTGCAGGACCGTCGCGCTGACCAAACCACACCGCGCTGGCGTGGCGTGACGCTGCTGCATGAGATGAAGGCGAGGGGCGTTCCCGTGGCCGTCGCTTCGGACAACACGCGCGATCCCTTCTATGCCTATGGCGATCTCGACATGCTGGAGGTCTACCGCATGGCAACGCGCACCCTGCATTTCGATCATCCGGTCGGCGACTGGCCGCAGGCGGTCACCGCGACGCCGGCCCAGGTGATGCGGCTCGAGGGCTTCGGCACGCTCGCCGCCGGAGGCGATGCCGACTTCGTGCTGTTCAAAGGTAGAAGCTGGACGGAATTGCTGTCGCGCCCCGAATCGGATCGCATCGTCGTGCGTGCGGGGCGAGCGATAGATCGGCAATTGCCCGACTATGCCGAACTCGACGGACTGATGGTGGAATGATGGATCTTTCGGCGCTCAAACGTGATCTCGACGGGATCAAACTCGACGACAATCCAGCCATCGTCCAGCAGAAGAGCCGCGACTTCTACTGGTACAGTCCGATGCTGAAACAACAGCTCGACCATGTCACCGGCGACCTCATCGTGACGCCCAGGAACGAGGCCGAACTGATCCGCGTGCTTGCCGCCTGTCATCGCCATGGCGTGCCGGTGACGCCGCGCGGCAGCGGCACCGGCAATTATGGCCAGGCAATGCCGCTTTCGGGCGGTGTGGTCCTTAATCTCGCCGAGATGAACGAGATCAAGTCGATCGCGCCGGGGCGCGTGGTGACCGGGCCGGGCGCGGTCCTGGCCGACATCGACAAGGCGACGCGCGCGCATTCCGGGCAGGAGCTGCGGCTATCGCCCTCCACCTACAACACCGCCTCGATCGGCGGTTTCATCGCTGGCGGCTCAGGCGGCGTCGGCTCGATCAATTTCGGCGGATTGCGTGATTTCGGCAATGTGCTGCGTCTGCGCGTGGTGACGATGGAGGCCGAGCCGAGGGTGCTCGAACTCACCGGCGAGGACCTGCACAAGGTGACCCATGCGTATGGCACCAATGGCATCATCTCCGAGGTCGAGATGCCGCTGACGGCGGCCTATGACTGGATCGACGTCATCGTCGACTTCGACCAATTCATGGATGCGGCGCACTATGGCAATGCGCTGGCCTGCCAGGACGGCATCCTGACCAAGCTGATCACGCCGATATCAGCACCCGTGCCTCAGCTTTATTTCAAGCGGCACCAGAAATTCTTCAGGGAAGGTCAAAGCATCTGCGTCATCATGGTGGCGCAACATGGGCTAGATGCTTTTCTGGCCTTTACGCGCCGCGCCGGGGGTGAGGTGATCTACAACGCCACCACGGCGACGCCGGAGGAGAAAAAGGGCCTGCCGCCAACCTATGAACTGGCCTGGAACCACACGACGCTCCGGGCGCTGCGCGTCGACCCCGCCATCACCTACCTGCAGTCGCTCTATCCCTTTCCCAACCAGCTGGCGCTGGTCGAGAAAATGGATGGGATGTTTCCCGGCGAAGTGTTCTCGCATCTCGAATTCGTGCGGCTGGATGGCAACATCACCTGCTTCGGCCTGCCGCTGGTCAAGTTCACCACAGAGGCGCGGCTTAACGAGATCATCCGCCTGCATGAGGAAAATGGCTGCCCGATCTTCAACCCGCACCGCTATACGCTGGAAGAGGGCGGCATGAAGCAGACCGACGCGGTGCAACTCGCCTTCAAGCGCGAGACCGACCCGCAAGGCCTGCTAAACCCCGGCAAGATGATCGCCTGGGAAAACCCGGACTATGACTACCGTTCGGGCCGGACGTTCCTGTTCAAGGGACTGCAAAAGGCAGGGTAATGAACATCCTCGTCCTCTATGCCCATCCGGTCGAGACCAGCTTCAATGCCGGCCTGCACCGGATGATCGTCGAGCGGCTCACGATGGCTGGCCATTCGGTCGATGACTGCGATCTCTACGCCGAGGATTTCGAACCGCGGCTCACCCGCCAGGAACGGCTGGACTATCACAATCCGCGCGGCTGCGCCGACCCTGCGGCACCCTATGTCGAGCGCCTGTTGCGGGCCGATGCGCTGGTGCTTTCCTATCCGGTCTGGAATTACGGCTTTCCAGCAATCCTGAAAGGGTTCTTTGATCGCGTCTTCCTGCCGGACGTGTCGTTCAAGCTGGTCGACGGCAAGGTGCAGCCGTCGCTGCACAACATAAGAAAGGTCGCGGCGGTCACCTCCTATGGCGGCAGCCGGTTCCGCGCCTTTCTGATGGGGGATCCGCCGCGAAAACTGATCAAGCGCATGCTGCGCGCCACGGTCAAGCCGGGCGCGCCGGTGACCTACCTCGCGCATTATTCAATGAACCTGTCGACCGATGAAACCCGGAAGTCCTTCACGGCGAAGGTCGCGGCCAGCATGGATGCATTCTGATGCGTGCGCTTGTCGTCTATTGCCATCCGGTGCCGGAGAGCTTCTGCGCTGCCATTCGCGACACCGCCGTGGATGTGCTGACGCGGCGAGGCTGGGACGTGCGGCTGCTCGATCTCTATGCCGAAAAGTTCGATCCGGTGATGAGTTGCGAGGAGCGGCGTACCTACAACAGTCAGGCGCCGCAGGATCCGGCGCTGAAACCGCATTTCGAACTGCTCAACTGGGCCGAAGCGATCCTGTTCGTCTACCCGACCTGGTGGTACGGGCTGCCGGCGATGCTGAAGGGCTGGCTCGACCGGGTGTGGGCGACCGATGTCGCCTTCAAGCTGCCGGCGGGCAAGGGAGGGATCAAGTCGCTGATGACGCATGTTACCAAGGTCGGCGTCATCACCACTTGCGGTGCACCGACCTGGTGGAGCGTCGTCGTCGGCCAGCCCGGGCGAAAGACCTTGTTGCGCGGCATGCGGGCCCTGTGCGCCAGGCGCTGCAAGACGTTCTTCCTGGCGCATTACTTGATGGACGCCTCGACGCCGCGGACGCGAGCGGCGTTTCTGGTCAAGGTGCGGGCGAAGCTGGAGCGGTTTTGAGCAATTAGCGCCCTTGTCCGTTTACGGGGAGAAGATGCGGGCAGGCAGATGAGGGGCAGCGTCAGCGTTTGCCTCAGTTCGAGACGTTCGCGCCGCCCCTCATCCGGCCCTTCGGGCCACCTTCTGCCCGTGAACGGGGAGAAGGAAGAGGCGCCGCGCTACATCTTCGTCCGTTCCGACCTCGGATCGTACATCGGTTTCACCGATGCCTCAGCCGCAAACCGTTCGCCGGCGATCTCGATTTCATAAGTCGAGGCGAGCACATCCGCCTCGCTCTGCCCTTGGCACGGCACATAGCCCAGCCCGATCGCTCCGCCGAGATGGTGGCCGTAATTGCCCGAAGTGATCGGACCGATGATCTTGCCATCGCGCAGGATCGCCTCGTTGTGGAAGAGCAGGGGCTGCGGGTCCTTGAGGCGGAACTGGACCAGGCGGCGGTTCAATCCGGCCTCCTTCTTCTTCAGCACGGCATCTCGGCCGATGAAATCGCCCTTGGCCGTCTTCACCGCGAAGCCGAGGCCCGCCTCCAGCACATTGTCCTCGTCGGTGATGTCGTGGCCGAAATGGCGGAAAGCCTTTTCGATGCGGCAGGAATCCAGCGTGTGCAGTCCGCAGAGTTTGAGGCCGACATCGGCGCCGGCCTCGTCGATCGCCTCGAAGACGTGGGCGGCCTGTTCGGTCGAGATGTAAAGCTCCCAGCCGAGTTCGCCGACATAGGTGACGCGATGCGCCCGGGCGAGGCCCATGCCGATTTCGATCTCCTGGAACGTGCCGAAGGGATTGTTCTCGTTGGAGAAGTCGTTGGGGCTGACCTTCTGGATCAGTTTTCGCGCATCCGGGCCCATCACGCAGAGCACGCTTTCAGCGGCGGTTACGTCCGTGATGACGACGAACTGGTCGCCGACGTGCCGGCGCAGCCAAGCGAGGTCGCGCTGCAGCGTGGCGCCCGGCACGACGAGGAAATAAGCCGTATCCGAAAGCCGCGACACGGTGAGGTCGCTCTCGATGCCGCCGCGCTGGTTGAGCATCTGCGTGTAGACGATCTTGCCCGGCGCGACATCCATGTCGTTGGCGCAGAGCCTTTGCAGGAAGGTACAGGCGTCGCGCCCCTCGACGCGGATCTTGCCGAACGACGTCATGTCGAACAGACCGACCTTGTTGCGGACCGCCAGATGCTCCTCGCGCTGGTTGTCGAACCAGTTCTGCCGCTTCCAGGAATAGCGATATTCGCGCTCCTGGCCTTCGCGGGCGAACCAGTTGGCACGCTCCCAGCCGGCGACTTCGCCGAACACTGCGCCGCGCGCCTTCAGATGCTCGTGCAGGGGCGAGCGGCGGACGCCACGCGAGGTTGCCATCTGGCGATAGGGGAAATGGTCGGCATAAAGCAGGCCGAGCGTTTCGGAGACGCGTTCCTTGAGATAGCGGCGGTTCTTCTGGAACGGCTGAGTGCGGCGGATGTCGACTTCCCACAGGTCGAACGGGGCTTCGCCATCGTTGATCCACTGCGCCAGCGCCATGCCGGCGCCGCCCGACGAGACGATGCCGATCGAATTGTAACCGGTCGCCATCCAATAGCCGCGCAACTCCGGCGCCTCGCCGAGATAGTAGCGATCGTCAGGGGTGAAGCTTTCAGGGCCGTTGAAGAAAGTGTGGATGCCGGCCGTCGCCAGCATCGGCATGCGGCTAACGCCCATTTCGAGGATCGGTTCGAAATGGTCCATGTCCTCCGGCAACTGGTCGAAGCAGAAATCCTCGCGGATGCCGCCCATGCCCCATGGCTTGGCTACTGGCTCGAAAGCGCCGAGCATCATCTTGCCGGCGTCTTCCTTGTAGTAGGCGCACTCGTCCGGCACGCGCAGCACAGGCAGGCGGCCAAGGCCGGGGATCGGCTCGGTGACCAAATAAAAGTGCTCGCAGGCGTGCAGCGGGATGTTCACGCCGTTCTGGGCGCCGAGGTCGCGCGCCCACATGCCGGCGCAGTTGATGACGATGTCGGTCTCGATCGTGCCCTGGCCTTCGCCTTGCGCCCAGGACACGCCGGAGACGCGGCCGTTTTTAGTATGGACCTTGGTGACCTTCACATTCTCGGCGATGGTGGCGCCGCGTTGGCGGGCACCCTTGGCCAGCGCCATGGCGATGTTGGCCGGGTCGCACTGGCCGTCGAGCGGCAGATGCACGGCGCCGACNTCGGTCTCGGCTTCCAGCTTGACGTAGAGATCGGCCGAATATTTCGCCAGCCGGGTCATGTTCTGCGAGCCGCGCAACTGGCCGATCAGCCCGGCGGCGTGCCATGTCGTGCCCGAGGTCAGCTGCTTGCGCTCCAGAAGCACGATGTCGGTCCAGCCAAGCTTGGCCAGGTGGTAGGCCACCGAGCAGCCGGAGACGCCGCCGCCGATGATGACGGCCCTTGCCTTGGCGGGAATGGCTTTCGTGGGAAGGCTCCTGGCGGTCATGCGGCCTCACGACGGTAGCTGGAAACGAAACGGCGCAGCCGGGCGGCTGCTTCCCTGAGCACGGGTTCGGGCTGGCACAGGCTGATTCTGATATGGCCGGCGGCGGCTTCGCCGAAGCTCGAGCCCGGCATGACGCCGACCTTCTCCTTGTCGAGGAAGGCGAAGGCGAACTTCTCGTCGTCGGGTTCGACATCAGATATGTCGAGCATGACATACATGCCGCCTTCGGAACCGCGCACGGTGACATCGTTCATGCCGCGTACCGCATCGAGCAGGACGGTGCGGCGTGCCGCGTAGCGTTCGGCGATGTCCTTGACGCCATAGTGCTGCTCCAGCGCCTCGGTGCAAGCGATCGAGATGAAGGCCGGCAGGCCATAGGTCGTCACCAGGTTGAGATTGATCAGCAGCGTGATCATTTTTTCCGGACCGGTCAGCCAGCCCATGCGCCAGCCGGTCATGCCGTGGCTCTTGGACATCGAGTTGATCACCAGCGTGCGCTCGGCCATACCGGGCAGCGAGCGCGGCGAGACATGCTCGCCGCCGCCCAGCGTCCAATAGACCTCATCGGACAGCAGCCAGAGATCGTGCTCACGGCAGATTTCGGCCAGCTGTTCCAGCGGCTCGCGCGAATAGACGGCACCGGTCGGGTTGTTCGGTGTGTTGATCAGTATGGCGCGCGTGTTGGGCTTGATTGCCGCACGGATCATGTCCGCGCGCGGTTGGAACCCATCCTCGGCCGGTGTTTCGACGACGGTGAAACTGGCACCGGCGGCACTGAAGGTGTTGGGATAGGTAGCATAGTAGGGGGCAACCACGATGGCGTGGTCGCCCGGGTCGAGAACGGCCTGCACGGCCGCGTAAAGTGATGCTTGGCCGCCGGGCGTGGCGATGACTTCTTCCGGCGTCGTCTCGACACCGGTGCAGGCGCTGGAGGCCGCCGCCATCGCCTTGCGCAGGCGCGGCAGACCGGGCAGCGGCGTGTAGTGATGGTTGCTGCCGCGAACCGCCGCAACGCAGGCTTCGATCGTCTCCGACGGCGTGTCGAAATCGTGGTCGCCGACCGACAGCATGATAATGTCCTCGCCGGCTTCCTTGCGGGCCCAGGCGGCGAAATGAACTTCCCAGCCGTCCTTGCCCGATGGCACGATGCCGGTGATGCGCGATGATGGTTTAGGCATGTGAGACTCCCGAGATCGCGTAGCCGCCCTGTTGCAGCCGGTCGCGCAAGGCGGCGATATGGGCAGGACCGACCTCGCAGCAACCGCCGACGATGTCCGCACCCGCTTCCACCCAGCCGACAGCCTGGTCGGCGTAGGCATCCGGACCGAGGTCGTGGCGGGCATGCAGTACATCCACCGTGCCGCCATGCTTGAGCGCTTCGGTGGAAGTGAAGCCATTGGCATAGGCACCGACCGGGCCGCCGAGCTCGATCAGTTCAGGCAAGGCCGCCGCGATCGCTTCGGGGCGGCAGCAGTTGAGCAGCCGCGCCGCCACCGGCAGATTCCCGAGCGCATCGGTCGCCGACGCAATCGTCTCGCCGCTGCGCAAGCGCGGCGTGCCGTGATCGGCCAGCGTCCATGACACCCAGGCAGGCTTGCCGCTTTCCGATGCGGCGGTGACGGCCGCGCGCGCTTCCTCCGACGACGCCATGGTCTCGCAAAGGAACAGGTCGACACCGTCCGCCTGCTCGGCGACGATGCGGCGGTAGATGTCGAGCGTGTCCTGGTAGGAGATCGTCAGCGCCGGTGCGTAGCTGCCGAAGAGCGGCGACAGGCAGCCGGCGATCGCCGCATCGCCGGCCTCGTCGCGCGCTTGCCTGGCGAGCTCGATGCCAAGCTTCTGCAATGGCTTGAACAGGTCTTCCGCGCCTTCGCGCGCCAGGCGTTCGGGGGTCGCAGAATAGGTGTTGATGGTGATGACGCGGGCGCCGGCACGGATGAATTCGGCATGCAGGCCTCGCACAAGGTCCGGTTCGTCGATCAGCACCCTGGCCGACCACAGCGGCGTCGGCTCGGACCGGCTGCGCCGCACCAACTCCTGGCCCATGCCGCCATCAGTGAGGATAACGTTCTTCATGCGCGCAGTCTTTCGTTCCTGGGATCCCACAAGGGCTCGTCCTGTTGCACGATCGCCTTGAAGCGATCGCCGAAGATCTCGACCTCAACTGATGTGCCGGGTTCGGTCAGGTCGGCGCGCAGCATGCCGAGCGCGATCGCCTTGTCGATGCGATGGCCCCAGCCCGCCGATGTCGTCTCGCCGACGATCTGGCCGTCATGCCAGAGCGTCGACATGTAAGGTGCGTCGCAGTCGCCGGGATCTTCGACGACCAGCGTGACGAAGCGTTTCTTCACGCCTTGCTGTTTTTCGTTCTGGAGGGCCACCTTGCCACGGAAATCGGGCTTTTCCCATTTGACAAAGCGCTCTAGCCCGCCCTGCAGGATCGAATAGTCGGTAGACAGATCACCCTTCCAGGTCCGGTAGCCTTTTTCGAGCCGCAGCGAATCCAGCGCGTACATGCCAAATGGCTTCAGCCCATGATTCTGCCCGGCAGCGCAGATCGCATCGAAGATCGCGGCAGTGTCGTCGACCCTGGTGTGGATTTCCCAGCCTAGCTCGCCGGCGAAGGAGACGCGGACCAGCTTGGCCCATCGCCCGGCAATCCTGGTCTCCTGATGCGTCAGCCAAGGCAAGATCAGGTCGGCGTCACAGACGTCGGCAAGGATTTTTCGCGAGTTGGGACCGGCCAGGATCTGCGTGGAGAATTCTTCCGTCCGGTCGATCAGCTTGAACGCCGCATCCCCGGGCATGTGCGATTTCAGCCATTCGAAGTCATGCCACTGTGCCACCGCCGCGGTGATCAGCGTCATGGACTCCTCGCCATGACGCACCACCGACATTTCGGTGACGATGCGGCCCTTGTCATCTGAGAAATAGACAAGGCCGATGCGGCCGGGTTTCGGCACCAGGCCGGTCACCTGCCGGCTCAGCCATTCGGCGGCACCAGGGCCCTCGAGATTGAAGCGCGAGAAGCCGGGCAGGTCGAGGATGCCGGCGGTGTCGCGGACAGCCAGGCACTCTTCGCGCACGCGCTGCTGCCAGGGACCGTCGCGACGGAAGGTCAGCGTGGCTTCCTCGGAGACGTCGTCGCCGTCCTGCGCGTACCAGGTGGCGCGTTCCCAGCCATTATAGGCGTCGAAACGGGCACCCAGCGCCTTGATCCGATCGTGGATCGGCGACAGTTTCCTGTCACGTCCTTCCGGCCAGGCATGGCGCGGGAACTGGATGGCGTATTCGTTGCCGTAGATCTCCATGCCCTTGGCCACGCAATAGTCCGGCGCGGAAGCAAAGGAGGTGAAGCGGCGCGGATCGCACGACCACATGTCCCATTCGGTCTGGCCTTGCGTCACCCATTCGGCCAGCACCTTGCCGGCACCGCCGCCCTGGGCGATGCCGAAGGTGAAGACGCAAGCCTCGAAGGCGTTGGGAACGCCGGGCATCGGCCCGATCAGCGGATTGCCGTCCGGCGCATAAGGGATCGGACCGTTGATGACCTTCGACAGGCCGGCGGTGCCGAGGATCGGCACACGGGCGACGGCGTCGGCCAGGTAATGTTCCAGCCGGTCGAGGTCGTCGGGGAAGAGCTGGAAGGAAAAATCGTCCGGCATGGGATCGTTGTGGGTGGCCCAGTGCGCGCGGCAATTGCGCTCATAGGGGCCGAGATTCATGCCAGCCTTTTCCTGGCGCAGATAATAGGAGGTATCCACGTCGCGCAGCAGCGGCAGCTTCTTGCCCTGCTCCTTCGACCAGGCGGCGAGTTCGGGGATTTCCTCGAACAAAATGTACTGGTGGCTCATCACCATCATCGGCACTTCGCGGCCGAACATCCTGCCGACTTCGGCGGCACGGTAGCCGGCAGCATTGACGACGATCTCGCAGCGGATCTCGCCTTGCGGCGTCTCGACCACCCACTCGTCCTTTTCGCGGCGCACACCTGTCACGGAGCAGAACCGGATGATTTTCGCACCCATGTCGCGCGCGCCCTTGGCCAGCGCCTGCGTCAGCTGTGCCGGGTCGATGTCGCCGTCGCTCGGATCGTACAGCGCGCCCTTCAACTCATGTGTTTCGAGGAAGGGGTAGCGGCGCTTGATTTCGTCGAGCCCGATCACGTCCATGTCCATGCCTTGGTAACGGCCCATGCCCTTGGCGCGCTGGAATTCCTGGATGCGCTCCTTCGTGTGGGCTAGCCTGAGCGAGCCGGTGACATGGTAATTCATGGGATAGTCGACGGCGTCGGCGAGGCCGCGATAGAGCTCGGTCGAATAGCGCTGCATGTTCATCAGCGACCAGGAGGAGGAGAAGGTAGGCACATTGCCGGCCGCATGCCAGGTCGAGCCGGAGGTCAGCTCATTCTTTTCCAGGAGCACGCAGTCCGTCCAGCCGGCTTTAGCCAGATGATAGAGCGACGAGGTGCCCACAACGCCGCCTCCGATGATCACCACGCGCGCCGTGCTCGGCAAACCCGCCATCTTCTTCTCCCAATCTCAAGCGCGCTGCGCCGTTATTTTTGTTTGATGCCTGTCGTTATCCCAAACCGCTGCTCAGTTTGGGCGATATGCGCTCAATAGACCGGCGGCGAAACCACCCAGATGACAACCGCCGGTTCGCTGCCCGGATTGCGCCAGCGGTAAGGCTTGCCTTCGAAGCGGAAGGAGTCGCCTTCGCCAAGCCGGTGCCAGACGCCCGCAATCTCGATGTCGAACTGCCCCGACGCGATGTATCCGGCCTCCTCGGTCGGCCGGCGGGCCTCGTTCTTCAACTCCGCGCCCGGCGCGAAGACAGACCGCACCATCTCGAAGGTACCACCGAGGTCCGGTGACAGAAGCTCCTCCACGAGGCCGGATTCGCTGGTGCCAAGCGTGCGGCGCTTGCCGGCGCGTACCACGACGCCGCGCTCGCTTTCCACGGGCACGTCATGGCTGAAGAAGAGGCTGATCGGCACGCCGAACAACTCCGCGAAGGCCCTGAGATCGCTGAGCGACGGCGTCGACAGCCCGCGTTCGACCTGGCTGACCCAGCCGACCGAACGGCCGAGCTTCAGCGCGATCTCGGCCAGCGTAAGCCCGCGCACCCGGCGCAACGCTCTGATGTCGCCGGCCAGCACTCGCTCGTCAGGTCCCTGCAATGTTCGTGCGGTAGGGGAGGCCAAATCGCTCACTTCATGAAAATTTTCAGGCGAATTTCATGAGAAATGAGGCTCATGAAAAAATCAAGTAGATTTTCACCAATGCTCAAGATTTGCTTGCAGGATTTTGACGGTTCATGCAAAGCCTCCGCCGCGAGCGGCGAGTGGGGACGTCCGATCGCGAACATGGCTAAGGGACGGCCCATGCTGGAAAAGAAGGCTCGAATCGCGGTTGACGCCGAAATCGTCGACGATGCGATCATGTCGCGCCGTTCGGTGCGCGCATTTCTGCCCGACATGATCGACGACGAGACGATCCGTGACATACTGACTGTTGCGGCGCGCGCTCCTTCCGGCACCAACATGCAGCCTTGGCGGGTCTACGTTACCAAGGGCGGGACCAAGCAGCGGATCACGGATGCCATCATGAATTCCGGCATCCGTGCCGAAAAAGCCGACTGGGACGAATATCGCTATTATCCGACCCAGTTCTTCGAGCCTTACCTCACCCGCCGCCGTGCCAACGGGTTCGGCCTCTATGGCGCGCTCGGCATAGGACGTAGGGAAGTCGACAAGATGCGTGCCCAGCACGACCGCAACTTCGTCTTCTTCGACGCGCCGGTCGGCATGATCTTCACCATCGACCGCCGGCTCAACCAGGGTTCGTGGATCGATTACGGCATGTTCCTGCAAAACATCATGGTCGCGGCGCGGGGCAGGGGTCTGCATACCTGTCCGCAAGCGGCCTTCGCGCCCTATCACCGCCAGATCCGGCCGGTGCTCGGCATTCCCGACGAGGAGATCGTCGTCTGCGGCATGGCGCTCGGGTATGAAGACACATCCAAGCCCGAGAACGCCTTCCGCACCGAACGTGAGCCGCTCNTCGTGATGTGACTGGAGTTCAGACGTGTGCTCTTCCGATCTGTCTGCGGCATGGCGCTCGGGTATGAAGACACATCCAAGCCCGAGAACGCCTTCCGCACCGAACGTGAGCCGCTCGAGGAATGGGTGAGGTTCAGCGAATAGGCTGCGTCCGCCGCAAGCCCGCTATTCCGTATTCATGTGCGCGCCGTGGCCACTCACATGGGCGCCGTCCTGCGGCGTCAGCTTGAGATAGGCTGATAGCGCGCAGAGCGTGATTACGCCTTCGATCACGAACAGGATCCGGAAGTCGCTGGCGACGGCAGGCCCGCCGCCGGCGAGAAACGACAGCATCGCAGCCGCCAGGCCGACGCTGATGGCGACCGCCAGTTGCCACAGGATATAGTAGAGCGCGCTGAAACGGGCGAGCTGCTCCGGCGCGATGTCGGAATAGGCGAGGTTGCCGGTTGAGGCCCATTGCACCGAGCGGAAGACGCCGAAGACGAAGATGTAGGTGAGCGTGATCCAGACCGGGGTTGTTGCCTGCACCAAGGCGAAGCCCGCGACCATGGCGGCAACCACGGGCGTGTTGAAGACCAGCACGCGGCGAAAACCGAAACGGTTGAGGAGGCGTGGCATGAAGACACGCATACCCACCGAACCGACCGCCGCCACGAAGGTCAGCGATCCCGCCTGCACCGCGCTCATGCCGAAGCCGAGCTGGAACATCAGCGGCAGCAGGAAGACGACGGAGCTGAGGCCGATCGTGTCCAGGCCGCCGCCGGTAAGAAACGAGATGCGGAAGGTGCGGATGCGCAGGAGCTTGAGATCGAGCAGCGGATTGCGCACGCGCAGGCAGTAGAAGGAGGCTGCCGTCAGGATGATGAGCGCCAGCGCAAGCTCGGCCGCGATCATGCCGCCGGCGGCGTCTTTCGACGCCAGCGAGTCCATGCCGAAGACCAGCAGCAGCATGCCGCTGCCGACCAGCGCAAAGCCTTGAAAATCGAACCGCGTGCGCACCGGCTTGGTCATCGTCGGGAACAGCGAGGCGGCAAGGATCGCGGCCGCGAGCGCGAACGGCACGTTGATGAAGAAGATCCAGCGCCAGGAGATGTAGGTAGTCAGCGCGCCGCCGACGAGCGGACCGACCAGCGGTCCGGACTGGCCGGCCAGCGATATGTACATGTTGATCTTCAAGGTCCGGCTGCGCGGGAAGGTCGACAGGATTACGACCTGGCCAAGCGTTCCCATCAGCGCGCCGCCGAAGCCCTGCAGCGCGCGGGCGCCGACCAGCATCCAGAGGTCGTTCGAGAGCCCGCACATGGCCGAAGCAGCGGCAAACACCAGCAAGGCAAAGCAATAGACGTTGCGCAGCCCGAAACGGTCGGCCGCCCAGCCGCCGAGCGGCATCGAGATGATCAGGCTGGCGACGTAGACGGTGATCAGCAGGCCGAGCTGGCTAGGCGGACGGCCAAGGCTTTGGCCGATGCCCGGCAGCGCCGTCACCACGACGTTCTGGTCGAGGCTGGTCATGAACACGCCGCAGGCGACTGTCAGTGGCAACAGGAGCAAGGCTCTGGCCGGCACATCGGCGCGATCGGTAGCGCCGGCGGATAGTTCAGCGGTCATGGGGATGTTCGAACCAAATATGCCGACTCTGAGAGGGGATTTTCATACCCCTTTGGACCGGTTGGGCGGCCACCTTTTCTATCATGGGCGCGCTCGGCAGGATTCTCTAGCGGCAGAACCAGCCGGCATTGAGGCCAGAGGCCGCGGCTCTAAGGCCGCATGCCTACTGCACCTCGTAGCCGACTTCCTCGCTTGCGTGGCACAGCGCCTTCCAGAACGAGCGGGCGAAGGAGCGAAAGACATAGATGTCGAACTGGTCGGTGCCGGTGCGCTGGATCTGGGCGAAGACATCGTGATGCATTGTCGAGCGGCCGGCGCCGACCGGAAAGGCAGGCAGGGCGAAGTCGATGGCGAAGAATTTCGACAGCACCCATTCGGCTTTCGGCCCGGCAATGCGGATCGCGGTGCGGCCATGCGACAGGTCCGTCACCGTGCCGATGGCCGGCGTCACCGCCTTGGTCAATGCTACGGCCAGTCCTTCGGCTTCATCGGTCACCGTGAATTTTCCCGGCGCGAAACCGAATACCGCTTTCACGCCGTCGCTCGAGCCGCCGCCGGCGCCATCGGGCAGAGCAAGCCCGGTCACGGTGCGGATGGCCTCCATCAGTTTCTTTTCCTCGCCGGGCCATGCCGCGAGTTGCACGATCGAGCCCGGCCTGGTTTCGGTGAGCAGGATCTCGACGCCACGTTCGAAATTGCCGTGCGAGCCGACATTGAACTCCGGCTCGAGGGGCGATTGACGCTCAGCCATGCATGCGGGTTCCTTCCGGATCGTAGAAGTGGGTGGAGACAATCTCCACGGGTCCGAAGCGGTTGCGCAAGGGATCGGAGACATGCGCACGCGTGCCGTGCCTGGCCTTGCCGCCCTTGACCAGCGCCAGCGCGATATGCTTGCCGAGCGCCGGCGAATAGCAGCAAGCGGTGATGTGCCCGATCGAGCCGTGCGGATTGGCTTCGTCGACGTCCTCGACAATGTGCGCGCCGCCATTGAGCGGCCGGTTGTCGAGCGCGATCAGGCCGACCAGATCCAGCCGCTCGGACGCGACGAGACCTTCCCGATCCATCATCGCGGAGCCGATGAACGGCTTTTTCTTCGACAGCATCCAGTCGAGATGCAGGTCGCGCGCGGTGGTGCGGCCATCGATCTCGGCGCCGGTGACATGGCCTTTCTCGATGCGCATCGTGCCCAGCGCCTCGAGGCCGTAGGTGACCAGCCCGAACGGCTTGCCGGCCTCGACCAGCGCTTCCCAGACATGGGTGCCATGGCCGGCGCCGGAATAGACCTCGAAGGCCATTTCGCCGGAGAAGGAAAGCCGGCAAATCATCACCGGGACGCCTGCGATCTCGCCGTGCACGATGCCCATGAAGGGCAAGGTGGCGTTGTCCACGGCAGTGCCGGTGACGCAGGCTGCCAAAATCTGCCGCGCTTTCGGGCCGCCGATCGCGGCTCCCGCCCATTGGTCGGTCACCGAGGTGACGTGGACCTTGAGTTCCGGCCAGATCACGTCGAGGAAATATTCCAGATGCTGCATCACCTTGCCGGCATTGGCCGTGGTGGTGGTCATCAGGAAATCCTGTTCGCCCAGCCGCCAGGTGGTGCCGTCGTCGAAGGCAAAGCCGTCCTCGCGCAGCATCAGCCCATAGCGCGCCTTGCCGACGGCGAGCGTCGAGAACATGTTGGTGTAGACACGGTCGAGGAACGCGGCGGCGTCGGGACCCTGCACGGCGATCTTGCCCAGCGTCGAGACATCGACGATGCCCGCGCTTTCGCGCGTCGCCTTGGCTTCGCGCACATAGGCCTGTTCGACAGTTTCGCCCGAAAGCCCGTAGATCATCGGGCGGTACCAGAGGCCGGCGGAGTACATGGTCGCGCCATTGTCGACATGCCAATCATGCATCGGCGTCAGCCGCTCGGGCTTGAGGTCGCCGAAGCGCTCGGCTGCCAGCGAGCCGATCGAAACCGGCGCGAAGGGTGGCCGGAAACGGGTGGTGCCGACTTCTGGGATGGGTTTGCCGAGTGCTTCCGCCATGATGGCAAGGCCGGGGACGTTGGAGCTCTTGCCCTGGTCGGTGGCCATGCCGAGTGTGGTGTAGCGCTTCAGGTGCTCGACAGAGACGAAGCCTTCGCGATGCGCCAGGCGGACATCCTCCGCCGTGACGTCGTGCTGAAAGTCGACAAAGCTCTTGCCGCTGCCCTTGATTTCGAACACCGGCGCGGGATTTGGATCTCCGGAAGGTGCCTCGACAGTGGGCAGCGCCGCCGGCGTTGGGGTCCCGCCACTCGCGGCAAGGCCCGCGGCGCGCCCTTCGGCCATCGCCTCTACCGTCGAAAAGCTGCCGGTGAACGCGCCGGCGCCGATCCAGCTTTGCGTCGGCTTGGGCGGCAGGAAGGCCTGCCGGGCCGCGTTCCATTCAGCCTTGGCGCCGGCCTGGCTGGCCAGATGGATGGTCGGCGACCAGCCGCCGGACATCAGCACGCAATCGGCGTGGATGCTGCGCGCATCGCCGCTCAGCGCACCCGCGACCATGTCGAAGCGCTGAACCTTGAGGCCGGACAAGGCCTTGCCGCCTTCCGTGCCGACCACCGCATGGCCGGAAAGCAGTTCCGCCTCGGCTTCGCCGGCCAGGGCGCCCATCTCGGCGGATGGTGGCGCGCGCACGTCGACGATGGCAACGATCGCCGCTCCTGCCTGCTTCAGCGCCAGCGCCGAACGGTAGGCGCTGTCATTGTTGGTAAACAGCACGATCCGCTGCCCCGGCAGCACGCCGAATTCGTTGGCGTAGCGCGCCGCCGCATGCGCCAGCATCACGCCGGGCCGGTCATTGCCCGGAAACACCAGCGGCCTTTCGAAGGCGCCGGTGGCCAGCACCACGGATCCGGCGCGGATCGCCCAGTATCGATGGCGCGGCTCACCCTTGGCGGGCTGCGCCTTGTGGTCGCTGACCCGCTCGAGCGCGGCAAGCGTATTGTTGTCGTAGTAGCCCCAGACGGTGGTGCGCGGCAGAAGCCGGACATTGTCTCGCGCTTCAAGCTGGGCCACGGTACGCCGCACCCAATCAGCGGCGGGGGCGCCATCGATGGTTTCGCCGGACCAGTTGGCCGATCCGCCGAAGCGCGGCTCGAGATCGGTCAGGATCACACGGGCGCCCTGATCGGCGGCTGCCTTGGCGGCCATTAGCCCGGCCGGGCCGGAGCCGACCACAAGCACATCGCAAAAGGCGTTCATGCGCTCGTAGCGGGCCGGGTCCTTCGCCGATCCGGCGCTGCCGAGGCCGGCGGCGCGGCGGATGAACTGTTCGCAGAACATCCAGAAGCGCGTGCCTTTCAACGGGCCGACAACCGGTCCCATGAAGGTCTTATAGTAGAACCCGGCCGACAGCAGTTTGCCGCCGAGCTGGTTGACGGCATGGATGTCGAAGGCAAGCGAGGGGAAACGGTTCTGGCTGACGGCGACCAGCCCGTCATGGATCTCGACCATTGTCGCCGGAATGTTGGGTTCGCGCACCTCGCCCTTCAGCACCGTCACCAGCGCGTTGGGCTCCTCGACGCCCGCGCTCAGCAGGCCGCGCGGCCGATGGTATTTGAAAGAACGTCCTAACAGGGTGACGCCATTGGCCAGCAGCGCGGACGCCAGCGTGTCGCCGCCATGCCCGGTATAGGCAACGCCGTCGAAGGTGAAGCGGATCGTCTTCAGCCGGTCTATGCGGCCGCCGGTGTCGGTGCGGCGCGGGCTCATGGCTTGTCCTCCGCCTTGCGGCGAGCGGCCGAGCTGTGATCGCCACGCGCGAAGGCGACACTGGAAATCTCGTGCGTCAGCGTGTTGCGCACGACCCTCAGGTGAGCCCGGCAGCCACCGGAATGTTGCCAGATTTCATTGTGGTCGCCGGCCGGGTTCAGCCGGTCGTAGACATAGGCATTCCAGGCCTCGAAATTCTGCGAAGCGGGGTCGGGACGTTCGCGGTTGCCGTCACCCTGATAGGTGAACTCGATGACATCGCGCGGGCCGCAATAGGGGCAAGTGATCAGCACGGAATGTTCCTAATGAAGCCTTGTCTAGTGAAGCCTCGGGTTTGCACCCTGGCCCTTGTCGTCGATCACCAGCCCGCGATGAAAGCGGTCCAGCGTGAACGGGGCGTTGAAATCGTGCGGTTGATCCTTGGCGATGGTCCAGGCAAAGCACCAGCCGGAAGCGGGCGTTGCCTTGAAGCCGCCATAGCACCAGCCGCAATTGAGATACATGCCGGGCAGGGGCCCCATGGTGATGATCGGCGAGCCGTCCATCGACATGTCGCAGACGCCGCCCCAGGAGCGCAGCATGCGCACACGCGCAAGGCCCGGGAAAAGGGCCAGCATCTCGCTCATCACCTCGTCAACGATGGGCAGGTTGCCGCGCTGAGCGTAGCTGTTGTAGCCGTCGATGTCGCCGCCATAGACAAGGCCGCCCTTGTCGGACTGCGACATGTAGAAATGGCCCATGCCGAAGGTCACGACCGTGTCGATGAAGGGTTTCAGCGATTCGGTGACGAAGGCCTGCAGCACATGGCTTTCGATCGGCATCGTCTCGACGCCGGCGAGTTGCATGACCCGTCCGGTGCTGCCAGCCACCGCGACCGCTACCTTCTTGGCCCTGATATCGCCGCGCGAGGTGGCAACGCCGGTAACCCGGTCGCCGTCGCGCAGGAAACCGGTGACCTCGCAATTCTCGATGATGTCGACGCCGCGCCGGTCTGCGCCGCGCGCATAGCCCCAGGCGACGGCATCGTGCCGGGCGGTGCCGGCCCGCCGCTGCATCAGGCCGCCGACCACGGGAAAGCGTGCATCATTGGAGATGTCGAGCGCCGGGATCAGGCGCTTGATCTCGGCTGGTGTCATCAATTCCGCATCGACGCCGAGATGGCGCATCGCGTTGCCGCGTCTTGCGTAGTCGTCGAACTGAGCCGGCGTGTGCGCCAGATTCAGGCAGCCGCGCTGTGAGAACATGACATTGTAATTGAGCTCGTGCGACAGGTTTTCCCACAGCTTCATAGAATGTTCGTAGAAGCGGGTGTTGGCGGGCAGCAGGTAATTCGAGCGAACGGCCGTGGTGTTGCGGCCGACATTGCCGGACCCCAGCCAGCCTTTCTCCAGCACCGCGACATTGGTGATGCCGTGTTCCTTGGCTAGATAGTAGGCGGTCGCCAGCCCATGCCCGCCGCCGCCGATGATGATGACGTCGTAGGAGGCCTTCGGATCCGGCTTGCGCCAGGCCGGCTTCCAGTCCTTGTTTCCCTTGAGCGCGTTCGCGAGCAGCGAAAGGGCCGAGTACTCTGCCATGTGTATGATGTCCGTTGCGGGCGATGCGGCAGACTATAGAGCAGGGGGCTGATGCAAAGCCAATATTGCGCCATCGCCTTTCGACTGGCCGACGCTTGAGCAGCGCGATCGTCGCGGTGACTTGCCCCATGATATGGCCGTCTTTATCAAGGACAGGCTTTTTGATGCCTTTGCCGCCCGCGAGCCGCCTATTCATCATGTTTTTTCGATTGCTTCGCCTCATCCTGGTCCTGGCGCTTGTCGTTTCGGCGCCGCTGTCGTTCGAGGCGGCGGCGCAAGGCGTTGGCCAGGCGCCCGCCGGACTGGTCGCCGACCAGCAAAAGATCATTCAGGGCCTGGCGACAAAGGCCGACAATTTCGAGAAGCAGATACAGCAGGATGGCGAGGACGACAGCAACCTCGTCGACATCCGCCTGCAGCTCGAGGAATTGTCACGGCAATCGCTGACCAGCGCGCTGGCGTTCCGCACACGGCTGGGCGAAATCAACAGCAGGCTCGAACAGCTCGGGCCGCCGCCCCCCTCCGGCCAACCGGCTGAACCCGGCATCGTCAGCGCCGAACGCGAGGGGCTGACATCCGAAAAGGCCGAGATCAACGCGGTCATCGCGCAAGCTCAATCCTTGTCGATCCGCATCAGCGGGCTGATCGACAAGATCGGCAACATGCGCAGCGCGCTGTTCCGCAATCTTTTGACCAAGCGCTACGTGCTCTCGGACGCGTTGAGCCCTCAGGTGTTTTCCGATGCGCGCGACGAGTTCGGCAATTTCTACAAGGCGGTGTCGTCCTGGCTGAGCTTCGCCATCAAGTTCAAGTTCCAGGCTATCCTGGCGGCGACTTTCGTGGCGCTCGGCCTGGCGCTGGTGCTGCTGGTCGGCGGGAGGCGCCTGTTCGGGCGGGTGTTCGAGGCCGATCCGACCAATGAGGACCCATCCTATCTCAGCCGCCTGTCGGTGGCCTTCTGGTCGACCTTGCTGCCGACGCTGGCGGTGGCCGCCTTTCTCGGCTCGACTATCTTCTTCTTCAATTACTACAACGTGTTGCGCGGCGATATTGGCCTCTTCCTCAATGCGTTGGCCACCGTCATCGGCGTGGTGTTCTGTGTCAATCGGCTGACCAACGCGGCACTCGAACCGCGTTTGCCCAACTGGCGGCTCATCCCCGTCGAAACCGGGCCGGCGCGCTGGCTGGTCCGCCTGACCACCGCCATGGCCGTGGTGATCAGCTTCAACACCTTCCTGTCGGTCGTGAACGACAAGATGGGGTCGCCGCTGTCGCTGACCATCGCGCGCAGTTTCGTCGCCACCATCATCGTCGGCGTTATCCTGATCCTGATGGCAATGCTGAGGCCGTTCAGGGCGCGTGACGGAAGCTGGCGCCCATGGCCGGCCTGGCTGCGCTACACCTCGCTCGGGCTGGGGCTTTTCACCATCATCGCGGCGCTGCTCGGGTATATCGGCCTTGCTCTGTTCGTCTCGCTACAAGTCGTGGTCACAGGCACCGCGTTGATAACGGCCTATATCGGCTTCCTGTCGGCGCAGGCGATCGGCGAGGAGGGTGCTTTCGCCAACACCTCGGTCGGGCGTTGGCTGTCGGCCAATTCCAGCTATGAAGATACCGCACTCGACCAGCTCGGCCTTGTCGTCAGCATTGCCATCAACGTGATGATAGTGCTGGTGTTTCTGCCGCTGATCCTTTTGATGTGGGGCTTCCAGCCCGGCGATATCGAGGCGTGGGCGTACAAGCTCGCCACCGGAATCAATATCGGTTCGGTGACCATTTCGGTCACCGGCATCCTGTCGGGCATCGTCGTCTTCGTCATCGGCTATTTCCTGACGCGCTGGTTCCAGGGCTGGCTTGACGGCTCGGTCATGGCGCGCGGCAAGGTCGACGCCGGTGTGCGCAACTCGATCCGGCTGGCGGTCGGCTATGCCGGCGTGGCACTCGCCGCGCTGGTCGGCATCTCGGCGGCCGGCATCGACCTTTCCAGCCTGGCGCTGGTCGCGGGTGCTCTTTCCCTCGGTATCGGCTTTGGCCTGCAGAATGTGGTGTCGAATTTCGTCTCCGGCCTGATCCTTTTGGCCGAGCGGCCGTTCAAGGTCGGCGACTGGATCGTGGCCGGCGACGTCAGCGGCACGGTCAAGAAGATCAGCGTGCGTGCCACGGAGATCGAGACTTTCCAGCGGCAGTCGGTGATCCTGCCCAATTCGAACCTGATCAACAACGCCGTCGGCAACTGGACGCACCGCAACAAGCTCGGTCGCATCGACATCAAGGTGGGCGTCGCCTATGGCAGCGACGTCAAGCAGGTCCACGCGGTGCTGCTGGATATCGCGCGCAGCCATCCGCTGGTGCTGAAGAACCCCGAGCCTTTCGTCTTGTTTTCCAATTTTGGACCCGCCGCACTCGAATTCGAGATCCGCGTGTTCCTGGCCGATGTGATGAACGGCAACATCGTGCAGAACGACGTCCGCTTCACCGTGCTGGAAAGATTCGACGACCAGCACATCGAAATCCCGTCCACGCCGCGCGCGGTCGTCGAGGCCAAGAAGCACGTGGCATGGCCGACCGACGACGACAAGATCGAGGCCGATTTCGCCGAACGGGAAGAGGCCAAGGCGCGAGCCGAGGCCGAAGCGAAAAAGCTGCCGAAGCAGCGCAAGTCGAAGAAACCCGATCCGGATTAGGCTCTGGATCCTCCTGCCGGGCTGCCATTGCCGACAACACCGCATTGCCGCGCGGCCAGGTTGACGGGGGTATGTGCGAAAGCCAAAGCCAATTGCGGCATGAATGCGGCATTCAGTTGCGGTTCAGCTTCCATCTCATATAAGTTCCCATGCAAAGGCGAGAATGCCTTGTGGAAATGCAACAGAGGCGGTGGGAACACCGATATTGCAAATGTGGAAGTCTCTCGTCGCTGCCGTGGCCTTGCTCGCCGTGAGCGGCTCGGCCCATGCCGCTAGCGCGGTCAACAAGGACGCCGAGACACGCACGCTGGTCGTGACCGAGGGCGGCAGCAAGACCGAGCTTGCGCTGGCTGGCGGTGAAACCGTCGAGTTCTGCCAGAGTGGCTGTTTTGTCACCTTGCCCAATGGCGACCTTGAAGCGCTGACCGGTTCGGAAACCGTGGAGATTTCAGGCGGCGTCGCCCGCATCAAGTAATCTCGGTCGCATGATTGGAAAGGCCGGGCGTTTGCTCGGCCTTTTATCGTTTCCGGTAGCTGTTTTTTAACAATGACGATGGAAATACGGCAGCGGCAGCCCTTTGCAACCGTACGTTTTAATGTTCGCTAGGCGATCCCCCGCTATACCAGCATCAAGACGCCGAAACACGGCGCTCAACGGGTTCCGGTTTCCGGATCAGACGCTGGCAGGGCAGGACGGGCATGGACGCGCGGTCGGACAGGAACGCAATACCGCTTGCGGTCGATCTCGACGGCACGCTGATCGCGACGGACCTTTTATGGGAAGGATTGTTCATCCTCCTCAAGAAGAACCCGCTCTATTTCTTCCTGGTGCCTTTCTGGGTTGCCGGCGGACCGGCGCGGCTGAAGCAGGCGATCGCCCAACGCATCGACATCGACCCCGCCACGCTGCCCTATCGGGCGCCACTGCTCGACCGGCTCCGCACCGAGCACGCCGAAGGCCGCAAGCTCGTACTGGCCACCGGCACGCCGCGCAAGTTCGCCGACGCCATTGCTGTCCATCTCGGCATTTTCGACCGGGTACTGGCCACCGACGGCCTCGACAATCTCACTTCGGGAAAGAAGCGAGCCTCGCTCCTTGCGGCCTATGGCGATGCCGGTTTCGACTACGCCGGCAACAGCCGCCATGACCTCCAGGTCTTCGACGCGGCGCGCAGCGCGATCGTGGTGGCGCCGGACCGTCATGCCGCGCGCTGGCAGGCGGCGCATGGTGCCGAAACGATGCCGGCGCCCAAGCCGACATTGCGGACCATCGTCAAGATGCTGCGCGTCCACCAGTGGCTGAAGAATTCGCTGATCGCCGTGCCGATGATGCTGTCGCACGAATACTTCAATTCAAACATGATCTGGGAATGCCTGCTGGCGGTCATCTCGTTCAGCGCGGTGGCGTCGGCGATCTATATCCTCAATGATTTCTTCGACCTTGCGCTCGACCGCAAGCATCTGACCAAGCGCAACAGGCCGTTCGCCAGCGGTGCGCTGTCTATTCCGTTCGGCCTTGGCGCAATCGCGGTGCTGCTGGCGATCGGCGTCGGCACCGGGCTGTTCCTGTCGCTTGAATTCCTGGCTGTGCTCGGTGGCTACATGGTCGTCACCACGGCCTATTCGCTATCGTTCAAGCGCATGCTTCTGGTCGACGTGCTGACGCTTGCCGGCCTCTACACCATTCGTGTGCTCGCCGGCGCGGCCGCCACGGGCGTCGACGTCTCGTTCTGGCTGCTCGCCTTCTCGATCTTCTTCTTCCTGTCGCTGGCACTGGTGAAGCGCTTTGTCGAATTGCGCACCACAGCCATTCCGCCCGGCGAACGCATTGCCGGCCGCGGCTATCGCACCGAAGACCAGGAGATTGTCGCCCAGGCCGGCATGGCTTCGGCGTTCTCCTCGGCGCTGGTGCTGGCGCTCTACATGGACAGCGTCGCGGTGCGCGAACTCTATCCGCATCCCTGGCTGATCTGGCCGCTGGCGCCGATCGTGCTTTATCTCACCATGCGTGTCTGGATCCTGGCGCGCCGCGACGAAATGCACGACGACCCGGTCGTCTTCATCATTCGCGACTGGCGCAGCCAGATCGTGGTGGCGATCGGCGCGGTGCTGCTGGTCATCGGGGGCTGGTAGGCATGGCGGAACGCCTCCAGAGCTTTGGCCTTGCCACGCCGCCAGCGGCAAGGGCGATCCAAGCCGATGACGCCATTGCGCTGCTGAAGGGCGGCCAGGCCAGGCAAGCGTCGCTGCTTGCCTATGGCAACGGCCGATCCTACGGCGATTCCTGCCAGAACCAGCTCGGCACTGTCGTCGACATGCGGCCCCTGAACCGCATTCGCGGCTTCAACGCCGAGAGCGGTCTGCTCGAAGCGGATGCCGGGGTGCTGCTCGCGGATGTCATTGCACATGCCGCGCCTCATGGCTTCTTCCCGGCGGTGGTGCCCGGCACACAATTCGTCACGCTCGGCGGCGCCATTGCCAACGATGTCCATGGCAAGAACCATCACCGGCGCGGCACGTTCGGTTGCCATGTGGAAAGCTTCACGCTGCTTCGGTCGGATGGACACAGCTATCGCTGCTCTGCGACCGACAATCCGTGCCTGTTTCGGGCGACCATCGGCGGTATGGGCCTCACCGGCCTGATCCTGTCGGCTTCGATCCGGCTGATGCGGGTTTCGTCGCTCGATATCGTGGAAAAGACGACGCGTTTTCGCGACCTCCGCGAATATTTCGATCTTGCCGAAGCGGCGGACCAGGCCAATGAATATGCCGTCGCCTGGATCGACCAGCTCGCCGGTGGCCGCAACAGCGGACGGGGGCTGCTGTTTACCGGCAACCACGCCGAGCACGGCTCGCACGCGGCCGCGCGTGCGAGCGCGAAATTCTCCGTTCCGCTCCAGCCGCCTTTCAACGTGCTCGGCCGACCGTTCCTGACCGCTTTCAACGCAGCCTACAGGTGGAAAAAGGGGCAGTCCAAGGCGCCGCGCCGGGTCGGATACCAGGGCTTCTTCTTCCCGCTCGACGGTGTGCGCGACTGGAACAGGCTCTATGGCCCGAAAGGTCTGTTCCAGCATCAGAGCGTGGTCCCGGAAGAGGCCGCGCGCGCAACCGTGCCGGCACTGCTCACGGCGGCCAGGCAGGCCGGGCAGGGGTCGTTCCTCACCGTCTTGAAGCGCTTCGGCGGCGTCCGCTCGCCGGCACTGCTGTCGTTCCCTCGTGCGGGTTACACGCTGACGCTGGACTTCCCCAACAGGGGAGCGGCGACGCTTGCGCTGCTCGGCGAACTCGACCGCATGACGATCGCGGCTGGTGGGGCGGTCAATCCTTACAAGGATGCGCGCATGAGTGCCGCAACCTTCGTCGCTTCGTTCCCGGAGTGGCCGAGGCTGGAAGCGCTGCGCGATCCCGCCTTCATGTCCGGCTTCTGGGCGCGCACGGCCGGGAGTATCGACCTGCGGCGGCGCGATGCAGAGGCGGCCGAATAGATAAACTTAGAATGAATTGTGGTTTACGAACGCTTAACATCAACATTTACCCAAAAAATGTCTTCAGGTTCACGAAATCTTTTCAGATTTGTATTACCTAATATCACAGGGGCGGCGGACTACATGAAATATATCGTCTTCATTTTGTTTACGGTCATGACAAATGCTGCTGCGCAGCTGATGCTGAAGCAAGGCATGATGTCGCTCGGACCGATTTCATTCGAGGGCGCCAATCCGCTGATCAAGCTGTTGCAGATCGTCTTCAGCCCCTGGGTCTTCCTTGGCCTGTGCACCTTCGTCATTTCGATGGCCTCGCACCTCTACGTGCTTTCCAAGGTCGAGCTTTCCTTCGCCTATCCGTTTCTGAGCCTGGCTTACGTCGCGGTCGCGATCTTTGCCTATTTCGTCTTCCGGGAGGACCTGAATGGTTGGCGCATCGCCGGCATTGCCTTGATCTGCGTAGGCACGGTGCTGATCGCGCAAAGTGGGCGAGGGCATGAAGATCAGAGCGCTTCCATCACGCCCGACAAGTTACAAGCAAACGAGATCGTTCGATGAGACATGTGATTTTCGGGGGTGACGGCTTTGTTGGCCGTCACCTGGCGCCGAAGCTTGTGGCCGACGGTGAAGAGGTTGTCGTCGCCGACATCGCCAGGAGCGACCTTGCGCATTACCGCACTGTCCGCTTCATCAAGTGCGACGTCACCGACCAAGGCTCGGTTGCCGCGGTCGGGCTGAAGGCCGACGACATGGTCTACAATTTATCGGCCAAGATGCTGTCGCCGATCCAGGTGCGGGCGAAGCGACACGACTTCTTCTTTCCGGTCAATTTCCACGGCACCGAGCACATCCTGCAGGCCATGGACAAGGCTGGTGCCCCCAGGCTCGTCCACTATACGACCGACATGATCTATGGTCACACCGTTACCCAGCCGATGACGGAGGAGCATCCGGTCGCGCCGCTCGGCGAATATGGCTGGTCGAAGCAGAAGACCGAGGAACTGGCGGCCGAATGGCGCAAGCGCGGCATGTCGATCTCGCTGTTTCGCCCGCGCCTTATCATCGGCCCCGGCCGGCTCGGCATCCTCGAAAAGCTGTTCAAGCTGATCGACTGGAACTTTCCCGTGCCGATGATCGGTTCGGGCCGCAACCCCTATCAGTTCATCTCGGTGTTCGACTGCGCCGAGGCGGCGCGCGCCGCGTGGAAGGCCGGTGTGCCCAACGAGGCCTATAACCTTGGGTCGCTCAATCCGCCGCCGGTGAAGAAATTGCTTGGCGACCTGATCCGGCATGCCGGATCGAAGTCGATCCTGCTGCCTACACCCGGCTGGGCGGTCAAGCGCACGCTCGACCTGCTCGACCTCGCAAACATGCCGATCATGGATCCGGAGCAATATCTCATCGCCGACGAGGACTGCGTGCTCGACGTGTCCAAGGCCGAGCGGCAGCTCGGCTGGGTGCCGCGGTACCGCGACGAGGACATGCTGATCGCCGCCTACAGCGAATACCGCGCCAAGAAGACCGGGCCCGCCGTCGCCACCAAACATGTGCCCGCCGAATAGGGGCGCGCCGAAAAGTTTATTGCGCACGACGCCAGTCTCGGGCGCGAACAGGAGATTGAAATGACCGTCATGGCCAAGCCGGAACAGACGAATACGCGCACCCTGGTCAGCGCGCCGACACTGTCGCCCGCCACCACCGCCAAGCCCGATCTGATCAGCGTCGAGCAGGCCAAGTCGATGGATATCGCAGGGATGACCGACCTGTTCAAGGCGCATCTCAACCCCGGCCAGCTGCATTTCATGAAGCTGCTCGGCTTCCACAAGATCAAGATCGAACGTGCTGAGGGCATGTTCTACATCGACCAGAAGGGCCGCAAGATCCTCGATTTCTTCGGCGGCTTCGGGTCGCTGGCCTTTGGCCACAACCATCCGCGCATTCTGGAAGTACGCAAAAAATTCCAGGAGGAAAAGCGGCAGGAAATCGCCATCGCCTTCATGTCGCAATATGCGGCCGCGTTGGCGCACAACATCGCCAAATGTTCGCCTGGCGATCTCGACATGGTGTTTTTGGGCTCGTCCGGCTCGGAAGCGATGGAAGCGGCGGTGAAGCTTGCCGAGCGTGCCGCCGGCCCGAAGCGACCGAAAATCGTCTATGCCGAGAATTCATTCCACGGCAAGACCAAGGGTGTACTGGGCATCACCGACGGCCAGCTCTATCGCGCCGACTTCAGGATGGCCGACAACACCGTCCGCATTCCCTTCGCCGATATCGAGGCCGTAGAGCGCCTGTTCCGCTCCGATCCGGAGATCGGCGTCATCGTGCTGGAAACCATCCAGGGCGGCGGTGGCATCATCCAGGCGCCGACTGAATACTGGCAGAAGCTGCGGGCGCTGTGCGACCAGCATGGTGTGCTGTGGGTCGCCGACGAAGTGCAGTGCGGCTATGGCCGCTCGGGCCGCTTCTATGCCTTCGAGCATCATGGTGTCGTGCCCGATGTGACGGCACTGGCCAAATCGCTGGGCGCCGGCAAGGCCGCTGTCGGCGCGATGATTGCGCGCCGCGAAATCTACATGAAGGCCTACGGCACGCCGAAGACGGCGATGATCCACGCCATGGCCACTTTCGGCGGCATGGGCGAGGCGTGTGCCACTGCGATCGAGGGCATCAACGTGCTTTACGACGAGGGGCTGATCGACAACGCCGCCGTCACCGGCGAGTACCTGCTGCAGCGGCTGCAGACACTAAGGGAAAAATACCCGAAGATCATCAAGGACGTGCGCGGCAAGGGTTTCATGGTGGGGCTGGAGTTCCACGACTTCTCGCAGACCTTGCCGATGGTGCTGCGCCCCATCGTCAGCGTGCTCGACGACAAGCTGAAGGGTTCGCTGTCCGGTTTCGTCGGCGCGCTGCTGCTGCGCGACTACGACGTGCTCGTCGCCTTCACCGAATACAACCGCAATGTCATCCGGCTCGAGCCGCCGCTGATCTGCCGGCGCGAGCATGTCGACCGCTTCGTTGATGCCTTCGACGGTCTCTTGTCGCGCGGCATCGTGGCGATCGTGAAGGATTTCGTCAAAAGCCAAGTCAGCTGAAACGAACGTCGCTGAGAAGACATGCTGACCAAGTCGCCCGCTCCGCAAAATCCACTCGACCGGCTCGCCGAGGCCGGTCTGGCGTGGGGCGAGGGGACCTATGCGCGGCTGGCGGCTCCGATCGGTGCGGCTGCCTTCGCCCTCTATATGCTTTTGACGGCGTTCACGGCCTGGGTGATGCCCGACGCCAACTGGGACATGCTGCCCTATCTCGCAATATCGGAGGAGGGCACCTACCCGGATGCGCAGGCGCTGCATGACTATGCCTACAACACCGTAAAATCGGGAGTCTCGGCGGGCGACTACAAGGCGCTGACCGACGATGGCGACGGTTTCCGCAGCCACATGGCGCAGAACGCCGCCGACTTCCATTCGTTGCTCGGCATGTACCGGATCAAGTTCCTCTATGCCGAAATCCTGTCGACGCTGAGTTCCGTAATGTCGCCAGTCGAAGCGATGCGACTGGTGCAGGTGTTTTCGGTCCTGCTGTTCGGCGCGATCACGCTGCTTTGGCTGCGCGGGGAAAAGGCATTGGCGTTGGCGCCGGTGGTCGGCGCGGTGCTGATCATGGCCGATTTCGGCGACGCCGCGCGCGCTTCGACACCGGACCTGCTTACCTCGGCGCTGTTGCTCGGCGGTCTCTTCACTTATGTCCGAGGCCGCGAGGCGGCGACGGCTATCCTGCTCTTCCTCGCCTTCATGGTGCGGCCGGACAACATAGTTTTTCTCGCCGTTTTCGCTGTGCTGCTGGTCTTGTTCCGGCAGAGGGCCTGGGGCGCGCTGGTCGGGTTTGCCGCTTCGCTCGCCGCGTATTTCGCCATTTCGCACTGGGCCCATCATCCCGGCTGGTGGCCGCATCTGTGGTTTTCCAGTATCGGGCAGCACTACAATATGGACGGGTTCGAGCCGGCTTTTTCCGCCACTGCCTATCTCCGGGCGTTTGCCGCCTCGCTGCTGCGCGCCATCAACCTTAACAGCTGGGTCGGAGTCTCGGTTCTGGCGCTGGCCGGGTGGTTCGCGGCCCACCGCGCCGGCTTCAGGCTCGGTCGCCGCGCGGGCATTCTGTTTGCCGCGCTGGTGCTCGGTGCGCTGGCCAAATTCAGCGTCTTCCCGATTCACGACACGCGCATCTATTTCCCGCATCTGATCCCGCCATTCCTGCTGCTGGCACCGCCTTTCATGGCGTTGTGGGCGGAGGTCGCCGGCGGCCAGCACCGCGCCGCCCTGCACATCATACCAGGAGACAAATCATGAGTTCAGTTTCCAACCTGGCGCGCATTGCCCTGTCGCTCGGCCTTCCCGCCGGCCTGCTCGATCGCGGGCCTTCGCTGCGCGGCACCAAGTTTTTGGCCAAGGCGGCGCTGAAGGCACGCTTCGGTGATACCGGCCGGCCATTCCAGATGGTCAATGTCGGCGCCTGCGATGGCGCGCTGTTCGATGACGTGACGCCGTGGCTGCACCGCATTCCAAGGGCCCGCGCCATGCTGGTCGAGCCGATCCCGTACAACCAGAAACGGCTGCGCGCCAATTACCCTGACACGGACCGCTTCGTCATCGAACCCGTCGCGGTGACGCGAACAAAAGGCACGATCACCGTCCACACCTTTGACGCTGCCGCACTGGAAGCCGGCACGCTGCCGATCGAGTTCATCGGCTGCTCGTCGGTGACCGACACCAATTTGATGTCGGGCAAGAATGCCTGGGGCGAGGCCGACGCCAACTTCAACAAGTTCGCGCCGCATCTGAAAGACATTGAGGTGCCGTCGGAGACCTTGCAGACATTGCTCGACCGCAACGGCATCACCCATATCGACGCCTTCCTCGTCGATTGCGAAGGCGCCGACTGGATCGTGTTCGAGCAACTCGACCTCAAGCGCTATCGTCCCGGCATGATCAAGGTCGAGGTTGGTGCGCTGCCCGCGCCGGAGATCGGACAGGTGGTGGTCAAGCTGAAGACAGCGGGCTACCAGGTCGGCTTCCAGGCCGAGGACGTCTGGGCTTTCGCCTGACGAGTAGATGTTTTTCCTGATTTGCGGAGGGGTCGCGCCGCATCCGAGGCGTGTCGCAAACAGGCGGTAGCGCCGTCCCCGTCGCCTGCATATTGTGCCCCGATCAGACGGGCGCCGACGCCGCCCGCAACAGCATTCTGGAGTCGCGGGCAATGGCAGAGTTTCCGAAAAAGGCGAAGGTCGTCATCATTGGCCTCGGCGGCATTGTCGGCGCATCGATCGCCCATCACCTGATCGAGCGCGGCTGGGACGACATTGTCGGCATCGACAAGTCGGGCATTCCCACCGATATCGGCTCGACCGCGCACGCTTCCGATTTCTGCTACACCACCAGCCACGATTTCCTGTCGTGCTGGACGACGCTCTATTCCATCGATTTCTACGAGAAGATGGGTCATTACGCGCGCGTCGGCGGCCTCGAGGTCGCCCGTGTCGGCGACGACGGACGCATGGACGAGATCAAACGCAAGATCGCCTCGGCCAAGGCGTTCGGCACACGCGCCCGTTTGATCGATCCCGCCGAGATCAAGGATAAATTCCCGCTCATCGAACAGGATCTGGTGCAGGGCGGCCTATGGGATCCGGATGCCGGCCTCGTTATTCCGCGCTCGCAGACCGTTGCCGGCAAGCTGGTCGACCAGGCGGAAGCGTCCGGCAAGCTCAAATCCTTCGCCAACACGCCGGCGAAGTCGCTCGTGGTCAAGGACGGCCGCATCAGTGCCGTGGTGACCGACCGCGGCACGATCGAGGCCGACTATGTCATCGTCTGCGCCGGCATCTGGGGCCGGCTGATCGCCGAGATGGTCGGCGAGGACCTGCCGGTCATGCCGATCGACCATCCGCTGACCTTCTTCGGCCCATATACCGAGTTCGCCGGCACCGGCAAGGAGATCGGTTGGCCTCTGCTGCGCGACCAAGGCAACTCGGCCTATATGCGCGACACCGGCGATCCCAAGACCGCCGAGGGGGGCCAGATCGAATGGGGTTACTACGAAGAGACCAATCCGCGCCTCTGCCATCCGCGCGACCTGCTGGAGAAGGACCAGGCACGGCTGTCGCCGTCGCAGCGTGATCTCGATATGGAGCAGATCCTGGCGCCGCTCGAGCGCGCCATGGAACTGACGCCGATCCTGGGCGAACTCGGCTATAATGAAAGCCATTCCTTCAACGGCCTGCTGCAGGTGACGGCCGATGGCGGCCCTTCCATGGGCGAGAGCCAGAAGGTGAGGGGCCTGTGGTACGCTGTCGCCATCTGGGTCAAGGACGGCCCTGGCATGGGCAAGCTGATCGCCGACTGGTTGACGGACGGCCGCACCGCGATCGACCACCACGCCATCGACTATGCGCGCTTCTATCCGCACCAGACCGAGGAACAATTCATCTGGGATCGCTGCACCGAGACGGCGATGAAGGTTTACAACCCGGCGGTGCATCCGCGCGAACCCTTCTCCAAGGCCCGCAACATCAGGCGCTCGCCGTTCTGGGAGCGTGAAAAGGAACTCGGCGGTTATTTCATGGAGCTGGGCGGATGGGAGCGTGCGCATGGCTATGCCGCCAACGAGCATCTGCTTGAGAAGTATGGCAACCGCGTGCCGGTGCGCGAGAACGAATGGGACAACCGCCATTTCTGGCGTGTCTCCAACGCCGAGCATCTGGCGATGAGCGAAGATTGCGGCATCGTGAACCTCTCGCATTTCTCGATGTATGACATCGAAGGGCCCGACCATGTCGCGCTGCTGGAATGGCTGTGCGCGGCCAAGATCGGCGGCGACAACAACATCGGCAAGGGCATCTATACCCACTTCCTCGATGAGGAAGGCATGGTGCGCGCCGACTTCACGGTGATCCGCATGGCCGACCGCTGCCGGCTGATCGACGGCGCCGACGCCGGCCCGCGCGACTTCCAGTACATGCGCCGCACGGCTCAGGACAAAGGGTTCGACGTCACCATCACCGACGTGACCGAGAAGTACGTCACCATCGGCATCTGGGGGCCGAATGCCCGCACGACGTTGCAAAAGGTGGTCGAGAGCCCGGATGGGCTTTCGCCGGAGAATTTTCCGTTCGCGGCGATCAAGCCGGTCCGGATCGGCGGCAAGGACGTTACGGCGTTCCGTATCTCCTATGTCGGCGAGCAGGGCTGGGAACTGCATATGCGCTACGAGGATGGTCTCGCCGTCTGGGACGCGCTGCGCTCGACCGGTGTCATGCCATTCGGCGTCGAGACCTACGCCAATACGCGCCGCATGGAGAAGAGCCTGCGGCTGCAGAATGCCGACCTCTTGACCGAGTATAATCTGCTGGAAGCCGATCTCGCCCGCCCGAAGGTCAAGGAGAACGATTTCTGCGGCAAGGCCAAGCATTTGGAGTATCGTGAGCGCGCGCACCAGCCGGCGATGCTATGCACGTTGGTGATGACCGAGAACAAGGATTCCAGGGGTGTCGCCCGTTATCCCGTCGGCATCATGCCGGTGATGGACCCCGAGAGCGGGGAAACGCTGGTCGACGAACTCGGCCGCCGCTCCTTCACGACATCGGCCGCCTATGGCCCGACGATCGGCAAGAACATCGCGCTCGCCTATCTGCCCTGGGCCTATGCCCAGGAGGGCCGCAAGCTCAAGGTCGAGTATTTCGGCGAGACCTATCCGGTTGAAGTCGCCAGTGTCGGCTACAAGCCGCTTTACGACCCTGAGAATCTCAAGCCGCGGAGCTGAGCCTTCGCCAAGAATTTCGCGCGCATTTGGATGAGCCCGGCCCAGGTCGGGCTTTTCTCTTTTTCAGCTGTCGATTCTGGCTTACCCTAGCGGCATGTCTGGTTTTGGCACTGCAAGACATCTGCTTTCGAGCGCCGTTGCCCTGGCGGTTACGTTCTGGCTGGCGCCAATGTCCCGCGCCGACGAGCCGGTCGATGTCGAGTTGGTGCTGGCGGTGGACGTGTCGCTGTCAATGTCGGCCGACGAGCTCGAGATCCAGCGTCATGGCTACGCGGCGGCGCTGACGCACGACAATGTGCTGCAGGCGATTGCCGATGGCGCCTATGGCAAGATCGCCGTCACCTATGTCGAATGGGCCGGCACCAACTGGCAACGCGTCATCGTGCCGTGGACAGCGATCGCGACCCGGGCCGACGCGGAGCGGGTGGTGGCGCAATTGTCGGCTCAGCCGCCCAACAGCGCGCGGCGCACCTCGATCTCCGGCGCGCTGGAGTTCGGCAGCGACCTTTTCGCCGAAAGCGGCTACCAGGGAACCAAGCGCGTCATCGACATTTCGGGCGACGGGCCAAACAACCAGGGCGCGCCGGTCAATCTCGCCCGCGACGGGGTGGTCAGGCAAGGCATAGTCATCAACGGCCTGCCGCTGATGACCCGAGGCGGCTTTTCCGGCGTCTATGACGTCAACGATCTCGATCGCTACTACAGCGACTGCGTCATCGGCGGTCCCGGCGCCTTCATGATCCCGGTCAACGACTGGACGCAATTTCCCGAAGCCATCCGCCGCAAGCTGGTGCTGGAGCTCGCCGGCCCGGCGTCACGGCAATGGGCGGCGGCGGAGGCGGATCATCCGCCAGTGGTGCTGGCGCGGGACAAACCCGCCGCCGACTGCCAGGTCGGCGAGAAAATGTGGCGCAACCGCAACTGGATGCCCGACACCAGATAGCGCAATACCAAACCGGTTGCCGGCTGCTTTCCGCGCGAACACGGTCCTGTTGATTGACAAGCCCATCGGCTCTGTGAACAATTTCCCGCAGAAAAACAAAAGGGGAACCGATATGAACAGAATAACCGTGCTTGCCGCGACATTGACGCTTGCCGCGGGCTTGTCCGCGCCAGCGAAGGCCGCCACATCGCTCACCATCGGCATCAGTGGATGGACCGGATTCGCGCCGCTGACACTTGCCAAGCAGGCAGGGCTGTTCGAGAAGCATGGGCTCGACGTGACCTTGAAGAAGGTGCCGCAGGCCAGCCGTCCGCTCGCCATCGCCAGCGGCGACCTGCAATGCGCCGCCACCACGGTCGAGACCTGGCTGGTCTGGAACGCCAGCGGGGTGACCACCAAGCAGATTTTCCAGCTCGACAAATCCTATGGCGCCGATGGCATCGTGGTGCGCAACGACATCAAGACAGTCGCCGATCTCAAGGGCAAGACCGTCGCTTCCTCGGCGCCTGGAACGTCTCCCTACTTCCTGCTGGCCTGGGTGCTGAACAAGAACGGCATGTCGACCAAGGATGTCACGGTCGTCAATCTCGAACCCGACGCGGCGGCGCAGGCCTTCCTCGCCGGCCAGAACGATGCGGCCGTCACCTATGAGCCCTTCATCTCGGCCGTGCGCGACAAGGCCGACCAGGGCCATATCCTGGCGACCACGCTCGACTATCCGATGGTTCTCGACACGGTCGGCTGTACGCCCGAATTCCTGAAGGCCAATCCCGACGCCGCCAAGGCGCTTGCCGACAGCTATTTCGACGCCCTCGACATGATCAAGAAGGAGCCGCAGAAATCCTACGAGATCATGGGCGCCGACGTGAAACAGTCGGCCAAGGAATTCGAGGATTCGGCAAAGTACCTGAAATGGGCCGACAAGGCCGAGAACAAGCAGTTCTTCACCAAGGAATTCCAGGACTTTTCCAAGACCGCCGGCGATCTGCTGCTGCAGATGGGGCTGATCAAGGAGGCACCCGACGTCGCCACACTGGCCGACACCAGCGCCGTGGCGAATTAACGGTTCAACCCCTGGGCACCGTGCGGTGGCGCAGAGCGCCGCCGCCTTGCCGCTGACAAAGGACGAAGATGCGCCCCTTGCATCCTGTCTCTCCGAGCCTGCGAAGCGTGCTCGGTATCTCTTTCTTCGTGCTGTTCGTGGCCTTCTGGGCTTGGATCACGTTTGGCGGCCACGTCAACCGCATCTTCCTCGCCGATCCGCTGTCGATGCTGCGGGACGGCTGGCGGCTGCTGGTCGAGGATCGTTTCTGGCTCGACATACTGATCACCATCTGGCGGGTATTCGGCGGCTTTGTACTGGCCTCGGTCGTCGCGGTGCCGCTCGGCATCGCCATGGGCGCCTGGAAGCCGGTGGAAGCGTTTCTGGAACCCTTCGTCTCCTTCGCCCGCTACCTGCCGGCGTCGGCCTTCATTCCGCTGCTCATCCTTTGGGCCGGCATTGGCGAGCTGGAAAAACTGCTTGTCATCTTCGTCGGCTCGGTGTTCCAGATCATCCTGATCATTGCCGTCAAGGTTGGGGCCACGCGGCGCGACCTGGTCGAGGCCGCCTATACGCTGGGCTCGACCAACAACGGCATCGTCAGGCGGGTCATCATGCCGGCCAATGCGCCCGAGATCGCCGAGACGCTACGGCTGGTGCTCGGCTGGGCCTGGACCTATGTCATCGTGGCCGAATTGATCGGCTCATCGTCGGGCATCGGGTACATGATCATCAACAGCCAGTCGCGGCTGGCGACCGGGCAGATCATCTTCGGCATCATCATCATCGGCCTGATCGGGCTGTTGTCCGATTTCGCGTTCAAGGCGTTCAACCGCTGGCTCTTTCCATGGAGCCTGGCGTGAGCAAGCTTCTTATCGAGGGTGTCTCGCGAACCTTTGCCGGCGTGCGGGGTGGGGAACCCGTCAAGGCGCTTTTACCAATCGTTCTGGCGGTGGCGGCCAACGACTTCATCACCGTTTTGGGACCGTCCGGTTGCGGAAAGTCGACACTGTTGAGGATCGTCGCCGGCTTGGAGGCGCCGAGCGAAGGCCGTGTTCTGCTAGACGGCAGGACGGTGACACGGCCCGGGCCGGACCGCGGCATGGTCTTCCAGTCCTACACGCTGTTTCCATGGCTGACGGTCGCCGAAAACATCGGCTTCGGCCTGCGCGAACGCCGCACGGCCGAAAAGGAGCGGGACGACATCGTCGCTTCCTATGTCGATCTCGTCGGGCTGAGGGGGTTCGAGAACCATTGGCCGAAGCAGCTGTCCGGTGGCATGCAGCAGCGCACGGCGATCGCCCGGGCGCTGGCCAACGATCCCGAAATCCTGTTGCTGGACGAGCCGTTCGGGGCGCTGGATAACCAGACACGCGGGCTGATGCAGGAATTGCTGCTCGGCATATGGGAACGGCGCAAGAAGACGGTGCTGTTCGTCACCCACGACATCGAGGAGGCGATCTTCATGGCCTCGCGCGTAATCGTGATGACGGCGCGGCCCGGCCGCATCAAGTCGGATGTCGCCATCGACCTGCCGCATCCCAGGCACTACACGCTGAAGACCAGTCCCGAATTCTCGGCGTTGAAGGCGCGACTGACCGAGGACATCCGCGTCGAGGCGATGCGAACGGCGCAAGTGCGGTCGGCCGAGACCTGATGCGGGATCAGGCCGCCAGCAATTGCTTGCGGTCGACGCGTTCCTGCTGCGGCGAGCGGGCGTAGAGCTCGCGGTAACATTTCGAGAAATGCGAGGCCGAGACGAAGCCGCAGGCGACCGCCACCTCGACCACCGGCAGCGACGACTGGATCAAGAGATGCCGGGCGCGGTCGAGGCGGATTTCGAGGTAGTAGCGGGCGGGCGACCGTCCCATCTCGGTGCGGAACAGGCGCTCGATCTGGCGGCGCGACAGGTCGACATGGTCGGCGATCTCGATCAGCGACAGCGGCTCGGACAGATTGGCCTCCATCAGCTCGATGATGGTCAGTACTTTCGAGTTCTGCACGCCGAGGCGGGCGCGCAGCGGCAGGCGCTGGCGGTCGGTCGGACTGCGCACACGATCGGTTAGTACCTGCTCGCACACGCGGTTGACGAGGTTCTCGTCGAAATCGTCGCCGATCAGCTTCAGCATCATGTCGAGCGCGGCGGTGCCGCCGGCGCAGGTGTAGATGTTCTGGTCGATCTCGAACAGGTCGGCAAAGACATTGGCCTTCGGAAACGCTTCGGAAAAACCGGGCAGGTTTTCCCAATGGATGGCACAGCGCTTGTTGGACAGGAGCCCGGCTGCGGCGAGGATATGCGCACCGGTGCACAGGCCGCCGACCGCGACGCCGCGATTGTATTCCTCGCGCAGCCAGGCAAAGGCCGACTTGTTCTGGTAGCGCTCGACATTGGTGCCGCTGCAGACGATGGCCATGTTGGGGCGATCCGGCCCTGCCATCTTCTTGCGTTCCTCCTCCAGCGAGGTGTTGACCGCACACTCGACGCCGTTCGAGGCGCGCACCGGCTTGCCGTCGATGCTGGCGAGGCGCCAGCGATAGGCCTCGTAGCCGAGCATCCGATTGGCGGAGCGCAGCGGGTCCAGCGCGGTCGCAAAAGCGATCATGGTGAAATCGGGAACAAGGAAGAACACAAACGATCGCTTGATCGGATGCTTGACGGCGTTCACGGGGAACCTCATCTGGCCATGACGCGAACAGGATGTCGCGAATAGCATAGCGTCATCAGGAAAAACCATTCCTGTCAATTGGCTAGTCGGCTTTGGCAAGATTAAATTTGCGACATGGGTCGCAAATGGGCAATCGCCGCGCGGTGCCTACTCGAACTAGGCCCCCGTCGGCTTGTGAGAGCGATGGAAGCGCAACAAATAAACGCCGCCTCGGCGGACCGAGGCGGCGGCAGTCAACCCTGAAGCCGCGGCAGGGGCGCGGCTCAGGAGGTGTCTTGTATTTTCGATTTCTACGCAGTTCCGGCCGGGAAAATACGGTTTCCTGGAACCGCGCTTGTTCAGGCGACGAAGCCGAGACGCGCCGCGGCCATGGCGCCGGTCTGGCCGGGCATGGTGTTGGCAAGACGCTGACGCTCGAGAGCGGTGGTCAGGTTCATTTCGCGGCGGGCGAAGAGGCGGGCAAAAAGCTTCATGATCATCTCCAATCGGTTGCTCGCGCATCAGCCCGAAAATCGAATTGATTTTCGGAAAGCACGATGCGCAGACTCAAAGTGTTAGAGCGCATTTTGTGCGTCCAATTGGACGCACGTCGCTCTAAACGGGTCGCCTTCGCTTGATGGAGTGGGGCAGCTCGTTTGCTGACGGTGATATAGGCTTGTGTGAGCAGGAACTAAATCGCAAAAGCGAAGCGCTTGATATGAAAAGCGACACCGGATGCGACATATTTTGGCAAGCGATGAGCAAGACGCCTAGGATTCATGAATATCTACAGCGATTTAGCCTGAAAATCGAGCTGCTATGCGGCTTGCTCATATGCGCCATGCAGCGGCGACATGGCTCGTGAATTCGTTTGAATACAAATAAATAGAGAAGGCCTGCCGGGCGGGTTGCGCGGCAGGCCTTCAGCACGGGGTACACACGATTTACTTTGCTCCAGCCCAGGATCCGACGCCGCTGCGAATGCCGGTCTTGGCGTCGGAAGCTTCCGGCCAGCCGATATCCTTCTGCAGCTCGATCGGCAGCGAACGGATGGCGCGTTCGGTCTGGTAGCGGGCGCGGGCCGCGTTGAATTCGGTCGCGATGCGGCCGAGGGACGATAGGATAGACATTTCGATCTCCTTTGCTGCGGCGCGGCATGCGCCGGCAATGCGTTACGTCAGGTCGGTTTCAGCTTCATTTCACGTCGAATGCAGGTCTGAGCCGGGGTCGTTTCATGGCCGCTTTTGGCAGCATGCTGCTTCGATGGAGTTGACTATGCTCCTGATCTGATGTTCAATCAAACGAAATGGAATGATGTTTTGTATCAGAAAAATTGAAGGTCGATCGTCATGAACGCCCCACTCAATCACCCGCTGCCGCTGCTCGATCTCGATGTTTTGCGCACCTTCGTGGCGATTGCCGAGACCGGCAGCTTCACCACCGCCGCCAATGCGGTGTTCCGGACGCCGTCGGCCGTCTCCATGCAGATCAAGAAGCTGGAGGATATTCTCGGCCGCTCGGTGTTCGCGCGCGACGCGCGTTCGGTGACGCTGACCACGGACGGCGAAATGCTGCTCGGCTATGCCCGGCGGCTTTTGTCGATCAACCGTGAGGTGGTGTCGAAATTCATCATCCCCGATATTGTCGGCGTGGTGCGGCTCGGCTCACCTGACGACTATGGCGAGCGCGTGCTGCCGCATGTGTTGAAGCGTTTCGCGCAGTCGCATCCCTCGATCGCCGTCGACGTCACCATCGACCAGAGCAGCAATCTTCGCCGGCGCATGGATGACCGGGCGCTCGACATCACGCTGTTGACCAATTCGTACAAGACCAGCGCGCTCGGCGCCGAGGTGCTGTTGACCGAGCCGATCGTGTGGGCCGGCGCCAAGGGCGGCTGCGCGCATCTGCGCGAACCGCTGCCGGTTTCGCTTTGGGAAGAAGGCTGCGCCTGGCGGGCCGGCGCGCTCGAGGCATTGGGCCGCGAGGGCCGCAACTATCGGGTCGCTTATATGAGTGCCCATACCGCAGGCCAGCGTGCCGCGATCATGGCCGACCTCGCGGTCGCGCCGCTGCCTAGATCGTTCCTCGGCAACGACATGGTTGAACTCTGTCCTAAGGACGGGATGCCCGATATCGGCACTTACAATCTTGCCATGGTGGTGGCGCCGGACGCCAGCGCGCCGGTCAAGGCCGTCGCCGACCACATCCGCGCGACCTTCGAAGTGTTTAGGGAAACCGGCAAGTTCTGATCGATGTCGTGGAGCCGAGTTTCAGCGCTCGGCGATCTCGTCACGTTCGCCGAGCCGATTGATCGTCTGGCCGAAATGGTTGGTGTGCTGGGATGAAGTTTTGGTCGACGACTTGGCCGTTTTCCTTTCAGCCCGAGTGGAGGCGTCGTCCGTGAGAAACGCGACGATGTGTTGGCGCGCGCGCCGCGCTTCCGGCATGTCGATCAGCGGCCAGACGTGGAACATGCCTTCCTCGTAAACCAGCTCCACCTCGACACCGGCGGCGCTGGCTTTTTGTGCAAAAATCAGATTGTCGGGCGTGAGAAGATCGCGGGAGCCCGTCAGGAGCAGTGTCTTCGGCAGCACCGACAGATCGCCATAGACCGGGCTGATACGCCAGTCTGTCGGATCCATACCGGCACTATAGAGCCGGATTGCCTCGCGCCCGCCGGCGATGCCCAACCATGGATCTTTCCGCTCCGCCTCGAACACTTCGGGGTTTGCGAGCGAGACGTCGAGGCCGGGTGAAATCAGCACATGGCGCGACGGCACCGGCAAACCCTCTTCCGCCGCCATCATGGTCAGCACCACGGCCATGTTGCCGCCCGCGGAATCGCCCATGAAGACGATATCTTCCGCCTCTGTCTCATCGAGCATCTGGCGGTAGACAGCGCCGACCATGCCGAACATGGCGTGGAAATCGTGTTCCGGGGCGATAGGGTAGATCGGCACGGTGATGCCGTAGCCCAGCCGGTCGGCCATGTCGGCGATCAGATACCAGTGATAGGGCGTGATCTCAAAGACATAAGCGCCGCCATGCAGGTAGAGTATCCGCTTGTGCTCTCCGGCCCTGGGGGCGATTTCGTAGACCGGAAAACCGCCCACGCTGCGCGTCTGGATTTCGAAACGCTGATGCAGCGCGACCGGCGGATGGTGATCCTCCGTCTTGCGCGCGGCGACGATCCAGCGCTGCAGGTTTTCCGGGCTGGAAAAGGCTTGCTTGCGGCTGTGCCTGAGCACGAAGGACACAACGTGGCTTTTCAAACTTGGCATGCGGATACACGAACTTCGGCTGCAGCCGACTAAGAGAACTCCCCTTGTAACGAGATCGTGCCTTGGCCGAGAATGTCAAGATTTACGCTGTGCCCACACGCTGGTGTGATCCGCGCGTCGTCCGCGACGCGGCAAAAGTGCCGCGGGCAATCGGTTGCTGGTGGCCATCGGGGATGTGTGGGATCCCCGGTGGACGCCGCGCAATTTGTATTTGTCTGCGAACGTCGTCACCGCGTGGAGCCTAGCAGCAGCGAGGCGAGTGTGGCCTGCGGATCGTTCGGCGGCGATGCCGGCCAGCCGATGTCCTTCTGGACATGGGCCGGCAAGCTGTTCAGCGCTCGGATTGATTTGTTCCTGGCGTGGGCTTGCCTGATGGTCACACCCAAGCGGCCGAAATTTTCGAACATCGACATTTTCATCTCCCCTGAAGAACGGCGATGGCCAAAGGACTGTCCTTGGCCGCCGTTCGATGTGCGGGTAAATGCGCTGTGCATGTATCTGCTGGATTTCGCGAAAACAGCATTTCGGTTTCCGGATCGGACGATCCGGAAACATTTGCATACAAATAAATCAAGGGAGTGGCCGGCGCGTCTATTCGCGGCTGCGCCGAGCAGCATGGCCTTCGCGGGAGCGTCGGCGCGGTGCTGCATCTCCGGCGATGCCATCCTCGCTCACCGTCTTGCGCGGCGGCAGCTTCACCGCCGCCGACAGTTTCGGGAACGGATCGACCTTGTTGGGCAGCGCCATGGCGTAGACGAAGTGCTCCTGGAATTTCGGCTCGAGCGCCGTCTCGATCTTTTCGATCTGGCTCACCGTCTCCTCGATTTCGCGGCGATAGCCGCGATTGAGCAGCGCCATGCGAGCACCCGCGCCGGCGGCGTTGCCCACGGCCGAGACCTTGTCGAGGTCGCAATCGGGGATGAGACCTAACACCATGGCGTATTTCGGGTCGATGAAGGAGCCGAAGGCACCGGCGAAGTGGATACGGTCGACATGCTCGGTGTTCTGTTTTTCCATCAACAGCTTGGTGCCGGCATAGAGCGCCGCCTTGGCCAACTGAATGGCACGCACGTCGGTCTGGGTGATAGTGATCTTGGGTTCGCCTTCCTTCAGCACGTAGGAGAAGGTGCGGCCGTTGGGGACGACGCGCGGCGAGCGCGCGGCAAGCGATCCGTCGACGACGCCATCCTCGGAGATGATGCCGGTGAGATACATTTCGGCGACGATCTCGATGATGCCGGAGCCGCAAATGCCGGTGACGCCGGTAGCCTGCACGCTGTCGAGGAAGTTGGGCTCATCGGACCACAGTTCCGAGCCGATGACACGGTATTTCGGCTCCAGCGTGTCTGGATCGATGCGCACGCGCTCGATGGCGCCGGGCGCGGCCCGCTGGCCACCGGAGATTTCGGCGCCTTCGAAGGCCGGACCGGTCGGCGAGGAGGCAGCGACGACCCGTGTACGGTTTCCGAGTACGATCTCGGCATTGGTGCCGACGTCCACGATCAGCATCATCTCGTCCTGGCGGTGCGGACCTTCGGACAGGGTCACGGCCGCCGCGTCGGCGCCGACATGGCCGGCGATGCAAGGCAACATATAGAGCCGTGCGCCCTGGTTGAGCTTCAGCCCGATGTCGGATGCCTTGATGCGAACGGCGCCCGAGACGGCAAGCGCGAAGGGCGCGCCGCCGAGTTCGGTCGGATCGATGCCGAGGAACAGGTGATGCATGATCGGATTGCCGACGAAGACGGAATCCAGGATGTCGTTGCGCTGGACATTGCCTTCCGCGCAAACCTTGTCGACGAGGCCGGAGATTGCCTCGCGGACAGCAACCGTCATGCCTTCGCGGCCATCCGGGTTCATCATCACATAGGAGACGCGGCTCATCAGATCCTCGCCGAAGCGGATCTGCGGGTTCGACGTTCCGGACGAGGCGGCGACGCGGCCCGACAGCAGCGACACCAGATGCATGGCGATGGTGGTCGAGCCGATATCGCAAGCCAGGCCATAGGCCTCGTTCTTGAGGCCCGGCCACAGCGCGATGACGCGCGCTGTCTCGGTGTCCGTATCCTTGTAGATGGCGGCGGTCGCCGTCCAGTTGCCCTTGCGCAAAATACCTTGCACCTGCGGCAGCAGATAAAAATCGAAGTCCAGGCTTTTGAGGTTCCAGTCCTTCATCAGGGCGATCTTCAGGCGGTCGAGATCGCCAAGCGGCTTGTGCATGTCTGGTTCTTCGATCTCGACGTAGCACATGCGGATCGCGGAATCGCGGGCGATGACCCTGGTGTCGGCATCCTTGCGGATGGTCTGGGCGTTGATGACCGTGTCCTGCGGCACGTCGATGACGAGATCGCCGAGGATCTGGGCGGAGCAGGACAGGCGGCGCCGTTCGGGCAGGCCGCGTACGCGTTCATAGCGCTCTTCCTTAGGGCCCTTGGGCGAAATGTGATCGTTGGAGGAGGTGATCTTGTGCTTGGCGAAATTGCCTTCCTGCACCTCGATCTGGCAGCGCCCGCAAGTGGCGCGTCCGCCGCACACGCTCTCGACATAGACGCCGAGCTGGCGCGCGGCGTCGAGCACGGGCGTGCCGACAGGGAACCGCCCGCGCTTGCCTGACGGCATGAACAGCACGAGCGGATCGATTATGTTTGCAGGCGAGTTCACGATTGCGCGCTTATCCCCGACCCATCCGGGCTTCACGGCCACCGCGTCGGCGGCCGCCATTGCCGCCGCCTTCGCCCGGCGCATTGACCGCTGTCGGCGCCGCCACCGCGTGGCCGCCTTCGGCCGGCTTGTAGTCCTTGTAGGTCTTGATCCATTTGGTGCAGTTCTCGTCGGTGCCGTTCAGCACGTTGGCGCCGCGCACGGCTTCCATTTCCTGCGGCCGCACCGGGTTCATGATCGCCGAGGTCATGCCGGCGCCGATCACCATCGGGATGAAGGCGGCGTTGATGCCGTGGCGGTGCGGCAGGCCGAAGGAGATGTTGGACAGGCCGCAGGTGGTGTTGACCTTGAGCTCTTCGCGGAGCCGACGCAGCAGAGCGAACACCTGGCGGCCGGCATCGCCCAGCGCGCCGATAGGCATCACCAGCGGATCGACGACGACGTCATGCGCCGGGATGCCGAAATCGGCGCAGCGCTGCACGATCTTCTTGGCGACGGCAAAGCGCACGTCCGGATCCATCGAAATGCCGGTCTCGTCGTTGGAGATGGCGACGACCGGCACATTGTATTTCTTGATCAGCGGCAGGATGGCCTCGAGCTTTTCCTCCTCGCCGGTTACGGAATTGACCAACGGCCGGCCCTTGGCGACTTTCAGCGCGGCCTCGATCGCGGCGGTGACGGAACTGTCGATCGACAGCGGCAGATCGACCAGGCCCTGGACGATCTCCAGCGTCTGCACCAGAAGGCCAGGTTCGGTTTCGTTCGGGTTGACCGAGGTGACGCCGGCATTGACGTCGAGCATGGTGGCGCCGCAGGCGGCCTGCTCCAGCGCGTCCTTGATGACAGTCTCGAAATTGCCGACCACCATCTCGGCGGCGAGCTTCTTGCGGCCGGTCGGGTTGATGCGTTCGCCAATCACGCAGAAAGGCTGGTCGAAGCCGATGATGATTTCTCGTGTCGCCGAGGCGACGATGGTCCGGGTCATGAAATCTCTCCGTCGTGATATAAAGAGTTCTTTATATCGTTATCTCTTGTCGATCAAGCGAATGGTCGCTCTCCGCGCAAGTCAATGCGCGGTCTTCACCATGTCCACCTGGGTTTCGGTAATGTCGTCGTGCAGGATGTGGTCCAGCCGGTCGGCGACCATCTGGTCGTCGCGGCGGATCTCGCGCTTCCACGGCTGGCGGCCCTTCAGCACGCCCGATTCATCGACGATCTCGGCGACATATTCCTCCTGGCGATAGGCCATCACATGGATGCCGGAGACACCGGGAATTTCCTTCACCTCGTTGATGATGTCGGTGCAGAGCTGCTTGCCTTCCTTCTTCTGGTCCTGGGCGCCTTCCAGCCGCTTGATGATAGCGTCGGGGATATGGATGCCCGGCACGTTGGAGCGGATCCATTTTGCCGTCTTGGCGGAAGCGAGAGGGCCGACGCCACACAGGATGAACACTTTCTCGGTGTGGCCGAGATCACGTGCCTTCTGCATGAAGGTCTTGAACATCGGCACGTCGAAGCAATACTGCGTTTGCACGAACTGCGCGCCGGCGGCGATCTTCTTGCCGAGATGGATCGGGCGAAAGTCGAAGGGCGGCGCGAACGGATTGACGGCAGCGCCCAGGAACAGCTGCGGCGGCGTCGTCAGCTTGCGGCCGGACAGAAACTTGCCGTTGTCTCGCATGATGCGGCAGGTCTCCAACAGCGACATGGAATCGAGGTCGAACACCGGCTTGGCGCCCGGCTGGTCGCCGGCCTGCACGCCGTCGCCGGTCAGGCACAGCATGTTGGCGACGCCCATCGCGGCGCCGCCCAGCACGTCGCCCTGGATGGCGATGCGGTTCTTGTCGCGGCAGGCGATCTGCATGATTGGTGCGTAGCCCATGCGGGTCAGAAGCGCACAGATGCCGACCGACGACATATGGCAATTGGCGCCGGACGCATCGACGGCGTTGATGGCGTCGACCCAGCCGTCGAAGATCCTTGCACGGTTGTAGACATCCTCCGGATCGGCGCTGTCGGGCGGGTTCAGTTCGGTCGTCACCGCGAACTCGCCGCGCCTGAGCACGCGCTCCAGGCGGCCGCGCGAGGTGTGGCCGGGCAGGGGATCGAGCGGCAAATGGATGCCGGCCGGATTTTCGTCGAGCTGGCGGCCGGTCACGAGGAGGCTCCGGTCTTCGCCGCAGCGGCGGCTTCACGGGCTGCCGCGGCCTGCGCGGTTACCCGCAGCCAGGCAGAGGTTTCGCGCAACGACTGATCGACCGGCTTCTGCACTGTGAGGATCCTGTCGGAGTTGACCATGTTCCGCGAACCTTCCCAGGCCTTGACCCAGACGCAGGGCATGTCGGGTTCGACCTCGCAATTGCCGTTGGCGCGCACGCCGCCGCAAGGGCCGTTGCGCAACTGCTTGGGGCAGTTCATCGGGCAAGACATGCCGGTCGAGGAGAGGATGCACTGACCGCACATGCGGCAGTCGAACATGAAGCCTTTTACGCGCTTTTCGACGAACTTGATTGGAGCCTCGACACGGCCATAGCCGATACCCTTCCACAAGGGATGCAGCAGCAAGAACGTGTCGGCGAAGCGGGCGTAGAACCATTCGAGCAAGCGCGAATGCCTGATCGACCACAGCCGTATCGCGAAGGAGCGCTGTACGCGCCGCTGCGGCGAGACATCGGCCGGCTTGTAGTCGGACTTCGGCGCCGCCTTCTTGACCTGAGTGGCCTGCGTAATGGCCACCCCTTCCTTGCTCACGGGAGTGGTTTCAGACATTTTCTTTGCCGCCGGCCTTGACCAGAGCGACCAGCCGCTCGCGGTCATATTTCGCGTCGATCTCGTTGAAGGCCTTTTCGACCTCGGCTTCGAGATCGTCACCGACCGGAACTGGATCAGCCTTGCGCCACTCGGCCAGATAGTCGTCCGTGCCGCCGGCGCCGGTGCGCATGGCGCACATGTCGATCGCCTCGGTGAAGCGCAACGGCAGTTCGCGCTTGGCGTTCTGCCGGCCTTTCTTGACGATGACCTGGGCAGGAATGTCGCGCCAGTAGACGACGATAAGATCGGCCATGAATTCTCGCTCCTCGATCCCCGAGCATTGCCGCAAGCGCAGTTGACCCGCTTGTTATGGGACGACGCGCGCGCATTCAAAAGCGACGCATTTGGATGTCGTAAAATGAAAGGTGCGTTTATTCGTTTGCGACCCATGCCGCGACGGGGTCACTGCAGCGATAAAGGCGGCGGAGTTTGCACCGTTCCGGACACCGGATGCGTTACCAAATGCCGGTTCTCAGCCCTGTCCAGACGTAGAACCAGATCGTCGGGTGGTACCACTGCTTTGATGGCAGCCCTGGATCGAACGTTGCAAGTTTACCGGCCAACGCGTCGCTGACCGCCTCGACGCAGATGTCGCGCGAAAACGCCGCCTGGCGCAGCGCATAGCTTGAAATGGTGTCACCTTGTTTCGGCTTGCCGCGCACCTGCTTCAGCACGCCACCAGTGTCGACACCCGCATCGACCAGATGGACGGTGGTGCCGAAATTCTGCGGATCGCCTGACGTCAACGCCCAATAGCCGCCATTCATGCCGCGATATTTCGGGGTGATGCCGGCATGATAGTTGAGCACCGGACACGGCATTTTGGCCAGCATCTCCCTGGAAATCAGCCGACAGCCGTTCAGCAGCACGACGCCGGGCTTGATCGTCTGGATTGCCTGCAGACATTCCGGCCCGTTGGCGGATGCCACATGGACGATGACCTGGCCTTGCCGCGGTTCCGTTTCAAGCTTCTCCTCGGCAATCAAACGGGCGGCGTGTTTGACGTTAAGCCGTTTGCCGAGCCTGCTCAGCACCATCGTGCCGAGCTGGCCGATGGCAGAGATCCAGCCCTGGCGTCGGGCGCGGCCGCGCAGCAATTGCTTTTTCGATTCAGGGATTTCGAGAACGACGCTGACAGGGCCGATGCGGTCGGCGAGGTCGTTGATCATGGCCCAGACGTGCGCGCCGCCACCGGTGACGACGACAATAGGTCGCGGATTTGGTTGCGACGCTGCCATTGATCTTTCCGTGCTCCAAGGACCGGCTGAGTTGGCCGGACCTTAGGGCGGGCAGGTTAATCCTTGGTATGCCGAAGCCTTACCAACGCATGAAGACCCCAGTCAGCGCTTTAACTCCACGATGTCGAGCTTCGATTCATAATAGGGCGCGGGGAACTCGATACGCCATTCCTTGGCACTGTTTCGGAAGGCGTAGCCGACCTGGTCGGTTTGCGGGCCGCTGCCATAGGGCTTTGCCCGATCGTCGTTGACGGAGCCGGAGCCAAGATAGATCGAGCGCTTGTCGCCGTCGTCGAAGAAGCGGCCCTGGGTGCGCTGAGAACCGCTGATCTTTTCCAGTCGCCAACCGGAGCCATCATCGGTGACCCTGCATTTGAACCAGCCATAGACAACGAGCGGGCTCAGTCCGCCGACCTTGATCGTGCGGCACCGCCACTTGCCGGTGAGATCCTTGTCGGAGAAGGCGACCAGCGGCTTGGCCAACAGCGTGTCGAGTTGCTTGAGCTCGGCGGGGTTGGCCGCCTTTGCTTCGGCGAGCGCCGCCTTGCGGGTGTCGCCATATTTGTCGAGCCGCGCCTTATCGGCAGGCGTGATCAGTTTTTGCACTTGACCGTCGGCAAGGGCGGGCAAACTGCAGCAGAGGAGACCAAGGGCGGCGATCAATGGGCGAAGGATCATCAAAGGATTCCCTGTTTGTCTGGAACGGCGCTGCTGCCGCCTGGCGCATAACTTACCGGGTCGCTGGCGCCTGTCATCGTGCTTAACAGCGTCTCGGTCAAAACTTATGGTGACGCATGCGAATCTTGCTTACGGGATCGTCGGGTTGGCTGGGCAGCGCGTTGGCGCCGCTCCTGCGTAGACTTGGACACGACGTCACCGGCCTCGATCCCGTTCCATCGGCCGAAACGCTGATCGTCGGTTCGATCGCCAACCGTGACCTCGTCATGCGAGCCGTCGGAGAAAACCGGATAGAGGCCATTATTCACTGCGGCGCGCTGCACAAGCCCAACATAGACAGCCATGCCAACAGCGATTTCATCGCGGCCAACGTGCAAGGCACGCTAAACCTACTCGACGCGGCGGTGGCTGCCAATGTGCAACGGTTCGTCTTCACGTCAACGACCTCGCTGATGATTTCGCAGGCGATACGCGACGGCTTCAAAGGCGGTGCGCGCAAGGCGGCGTGGCTGACGGAAGCGATGTCGCCCGAGCCGCGCAATATCTACGGTGTCACCAAGCTATCCGCCGAGCATCTCTGCCGTCTCTACCATCTCCAGCACGGGCTGCCGGTGGTGGTGCTGCGCACGGCACGTTTCTTCCCCGAGGCCGACGACATGGCGCATGCCATCGAGCAATCGGACGCCAACACCAAAGCAAACGAAATGCTGTTTCGGCGGCTGACGGTGGAGGACGCGGCGCAGGCGCATGTCGTGGCCTTGGAGAAGGCACCGGAGCTCGGCTTCGACATCTTCATAGTCTGTGCGCCGACGCCGTTCCAACCCGAAGATTGCGAGGCGTTGATCAGGGACGCGCCGTCCGTGGTGGCGCGGTACTTTCCTGAATTTCCCGCTCTCTACGCGAGGAAGGGCTGGACGATGTTTTCCTCGATCGACCGGATCTATGACGCGTCGCGGGCGCGGGACAGGCTGGGTTTTGCCTGCAGGACGCGCTTTGCCGACGTGCTGGCGGCGCTGGCAGCCGAAGACCCGGCCTGAAGCCGTCAGGCGTTCGCGGCCGCCCGCGCCAGGCCTGGCGTCAGGTCGCCAAAACCGGTGGAGCGGCGCTCGTAGGCGAGGCCGAGCAGGGCGGCGGCCTTTTCCGCGACCTTGTCGAGCTCCGGATCGTCGGTCTGCGCCAGATAGATCAGCTTCTCGTAGTTGCCGAAATAGTCCTTGATCAGCTCCGGATGCTTGTCCAGCCCGAGCGGCTTCATGAAAAAGGCATCGAACTGGCGGCACAGGAAGTCCGTCATGTAGAAGGACATCATGTCGTCGTCGGCGACCTTCGCATAGGCTTCCATGCCTTGATAGAAGGCGAAGCAATGCGGGCCGGCCATGCGTTCGACGCCATGCTTCTCCAACACGCGGTCAAGCAGCCCGCCAGTGCCGCAATCGGCATAGCCGACGAAGATGTGTTCATAGCCTTCCGCCCTGGCCTTTTCGATCGCCTTGTCCATGGCCGGCGCGATGCGGTCGGGATGGAAATGAAACTCCGCCGGCAAACACGTCAATTCGAGGTGATCCAGCCCGAGCTGTTCCTTGACGGCCAACACCTCGCGCGCAATCATCCCGCAGGCGATGACGAGCAGCCTGTCTGTCTGATTCGGTTTTGTTTTTTTCGTCTTGACCAAGTCGAGCCGGCTTTTCGCTGCGGGGCTAATTTATCTTTCGAGGGAGACACCGTCCATGAAACTGCTACGCATAGCGCCGATGGCTATCCTTGCCTGCGCTCTTGCACTTACGGCCTGCGCCAACACCGTTCGGGGTGTCGGCAAGGATGTCAAGTCGACGGCCAGGGCGGTCAAAGACACCGTCGCCAATTGATCGGCGGCCGTCTCTCATCTGGGGACAAAAAAGCCGCGCTGCAAGGCGCGGCTTCTCTTTCGTCGCCCTGATGCCTTGGATCAGGCCGAAGCACGCACGTTGTGCTTGCGCTTCATGAAATCCTTGGCGGTCTCGACCGCCACCGCCGCGTCGCGGCAATAAGCGTCGGCGCCGACGGCCTTGCCGAATTCCTCGTTGAGCGGCGCGCCGCCGACCAGCACGACGTAGTCGTCGCGAATGCCCTTTTCCTTCATCGTGTCGATGACGACCTTCATGTAGGGCATGGTGGTGGTCAGCAGCGCCGACATGCCGATGATGTCGGGCTGGTGCTTTTCGATCGCGTCGAGATACTTCTCGACCGCGTTGTTGATGCCGAGATCGATGACGTCGAAGCCCGCCCCCTCCATCATCATGCCGACGAGGTTCTTGCCGATGTCGTGGATGTCGCCCTTGACGGTGCCGATCACCATCTTGCCCTGTTTCGGCGCGCCGGTGGCGGCGAGCAGCGGACGCAGGATGAACATGCCGGCCTTCATGGCGTTGGCGGACAACAGCACTTCCGGCACGAACAGGATGCCGTCGCGAAAATCCTCGCCGACGATACGCATGCCTTCGACCAGCGCCTCGGTAAGCACCTTGTAGGGCGCCCAGCCGCGCTCGAGGAGGATGTTGGTGCCTTCCTCGATCTCTTCCTTCAGCCCGTCATATAGATCGTCGTGCATCTGCTGCACCAGCTCGTCGTCGGAAAGCTCGGAAAGGATGATCTCGTCGTCGGACATTTTTATCCAGCTCCTCACGGCATCGCGACTGTGTCGCAAGGCACAAAATATTGGTGTTCATACCTAACCCGCAACGGGCGGGTATCCATAGCTGATTTGCGACTTCCCGCAAAAGGAAAGCGACTGGAAAATCTATCGGTTTTCTTGTCGATTTTGCGACAGGCGTTGGCGCGGACGGGCCGTTTCGAATAGGGTGCATGGCTACGATCCGGGCAAAGCCGCGTCATGCGGCTGCAACGGTTACGGACCAGCCATAGTCACGCAGGCCATATTCAGGGAAGAGCGATCATGAGCGAACACGCGGCAGTCGACCAGGAAGCGTCAAACGCGCGCCGTGGGCGCGGCGCCAGCGGCGGAGCAGCGGCCAGGCGTGCGGCGCGCTCCGGCGGCGGCCCCGGCACCCAGCTCACCTACATCAAGCGCAAGATCAACGTCTACGAGGTGCTGAACGAGGAAGGCCTGGCGCTGATCGAGAAGAACACCGACACGGTGCTGGAAGAGATCGGCATTATTTTTCGCGATGACGCGGAAGCGCTGCAGCTCTGGAAAGAGGCCGGCGCCGACGTCAAGGGCGAGCGCGTGCATTTTCCCAAGGGACTCTGCCGTTCGCTCTTGAAGACCGCCCCTCCCATCTACACCCAGCATGCCCGCAATTCAGAACGCTCGGTGCAGATCGGTGGCAATGCGACGGTATTCGCACCGGTCTATGGTCCGCCCTTCGTGCGCGATCTCGACGGCGTCAGGCGCTACGCGACGATCGAGGATTTCCAGAATTTCGTGAAGCTTGCCTACATGGCGCCGTCGATCCACCATTCGGGNCTACGCGACGATCGAGGATTTCCAGAATTTCGTGAAGCTTGCCTACATGGCGCCGTCGATCCACCATTCGGGGGGCACGGTATGCGAGCCGGTCGACGTGCCGGTCAACAAGCGCCATCTCGACATGGTCTACGCGCACATCAAATATTCCGACAAGCCGTTCATGGGTTCGGTGACCGCACCGGAGCGCGCCGAGGACACGGTGGCGATGGCCAAGCTCGTCTTCGGCGACGACTTCGTCGACAACAACACGGTGCTGACGAGCCTGATCAACGCCAACTCGCCGATGGTGTTCGACGAAACCATGCTCGGCGCCTTGAAAGTCTATTCGCGGCATAACCAGGCCTGCATCGTCACGCCGTTCATCCTGGCCGGCGCGATGAGCCCGGTGACGGTCGCCGGCACGCTGACGCAGGTCCTGGCCGAAGTGCTGGCCGGCGCCTCGTTCACGCAGCTGATCCGTCCGGGCGCGCCAGTGCTGTTCGGCACCTTCGCCTCGTCGATCTCGATGCAGTCGGGCGCGCCGACCTTCGGCACGCCGGAGCCGTCGCTGGTCTCCTATGGCGCGGCACAACTGGCCCGCCGGCTCGGCTTGCCGTTCCGTACCGGGGGCTCGCTCTGTGCTTCGAAAGTTCCGGACGCACAGGCAGCCTATGAGAGCGCCAACACGCTGAACTCGACCATTCTCGCCGGCACCAATTTCGTCCTGCATTCGGCAGGCTGGCTCGAAGGTGGACTGGCCTCCTGCTACGAAAAATTCATGATGGATATCGACCAGCTCGGTATGACCCAGAAATTCTCCGAGGGCGTCGACCTGTCGGAAAACGGCCAGGCGATGGACGCCATCCGCCAGGTCGGCCCGGGCAGCCACTATCTCGGCTGCGACCATACGCAGGCCAATTTCCAGACCGCATTCTACCGCTCGTCGATCGCCGACAACAACTCCTACGAGCAGTGGCTGGCCGAGGGCCAGAAGACCGCACCGCAGCGCGCCAACGATCTGGCGCGGCGCTGGCTGGAGGTTTACGAAGCGCCGCACCTTGATGAAGGCATCGATGAAGCCTTGAAGGATTTCATCGCCAAGAAGAAGGGGTCGATGCCCGACGCCTTCACCTGAAAGGAGCCCGAGTCAGGCGGGGCTAAAGTCGCCAACATCATTCACAAGGAAGTCTGGCGGAGCGCCTTCTCCGATCCGGACAAGAAGGGATGATTGCATGCGCGGCATGATCGACGAGATCACGGCCGCGCTTGGCGCCAACGGCCTCATCCTGCGTGGCGGTCTTCTTTTTCGCGATGACGAGGGTGTTCCTGATGGCGCCTCGGGTCGGCCGGCAAAGTCTGTCCTGCTGGTAGGGCAGGCGGGTGCCGCGCCTTGGCCGCATTTCCTGCGCTGGCGGCAGCAACAGCCACAGGCGATCGCCGATCCGCTCGACACCTGGTCACGGCAGGTCATCGGCGAGGTAGCGCAAGAGTTTGGTGCCCGCTTCGTTTCGCCCTCGGACAAGCCTTACCTGCCGTTCCAGCAATGGGCTGTTCGGGCGGAGGGGCTGAAGCCGTCCCCGCTCGGCATCCTCATGCATCCGCAATACGGGCTTTGGCATGCTTATCGCGGCGCGTTGCTGTTCGAGGAGGAGATAACGCTTCCGGAATTTCGGGAGACGATCCATCTTTGCGACACATGCGTCGACAAACCTTGTCTGAAATCCTGTCCGGTCGACGCTTATTCGACGGATGGTTTCGCCTACCAGGCCTGCCTTGCGCATGTGCGGGGGGCGAATGGCGAGCCGTGCCGCAGTGGCGGTTGCCTCGATCGCAACGCCTGCCCCTATGGCTGCTCCTATCGCTATCCGCCGGAGGTTCAGGCGTTTCACATGGCTAGTTTTGCACGGGCCGCCACCTGATTTTTGCCCCCGCCAAGCAGGCTACGCCGATGGGCGCCTTGACCGCGACCGGTCCGCTTCTGGTCCGACTGATCCGTGGCTGGACCGGCAGTTTTTCGGTATCGGCCTTTCTGTTCGTCGCGCTCGGTCTTGGCGCTGCCATCATGGGGTGCGGCGCCGGCCGTGCGCAGCATGTCGGAGCCAGGACCATACGCCTCGAGGGCCAAAGCTGATCGAAACTTTCCGCAGGCAGCCTGCAAGCGCATCACGCGATTCCGCACGAAATGTTGACTATCGGGCTCAGGGAACGCCTTGCCGTGGCGGCTTGCGCGGATATGTATCGCGCATCTGGCAAACGGAGCAGGCAATGACGAAGCAGGACCTTCACATCAAGACCCGTGACGGCGTGGCGAAGGCGGGCCTGTTCCGCTCGGCCAAGGTCTCTTCAGCCAAGGCCGGTGTCATTCTCTACCAGGATGCCTTCGGTCCTCGCCCGGCGCTTGACCAGATGGCGGAACGGCTGGCGGTCGAGGGCTATGCGGTGCTGGTGCCCGATCTATTCTATCGCAATGCTCCCTATGGGCCGTTCGCCGCCAAGACCGCCTTTGTCGAAGAAAAGACAAAGGCGTCGCTGATGGCGCTGGTCACCGGTACGACGCAGGAAATGACCATCAGCGACAGCGCCGCCTTTGTCGACGCGCTCGCCGGCGAAGGCGTCGCGGGACCGATCGGCACTGTGGGCTATTGCATGGGCGGGGCACGGGCGCTCAACGCGGCCGCGACCTACCCCGACAGGGTCAAGGCCGCCGCCAGTTTTCATGGCGGCAACCTAGCCAGCGATGCCGCCGACAGCCCGCACCGCAAGGCGGCTTCCATCAAGGCGCGCGTCTATGTCGGCATGGCGGGCGTCGACCGGAGTTTTCCACCGGAGCAGTCGACCAAGCTGGCCGCGGCGCTGAGGGCGGCGGAAGTCGACCATCTGCTGGAGAACTATGTCGGCATGGCGCATGGCTGGTGCGTGCCCGACCACAGCGTCTACGACGAAGCTGGAGCCGAGCGTCACTGGAAGCGGCTGACGGCGCTGTTTGCCGAGACACTGACCTGAGTCTCGCGTCTGTTCTCGCCTGTTGGCTGCCCAATCCGTTCGCGGTATCAGGGCGTCTCGCTGATTGAGCGGGAGCCGCGCGGGAACGATCAACCTTATGCAATCCTATGATGTCGTGATCATCGGCGCCGGCGCCGCCGGAATGATGTGCGCCGTGGAAGCGGCCAAGCGCGGCCGTTCGGTGCTGATCCTCGATCATGCGGCGGCACCTGGCGAAAAGATCCGCATCTCCGGCGGCGGCCGATGCAATTTCACCAACATCCATGCGAGCCCGAAGAATTTCATCTCGAGGAATCCGCATTTCTGCATCTCGGCGCTCAGCCGCTATACGCAGCGCGATTTCATTGCGCTGGTCGAACGCCACGGTATTGCCTATCACGAGAAGACATTGGGGCAGCTGTTTTGTGACGGCTCCGCGCGCCAGATCATCGATATGCTAGTCTCGGAAATGCGGGGCAGGGGCGCCGAGCTGGTATTGTCGACCCGCGTCGAGACTATCGGCAAAACCGCGGAAGGGTTTGAACTCACCCTCTCCACCGGCTCGGTTTCCTGCCAGTCCCTCGTCGTGGCCTGTGGCGGCAAGTCGATCCCCAAGATGGGCGCGACGGGCTTCGGCTACGAGCTTGCCGAGCGGTTTGGCCTTGCCGTCGTCGAAACACGGCCTGCACTGGTGCCGTTGACCTTTGACGCAAAAACGCTTGAGCGGCTTTCGCCCCTGGCCGGAAACGCGGTCGACGCCGAGATTGCCTGCGGCAAGACGCGATTTTCCGAAGCGATGCTGTTCACGCATCGCGGCGTCAGTGGGCCATCCATCCTGCAGATATCCTCCTATTGGCGCGAGGGCGATGAGATCCGCATCGCCATGCTGCCGGGCACTGATGTGGCTGAGCTCGTCCGCGCCGCCAGGCGTGGCAATGGCCGGCAAGCGGTGCAGACCGTGCTGGCGAATCATCTGCCGAAACGGCTGGCTCAGGCGATAGCCGAGCGAACCGGGCTAGACGGCAACCTCGCCGACCTTTCCGAGGCCCAGATCAAAACAGTCGAGGTCGCGGTCAACGACTGGCGCATCAAGCCAGCCGGTTCGGAGGGCTACCGGACGGCCGAAGTGACGCTCGGCGGGGTAGACACCAACAGCCTCGACCAGAAGACGATGCGGGCGAAGTTGATGCCGGGCCTGTTCTTCATCGGCGAGGTCGTCGACGTCACCGGCTGGCTCGGCGGCTATAATTTCCAATGGGCGTGGTCGTCGGGCTGGGCGGCGGGCCAGGCGTGTTGACGTTCAGGCGAGGCCGGCCTGCCTGACTCGACACGCCCCAGACACAAACGTCCAATTCGAGAAAAATCTTTCCATCCCCCCAAGGATTAGCCATTAGCCTTCGTCCAACAGGCAAATGATGGCGATGATGCTGGATGAGAGCGAAGCCTCCGACGCCGAACTGATCGGGCGGGCGAAGGGCGGAGACAGGGGGGCCTTCGGCAAATTGCTGGAGCGTCACTACGACTTCGTCTATCGCGCCGCCTATCGCTGGTGCGGCAGGAAGNATGATGGCGATGATGCTGGATGAGAGCGAAGCCTCCGACGCCGAACTGATCGGGCGGGCGAAGGGCGGAGACAGAGAGGCCTTCGGCAAATTGCTGGAGCGTCACTACGACTTCGTCTATCGCGCCGCCTATCGCTGGTGCGGCAGGAAGGCCGATGCCGAAGACATCGCCCAGGAAGTCTGTGTCAGGCTGGGCAAGGCAATCCGCGATTATCGCGGCGGCGGCGCGTTCACGACATGGCTCTACACCATGACGATGAACGCGGCGCGCGACACGATGCGCAAGACCCAGCGCGAGACGGTCAAGACCGAGGCCTATGGCATCCATGCGTTGATATCGGGCGAAGGCCCGGCCGAGGGTGAAGAACCGACCGAGGCGTTGTGGGCGGCGGTGCGGCAATTGCCGGACAAGCAGCGCGATGCGGTAATGCTTGTCCATGGCGAAGGCTTGAGCCACGCGGCCGCCGCCGAGGCGATGGCGATCTCGGAGACGACGGTTTCCTGGCACATCCATGAAGCGAAGAAACGGCTGAAGACGTTGATGCGTTCAGCCGGGGAAGTGTGACCATGGTCGACGACAACGAACTCAGAAAGCTGAGCAATGCAGCGGTACCGGCGCCGGGCGAGAGCGCGAAGGCACGAGCCTTCGAAGCCGCCCTGCGCGCCTACGATCAGGAAAATATTTCCCCCGTCACCCAAGGATCGGCTGGCGGCCTTCGTCTCACGGAGCGAGCACAAAAGCTCTGGAGCGAGATCATGCAAAAGAAACTCATTGCCACGCCGGCCCTTGCCGGCCTCGTCGCCCTGCCGATCGCCGGGTACGCCACCTTCCATATGCTGAGGGAACAGCCGTCGCCGGTCGGCGGCGACGAGAAGATCACCGAGACGCTGGCCGACAAGCCGGCGACGCTGAAGACAACCACCGCCGAGCCGAAACAGGCTGCCGCGGCGCTGGAGAAGGACAAAAAGGCAGACTTGGACGTGGAAAGCCGCGATGCCAGCGGCGACGCGCTTGCGCCACCAGCTTCTCCGCCACAGTCGCAGACGACTGCCGTCGGGGGCTTGGCACCGCAGGATGGACGTACGCAAAACGTGACGCCGAATGCTGACGCCCCGGCAACAGTTAACGAATCTCAGTCGGCCACCTTGCGGGCTTACAAGCCAGCACCGGCCCCCAAAGGTGAATTCGCACTGGATGGCACGACAAGCGCGCCGTCGCGAGTTGCTCGCATGCCGGCTGCCGAGCCCAAGCTTATGTCCCCGCAGCAGCCGGCGGCCATCCCGGCCGACCAGGTGGCGCCGCAGGAGGAAAACCGCGACCGCGTCCAGGATTTCAAGACCAATCCGGTGCACGCCGCATTGGAGGAGCCGGTCTCGACCTTCTCGATCGATGTCGACACCGCGTCCTATTCCTTCGTGCGCGGCTCGCTGAAGCAGGGCTACCTGCCGCAAGCCGACACGGTTCGCGTCGAGGAGATGATCAATTACTTCCCCTATGACTGGAAGGGGCCGGACTCGGTATCAACGCCGTTCAACTCGACCGTCAGCGTCATGCCGACCCCGTGGAACGCGCACACCAAGCTGATGCACGTCGCCATCAAGGGTTTTGACGTCAAGCCGACCGAGCAGCCGAAGGCCAATCTGGTCTTCCTGATCGACGTGTCGGGCTCGATGGACGAACCGGACAAGCTGCCGCTGCTCAAGTCGGCGTTCCGGCTGCTGGTCAGCAAGCTGAAGGCCGACGACACCATCTCGATCGTCACCTATGCGGGCGATGCCGGCACCGTGCTGATGCCGACAAAGGTTGCCGAGAAGGACAAGATCCTCAATGCCATCGACAATCTGCGGCCCGGTGGCTCGACGGCAGGCGAGGCCGGCATCAAGGAAGCCTACAAGCTTGCCCAGCAGTCCTTCATCAAGGACGGCGTCAACCGGGTGATGCTTGCCACTGACGGCGACTTCAATGTCGGCCAGACCGATGACGACGACCTGAAGCGGCTGATCGAGAGCGAACGCAAGACCGGCGTGTTCCTGTCGGTGTTCGGCTTCGGCCGCGGCAATCTGAACGATGAAATGATGCAGACCATTGCCCAGAACGGCAACGGCACCGCTGCCTATATCGACACGCTGGCCGAGGCAGAGAAGGTGCTGGTCGAGGACGCGTCCTCGACGCTGTTCACCATCGCCAAGGACGTGAAGATCCAGGTCGAGTTCAACCCGAACAAGGTCTCCGAATATCGTCTTATCGGCTACGAGACCCGGGCGCTTAACCGCGAGGATTTCAACAATGACCGCGTCGATGCCGGCGATATCGGCTCGGGGCATTCGGTCACCGCGATCTACGAGATCACGCCCAAAGGCGGTGGTGGTGAGCAAATCGATCCGCTACGCTACGGCCAGGCGACGGTCAACAATGGCGGCGTTGCCAATGCGGACGAATATGCCTTCGTCAAGATCCGCTACAAGCTGCCCAACGAGGATGTCTCGAAGCTGATCACCACGCCGGTGACCTCGGCCAACGAGGTCGCGTCCTTCGACCGGGCGAGTACCGACCAGCGTTTCTCCGTCGCGGTCGCGGCCTTCGGCCAGAAGCTGCGCGACGAGGATGCGACCGGGAAGTTCGGCTACGACAAGATCATGGAGATTGCCACCGCCGCCCGAGGAGCCGACCCGTTTGGGTACAGGTCCGAGTTCCTTTCGCTTGTGCGCCTTGCCTCGGCGCTGGGCGGCAACCGGTAGTGGCGATGACGGCCGGTTTCTTTCAGATGACGGGATCGTTCTGATCACCGGCCGACGGGCGGGTGAGGCAGGCCGGCTAGGGATCTTTGCCCTTGCCGGCCTTTTTTCGTTGCGCCATGCTTGTCCGCCACCCATTCTGGCGAGCGGGAGGCAGAGAGCAATGAAGAGACGTATTATCCTGGTGCGGCACAGCGACGAACCTGCCGACGACCGTGTGTTCGCCTACCTCCAGCAAAGCGGCTACGAGCCCGTCTTGCGTCGAGCCTATGCCGGAGAGGTGCTGGACGTTGATGAGGATGTCGCGGGCGGCGTGGTCTACGGCGGAATGTACAATGTCTACGACACGTCACTGCATCCATTCTTGCTGAACGAGTACCGATTTATCGACTTCTGCATGAGCTCCGATATCCCCTTGCTCGGCATCTGCCAGGGCGCGCAGCAGATCGCCTGGCATCGCGGTGCTCATGTCGGTCCGCCGGTGAGCGGCGTGCACGAATTTGGCTGCTATCCACTCTACCCGACAGAGGGAGCGGAGGATTTTCTGTCCGAGCCGATCCATGTCACGCAATCACACTGGCACGGCTTTGAATTGCCTGAAGGCGCTCGGCACCTTGCTTCGAGCGCCTCGTTTCCCAACCAGGCTTTTTGCATTGGTGATAAGATCTACGGACTGCAGTTCCATCCGGAAGTCACGCCTACAGGATTTCGACGTGTGCAGGACCGCCCGACCGCGAACTATGGCAAGCCGGGCGCGCAGACGCGTGAAGAACAGGATCGTCTTATAAGCCTGCATGATGCAGCGCAGGCCTCCTGGTTTAACGGGTTCCTGCGTAAACTTTTTCCGCCTTTGATCTAGTTGGTCCATGACGATACTGCCGCAAGTTGGAGCGATCCGCACGGGATCGTTAAATTGCTCGGCATTTCCGGTACCGGATCGCAATTTCCTCTCGCTACACCGGTCATGTCTAAGGCTTGAGGGAGCCGGAATTGAAAATCACAACCACCGCCAACCCGACTCCGCCGGCACGTGATGCTTCGGCGGGTTTATCACCGTCAGCCGAATCCAGACGCATCAGCGACGATGTCGCGCAGGCGCGCCACACCGCCATGTCGGCGCTGACCAATGACCGCTTCCGCGCCATGCTGGAGCAGATTTCCGATCCGAGCGCATCCGGCGCGCTGGCAACAATGCGCGGCGACAACGTGGTTGATTTCAAGTCGGCCCTGTCAAGCTACGCCGACAACAGCGAATAACCGCAAAGGAAATCGCGTCAGGCGCGGCTGCGCCGCCGCTCGCGGCGGGCTTCGCTGGTCTCGGCGGTGTTTGCCGTCGCCACCTTGTTGCGCATCGGGCCGATGCGCTCGACGATTTTTTCGACCGTCGGGCGATCCGCCCTGGTGTGGGCGTCGAGCGCCTTGCGCATCGCGGCCAGATGCTGGAACGAGGTGCCGCAGCAGCCACCGATGATCTTGGCTCCGCCATCCACGGCGAGCCTGACATAGTCGGCCATCAGTTCCGGCGTACCGGAATAGTGGATCTCGGTGCCACGGAATTCGGGAATGCCGCAATTGCCCTTGACGATGACAGTCGCCTCCGGCTTGGCCTCGGTCATGTCGAGCAGCGAGGCCAGGATGTCGGAAGCGCCGACGCCGCAATTGGCGCCAACCCCGAGCGGTGCTTGCGACAGGCCGTCGGCGACGCCGTGGATGTCTTTCGGCAGCAGGCCCATCATGGTGCGACCGGCGGTGTCGAACGAGCCGGTATAGGTGTAGGGCAGGCCGACGCGTATGGCGGCTTCGGCAGCCGCGCGGATCTCGCCGGGCGCCGACATCGTCTCGATCCAGGCGACTTCGGCGCCACCCTCCTTGAGACCCTCGATCTGCTCGGCAAAGGCGTCAACCGCCTCGTCATAGGTCATGGCGCCAAGCGGCACCAGCAATTCCCCTGTCGGACCGACCGAGCCGGCGACGATCACCTTGCGGCCGGCCTTGTCGGCGACGGCGCGGGCGATCTCGGCTGCGCGCTTGTTCAGCGCATGCACGCGGTCCTGCGCATGGTGCAGTTTCAGCCGGTGGCGGGTGCCGCCGAACGAGTTGGTCAGGATGATGTCGGCGCCTGCGTCGACGAAATTCTGGTGCAGGCTGGTGATGGTGTCGGGCGCGGTTTCGTTCAGCAGTTCCGGCGCCTCACCGGCCTCCAGACCCATGGCGAACAAATTGGTGCCCGTGGCGCCATCGGCCAGCAGCACGCCCTTTTCAGTCAGCAACGCATCGATCGGATTGCTCGTCATCGGATTGGCTTTCGTGTCTTGGAATTCGAACATGTATGGAAATTCGAATAAGGATATAAAGAAGTCTTTATGTCTAGTCAATGAAAATGCGGCGCTGAGTGCTCAGGCAGAGCCTGATGCGAACGACATACCGGCGAGGTTGCGTGCAAAGGCTGCCGCTTCGTGCGGATTAATGTCGGCGGCGCGGATCAGATTGTCGAAATGTCGGGTCAAGGCCTGGACCGGCTGAGTGGCGTTCAGCACCACATACATGTCGCCGACATAGATCGCCGCGCGATAGGGGCCGAAAATGGTCAGCGGTATGGAATAGCGCATGCGGCCGTCATATAGGAACAGGCGGAAGGTCGGATAGAGGTCGTCGAGCAGCGTTGCCATATGGGCAAGCTGCTGCTGGCGGTCGGCCGCCGGGAAACGGTCCCACACGCCGAGACCGCGGGCGAAGATCTCCAGCGTGTGGCGCGGCATGCAGACTTCCATGTCGGTTTCCGGCCGCCGGTTGTACTCGATGCGGTATTGCGTTTCGCTGGCCTGCGCCAATCGGCTCCTGTTGGTGATGTTGGCCTCATAGTCGACGAGCGCGTGGGTGCGCAGGAGATCGGGAATGCCGGCAGGCACATAGCGGATCTTGGTGCCCGCCGCTTCCGCGAACCATTTGGCGAGCAGCGTGCGGTCGAAACCGTCGGGCGCTTCCTCGATCTCAAGGCTCTCGCGGATTTCGCCGGTCACGCCTTCATCCTGGCTGAGGCCAAGCAGCCAGTCTAGCGACACTTTGAATTCGGCGGCGATGTTCAGAAGCGTTTCGGCACGTGGCAGGCGGGTCGAGGCACCCGACATCAGTTGCGACAACGCCGACCTGTCGATGCCGACTGCTGACGCGAAAGCCGACTGGTTGAGGTCGGATCGTGTCAGGAGGAGCTTCAGACGCTCCCGGAAGATCGTCGACAGATCGCGCTTGTCCATGGCCTCGCCCTTATCCTCCGTAGGAAAAATTTGCGCCGGAGTTGAGCTAATTGGTGCCCGAGGCGTAAATGAATCCCTAAGATTGTTTACAATGTGCAACATATGCGGTCAAGAATGCGCAATCGCAACATTTTGTGCACTTTGTCGCGTTGAGTGGAATCATCTCTCCTGACACAATGCTGTCAGGAACCAGTTGGGGTTCCGGCGACTGAGGGACAGTGGTCGATAGCATGGCTGGCAAGAGCATCCGTCGAAGTAGCAGACCGGCCATCGAATGGCCGACGGTGGTTCTCGCTCTCTTCTGCTACGGGACATGGTTCGCCGCCGGCTTCTTCCTCTGGCCATCGTATCCCACAGCAGCGCTGATCGTCATGGCCGTCACNCGGGACATGGTTCGCCGCCGGCTTCTTCCTCTGGCCATCGTATCCCACAGCAGCGCTGATCGTCATGGCCGTCACTCTGGCATTGCAATCCTCTATCATGCATGAGGTGCTGCATGGTCACCCGACCCGCAACGGCCTTGTCAATGAAGCTTTCGTTTTCCTGCCGATCGGCCTCGCCTGGCCGTTTCGCCGTTTCAAGACCATTCACCTGCGCCACCATGCGGACGAGCGGCTGACCGATCCTCTCGACGATCCCGAGAGCTATTACCAGGCGCTCTGGATGCACGAAGAAATGCCACCGCTGATGAAGTTCGTGCTGAAGGTCAACAACACCATGGCAGGTCGCCTCGTCATGGGGCCATGGCTGTCCTGCATCGGCTTCTTCATCGATGACGCCAAGCATGTGATTGCCGGAGACAAGGCGATCCGCAAGGCCTGGCTGCTGCATGCGATCGGCCTTGCCGTGGTGCTGCCGGTCGTGCAGTTCGGCTTTGGCATGCCGGTTTGGCTCTATGTGTTGGTGCCGGTCTGGCTCGGCCAGTCGCTGATCTCGATTCGCACCTATGCCGAGCACCAATGGTCGGAGCATCCGGAAGGCCGCACGGTGATTGTGGAGCGCTCGCCGCTGTCATTCCTGTTCCTCAACAACAATCTGCACTTCGTCCATCACAAGAGCCCGACCATCGCCTGGTACCGGCTGCCGAAGCTGTTTCGTGACCGGCGGGAGGAATGGCTGCGGATGAACAATGGCTATGCCTATCCGAACTATTTCGCGCTGCTCAGATCCTATGCCTTCAAGGCCAAGGAGCCGATCGTGCATCCGGTTCTGCGGCGCGCGCCCGAGCCGGGCAGGGCGTTCAAGCCGCGCGTCAGGGCGCGCAGCATCAGTGGGCTTGGCAGCGCGCCGGTTCCCGCCGAACCGCCCAAGGAATAGTATCCGCGTGTAGAGTGGATACCGTGTCGGCCAATTCTGATTGGGCGCCGCGTTTTTGCGATCCTTTATCCCGGCATGGTGGTTTGATATCGCATGAGCGAATTGATTGCGGCGTTGCCGATGTATGACTGGCCGGAGGCGCGCGACGAGGTCGATGCCCAATGGGCGTCGTTGCGCGATGCCTTCCGGCGAAAGGGTATCGATGCGCCGCAATCCATCGTGCGCCGCAATGGCGACCTGCCGCCGGTGCCGGGCGGCATTCGGGACGGCGAAGGTAAACTCGTCGCGCCCGATCCGACGACCCTGCCGCCGGGCGAACTCGATTTCCACAAGCTCTGGATGCATCCGGCGCTGCTGTTCGCGCAGACCTGCTGGGGGCCGATGGAACTCGGTCTGTTCCGGCATGTGCAGGTGGTCGGCCAGCCAAGCTATGATGCCTATGAAGGCGGCCAGGGCGAACTTTATTCGAGCGCGCTGGTGATGCGTTCGGGCGAGGGGCCGGAGGTTCGGTCGCCCGCCGATGGCAAGGCCTTGCTGCCGCTCGACCTCATCCGGGACAGGCGCTTCACCTTCAACAGCCTCGATTCCATGTCGGGCATCATCGCGCTGACACGCGACCTGAAAGCGGCCGGCGAAGACCTGGACATATTTTCATCGCGCAGCGAAAGCGGCGGTCATCGCGACTCGATCGTGGCGGTCGCCGAAGGCAAAGCGGATGTTGCCGCGATAGATTGCGAAAGCTGGGCGCTGGCACAACGTTTCGAGCCGGCGGCGAAAACTGTAAGGATCGTCGGCTGGACGGGAAGGCGCAAAGGCTTGCCGTTCATCACCGCCAGGACGACGCCGGAAAAAAACGTGCGCGCGATGCGTGAAGCCCTTGCCGGGCTAGCCGAGCAGCCTCCGATCCAACGGGTAGGTTGAAAGCTTTTCGTTGCCGGTGTCGGTGATCAGGATCTGTTCCTCGATCTTGACACCCTCTCGACCGCCAAGCCGGCCGATATAGCTCTCCACACACAGCACCATGCCCGGTTCCAGCACGCCGTCGGGTGTATCGGATGTCCAGTCGCTGGCATGCGGCAAGGTCGGATATTCGTCGGCCAGTCCGACGCCGTGGTAGAGCACGCCGTAGCGAGTTGGGAAGCAGTCTCGAGGCGGTACAGCCGAGCGTTCGACCAGATCGCGGAACGAGACGCAGGGCTGCATCAAAGCGGTGTTGTACTCGATCTGGTCGGCGGCGATGCGGAACAGGTCGCGCTGTTCGTTGGTCGGCTTTGTGTCGCCACAGAGCCAGGTGCGCGAGAGATCGGCGCAGAAGCCGTAGGGGCCGATCAAATCGGTATCGAAGGCGACGAGATCGCCCGCCTCCATGATCCGCGACGAGCATTCCTGGAACCATGGATTGGTGCGCGGTCCCGACGTCAGCAGCCGGGTCTCGATCCATTCGCCGCCGCGCGCGATGTTGCCGCGATGGAGTTGCGCCCACAAATCGTTCTCGGAGATACCGGGCTTGAGCGCCTGTTCCATCTCGCCCATCGCTGCCTCGCAAGCGACGATGGCGCGGCGCATGGCAAGGATTTCATCCGGCGATTTGATCAGCCGCGCGTTTTCCATCACCGCCTCGCCATTGCCGATGGAAATGCCAAGGCGGTGGAGTTCTTCAACACCTTCCGGATTGATGTGGTCGACCGCGATGCGGTTGTTGCCGCCGCCATGTGCCCTGACCAAATCGGCGATACCGGCGGCCCAGCGGCGGACTTTCTGCTCGGTCAGTTCCCCACCATAGAGGTACATCCACGACACCGCCGGCCGCACTTCGTCGACGATGCCGGAATGATCGGACAGGTGCTCACAGGAAAAGTAGTCGAACAGCACCACCGGACCCTCGGTGGCCACGAAGCAATGCCGCGTCGGATTGTGCGCGACCCAGAGCTGCATGTTGGTCGAGTCGGTCGCATATCGGATGTTGACGGGATCATAGAGCAAGGCGCCGGCATAGCCGCGGCGCTTCAGCTCGGCGCGGATGCGCTCGAGCCGGTATTTTCGCATTGCCGGCAGGTCGGGCGCGGCAATACCCGCCGCCGCCCATTCCGCTTCGGCTTGCGCGCCATAGCCCAGCACATGCTGGTTGAGCGAAGCCGCCTTTTCGCGGGAGGCATCGCGCAACGCCTCGATCGAGCCTGATACAAACGGCATGATCTTGCGATGGCGGCCGAAGCTTCCCTTTGGCGCCCCGCTGTCCATCGGGCCCTCAGGTCCGCATCTTCTCGCCGCTTGGGTCGAAGGGCGCCTCGACATTGATGCGGGCCGGGCGCCGAGACCCAAGAATCTCGATCTCGAACAGGCCCGCGCTTTCATCCTCGGCAAGGGCGGCCGGCACATAGCCTTGCGCCATCGACTTTTGCACGTAATGCGCATAGCCGCCCGACGTCACCCAGCCGACCACGCGCCAGTCGCCGTCGACGATGCCCCGCACGGCGGACGCGCCTTCGGCGGCCTTCGAGCCACGTATTTCCTTGCCTGATGTGTCGAAGCGCGGCGCGCCATAGCCATGCGGCTTTTCAACCGTGCCGTAATCCTTGCCGACCTTGGCCCAGATAGGCTCGTCGCCCATCACGTCGGCATCGGCGGCCTCGACGATGAAGGAGACACGGCGCAGTTTAGGCCCTTGCGCCTGTTCCTTGGCGGCTGCTTCACGGCCGATGAAATCGTTCTTCTCGAGCTTGATGAAGCGGTCCATGGAGCCTTCGAACGGCCCATAGATCGGCCGCAACTCACGGAACCAGGTCGGGAAATTCTTTTCCAGGCGCATCGACAACAAGGCGCGCATGCCGAAATCGACGATCCCGAATTCCTCGCCGGCGTCCTTGATCGCCTTGTAGACAAGGCGCTCATAGGTTGGCGCCATCCAGATCTCGTAGCCGAGGTCTCCGGTATAGGTGATGCGGTTGACCAGGCAGGGCGCGCCGCCGACCGCCATCTCGCGGAAATCCATGAAGCGGAAGGCCTTGGTCGAGATGTCGACATCGACCAGCTTCTGCAGGAGGTCGCGCGACTTCGGGCCGGCGATCGACAGGCCGACCAGTGTCTGGTCGAAACGGTGGATGCGCACCGAACCATCCTTGGGCAGGTGCTTTTCGAACCAGCGCATGTGGTATTTCTGCGCGGCCGACGAGCCCCAGATCATGAAGCGGTCTTCACCGGCCTTGGCGATGGTGAAGTCGCCGATCAGCTTGCCGAACTCGTTGATCATCGGTGTCAGCACGATGCGGCCGGTCTTCGGCATGCGGTTGGTCATCAGCCGGTTGAGGAACTCTTCCGCGCCGGGTCCCGACACTTCGTATTTGGCGAAGTTGGCGATCTCGGTGACGCCGACGCGCTCGCGCGTGGCGCGCACTTCCTCGCCGATCGGACCAAAGTCGTTGGAGCGGTGGAAGGAGACGACGTCTTTCGGCTCGCTGCCCTTCGGCGCGAACCAGAGCGGGGTTTCGAGACCCCAGGAGTCGCCCATCACGGCATTGTTGGCGAGCATCGTGTCGTAGAGCGGCGTCGTCTGTGCCGGGCGGGCAGCCGGCAGTTCCTCGTTGGGGAATCGGATGGAGAAGCGGCGCGAATAGTTTTCGCGCACCTTGGCGTTAGTGTAGCGCAGCCCAGCCCATTCGCCGAAGCGGGCGACATCCATGCCCCAGACGTCGAAGCCCGGATCGCCATGCACCATCCAGTTGGATAGAGCAAGGCCGACGCCGCCGCCCTGGCTGAAGCCGGCCATGACGGCGCAGGCGCACCAGAAATTGGTCAGGCCTTGCACAGGGCCGACCAGAGGATTGCCGTCGAGCGCGAAGGTAAAGGGGCCGTTGATGATCTGCTTGATACCGGCCTTTTCGATGCCAGGGAAATGCTTGAAGCCGATTTCCAGCGACGGCGCGATGCGGTCGAGATCGGGCGGCAGCAGTTCATGGCCGAAGTCCCACGGCGTGTTGACCGGCGACCACGGCTTGCAAGCCTTTTCATAGGTACCGAGCAGGATCCCGTTGCGCTCCTGGCGGGTGTAGATCTCGCCCTTGAAGTCAAGCACACCGATCATTTCGCGGCCGGTCGACTTGTTGAACTCCTCGACCTCCGGCATCGGCTCGGTCAAGAGATACATGTGCTCCATGGCCAGNGCAGTTCATGGCCGAAGTCCCACGGCGTGTTGACCGGCGACCACGGCTTGCAAGCCTTTTCATAGGTGCCGAGCAGGATCCCGTTGCGCTCCTGGCGGGTGTAGATCTCGCCCTTGAAGTCAAGCACACCGATCATTTCGCGACCGGTCGACTTGTTGAACTCCTCGACTTCCGGCATCGGCTCGGTCAAGAGATACATGTGCTCCATGGCCAGTACCGGCAGCTCGACGCCGACCATGCGGCCGATCTCGCGCGCCCACAGACCGCCGCAGTTGACGACGTGTTCGGCGTGAACCGTGCCCTGTTCGGTGACGACGTTCCAGGTGCCGTCCGGCTGCTGTGTCAGGTCGACCACGCGGTTGCGCAGCACGATTTCGGCGCCGAGTTTTTTGGCCGCCTTGGAATATGCAATGGTGGTCCCGGAGGGGTCGAGATGGCCTTCGACCGGATCCCACATGGCGCCAACGAAATTGGTTTCGTCCATCAGCGGGAACATCGCCTTGGCCTCGGACGGCGTGATCAGTTCGGTGTCCATGCCGAGATAGCGGCCTTTGGCGTGGGCAAGGCGCAGGAAGTCCATGCGTTCGGGCGTATCGGCCAACATCACGCCGCCGGTCAGGTGCAGCGAGCAAGACTGGCCCGAAATCTCCTCGATCTCCTTGTAAAGCTGGACCGTATAGGCCTGCAGCTTGGCGACGTTCGGATCGCCGTTCAGCGTATGGAAGCCGCCGGCCGCATGCCAGGACGAGCCGGAGGTGAGCTCCGAGCGCTCGATCAGCATGATGTCGGTCCAGCCGGCCTTGGCCAGGTGGTAGAGCACCGAGCAGCCGACGACGCCGCCGCCAATGACAACCGCTTTAACGTGGGATTTCATGAGGATAGTTCCGTTTTCGTGTAAACTGAATCAGATATTTTGAAGACCCCGACCCGCTTTGCAGCGAAACCGAACGGCCCGGAGAGTGGTCTGTCTAGAAATCGGTCGGCGCGCCGCCTTCGGTCGTGCGCTTCGCAACAAAGGCGTTGAGCTCCTCGCGGATCGCGGGGTCCATGTAAGGCTCGTCATAGGAGGCCAGCCGCTCTTTCCACACCTTGTTGGCCTTTTCCATTGCCGTTGGCGAGCCGGCTTCCGCCCAGGTTTCGAAATTGCGCCAGTCCGAAAGGATGGGCGAATAAAATGCGGTCTTGTAGCGGTCTTGCGTGTGCTGGGTTCCGAAGAAGTGGCCGCCGGGGCCGACCGACTGGATGGCGTCGAAGCCGAGCGCTTCATCGGAAAGGTCAAGCGGGGTCAGGAATTCGGCCACCATCTGCAACAGGTCGATATCCAGAATGGTCTTCTCGTAGGAACAGCGCAGGCCGCCTTCTAGCCAGCCGGCCGCGTGCATCATCAGGTTGCCGCCGCCCTGGACCGCGCCCCACAGCGAAAAGACGCTCTCATAAGCTGCCTGCGCGTCGACGGTGTTGGCGGCGCAGGTGTTGGAGGTGCGGTAGGGGATCTTGTAGCGGCGGGCGAGCTGGCCCCCGACCAGTTGCGCCTTCATGTATTCGGGCGTGCCGAAGGCCGGTGAGCCGGACTTCATGTCGACATTGGAGGTGAAGCCGCCATACCCGACCGGTGCGCCCTTGCGCACCATCTGGGCGAAGGCAATGCCGGACAGCGCCTCGGCATTCTGCTGCACCAGCGCCCCGGCGATGGTTACGGGCGCCATCGCTCCCGAGAGGGTGAAGGGTGTCACGATGACAACCTGGCCCTTGCTCGACATCTGGATGATGCCTTCCATCATCGGAACGTCGAGCTTGAGCGGCGAATTGGTGTTGATGATGGTGAAGACGGATGGTTCCGCGAGCAATTGCTCATGGCTGATGCCGCGCGCGATGCGGGTGATCTCGATGCCGTCGACATTGCGCTCCTTGCCGAGCGAATAGATGTGGAACACCTTGTCGGTCAGCGTGGCGAGGTCGCGGATGCATTCGAGGTGACGAACCGATGGGTGGATGTCGGTCGGCTCGACCGGATAGCCGCCCGTGCAATTCAGGATGTTGTGCATCTGCGCCAGCCGCAGGAAATTGCGATAATCCTGCTGGTTGCCGGGCCGGCGGCCACGATCGATGTCGGAGCAATTGGGCGCCGAAGCCATCATCGAGATGATCAGATTGTCATTGCCGAAGCGCACATTGTGCGCGGGGTTGCGGGCATGGATGGTGAATTCGGACGGGCAGTTCGACACCAGTTCCAGGATCATGTCGCTGTCGAAGCGCACGCGCTCCGAGCCCTCGCGTACGTCGGCGCCATGCGCCTTCATGATGCTGCGTGCTTCGTCGTGCAGGACGTCCACGCCAATCTCGCGCAACACCCGCAAGGAGGCGAGGTGGATCGATTCCAGCTCATCCTCGGACACCAGCTTGGTCGGCGTCAGCGGATTCTTCAGTTGGCGGAAAGCCGGCTGCTCGAACGCGGCCGAGCCACCGGCGCGTTTGCCGGCGCGACCGCCACGGCGGGCACGGTCGGGCGCCAATGCCGGTTCTGAGGGTTGTAGGGCGGCGGTCATGATGGTCCTCGTAGGATGCGATAACGGGCGGCATAATGGACCGGCGCCCCTCCGGCCATTGCGGAGGCGGCGACCACTAGAGCGAGGGAAGCGACATGCCGGAACGGCAGCCAGGTGGCCGCGACATCCGCCCTGGCCACACCGGCGCGCCGGCAGGCGCCTGAATGAGGCCGTCGGATGGTGCAGATTTAAAAAGACGTTACAGTACCGTCTTTTACTTCTGACATACTTGCGCGTTGAACTGTTTTGGAGGGACAGCCATGCCTGACGTCGTCAAAGTGCGTGCCGCGACAAACAACGAAGTCGCGTTCCTTTCCTGGGATCTTGACGGGATGATCCCAGGCTGCCTCGGTTTCGAGATCGTGCGCCTCTATCCCGATACAGGCGAGGAGCGTTGCCTTGCGTCCTGGGTGCCCTTCAAGGGTCAGCGCAACCCCCGATGGATTCCGCAGGATACGGGTGTCTGGCCGGTACAGAAGACATTCTGGCGCGATTTGACTGTCAGACGCCGCCGCGACAGCATAGACGTCAGGCCGGACGGCGAAATGATCGCCTACCGCGTGCGTCCCGTTGGGGGCATGAAGCCGGGCCTCGATCCCGTGCCGGTGCGCCCCGATCAGGTCGTCGGCGGCAAACCCGCCTATACCGGACCGGCGCGACCCCTTGGCTATCTCGGGCAGGGCGCGGTCAGTCCGCCAATCTTCCTGGGCCAAATGTTCGGCAAGGCACGCGTTGCCTTCACCAACGGCGTGCTTTCGACGCAATGGATGTCTCATGCGCTGGCGGAAGCCGGCATCAAGGTCGGCCAGCGCGACAAGATCAGGGCGGTGCTGCAAGACCCGACCAGCAAGATCCGCGCCTATCTGCATGGCGACGTGCCTGACGTCCTGACCAGCCTGTTGAAACGGGCCAAGGCCGAAGGCGGCACCGTCAGGCTTGCGCTCTATGAGCTCGGTGACGACGAATGGTGCGACGCCATTATCGCGGCCAGGGATGTAGTCGAAGTCATCCTGTCCAATTCGGGCAGGGATGACCAGACCAAGGCCTGGGATGCCGGCAACGCACCCTCCAGGAAGCGTTTGCACAATGCTGGGGTCGTGGTGACGGACCGCCTGTTCAACAACAACCATATCGGCCACAACAAGTTCGCCGTCTACCGCGACACCCAGGGCAATCCGCAAGCGGTTATGACCGGCAGTACCAACTGGACGTCGACTGGCATATGCGGCCAGTCCAACAACGCTTTTGTCCGCGACGATCCGGCGATGGCGGAGGTATTCGATGCCTATTGGGAACGCATGAAAGCCGATGTGTTTCCGCCACCGGCTTCGGAAAGTGCTGCCGGCCACGTCGTGCAGACGCAGGGCGTGCCGTTCCGCAAGGAGAACCACATGCCAAACCCGCTCAACGGCGCCTCGGTGGTGTTGGACGGCATGACGGTGTGGTTTTCGCCCAACGACCCGACCCGCAACAAAAAGGACATTTCGGTGCGTCCGGTTGACCTCCAGGACGTCTTTGCCCGCATCAAAGCGGCGAAGCGGGCCGTGCTGTTCCTGGTGTTCAACCCTTCGCTGCTCGGCGAAAATTCGATCGTAGACCAGGCGGTTGCGGCGGCGAAAGCGGATCCGAACCTCATCGTGCAGGGCGCGATCAGCGACGAGACGGCCATGCCCAACTATGTCGCTCCGACCAAGGATCCGGTCACCCACAAGTCGAACAAGGACGGCAAGTCGCCCTTTGTCTATCCGGAGAAGGTCTGGGAGGCCCCGAATGTCTCCATCGTAAGGGCGGCGAACCTGACCGGCGCCACGATTGCCACGGATTTCCAGGCCGAAGTGCTCACCGTGGGCCACGCGATCGTGCACGACAAGATCGTTGTCATCGATCCGATGGAGGACAACGCCACCGTCATTACCGGCAGCCACAACCTCGGTTACAAGGCGTCCTACGAAAACGACGAGAATTTGGTCATCGTGGAAGGCGACAAGACCTTTGCCGCGGCCTATGCCGTGCACATGCTCGACGTCTTCGACCACTATAAGTTCCGGGCTTGGCGCAGGACGATCGGCAAGGGGCCGTCCGATGCTGACGGGATTGCCATCGACGACAAGTGGCTGAAGCCTTATGCGGACGGCAAGAAAGGCGCAATCGCCCGCTACTTCCCGTAGCCATCGCGTCTGCATCAAAGATTCGTTCATTCGGGACCGATTGGCGTCGGTCGGTCGGTTGATTTCCTTGGTGCAAGCGGATCTCCGGTCCGGCTCTTCTCTTTCTCCGGTCGAACCAGTAGCTAGTCTTGCTTGCTGGCCGATGGCCGCACTCACATGGATGACGGCATGGTCGCGACCGGCTCGAGCGAAGGCGAAGCGGGAACGCAATGGGCGGCGCTCGCGGGCGTCACCGCCGCGTTGGCCATGTTCGGAGCGGCGCAAGGGTTGAGCTCGCCGCTGTTCACGCTCCTGATGCAGAAGCAAGCCATGTCGCCCGCCCTGATCGGCCTGTCGGCGGCGATGATGCCGGTTGGCCTCATCCTTTCGGCCTCTTTCGTCCCGGCTGCCGTGCGGCTGTTCGGGGCGCGAAATCTGGCGGTTGGCTGCTCGCTGATCGGGGCGATGTGCTTCCTGGGCATCGGTTACCTCCAGAATTGGGTGGCCTGGTACGTCATCCGATTCATCATCGGCATCGTCATCAACCCGCTCTATGTGCTGGGCGAAGTCTGGGCGCTGTCGCTGGCGTCGCCGTCGCGGCGCGGGCGAGTGATGGGCGTGTTCAACACACTAATGGGCGCCGGCTATGCCGCCGGCCCCTTTACGCTCACTCTGGTCGGCATCGAGGGCTGGGCTCCCTTCAGCGTCGGCATCGTCGGTTTCCTGCTCTGTGCCATCATTTTGCGCCTTGTCTCCTCGAAGCTCGCCGGTTTCGAGGATGACGGCCAGCCTGCCGGCAGTTTTGTCGGTTTTGCCCGGCTGGCGCCGGCGCTGTTGCTGGCGGTGCTGGTCTCGGCCGCCGTCCAGCAAAGCACCTATGCCCTGGTTCCTGTGTTTGGGGCCGGCTATGGCTTGCCGGAGGCGGTGCTCGCCGCGCTGGTGATGTCGCTGTCGCTGGGCAACATCCTTCTGCAGATTCCGCTCGGCCTGCTCGCCGAACGCTTCGGTGGCCGACCGATGATCCTGGCCTGCGCCGTCGCGACGACCATATGCGCTGTTCTGCTCCCGCTGCTGATCACCACACCACTGATCTGGGGCGTGCTTCTGGTGATGGGCGCGGTCGGCTACGGTGTCTACACGATGGCACTGGTCGAACTCGGCAGCCGCTTCAAGGGTTCGCTGCTGGTCACCGGCAATGCGGCGTTCGCCTTGCTATGGGGCGTCGGCGGTATCGTTGGTCCGCCGGGCGCGGGCCTGCTGATGCAGGCGATCGGGCCGGTGGGGTTGCCAACCGTGATCATTGGCCTCGACGCTTTGCTGGTCGCCTTCGCGCTCTATAGATCGGCCAACCGCTGAGGCTCCTGACAGGGTTTGGCTGGAGCCGGGCATCCGTTCGGGCCGCGGGGCTTACCGCCGCCGGGCCGAACCGGTAAGTCTGCAACCGCGACAGCAGTATGGATCTTGAACTGGTGGACACGAGAAGCGACGAGACGATGCAATGGGCGGCGATCACCGGTGTGATCGCGACCGTGTCCGTTTTCGCCATCGCGCAGGGCCTTTCCTATCCGCTGCTGAGCTTCATCCTGCAGCGCCAGGGCGTCTCGCCGGCGATGATCGGACTGTCGGCTGCCATGACGCCGATCGGGTTCATCGTCTCGTCGCCAATCATTCCAGCGCTGGCGAGGCGGTTCGGAGCAGGGCGCACGGCTCTCACTTGCGCGGCGCTTTCGGCTGTCGTGCTGGCGCTGATCGGCTGGACGCAGAACGTCTATCTCTGGTTTCCGCTGCGCTTGCTGATCGGCGCCGTGACCAACCCGCTCTATGTGCTGAGCGAAATCTGGGTGATCGCCCTGGCGCCGCCGGCCCGGCGCGGCCGCATCATGGGCCTCTATTCAACGATCATTTCGGCCGGCTTCGCCGCCGGCCCGCTCTGCCTGCTCGCCGTCGGCACGCAGGGCTGGCGCCCGTTCCTCGTCGGCATTGCCGCCTTCGTGCTCTGCGGCTTCTGCCTGGCGTTGGTGGTCAGGCGCCTGCCCAGGGTGGACGAGGCCGGGCACCAGGTTTCGGTAATGGGTTTCATGCCTCTCGCCTGGCTGCTCCTGTCGGCGGTGGTCGTGGCCGCCGGCTTCGAGCAGGCGGTGCTGGCGCTGCTGCCCGTCTACGGCACGCATCATGGCATCGCGGAGGCTCGCATGTCGGCGCTGCTGTCGGTCATGATCGCCGGCAACATCGCCATGCAGGTTCCGCTTGGCCTGCTGGCCGAGCGGCTGACGGCCCGTCTCGTACGCTTCATCTGCGTACTGCTGACGCTGTTTGGCTGCGTGCTTTTGCCGATGCTGATCGAAACGCCGCTGATCTGGCCTTGCGTCTTCGTCTGGGGGGCTGTGTCCTACGGCATCTACACGATGTCGATCATCGAACTTGGCGAGCGCTTCACCGGTTCGGCGCTGGTTGCCGGCAATGCGGCATTCTCCCTTATGTGGGGTGTCGGCGGCATTCTGGTCCCGCCGCTCACCGGCGGCGTGATGGATGTGCTCGGCGCGGGTGGCCTGCCGGTCACGCTTGGTGCGATCTGCGCCATGCTCGCAGGCGCCACCGTCGTTCGAAGACGAGTTGTTTAGCCCTTGCCTGAACTATCGGGATGCTCCCGAGCTGCTCCGCCGCCTGAAAATAGCCCAAAGGTCACAATCGGCATGATGCTCTTCGGGGTACATCTCATGTAGCAAATTCCGAATGTTCACGGCTCGATCGAAGTCATCAATCAGTCCGACGCTGGATAGCTCTGCGTTTGCAAATACGTCGGCGAATCCGCCGCAATTGCTCAATGCGCTGGTGCCGACATCCTTGTCCAGCAAGTCATAGCCCATGAAGGCGAACTCATCCCAACCGAGTGAGCGCACGTCCACCGTGGGTCCGCGGATAACCCCAAGGATATTGAGGTTGCCGGTATCGGGCAGTTCCGAGAGGAGGAAATCCAGGTCGACGAAGAAATTGAGCATGTTGTCTTCGCAGACGATGTGAGCCCAGTGGTGATCCTTGATTTGTGGGAGTGCAAACGGGCAAAGTATCCCGTCGAGTGTGACCACCTCGGTTAACTGAGTGAGGCCCGACCACTCGATATACTCATTCCATCCGCTCCCGGATGGGCCAAACTTTTCCATCGCAATGTAAAGTTGTTGCATGGGTGTCCTCGCGGGCTGCGCGGCCGATCTATCGCGTCTACTAAGTCTGCTGGTTTTACGTGTTCCTGTTGAATGTCGGTAGCGTCGTGCCGATGTTTGTGGCACCGAGCTTGACGAATTTTTCGGAGACCACATGACCAATTCGATCGCACAAACGCAGCTACATTCAGTTGGCGAGATGCAGGACCCCTTCCTCTGGCTGGAGGACAGGACAAGCAAGGAATCGCTCGACTGGGTGCATCGCCAGAACGAGGTCACTGTGGCGGAATTGCAGGGCGATCCATCCTATGAGGCGTCATTCCAGACGGCTCTCGACCTGATGACGGCCGAGGACAATATCGCGGTTGGCGCGGCGATCGCCGGTCATGTCTACAATTTCTGGCAGGACAAGACCAATGCGCTCGGCCTGTGGCGCCGCACGACGGTCACCTCCTACAAGACCGACAAGCCCGACTGGGAGACAATCATCGACTTCGACCAGCTGGCTGCGAAGGAGGGGATAAAATGGGTGTTCGGCGGCGCCGTCAGGCTCTATCCCGATTTCAACCGCTGCCTGGTCTCGATGTCGCCCGATGGCGGTGATGCCAGCGCGATGCGCGAGTTCGACATCGCTGCCAAGTCCTTCGTGAAAGGCGGTTTTCAGGCGCCGGCCTCGAAATCGGGCTTCGGCTGGCTGGACGAGGATACGATCATCGTCTCGGCCGCTTTCGAAGAGGCCGACAAGACAGAGTCCGGATATGCGCGCGTGGTCAAGCTCTGGAAGCGCGGCACAAGGCTGGAAGAGGCGACCCCGATCTTCGAGGGAAAGACCGAGGATCTTGCAGTAGGCGCCGGTGTCGAGTTCGACGGCGAGAAGCGTCACCTGTTTCTGGCGCGGACACTCAACTTCTTCGCATCGCACAGTTTCCTGCGCCTGCCTTCGGGCGAGAACCGTCGCATCCCGCTGCCCGACGACGTCACCGACACCTCGCTCTTTCGGGATCAACTGGTGTTCGGGGTGCGCACGCCATGGACGGCGCCGGACGGCACCGCATGCCAGCCGGACGGGCTTTACTCCTTCGACTTCGCGCATTGGATCGAAACCGGCGGTTTTGGCGCCATCGAAACCTTGTTGGCGCCGGCGCATCGGGTTTCCATTGCCGGGCTGGCTAGAACACAGGACCGCCTGTTCATCAGCTTGATGGACAATGTGCGCGGCAAGGTTCTCGTCTGCGAGCGCGAGCGCGGCGCCTGGTCGCTGAAGTCAGTCGTGCTGCCTGAAAACGGCACTGTCGGCATCAGCCATGCCGAGCATTTCGGTTCCACCGTCTCCTTTTCCTTCACCGATTTCCTGACGCCAAGCTCGATCATCTGGTCCGATGACAATGGCGAGACGCTGGCGACCGTGAAATCGCAACCGGCCCGCTTCGATGCCTCGCCGCTGATCTCGGAGCAGTTCGAGGCGCGCTCGAAGGACGGCACGATGATCCCTTATTTCGTCGTCCGGCGGCGCGACCAGAACGGTCCGGTGCCGACGCTACTCTACGGCTATGGCGGTTTCGAGGTGCCGCTGTTGCCCGGCTATGCCGGCGTGCGCGGCAGGCTGTGGCTGGAGAAAGGCAATGCCTATGTGCAGGCCTGCATTCGCGGCGGCGGCGAGTTCGGACCGGCCTGGCACCAGGCGGCGCTGAAAGGCAAGCGCCAGAACGGCTTCGACGACTTTTCGGCGGTGGCCGAAGATGTCGTCAGGCGCGGTATCGCCACGGCTCAATCGCTCGGCATCCAGGGCGGCTCCAATGGCGGCCTGCTGACCGGCGCTTCGCTGACGCAGCATCCCGAGCTTTTCGGTGCCGTCATCATCGAGGTGCCGCTGCTCGACATGCTGCGCTACACCGAATTGCCGCCGGGCGCTTCGTGGATGGCCGAATATGGCGATCCGTCAAAGCCGGAAGACGCCAAGTGGCTTTCCGCCTATTCGCCCTATCAACATGTCAAGGCCGACGCCGCCTATCCGCCGGTGCTCTTGACAACCTCGACCGCCGATGACCGGGTCCACCCCGGCCATGCGCGCAAGATGGCGGCCCGCCTGCAGCAGGCAGGACACGGCAAGACGCTGTTCTTCGAGGAGACCGAAGGCGGACATGGCGGGCGCGGCGACCGCCGGCCGCAGGCGGCGCAGACGGCGATGAAATATGTCTTCCTGCAGCGGGCACTGAGCGGAAAAGCCTGACCTCATCCCCATGGCACCCCTGAGCAAAGGGTGGTTCACCTCGACCGGCCTTTGCTCTAAGGTACCTTCATGGTTCTCGCTAGACTATCAGCTCGCGCATTCCGGGTCGCGGTGACACCGTCGTCACGCACGCTGCGCGCCGAGCTTTTGCGGCTGTGTGCCCGCATCGGCTATTCGCCGCCTGCCGTCCTCTGAAGAATTCGCCCCGGCACCGCCGGAATGATTTCAGAGGAAAGACCAAATCAATGACTTACCAGAACTATTCGCTGAAGCAGCTTCAGCAGATCGACGCCGCGCATCACCTGCATCCCTTCACCGACCATAAGGAGCTGCGTGAGGCAGGCGCGCGCGTCATCACCCGCGCCAATGGCCCGTTCATCTACGATTCCGAAGGGACGGAACTGTTGGACGGCATGGCCGGCCTGTGGTGCGTCAATATCGGCTACGGCCGCGACGAGCTGGCCGAGGCCGCCTATGCACAGATGAAGGAACTGCCTTACTACAATTCCTTCTTCAAATGCTCGACGCCGACGCCGGTGCTGTTGTCGAAGAAGCTGGCCGAGATCGCACCACGCAACGTGAACCAGGTGTTTTATGGCTCCTCCGGTTCGGAGGCCAACGACACCGCCTTGCGCCTTGTGCGCCATTACTGGGTGCTTGAGGGCAAGCCGGAGAAGAACCGCGTCATCTCGCGCAAGATGGCCTATCACGGCTCGACCATTGCCGGCACTTCGCTCGGCGGCATGGATGCCATGCACAAGCAGCTCAACGGTGCGGTGCCCAACATCGTCCATGTGATGATGCCCTATGCCTATGAGCTGGCTCTGCCGGGCGAAAGCGACCACGATTTCGGCCTGCGCGCGGCAAAGTCCGTCGAGGATGCCATCCTCGAGGCCGGCGTCGACAAGGTCGCGGCCTTCATCGGCGAGCCGGTGATGGGCGCGGGCGGCGTCAAGATACCGCCGGCGAGCTACTGGCTCGAAGTGCAGCGCATCTGCCGCAAATACGATGTGCTTTTGATGCTGGACGAGGTCATCACCGGCTATGGCCGCACCGGTGAGTGGTTCGCGGCGCAGACCTTCGGCATCGAAGCGGACACCATCACCACGGCCAAGGCGCTGACCTCGGGCTATCAGCCTCTTTCGGCGCTGCTGGTTGGCGACCGCATTGCCTCGACGCTGGTGGAGAAGGGCGGCGAATTCAACCATGGCTACACCTATTCAGGGCACCCAGTGGCTTGCGCCGTGGCCTTGAAGAACCTGGAGATCATCGAGAGGGAAGGGCTGGTCGACCGTGTCAGGAACGACACCGGACCTTATTTCGCTAGCGCATTGCAGGAGCGTATAGCCGGGCATGATCTGGTGGGCGAGGTGCGCTCGATCGGCCTGATGGGCGCGATCGAGATCGTCAAGGACAAGACGACGAAGGAGCGCTTCCTGCCGTCGGGAAGTGCCGCGGTGACGGTGCGCGACCACGCGATCGCCAACGGCATGATGCTGCGCGCCACCGGCGATACGATGATCCTGTCGCCGCCGCTGATCTGGACCCGCGATACGATCGACATGGCTTGCGAGCGCATCGGCAAGGCGCTCGACCTGGCTCAGGCGGACCTGCGCAAGCGATAGGAGCAACCCTCGGTTGGGCGTTTCTGCGAAGAAACGCCCAATCCCCGGAAATAATGCTCTTTGAGCGGGAACGAATTTCGCCTTCGGCGCGTAGTGTAAGAGGCGGCCGATCCGGCCGCGACAGGGGATTGCCCACATGAGAAAGACCGGCAAAAGCCGACGCGTGCAAGAGGCGGCCAGCCTTGGCGCGGACCTGATGCTGGCGCCGCTGGTGGTGATGATGCGGCTGCCACTGATGGCCGTGGAGGCGCGAAGCGGCGAGCCCTGGAGCGCGGAGACGGCAATGGCGGTCAGCGAGAAGACCGTCGCCATGGCCGAGGGCGCGCTTGCGGCGCAAATGTCTTTCCTGCAATCGGCGTCACGTTTCTGGCCGGAGGTTCTCTCGGGTCGAACGCCGTCGCTCTTCAACGGCGTCGCGGCCGAACGGTCGATCAGCGCAGCGCTGAAGCCGGCCGGCCGCGCGGTGAGGGCAAATTTTCGCCGACTTTCCACAAAGGGTTGAAGCGGAAGCCCCGGAACTTTTTTGCGCATCGTCGAAGTCTTGCGCTAGAACCAATCGGCATACACGCCGATGGGGAACAACATGGCCGGACAACCGCTCAACCAACCGGCTGAAATTCCAGCCGAACTCGATCGCTGGAACTGGGGCGCCTTCTTCCTCAACTGGATTTGGGGTATCGGCAACAGCACCTTCATCGCGCTGCTGGCGCTGATCCCGGTCGTCAACTTCATCATGATCTTCGTGCTCGGCGCGCGCGGCAGCCGCTGGGCCTGGCAGAACCGGGCCTGGCGCGACGCCGAGCAGTTCCGCAAGACGCAGCGCAATTGGGCGATTGCCGGCCTTGCCGTATGGGTGGTCAGTATCGGCGGTTGTGCGACGATGGTCGGCAGCATCCCTTTCGTGCTCAAAGGCAGCGACGCCTACCGCATGACCATGGACGTCGTCCGCGCCGATGTTCGGGTCAAGGCCGCCATCGGCGACGATTTGGCCGACAATTTCTGGGTCGGCGGTCATCTCAACGTCAATGCGAATGGCGCGGGCGACGCCCAGTTCAGCATTCCCGTCCACGGCGCCAAGGGTAAGGGCACCGTTTATTCCCACCTGGTTCGCAATGCCGGCACATGGAGCACGCGCCTGCTCGTCGTCCGCGTGGACGGCGTCGATGCACCGATGGTGCTGACCAATGAAGACCATGTGCCGATCCCGGGTGCGGCGATCGGAATATAGACGGATCGTCGGTAATAAAGGGCTGGAAATGCAAAAACCGCGCCCCATCGGGAACGCGGCTTTGCCAGATACGCATGGCGTTTCGCTACCAAGACACTTGCGAAACTTACGGGCTCCGGTACGCGAGACCTGATCCGGAGCGCCGGGCGGATGCGATATGTCCGCCTCGCAATCCGTTTTATAGGAACATCGTTACCGCCGAGTTATCGAGAGCTTAAGCAAATCTAAATTTGCGGTCCTTAGTCCGGAAGAGCCTGAAAAAACTAACTGCTTACGCCGAGTTGCCGCGCAGAAAATTAATTATGCCGGAGAAATCGGCGCCGCCATGGCCCTGGGCGTTGAACAGGGTATAGAGCTGCGCCGCTTCGGCGCCAAGCGGCGTCACCGCGCCCGCGCCAAGCGCTGCTTCCTGGGACAATTTGAGGTCTTTCAGCATAAGAGCCGCCGCAAATCCCGGCTTGTAATCCCTGTTGGCGGGCGAAGTGGGAACCGGGCCCGGCACCGGGCAATAGGTGGTCAGCGACCAGCACTGGCCCGACGAGGTCGAGGCGACGTCGAACAGCGCCTGATGCGACAGGCCGAGTTTTTCCGCCAGCACGAACGCCTCGGCGACGCCGATCATCGAAATGCCGAGGATCATGTTGTTGCATATCTTCGCCGCCTGTCCGGCGCCGTCACCGCCGCAATGGACGATGCGACCGGCCATCGGCTTCAGGATCGGCTCGGCGGCCGAGAAGGCATCGTCGGCTCCCCCGGCCATGAAGGTCAATGTGCCAGCCGTGGCGCCGCCGGTGCCGCCCGAAACCGGCGCGTCGATCGACAGCAGGCCGTGCTTTGCCGCGATCGTATGCGCCTTGCGCGCCGATTCGACGTCGATCGTCGAGGAATCGATGAACAGCGCGCCGTTCCTGGCCTTGGGAGCGATGTCCCCATAGACCGACAAAACATGCTTGCCGGCTGGCAGCATGGTGATGACCACATCGGCGTCCTTCACGGCGGCGACGGCATTGGCCATGACGACGACGCCATGTTCGCGCGCGACCGCGAGGTTTTCCGGCATCAGGTCGAAACCGTGCACGGCATGCCCAGCCTTGACCAGGTTTGCGGCCATCGGATTGCCCATATTGCCGAGGCCGATAAAGGCGATCGTCGTCATAGTCTCTCTCCCGGAGTTGGTGGCGTCAGCGGCCGATCAGGGCGCGCGCGATGATGACGCGCATGATTTCGTTGGTGCCTTCGAGGATCTGGTGCACCCTGAGATCGCGCACCAGCTTCTCGATGCCGTAATCATGCAAATAGCCGTAGCCGCCGAGCAGTTGCAGCGCATCGTTGGCGACGTCGAAGCCGGTGTCGGTGACGAAGCGCTTGGCCATTGCCGACCATTTGCCGGCGTCCGGCGCCTTGCGGTCGAGCTTGGAGGCCGCCGCATAGAGGAAGATGCGCGCTGCTTGTAACTCCGTCTCCATGTCGGCCAGCCTGAACTGCAGCGCCTGGAACTGGTTGATCTTCGAGCCAAAGGCTTTGCGCTCTGCGGTATAAGAGAGCGCCTTGTCGAGCGCCGACTGGGCGCCGCCCAGCGAACAGGCGGCGATGTTCAGGCGGCCGCCGTCGAGCCCAGCCATGGCGATGCCGAAGCCGGCGCCTTCGCCCGACAAGAGGTTCTCCGCCGGCACCTTGCAATCCTCGAAGATGACCTGGCGGGTCGATTGCATGTGCCAGCCCATCTTGTGCTCATTGGCGCCGAAGGAGAGGCCGGGCGCATCCCTGGGCACGATAATGGTGGAGATGCCTTTCGGGCCGTCGGCGCCGGTGCGCACCATGACGGCGTAGACATCGCTGTCGCCGGCGCCGGAGATGAACTGCTTGGCGCCGTTGAGGATGTAATCGCCGCCGCTTTTCACCGCGCGCGTCTTCAGCGCCGCCGCATCCGAACCCGAGCCAGGCTCGGTCAGGCAATAGCTCGCCAGCCATTCCATGGAGGTGAGCTTCGGCAGGAAGCGCTGGCGCTGCTCATCATTGCCGAAGCGGTCGATCATCGAGGCCACCATATTGTGGATCGAGATGAAGGAGGAAAAGGCCGGGTCGGCGTGCGACAGCGCCTCGAAGATCAGTACGGCGTCGAGCCGGCCGAGCGCGGAACCGCCGACATCGTCCCTGACATAGATGCCGCCGAGGCCGAGCGGCCCGGTTTCACGGATCACATCGGCGGGGAAATGTCGCCTTCGGTCCCAGTCGAGCGCATTGGGCGCCACGCGATCGGCGGCGAAGGCCTGGGCCATCTCCTGGATGGCACGCTGTTCCTCGTTGAGTTCGAACTGGTTGGTGCTCGCATCGACCGCGGCGTCCATGGCGTGCTCCCTACAGGCTGGCCAGCTAGCCCGCTGGCCTGTCGTTTTTGGCTTTGCGCGCGCATCAATCTAGACCAATGATGCCGCCGCGCAACCCGACCTATCGCGGAGCGGCTGTGCATCGATGCATGCCCGGAGCAAGATGTGACGACCAAATTGGACGAACTGCTGGAAAAGTTCCACGCCTGTCTCGCTTCCGTCGATGACGTTCCGGTGCGCGAGGCGGTGGCGCGTATCGGCTGGGTTATGCCAGCCCGAAATTTGGAGCCGCACCGGCTTGGTTGCCTGCGCCATCTCGATCGCGCGGCCGAACTGGCGCCGCTGGATGCGAGGCCGCTGGTGCGATTGCTGGCCGAGCAGCGCAACGAACTGCATTGGGGGCAGACCTACACCGAGGCCGATTTTGGCAGGGCCTTCATCGACAATTACGGCTGGCTGGAAATGTTTGGCACGCGTGGGCACTTCGTCAACGAAGAGGTTGCCGCCGGGCTGCTGATTCTCGGACCCGGGATCGTCTACCCCGACCATCATCATGTCGCCGAGGAAATCTATATTCCGCTGACCGGCGGCACGGAGTGGCGCATGGGCGAGGGCGGTTTTCGCAGGCGGGAGGCCGGCGAGGTCGTCCACCATGCCTCCACCGTCAACCACGCCATGCGTACGGATAATGAGCCGCTGCTGGCGCTCTACATCTGGCGCGGCGGGCCGTTGGCGCAAAAATCCACGATCACCGGCACGGCGACGCAGGGCAGAGGCTGATGGCCAGGGCAATCATGCTGCAAGGCACAGGGTCGGACGTCGGCAAGACGGTGCTGGTCGCGGGCCTTTGTCGCGTCGCGAAAAAGCGCGGTCTGAAGGTGCGGCCGTTCAAGCCGCAGAACATGTCGAACAATGCCGCCGTCGCCGAAATTCCCGGCGACAACAACCATGGCGGCGGCGAGATCGGCCGCGCGCAATGGCTGCAGGCGATCGCCTGCGGCGTGCCGCCATCGGTGCATATGAACCCGGTGCTGCTCAAACCGCAGACAGATGTCGGCGCGCAGGTCATCGTCCAGGGCAAGGTGTTCGGCGAAGCACGGGCGCGCGACTACCAGGCGCTGAAGGGCCGGCTGATGGATGCGGTGCTGGAGTCCTGGGGCAAGGTCGGCGAGGGTGCCGATCTCGTCATCGTCGAGGGCGCCGGCTCGCCGGCCGAAATCAACCTTAGAAGCCGCGACATCGCCAATATGGGCTTTGCCACGCGCGCCGATGTGCCGGTGGTGCTGGTCGGCGACATCGATCGCGGCGGCGTCATCGCCTCGCTCGCCGGCACGCATCTGATCCTGCCGGAAGAAGACCGGCGCATGATCGTCGGCTATCTCATCAACAAGTTCCGGGGAGACGTCTCCCTGTTCGATGATGGCCTGAGGGCGATCGAGAAATTCACCGGATGGCGCTGTTTCGGCGTCGTGCCGTGGCTGAGGGCCGCGGCACGGCTGCCGTCGGAGGATTCCGTGGTGCTGGAGCGGCTGGCATCCGGCGAGGCGCGCGCGCTCAAAGTGGCGGTGCCGATGCTCGGCCGCATCGCGAATTTCGACGATCTCGACCCGCTCAAGGCCGAACCGCAGGTCGAGGTGGTGTTCGTGCCGCCGGGAAAGAAGCTGCCGGCCGATGCTGGGCTGGTGGTCATTCCCGGCTCCAAGTCGACAATCGGCGATCTCCTGAAGTTTCGCGAGAATGGCTGGGATCGGGATCTTGCGGCGCATCGCAAGCGCGGTGGCCATGTCGTCGGCATTTGCGGCGGGTTCCAGATGCTCGGCCGCATGGTGCGCGATCCCGACGGCATCGAAGGCTCCGTCATAGAAGCCGAGGGGCTCGGCCTGCTCGATGTCGAGACGGTGATGGAGCCGGAAAAGACGGTGCGAAATGTCAGCGCCCGGTCAGTGCCGTTCGGCCTGCCGCTCGAAGGCTACGAGATCCACCTCGGCCGCACGACGGGCCCCGACACCAGGCGCCCGTCGGCGATCATCAACGGCGCCGAGGATGGCGCGATCTCCGCCGACGGCAAGGTGATCGGCACCTACATGCACGGCCTGTTCGGCGCCGACGGCTTTCGCGGAAAATTCCTCGAAAGCCTCGGCATCAAGGGCGGTGGCCTCGACTATCGTTCCGAAGTCGAGCGGGCGCTGGACGAAGTCGCGGCCGAGCTGGAGACCCATCTCGACTGCGACGCGATTTTTTCGCTGGCGCGTTGAAGGTCAGACCTTCTCACTGGCCTTCGGCCAGTAGGTGCCGAACGACCAGACATTGCCTTCCGGGTCACGGCAGACGAACTCACGGCTGCCGTAGTCGCGGTCGGTCAATTCCTGGATGATGACGGCGCCGGCCTTCCTGGCTCTCTTATACGCGGCATCGGCATCGTCGACGGCGACATAGATCGACTTGCCGCCGCCTGAACCGGGTTCGCCTACCATCTTGCCGTAATCGTCGTCGCGGACCGAGCCCAGCATGATCATCGAAGAGCCGACGACCAGTTCGGCATGGTGCACGACATCGCCTTCGCCGTAGCGGGCGCGGACGCTGAAGCCGAAGGCTTCGCCCAGCCAGTCGATCATCTTCGCCGCGTTTCTGTAGCGCAGGGCAGGGTAGAGCCGTGGTGCTTCATTGGTTGTGGGCATGGCTGCCTCCTTCATCCGGATTGGTCGATAACCCACTCTGTTCGAAGGCCGTTCCGGCGTCTTGAAGAAATGTTACCTGCCGGCCAGTGCGCCGCGGCTTGTTCGGAACTACACCCCCAACGACAGTGTCGTCGGCGTTTCGCCGGCCAGGTCGCGGAACTCGCGGGCCAGATGCGCCTGGTCAGCATAGCCGCAATCGGCGGCGATGTCGGCCCACCCGCTCGCCTGTTGCCTGGACAGGCCGAGGGCTCGGTTGAAGCGCACGATGCGCGACAGGGTTTTCGGACCGATGCCGGTGGCGTCGGTGAATCTCTCGGCAAGATGCTTGCGGCTCCAGCCCAGCTTTTCCGCAAGAGAGGCGATGCGCGTGCGGCCGCCCGAAAAGATGATCCTGTCATAAGCCCAGGCGATCTCGGCCCGGGTCTCGTGGGCAGCGGCCAGCCGGCCGGCGACGAACATTTCCGCCAAGTCGAAACGCATGTTCCAATCCGGCGCGTTGCCAAGTTTTTCGCGCAGGGCGATGCCTTCGAGACCGAGCACGTCGTCGAGGGCTACCATGCGATCGGCCAGTTCACTCATCGGCCGGCCGAAAAACCGGCGTGCGCCCAGCGGGGTGAAGTTGACCTGGACGCAGCAGGCGCCACCGAAAGACTGGATCATCACCGGTCCGGCATAAAGGCCGGCGGCGAAGCTGGCGAAACGGTCGTTATCGCCGGGGGTTCGGCCAAGCCCGATAGCGAATGGTTCGGCAAAGCTGATCACCAGCGGCACGGTCAGCGAGGCATATTCGATGTTATGGAAATAGCCGGGCGCGGTTTCGCGATAACCGCAGATATCGGTGACAACGCCGTCAAGCGCGGCATTGGGAAGCCGTCGACGCATTTCGAAAAGCCCCGATATGGAGCGATCCTGTTCTTTGCGGCGCTGCATCTCGATTGGCATTGGCCGTCCTTCCGCCAAGCGAATCTAGCAGAGCCCGCATCATAATCAAAAACGCCCGGCTTTGGCCGGGCGCTCTCGGTCCCCGCTTGTCGACGGAAACTTGTCAGGCGCCGCGCATCAGGCAGCCGGCGGCGAGCACGATATAGGCGATAAGCACGATCCACACCGATGCGATCGGAATGAACGCAAGGACGCCAAGCGCGGCAAGAATGCCGATGATGGCGATGACAACGGAGATGATGAAAACAATCTGGGTAGGCGCGCTGAGATTCATGTCTGGCTCCTCCAACATGATTCGAACAGCGGCATTGTAACAGGCGCGTGATTACACACCAATCATGACGCGCAACGGGTTGGCCGGATCGGCCAGCAGCTTCACCGCCAGAGCCACGCAGACGATGACCAGCAGCGGCTTGATCAGCTTGGCGCCGATGCGCATGGCCAAGCTCGCGCCGACGCGGGCACCGAGGAACTGGGCGACGCCCATCACCAGGCCAATCTTCCACGAGATGACGCCGACGGCGGCGAAGATGATGAAGCCGCCGATGTTGGAGGCGAAATTGAGCAGTTTGGTGTGCGCCGTTGCCTTGAGCACGCCGTAGCCGGCGAGCGTCACGAAGGCCAGCATGTAGAAGGAACCGGCGCCCGGCCCGAATACGCCGTCATAGAAGCCGATAGCCGGCACCAGGGTCACGCCGAACAGGAAGGGCGACAGGCGCTCGGCCCGGTCGACATCGTTCATGTTGGGCTTGAGCGCGAAGTAGAGCGCAATGGCAATCAGTACCAGCGGCAGGGCCGCTCGCAACAGGTCGCCGGGCACGATCGTGGCCAGCAATGCGCCGATGGCGCCGCCGGCGAGGGCAAGCAGCGCCGATGGCAGCTGCCGGCGCAGGTCGACATGGCCTTTCGAGGCATAGTGGATCGTCGCCGACCCGGAGCCGAACATGCCTTGCAGCTTGTTGGTTCCAAGCGCCTCGACCGGCGAAAAACCGGCGAGCAGCAGCGCCGGAATGGTGATCAGCCCGCCGCCGCCGGCAATCGAATCGACAAACCCCCCGGCAAAGGCGGCGAAAGCGAGCATGGCGATTGTCTGGGCGGTGAGGTCGATCATCTGATATGTCAAGATGTCCGTCGGCTGTAGCGCGCGTTCGACCACGCCGACCCGGTTTGCGCAAGGCCGATTCCGCGCTAATTCTGTTGAAGAAGAATCGGAAAGGGCCCGTTCATGGCATTCGCATTGCTTGACCAGATACGCTCGATCTTCGACGGCGACCCGGGCGTGCGCAAGGTCGCGGACGATCCCGTCCTGTCGGCGGAACTGCTGATGCTGTTCCGGATGATCTTGGCCGATGGCACGGTGAGCGAGAGCGAGATGGTTGCCTTCCGGCGCATCTGCAAGGATGCTTTCGGCATTCCGGAGGCCAGCATCGACGCGGTTGTCGAATATCTCAACGAATACGGCTATGAGACCAACGGCTCGCAGGCGATCGCGCTGTTTCGTGACCTCGACGTCGGGCGGCGCAAGCAATTGGCGCAGCACATGGCGGAAATCGCCAAGGCGGATTCGCAACTGGCCGAGACCGAGGTGCGTCTGTTGCGCCGCACGCTCGATTTGCTCGACATCAGCCCGGTCGATGTGGTAAAGCCGGAAGAGTAGCGGGCGGATCGGCAGCTTACCCTTGTTCCTGCATCCGTTTCGCGATCGCCCGGCGAAGATCCGGCGCTGCGGCGACCAGCGCTTGCGCCGCCTCTGATTGCGGATGGTCGAGCACTTCGCTCGTCCTGCCGCGCTCGACGATCTTGCCGTCATGCATGACCAGCACGTCGTCGGTGATGGCGCGGGCGACGGTCAGGTCGTGGGTGATGAAGAGATAAGCGATGCCGAGTTTCTGGTTCAATCCGGCGAACAGGTCCAGGATCTGTGCACGGATCGAGACATCGAGTGCCGAGACTGGCTCGTCGGCGACGACAAGCTTGGGGCGCGTGATGATGGCGCGGGCGATCGACAGGCGTTGGCGCTGGCCGCCGGAAAATTCGTGCGGGTATTTGTCCATGTCGCGTTGGTCGAGGCCGACCTCGTGGAGCGCATGCGCCACCATCTCGCGGCGCTCGGCGCGCGTCGGTTTTTTCTCCAGGACATGCAGGGGTTCGGCGACCAGTTTTTCGACCTTCTGGCGCGGATCGAAGGAGCCGTAGGGATCCTGAAAGACAACCTGCATATCGCGTCTGGCCGGCTTCAGCTCGGCCTCGCTCCTGCCGGTGATGGGTTCGCCGCCAAACCGGATCGTTCCCGAACTCGGCCGGTCCAACGCCAGGATCATGCGGGCAAGGGTCGACTTGCCGCAGCCGGAGCGGCCGACCAGCGCCACCGACTGCCCCGGCGCCATCGACAGGGAGACATCGTCGACCGCACGTATGTCTGGCGCGCGCCGGAACAGCGAGATGCGGCGTCCGGGGTAGTCGCGGCTGACGCCCTCAACCTGCAGCAAGGGTTGGTCCATCCCGACATGATGAGGTTTGGAGCGCGCCGGAACATGCATCGAGGCCTGCGCCAACTGGCGCGTATAGGGATGGAACTGTTCGGAGAGCGTGCGCGCCGTGTCGCCGGCGTCCATCACTTCGCCATGGCGCAGGATGGTGATGCGGTCGGCCATCTCTGTCACGACAGCGAGATCATGCGAGATCAGCAGCAGGCCCATGCGGTTCTCCGCCACGAGATCGCGCAGGAGGTCGAGGATCTGTGCCTGCAGCACCACGTCGAGCGCCGTCGTCGGCTCGTCGGCGATCAGCAGCTTCGGCTTCAGCGCGCAGGCGATGGCGATGACGACGCGTTGGCGCTGGCCGCCCGACAATTCGTGCGGATAGCGCGACAGCGGGAATTTTGCTTCGGGCAGGCCGACGCGGTCGAGCATTTTTCGCGCCCGCTCCTCGGCGTCGGCACGGCTCGCCCCGGTGTGCCAGCGTATGCCTTCGGCGACTTGTTCGCCGATTGTCTTGACCGGGTTGAGCGCCGTCATCGGCTCCTGGAACACCATACCGATGTCGTCGCCGCGCAAGGCACACATCTGGTCCTCGGTCGCTCCCAGAATATCGATGCCGTCGAATGTGATGCGCCCGGTGGCGCGTGCGGCATGGGGCAGGAGCCGCATCACCGTCAGCGCGGTCATCGATTTGCCGGAGCCTGATTCGCCGACCAGCCCCATCACTTCGCCGGGCGCGACGGAGAGCTCCATATTTTTCAGGATCTGTGTGTCGCCGATGACCAGCGACAGATTATCGATTTCGAGCAGGCTCATCGCCGCCGCCGCGATTTCGGGTCGAGAATGTCGGCGATGCCGTCGCCCAGAAGATTCAGGCCGAGCACGGTGACGACGATCGCCATGCCGGGGAAGATCGCCATCCACGGCGCCACCACCATGCGCGTCTGGGCGTCGAACAGCATGCGGCCCCAACTCGGCATTGGCGGCTGAGCGCCGAGGCCGAGATAGGAAAGCCCGGCTTCGGCCAGGATGCCCAGCGCGAATTGGATTGTGCCCTGCACCATCAGCAGCGTGGCGATGTTGGGCAGCACGTGTTCGATCGATATCTGCGTGCTGCTCTTGCCGGCGGCGCGCGCTGCAAGGATGAATTCACGCGGCCAGATGGCCAGCGCGCCGGCGCGGGTGACGCGGGCGAACACCGGAATGTTGAAGATACCGATGGCGATGATCGCATTGACGGCGCCCGGCCCGAAAATGGCTGTTATCATGATGGCCGACAGCAGTGCGGGGAAGGCGAAGACGAGGTCGTTGATGCGCATCAACGCCTCGTCGACGAGGCCGCCGCGCGCGGCGGCGAAGGCGCCAAGCGGCACGCCGACACCCATGCCGATCCCGACGGCGACCAGCGCCACGGCGATCGAGTTGCGGGCGCCAACCATGATCATCGACAGGATATCGCGGCCGAAATGGTCGGTGCCGAACCAGTGCGCTAGCGAGGGACCTTGCGTCTTGTCCGCTATAACGAGCCTCGTTACATCAAAGGGCGTCCAGACATAGGACACGACGGCCATCGCCAGGATCAGCACGGTGATGACGAAACCGGTAACGAAAGCGGTATTCCCAAACGCCTTGGCCAGGATGCTGCGGAACGTCTCGTCGGGGATGTCGATGCGCAGCGTCATTGCCGGGTCCTCAGGCGGGGATCGACCACCGCATAGGAAAGGTCGACGACGAGGTTGACGGCGATGACGGCGGCGACCAGCAGCATGATGACGCTCTCGACGACGATCAGGTCGCGCTGGGTGATCGCCTGGAACACCAGCCGGCCGAGCCCGGGCAAATAGAAGACATTTTCGATGATGATGGTGCCGGCGAGCAGGAAGGCGAACTGCAGGCCAAGGATTGTCAGCACCGGGATCATGGCGTTGCGTAGCGCGTGCCGCCACAGCACGGCCCGATAGGGCAGGCCCTTGGCGCGGGCGGTGCGGATGTAATCCTCGTCGAGCACCTCGATCAGCGCCGAGCGGGTGACGCGTGCCAGGATTGCCGCTTGCGGCAAGGCAAGCGCCACCGCCGGCAACAGCAGCGATTTCAGTGCCGGCCAGGCGCCGGCGCCCCAACCGGGAAAACCACCGGCCGGGACCAGACGCAGCCAGACCGCGAAGATATAGATCAGCATCAGCGCGAACCAGAAATTGGGCACGGCAACGCCAAGCTGCGCGATGCCCATTGAAATCGTATCGCCGGCCCGTCCGCGCCGGCTGGCGGAAAACAGGCCGACCGGAATGGCGATCAAGGTGGAGAGCGCGAGCGCGATCAGCGCCAGCGGCAGCGAGACGGCCAGCCGTTCGCGCACGAGATCGATGACCGGGACCGAGTAGGTATAGGAGCGGCCGAAATCGAGGGTGAGCAAGCCCCCGGCCCAGTGCAGATAGCGCAGGACGATCGGCGCGTTGAGGCCCATCTGGTTGCGCAAGAGTTCCACTTGGTCGGCACTGGCGTTCATGCCCAGCATCAGCCGCGCCGGATCGCCGGGGAGGATCTCCAGCACGGCGAACACCACCATTGAGGCAAGTACCAGCGTTGCTAAAGCGACGGCGAGACGCTTGAGGAGGTAGGCGCTCATGGAAGGCAAGGGAGTGCCGCGCGCACCAAGAACCTCACTCGCTCCACTTCACCTTGGTCAGGTCGTTGGCCTGGATCGGCGCATTTTCCCACAGGCCCTGCAGCTTGGCGTCCCAGACACCGACCTTGGGCAATTCGTAGAGGAAGCCGACCACGGCGTCGTCGGCCAGGATCTTCTGCGCCTCGCCAAGCAGTTCCTTGCGCTTGGTCTCGTCGGAGGTGAGGTTGAGGTCGGCGATCACTTTGTCGAAGGTCGGATTGTCGTAGTTGAAGTAGTAGTCCCTGCGCGCATAGATATCGATGTCGTTGGGCTCGGTATGGGAGACGATGGTCAGGTCGTAATCCTTCTTGGTGAACACCTGGTCCAGCCACTGCGCCCATTCGACCGGGACGATCTCCAGGTTGATGCCGACATCGCGAAGTTGGGAGGCGATGATCTCGCCACCGAGCCGTGCATAGCTGGGCGGCGGCAGTTTCAGCGTTGCCTTGAAGCCGTTCTCCAGCCCGGCCTCCTTCAGCAGTTCCTTGGCCTTGTCGACATTGTGCGGATAGAGGCCGGTGAGGTCGACATAGTCCTTGTTCGCCGGCGACATATGCGAGCCGATCGGCAGGCCAAGGCCGGCCGAGGCGCCGTCGATGATCGCCTTGCGGTCGAGCGCATAGGAGATCGCCTGCCTGACCTGCAGCTTGTCGAAAGGTGGCTTCTTGTTGTTGATCGAGAGGATGGTTTCGCCTTCGGTCGAACCGATCACCACCTTGAAACGCGGATCGTCCTTGATCTGTGCGAGGCTGTCGGGATCGAAGAAGGGAAAGGCTTGGATGTCGCCGGACAAAAGGGCAGGCACATAGGCTGCGGCATCCGGCACGATGCGGAACTCGACCTTGTCGAGGAACACCGGAGAGCCCCAGTAATGGTCAGATTTGACCAGCGTGATCGATGATCCCTTGGCCCAGTTCTGGAACTTGAACGGGCCGGTGCCAACCGGGTTTTCCTTGTTGGTGTCGGCGGATTTCGGCGACACCATCACCGCGTCGCCCCAGCCCAAATTGTAAAGGAAGGATCCTTGCGGGTTTTTCAGCGTGATTTTCACCGTCGCCGGATCGATGACGTCGACCTTGTCGATGGCCGCGAACAGGCCCTTCTGCGCGTTGACCGAATTGTCGGCGCGGGCACGGTCGAGCGAGAATTTCACGTCATCGGCGCTGAAATCGGCGCCGTCGTGGAATTTGACGCCGGCGTGCAGCTTGAAGGTGTAGACCTTGCCGTCATCGGAAATGGTCCAGCTTTCCGCCAGATCCGGCAGCACCTCGCCATTGGGTCCGATCCGGGTCAGCCCCTCGAAGACATTGGCGTAGAGCACTTCCTTGATCGCCGCAGCGGCACCAGCGGTTGGGTCGAGGTGCGGCGGTTCGAGCGGAATGCCGATGACCAGGTCGGTTCGGGCCGCAAAGGCGGAGGTTCCAGCGGCCAATGCGAGAACCGCGGCGGCCAGAATGGTTTTCCACAATCTCATCGTGCAACTCCCCATGCGTTCAGGATACGTGCTCAAGCCGGGCGATAGAAGCGTGATTTCGCGTGGGAGTAAATTGCGTTTCGTGCTGCCAGGCAGGGTGGCCGGGAATGTTTTTTGCCGTGCCAGCCCTGTCGGCGGGCCGAAGCTTATCGCGATGCAGGATCATCCCGTGGCCGTGCCGCGCAGCAGCACGTTGAGCCCGATCGCCATCACCTTGGCCGATTCCACCATGTCCGATATGCCAACCCACTCGTCCGGCCGATGGGCGAGGTCGAGAATGCCCGGGCCATAGGCGATGCAGTCGTAGATATGCCCGATGCGGGCGATGTGCTTCTGGTCGTAGGTGCCGGGCGAAATGACGTAGTCGGGCTCGCGGTCGAAGATCGCATGAATGCCTTGCGCCACCGCCTTGACGACGGGGGCGTCGCGCTCGGTCATCAGGGGCAGTACTTCCATCAGATCGCGGATCTCGTAGTCGAATTTTTTGCGCTCGCGTTTCAGCCGGTCGAGAACGCCGGTCACTTCGGCTTTGACCGTGGCCAGATCCTCCTCGAGGAGGAAACGGCGGTCGATGGTCAGACGGCAGGAATCGGGCACGTTGGGCGAGGGCAGACCGGGGCGGAAATCCTCGGTCTGGCCGCCATGAATGGAATTGATGTTCATGGTCGAGCGCCTGGCGCCTTCCGGCACCACCGGCATGCGGGTGATCTTTCGGTCGAGTGCCGGGAACAGTTCGTCCTCGAATGCCTGCAGCACCGCGCCCATATGGCGCACCGCATTCTCGCCGAGAAACGGCATCGAGCCGTGCGCGATCTCACCCTTGGTCTCGATCTCCGCCCACCAGACACCGCGATGGCCGAGGCAGATGCGGTCCTTGTTGAGAGGCTCGGGAATGATGACGTGATCGACCCTGGGTTTCGAGAAATAGCCGAGGCCGGCCAGATGGGCGACGCCGCCGAAGCCGCCGGATTCCTCATCGACCGTTCCCGAGATCTCGATGGCGCCGGGAAAGTCGGGAAAGACTTCCACAAAGGCTTCGACAGCGATGATGGAGGCAGCGAGGCCGCCCTTCATGTCGCAGGCGCCGCGTCCATAGACCTTGCCGTCCCTGACGGTGCCAGCGAAGGGATCGACGGTCCAGCCGTCGCCGGCTTCGACAACGTCGATATGCGAATTGAAATGGACGCAGGCACCAGGTGACCGTCCATCAAGCCGCGCAACGACATTGATGCGCGGATAGCGATCGGTGTCGCCGGGCGTGCCTTCGGCGCGGATGAACTCGGTCTCGAAGCCGCTCTTCCTTAGCCGCTCACCGATATAGTCGGCGCATGGCCCGTAGGCTTCGCCGGGTGGATTTATGGTCGGAAAGCGGATCAGGTCGGCGGTCAGCGCCACCAATTCGTCGCGCCTGATGTCGATTGCCTTGAGGAGTCGCCCGTTCATGCCGCGAGTTGAGCAGCGATCGCAGTGGTTTTGCAAGCCCGTCGATCAAACCGTGCAACGTGTCGTTGTGGCAACTATCGCGGGAAATCGTTCAAATTCACTGCTTCGGATTGGCGAATTGGTCAAAGACTGTGTGCTATCTGTTCACTGCCATTAAAGAGGTGAAAAACAACGTGATGGCGAGCAGGCATGGGCAATCAGAGGGGTTTGATCGCATGAATACGTCATTTCTCAAGGCAGCAGTATTGGTCGTTGCGCTGTTGGGCGCATCGGCAGCAAGTCAGGCGGCCACATTGGTGGCGAACATCGACGTGTCGTCGCAGACGATGACCGTTCGTTATGGCGATTCTGTCTATCGGTGGGCCGTCTCCACCGCCCGTCCGGGCTATTTCACGCCGCGCGGGACCTACCGGCCGCAGCGCACGGCGCGGATGTGGTATTCGCGCAAGTACGAGATGTCGCCGATGCCGTACTCGGTGTTCTTCCGTGGCGGCTATGCCATCCATGGAACGGGCGCCGTCAGGCAACTCGGCCGTCCGGCCTCGCATGGCTGCGTAAGGCTGCACACCGCCAATGCCGCGGCCTTCTATTCGATGGTCCGCGAAGTGGGCTTCGGCAATACGCGCATTGTCGTCACCAATTAGGCAATTGGCGGTTTGTTGATATGGCTTTGTTTGCTGGCGGAGGAACGCACGTTCCCGCCAGCGGCTTGCTCAGCTGTTTGAGGCGGGAGCCGGCTTGGTGCGGTTTTTTCGCCGCCAGTTGCTGATCTCCCACCTTTTGTGGAACCACATCCATTGGCCTGGATCCTCTCGGACCCAGCGCTCGACAACGTCGTTCAGCATCTGGGTGGTGGCGTGGACATCGACGCTGCCGTCGGCGGTGCGCGGCAGGACCAACTTGTCCTCGATCTCGAGCCGGAAGCGGTTGCCCGGCAACCTGATACAACGCGCCGGATAGACGTCGCAGTCATAGTGGCGGGCAAGGGTGCCGAGCACGCGGTTGCTCTGGCAGGGGCGGCCGAAGAAGGTCGTGTCCAGGCCGTTGGAGAACTTCTGGTCGACGAGAACGCCGATATTGCCGCCATTGTCCAACACTCCCGCCAGCGCGAACGAGGCGCCGGCCATCGAAGGCAGCAAGCCTCCCATGGTCGATCGCCTTGTCGAAAGGATATAGTCGGCGAGGTAAGGGTTGTTGGGCGGCCGAAACAGCGCCGTGATGTTCATGCCGAAGGTCGCGGCCGCCACCGGCAGCAGCTCGAAATTGCCGAGATGGCCGGTGAAGACGATGTGCGGCTGCTTCTCGGCCGCGATCTCAACGAAATGCTCTGTTCCCTTGACCTCGATACGGCCGGGCTTGCCGGCGGCTGGGTCATAGTCGAAGAGGGCGTCGAGGAAGATGTATTCGGCGGCAAGGCGGGCCATGTTGCCCCACATGTCGGACGCGATGGATCGGATTTCGTCCTCGCTCTTTTCCGGATACGCCTTGCGCAAATTGTCGAGGGCGACCTGGTGGCGCCCGACCCTTGGACCGATGAGGCGTGCGGTGCGGTCGGCAAAATTCAGCGCGCTGTCGACCGGCAGCAGGCGCAGCAGCGACATGATGACCATCGCGAGACGCGCAACAAACCAGTAATTCACCTGGCGCAATTGTCTGCCATGGCGAAATTTCAGATCGCGGCGAAGCTTCTTGAGCACGGACATCGAGGCCCTAGAGCATGATGCCGAAAAGTGTGAAGCGGTTTTCGGATGACATCATGCTCTATTCCTTGATTTAGAGGCGGATTCAGATTTCAGGTCGATTCGACCTGAAATCATCCGACTCTAGGCGACGCGCAGGATGATCTTGCCGAAAACGTCGCGGCCTTCCATGCGCTTCAGCGCGGCATCGATATCGTCGAAGCCGACCTCGGTGTCGATTACCGGGGCGACCTGTCCCGCGGCCATCTTTTGCATGGCGTTGGCCATGTTCTCCATGCGGCAACCGAAGGATCCGAGCAGTTTCAACTGCTGCTGGAAGAGCTGCATCAGGTTGATCTGCGCCGACACGCCGGAGGTCGAACCACAGGTCACCAGGCGACCGCCGCGCTTCAGGCACAGCATCGAGCCGGCAAAGGTGTCGGTGCCGACATGCTCGAACACCACGTCGACGCCCTTCTTCTTCGTCAGCTTGCGCACGACGCCCTCGAAGCGATCGTCGCGGTAGTTGATAACATGGTCGGCGCCGAGAGCCTGGGCCTTGTCGATCTTGTCGTTCGAGCCGACCGTTGTGATGATCGTGCAGCCCATCCGCTTGGCCAACTGGATGGCCGCCGAGCCGATGCCGGACCCGCCGGCATGAACGAGGATCGTCTCACCGGGCTGCAGCCTGGCATTGTCGAACAGCATGTGCTCGACGGTGCCGAAGGTAACGGGCGCGACCGCGGCCCCGATATCGGTCACACCGGGCGGGGCGGGGACCAGCAGGCGCGCCGGCAGGTTGATCTTCTCCTGCGCGAAACCGTCGAGATGGAAGCCGTGAACGCCCGAAACATGCTCGCACAGGTTGTCGCGACCTTCGCGGCAGGCACGACAGAGGCCGCAGGTGCGCGCGCCGTAGATCGATACCAATTGTCCGGGCAGCAGGCTGGAAACGCCGGGACCGACCGCCTCTACCTCGCCGGAGGCCTCGGCGCCGACGACCAGCGGCAGCTTGCGCTTGGCGAAGGCCATGCCACGCCAGCCCCAGACGTCGATATGGTTCAGCGCCACCGCCTTGATGCGCAGCGTCACTTCGCCAAGCGCGGGAGGCGGCGGGGGTGGCAGGTCCACCGTTTCAAGGCGGCGGTCCTCGATAAGTTGCAGTGCGCGCATGGAGCCTGTCGGTTCTGTTAAGCGGAAAGGGCTCGCTTAGACCGGTTCCCGCGCCATGACAAGGCAAGTGTTCTGGCCGCCAAAGCCGAAGGAGTTCGACAGAACGGAGCGAACCTGCGCATCGCGCTTCTTGTTCGGCACGACGTCGAGCACGATCGCCGGGTCAGGATTGTCATAATTGATGGTCGGAGGAATGACGCTTTCGCGCATCGTCATCAGCGAAAACGCCGCTTCGACAGCGCCCGCCGCCGACAGCGTGTGGCCGATCATCGACTTGTTGGACGAGATCGGCATCGAGCCGATGCGCTCGCCAAATACCGTCGACAGCGACAGGTGTTCCATCTTGTCGTTTTCCGGCGTCGAGGTGCCGTGTGCGTTGACATAGTCGATCTCGTCTTCGCCGAGACCCGCATCGGCAAGTGCGGCCCGGACGGCGGCGATCGCCGGCGATCCATCCGGCTTGGAGCGCGTGCGATGGAAATCGTCGGCCTTTTCGCCACAGCCGCTGAGGATGCCGAGAACGGCGGCCCCACGGGCAAGCGCCGCCTCCAGCGATTCCAGCACCAGCGCGCCAGATCCCTCGGCCAACACGAAGCCGTCACGGTCCTTGGAAAACGGCTTGGAAGCCTTTTCCGGATTGTCGTTGTGGGTGGAGAGCGCCGACAGCAGCGAGAAGCGGATCAGCGCCTCGGCGGTCGCCGAGCCGTCGGCGCCGATCGACAGCGCCCGATCGCATTCGCCACGGCGGATCGCCTCGACGCCGAGCTGGATGGCGGTGGCGCCGGAGGCGCAAGCCGTCGAAAGCGTGATCGGCAGGCCACGTGTGCCGAACCGGTCGGCGAGCCGGTCGGCGATCGAGCCGAACTGGGTGGTTTCGAAGAGATCGAGTTCCTTCAGGCCGCGCGCCACGCGCAGCAACCTTTCGGCGCCGGAATCGTGCTTGTCTGAATTGTAGAGCGAAAAGCGGTCGTGCCAGTCGAGCTCGACCGGCGGCGAGGCGAGGAAGAGAGGGCCGCCGAAATCGCCGGAAGTCAGGCCGGCTTCGCCAACAGCCTCCTGCGCCGCGGTTTCCGCCAGTTCATAGGTGAGGAGGCTTGCTCCCTTTGAGCTCGACGGCAGGAAATCGACCATGCCGGAGATCCGTGTGTTGAGGTGATCGACCGGAAAGCGAGTGATCGGGTGGATGCCCGACTTGCCCGAGGTCAGGGCGGCCCAGTTGTCTGATTTGCCGACGCCGAGCGAGGTCACCACCCCGATACCGGTGACGGCAACCACGGGCCTGCCCATGTGATCTCTGAAATTGGCCATCCGGGAGCCCTCTTATCTCTGCAGTGCGTTCGCCAAACGCCGCCTCAAGCGGCGTTGACCAGCGCCATGCCCTCGAATTGGTGATAGCCGATCGCCGTTGCAAGGACGCTCACGGGAATGCCTTCAAATGGCTTTTCGGCCGTGGCGTCAAAGACAGGGTAGGCGGCCTTGCGGTCGACCGCGAGTGCCGCCAGCGCCACGGCGAAGGGAAACTGCGCTTCCTTCATGTGCCCGGTCAACGTTGCAAAACCGCGCGCCGATATCGCCGGATTGGCGTCGAGCGCCGCCTTTTCGGCCGATGTTGCCGCATGCGCGCCTGATGCTCCCGACATGGCGAGCATTTTGCCGTTCGGCAGCAGCGCCTGTTTGAGGAGGAGAGCGATCTCGGTGTCGAGTTCTCCGCGCGCGCGCCTGGCGCGGCCGGAGACGACGGGGCCGAGTTCAGCATAGATCTTGCGTCCGCGGCTTGCCGCGTGTTCGCGCTGCTCAAGCACCAGGAAGGCTCCGCCGGAACCAGAGACCACGCCGCCGCCCTCGGCGCCCTGCCTTTGCCAGACAGGCTTCCACGGGCCGCGATGCAGATAACCGGCCAGCTCGTAGCCGAGCAGCATGTCGGAATGTTCCGTCTGGAAGGCGCCGCCGACCAGGATGTGCGTCGACTGGCCGGAGCGGATGCGCGCGGCGGCCGTCTCGACGGCGGCGACGCCAGCGCCTTCCTCACCCATGAAGGTCCTGGACGAGCCGGTCACCTTGTGGACGATGGAGATGTTGCCGGCGAGCAGATTGGAAAGCTGCGCCAGGAAAAGCGTCGGCCGCAATTCGGTGGTCAGCTTCTCGTTGAGCAGCACGTCGCGGTCGTTGCGGTTTTCCGAAGCGGCTAGAATGTCGGCGTCGACCGCTTCGTCGCGCTCGCCGCCGCCAGCCGCCACAACCATGTCCATTGTGGTGCAGAGTTCGTCATTGCCCTTGATGCCGGCGTCGTCGAGCGCGAGGCCCGCCGCATAGGTGCCGAGCCTCTGCCATGTCTCCATCTGCCGCTGATCGCCGCGCTTGGCGATCTGCAGGTTCCAGTCGATCTCGGGCAGTGGATGAACCGTGTAGGGCGCGAAGCGCGCGGGCTCGAGCACCGGCTCCGGGCCGGGTTGCGCCAGCTTCTGCCAATGGGCTTCAGGACCTTCTCCCAGCGAGGAAACTAGGCCGATCCCTGTGATGACGACGTCGTGGGGGCTGCTCATGAGCGGCTTTGTGGGTCAGGTGACGGAGCGCGTCAAGTCACGCGCCCTGATGACCTCAGACGGTCTTGGCGGCAACCAGCGCGTCGATCTTGGCGCACAGGTTCTTCATGACGAAGTAATCATCGGTCGAAGCCTTGCCGTCATTGACTTCCTGGGTCCACTTTTCCAGCGGCACCTTGATGCCGAATTCCTTGTCGATGGCGAACACGATGTCCAGGAAGTCAAGGCTGTCGATACCGAGATCGTCAATGGTGTGGCTCTCGGGCGTGATGGTGTCGATATCGATCTCGCTGGTGTCGGCAATGATCTTGGCGACTTTGTCGAACGTGGTGGAGTTCGTGGTGGACAAGGGGCTTTTCCTTCTTTGCGGGCGGAATCTGTCCGCATTCGTTTGGGCGCTGTCTAATCGGTTTTTCCCGGCAGGAAAAGGCCTGTTAAGCCGGGGCAGATGGGTGGGATGCCCAGGAAACACAAGAAGGGCCGCCGGTCGACCTGGCGGCCCTTCCGTTGACGCAACGTAAGCTCAACCGTCGCGGAGCTTGACCAGGTCGTTCAGCAGCCCGCCCGTTCCGTTGTGGACGGTCAGCCGCTCGACCTTGCCGGCGATGGTTTCCAGAGCCTCGAGCTCCTTCAGCCGNCCCTTCCGTTGACGCAACGTAAGCTCAACCGTCGCGGAGCTTGACCAGGTCGTTCAGCAGCCCGCCCGTCCCGTTGTGGACGGTCAGCCGCTCGACCTTGCCGGCGATGGTTTCCAGAGCCTCGAGCTCCTTCAGCCGCAGCATCACCGGGTTCTCCGCCATCACCTTGGCCGTGTTGAGCAGGGAACGCGTGGCGTTCGTCTCTTCGCGGCGGCGGATGACGTTGGCCTCGGCCTGCTTTTCGGCCGAAACCACCTGGTTGAGGATCTCGCGCATCTCACCCGGCAGGATGACATCCTTGAGCGCGATGTCGCTGACCTCGACCCCGATCTCGGCCATGTCGGCACGGACCTTGGCCGCCGCTTCCTCGTCGACCGTCACCTTCTTTTCGAGGATCTGGTCGAGGGTGAGCGCGCCCAGCGTCTTGCGGAACGCGTACTGCAGGGCGCGGTAGAGGGCCTCGGAGAAGTCCTTCACCGCGCTCACCGCCTTGACCGGATCGACGACCCGGTATTCGGCCGCGATGTTGACGCGGATCGTGACGCGATCCCTGGTCAGCACTTCCTGCCCGGCGACATCGAGCGACTGACGCTTGAGGTCGACGACCTTGATCTGCACCATCCGTCCGACGTTCCAGAAGCCGTGCACGCCAGCGGCAAGCGTCCGCACAAGGACACCGTCGATGAACAGCAGCCCGGCTTGGCCGTCGACAACCGGGTGAACGGACATCAATTCCGTCTTCCGAGCCTGGCCGAGCCGGCGCATGACCGCTGGATCGATGGCAAGATCGGCCGAGGTGTCGACCACCGTCACCTTCCACGGTCCGGCGTCCGTCCACAGCACCAGCTTACGGTCGGCGGCCTGCACGGAATGCAGGTTGCCATCACGCTCGATGACCGCAACTTCCGTGCGCCCGGTGCGCACGACGGTGAAATGACGCGCGGCCACGTCCGGGAGCTTGTCGAACAACGCCTTCTCGTACGCCGAAACGAATTCCGGGCTCTTCAGATCGTGCCGGGACACCTCAAGGCTCTGGTTCCGGTTGGCGAGCCAGTGCTCACCCGGCAGCAGGACAGCCTTGATCTCTCCCTTGTAGAGAGTGAGGGCACGTTCGTTTTCCTTAACCAGGACGCGCTCGCGCCCAAGAACTGTATCGAGAATAGTCATTGTCTTACTCCTGTCGGGCATGGCCCATGCGGGCGTCACGTCATGCGTCGATCTTCCCTTCGTCTCTCGTTCACTTCCAATTCCGGACACGAATGGTCCGGGGACTGGCATCGATGCGCGGCGGGCCTGNTTAACCAGGACGCGCTCGCGCCCAAGAACTGTATCGAGAATAGTCATTGTCTTACTCCTGTCGGGCATGGCCTATGCGGGCGTCACGTCATGCGTCGATCTTCCCTTCGTTTCTCGTTCACTTCCAATTCCGGACACGAATGGTCCGGGGACTGGCATCGATGCGCGGCGGGCCTGTGGGAGCGGATCGCGGGGCAGCGAAGCGGGCGCCGGAGCGAGCCTCCCTTGCCGGCATCGATGCGCCTTGACCATTACCGCGAGCCTGGCCGCGAGCCGATGGCATCGGACCTTTCGATACGTCCTGGCCCGAAGGCTTCGGCCGTCCGTCACGTCTTCAGCATTGCAGTCCCCGGACCGGTTCAGATAACACCTGGCAGGGTGCTGGCTTTTCAGGCCAATGGAGAAGGATTCGAACCTTCGACAATCAGATTAACGATCTGATGCTCTACCCAACTGAGCTATCCGTGGTGTGGATGAAGGGACTCGAACCCCCGACCTCCGGACCCAAATCCGGCGCTCTCACCTCTGAGCTACATCCTCAATCCCAATCCCCGAAACGGCGCCGTATACAGGACTGCAAAGCAGCCTGCACGAGCGGAGACGAAAGCTCCAACCGTTGTGCTCGCTTCGGTTTTCGTGACCGGGAGCGCGCCTATAGCCCCTGCGACTGGTTGTCGCAAGCGACATTGTCGTTTCGAATTCGCCGCTTCTTTCGGGGTGGCATTTCGGCAACACTCATTTGCCGCGCCCGCGATCGGGAGCAGCGGCCTCAGAAGGTGACGCGGCCAAGTACGCGCAAGCCGTCGCCTTGTGGCTCGACCACCACGGCTTCGCCTTCGCGGGGCGACACGCCGGTCAGCGCCACGATGTTTTCGAGATGGGTGACCAGGACCAGGTTGTCCGAGCCGGAATAGGCGCGAATTTCCTTCATGATGGCGGCGATCTGCGCTGCTTTCCGCGCGTCGTCACCTTTCAAGAGATCGAGCGGCGCGAACAGCTCCGGCTCGGCCTCGAAGGCGGTGCGCGCGGTGTCGAGGCAGCGGCAATAGCGGCTGGACAGGATGCGCTCGATGGGAGCCGCGCGCGCGGCAAACAGGGCGCCGATCTTGCTTGCCTGCTGCTTGCCGCGCGCCGACAGATTGACCTGGGTGGCGCAATTGCCGATGTCGAAATTGGCCGGGTCGGTGGTGCCGGTGACCATGGCGTGGCGCAGCAGCACGACATGGCCGCCATCGCGCAGCAGCGCCCAGCCAGCGTCCGTCGCGTGCGCGGCAGCGGGGAAGACAAGCAGGAACAACGCCAAGGCTAACCGGATCATCGCCACCCTTCCGTGAGTCCGTATCGGGCTCCAACCATTCGCATATAGGGATTGGAAAGCGGGCACAAAGACAAGCCGGGCGTCAGCCGCGTCTCACGCCTCACATTTTGGCGAGCTGCTGCTTCACCAGATCGATCTTCTGATCGGTGAGCGGGATGGGGTCGTGTAGCTGGCTTCGGCAAAGCCCTGTTTGGCGTTCTCGAAGAATGCAATCGCCTTGAGATATTCGGGCTTGCCGCCGCCATGGCTGGCGCGGTTCCAGCTGACATCGCCAAGATTGTTCTGTTCGAAGGCCCACTGCAAGGGCTGGCTTTGCCTGGTGAACACTTTCAGCGTCGCCGTGAACGCCGCCTCGGCCTTATCGAGATATTTGCCGGTCCGTTCGATGTTGCCGAGGTAGAGCAGGCTCATGCCGATGCCGTTCTGGGCGTTGGCCCAGTCGACGGGGGCCGCCTCGAGGGTCAGCACTTCAAGTGCCGATCGCCGCGCGGCGATCGAATCCCGCAAGGTCCCGGCGTCGGCATTACTCATGCTCAACCAGTGCAGCGTCGAGCCGAGGCCGGCCTGGCTCAGCGCCCATTGCCGCGGGTTGGTGTCGCGTTTGTACTCGCGCAATGCGTCGCGGTAGGCGGCGATCGCCTCGCTGTAGTTCGGGTTTGTCCGTCACGCCGCCAAGAAGCTGCAGCGTGTTGCCGAGATTGTAGTAGCTCATCGCCCAGTCTAGCGGGAATTTTCGCCTGACATAGACCTGCCGGGCTGCCTGGAACGCCGCCGCCGACTGCTCCAGCCTGGCTGCATCGCGGGTGCGCTGGCCAAGTGTCTGGTAAATCGAGCCGAGATTGTTCTGCGCCGACGCCCAGTCCATCGGAAAGCGCTGCCTGGTGAACACCGTCAGCGCATCATCGTAGGCTGCCGCGGCCTCTTCGAGCGTGCCGGTGCCCATGTCGAAACGGGCGATACCACTCAGCGCATTGCCGAGGTTGAGCCGGCTGGTGGCCCACGAGACGGGGAATGTGTCGCGGGTTCGCACTTCGAGCGCGGCGCGGAAGGCGTCGGCGGCCTGGTTGATCCTGGCCTTGTCGTTGAGCTGGATGCCGAAGGTCACAAGCGTATTGCCGAGATTGTTCTCGACCATCGCCCATTCGACCGGCGTTTTCTGGCGCGTGTATTCCTCGAGCGCCAGCCGGTAGGCCGCTTCCGCCTGCGCCAGATGCTCGCCGCCGGGTTCACGTTCGGAGAGTGCGTAGAGCGCGAGGCCAAGATTGTTCTGCGAGGAAGCCCAGTCGAGGGGAACCTTGTGGCGCGGGCGCTTCTCCAGTGTGGCGCGCATCGCCGCCACCGCCTCGTTCAAGCGCTTCGGGTCGCTCTCGCGTTCGCCGATCTTCGACAGCACGTTGCCGAGATTGTTCTGCGCGGCGGCCCAGTTGAGATCGTCTTTCACACGTTCGGCGCGGCCTCTTCAAGATGCGCGGTTTCGGTCTCTCGCTCGCCGATGTTCTGCAGCACCACGGCCATGTTATCGCGGGTGATGGCCCAGTCGCGATTCTGTTCGCCATTGGGAATGAAGTTCAAGATGGCGCGATAAGCGATCGCGTGCTGAAGTGCATCCAGGTCGCCGGTGGCGTAGCCATAGGAATTAAGCGCCTCCGCCTCCTGATTCTTGTAGTTCCAGCGAAGCTTGTCATCCCATTTCTCGGCCAGCGAGAACGCCTTGGCGTAGTCGCTGGCGGCCGATCTGTAGTCGAAGACCAGCGCCGAGGCGTCGGCCCGTTTGGCGTAGATCGCGGCATCGGCGATGCGCTTCCGCTTGATCAATTCCTCAGCCTGATCGACCGTGTCGTTGGTCTCCTCGACCCGCCCCACGGCATCGTCGAGGAATTTTCGCGCCGTGGCCATCGCACCCTGGCCGATGGCCTTGTCGGCGGAGGCGACCAGACGTTTGATATCCGGGTCGTCGGTGCGCAACGCGGCGCGCTCGGACATCATCTTCTTCAGGCGCTCGGCCTGCGCATCGAGCACTTTCCGCAGGTCGGTCGGATCTTCGGGGATTTTCTCGGTGCCGAGCGCCTTCAGCACGCCGTAGAGCGCGTCGAGCGGGACGCCTTCCTGCAGCGATGCCAGCTCCACCTGTGCCCGCTTGGGGTCGGGCAGATCGGAAATGGTCAGCAGCAACTGCCGCCGCTCGCCGGTGATCAGCCCGTCATCGCCGGTCGGCTCCGGCGGCGCGACACCGAAATAGAGTAGGCGGCGCAGGCTTTCGTTGACCCAGGGGCGCTGCTTGGTCTTGGTGTCGAGATAGACCTCCTCCGTCACCATGCGCATCACCGAGCCGAACTCGGTGCCTTTCATCGCCGCGAGGTGGCGCAGCAAAGCCGCCGCGTAGGGGCTGTTTTCACCAGCGGCGCCATCGAGCGCCGGACGGCCGGGTTCCGCGGCGAAGCCGATCACCGTGCCGAGGCTCGCATTGGCCGCCGGCGCGTTGCCGAGGGCCTTGGCGCCGCGCACTGGTTCCAGCCCGCCAGCTCCGATGGGCTCGGCCGAGGCGGTTGGCGCGCGCCGCACCATGGCATCGGCTGGAAACGGATTGGTGCGGCAGGCATCGAGCAGCATGATCGTCACCGGCACGGTTTTCCTCAATTCGTCCACGACGTCGGAAATCGGCACCAGTGCCTGATTGGCATCCTTGAGCGACGCAACATCGGCATCGACCGGGACCAGATAATTCTCGCCGCCGGCTTCGATGCCATGACCCGAATAATAGACGAGGGCTACGTCGGCGCCCTCGGCATCCTCGACGAAGCGTTCGAGGTCGCGCTTCAGCTTACTCGCATCGCGGTCGGTGACATTGCGGGCGTCGAAGCCGAGATCCGTCAACATCTTGGCCATGTCGCGAGCATCATTGGCCGGGTTGGGCAGGGCGGCGAGGTGTTCGTATCTGGACTGGCCAACGATCAGCGCCACGCCCTTGAGGTCTTTTGCCTCGACAGGCCGAAGCATCGACGCGGCAACGCAGACAAGCATGGCGACTAACAACGCCAGCCACGCACGCCGGAAAAGACGCGGTTTCGAGGTTTCGACAAAGGTCATTTGTCGTTCTGCCCTGATGATCCAAGCCATCTATAACCCCGCCAGCCGACGATGATCAAATTCGGGCGCGATTGCGCCGCGACCGTGGCTCGCCTATCCCTGAAAAATGTCTCCGCTTACCGAAACCGTCCTGTTCGTCTTCAGTCTTGTCGCGCTCGGCTATCTCGCCGGGCTCACGGGCTATTTGAGACCGGCGAGCGGCGAGGGGATATCCGACTTCGCGGTTTCGGTGGCAATGCCGCTGCTCTTGTTCCAGACCATGGTCAATGCCGATTTTCATGGCGTGGCGCCATGGCCGCTATGGGGTGCCTATTTCACCGCCGTGGCGATCACCTGGGCTGCCGGCCATGTCGTCACCACGCGGGTCTTCGGTCGCGATGCGCGCGCCGGGGTTGTCGGCGGGGTGTCGTCTGCCTACTCCAACGTCGTGCTGCTCGGCGCTCCCTTCATCCTTGGCATATTCGGTCCGAGCGGCTTCGAAGTGCTGTCGCTGCTGGTCTCGGTGCATCTGCCGATCATGATGATGGCTTCGATCGTGCTGTTCGAGATGTTCGGGCGCGGCAGCGGCGAACACGTCCATCCCCTGCGCGTTATCAGAAGTTTCCTCAGGCGGCTGTTCATCAATCCGCTGATCATCGGCATTGTGCTGGGGCTGGCATGGCGGCTCAGCGGCGTGCCGCTGCCTGGTCTCGCCATGCGCCTGGTGGATGCATTGGCAGATACGGCCGGGCCGGTGGCGCTGTTTGCCATGGGGCTCAGCCTGCGCCGCTTCGGGATATCAGGCAATGTCCGGCCGGCGCTGGCGCTTTCGGCGCTCAAACTGTTCCTGATGCCGGCACTGGTTCTTGCCTTCGTCTGGCTGCTCGGCCTGCCGCCCCTGACCGCCAAGGTGGCGGTCGTGGTGGCGGCGCTGCCCTCCGGCATCAATTCCTATCTCATCGCGGTGCAGTTCAACACCGGCCAGGCGCTGGCATCGAACCAGATGACCATCGCCACGGCCTGCGCGGCGATCACAACCGCTTTCTGGCTGACGGTTGTCCTGCATGTTTTCGGATAAGGTTGGCGACGGCGTACGCAACGCGCTCTCGTCTTGTGCTGGTCCAACCCCTATATGCCATCTTGCGATTGCTTGCGGGGCTTTCCCTAGGTTAAGAGCAATGGCTCCAGCGCGCGGTCCTGCCTGCGCTTTACCGAAGACATCCAGATAGCGGCCCGTGAGCGCCGAACGGAGGCTAGACCATGCTTCAGAAAACCAGCCATTTCATGCGGCAGGCCAATCTCATCAACGGGGAATGGGTGCAGGCCGACAGCGGCCAGACGGTCGATGTGAACAACCCGGCTACAGGTCTCAAGATCGGCACCGTACCGAAGTCGGGCAAGGCAGAAACTCGCCGCGCCATCGAGGCCGCCGATGAAGCTTTCAAAACCTGGCGCAAGACGACCGCGCTCGAGCGCTCGAAGCTGCTGCGCAAGCTGCATGACGCGATGATGGACAATCAGGACGTGCTCGCCGAACTGCTCACCATCGAGCAGGGCAAGTNTGCGCAAGCTGCATGACGCGATGATGGACAATCAGGACGTGCTCGCCGAACTGCTCACCATCGAGCAGGGCAAGTCGCTGTTCGAGTCCAAGGGCGAGATCGGTTCGGCTGCCGCCTACATCCTGTGGTTCGCCGAAGAAGGCCGCCGCACTTATGGCGATGTCGTGCCCTCGCCGTGGGCGGACCGCCGCATCCTGGTGACGAAAGAACCTGTCGGTGTCATCGCCGCCATCACGCCATGGAATTTCCCGTCCTCGATGCTGGCCCGCAAGCTCGGTCCCGCACTTGCGGCGGGCTGCACCGCTGTCGTCAAGCCGGCCTCGCAGACGCCATATTCCGGCCTTGCCTGGGGGGCGCTTGCCGAGGAAGTCGGCTTTCCCAAGGGCGTCGTCAACATCCTGACCGGCGCCGCCGGTGAGATCGGCGACGAGATTTGCGCCAATCCGCTGGTCAAGAAGATCACCTTCACCGGCTCCACCGAGGTCGGCAAGATCCTGATCCAGAAATCGTCGGTGACCGTCAAGAAGGTATCGATGGAACTCGGCGGCAACGCGCCCTTCATCGTCTTCGACGACGCCGATATCGAGCGTGCCGTGGCCGGTGCGATCACCGCCAAATATCGCAACTCCGGCCAGACCTGCGTCTGCACCAACCGCTTCCTGGTCCAGGCCGGCGTCTATGACAAGTTCGTCGAGAAACTCGCCGCGGCCAGCAACGGGCTGAAGGTCGGTTCCGGCCTGGAAGAGGGCGTCCAGCAGGGGCCCCTGATCGACGAGAAGGCGGTCGAGAAGGTCGAGGAGCTGATCGCCGACGCCACGGCCAAGGGCGGCAAGGTCGTCGCCGGGGGCAAGCGCCACGCGCTCGGCGGTTCGTTCTTCCAGCCGACGGTCATCGCCAACGCGACGCCGAAAATGCGCTTCATGAAGGAAGAGATCTTCGGCCCGGTCGCACCTGTGTTCAAGTTCGAGACCGAGGAAGAGGCCGTGGCGCTCGCCAACGACACAGAGTTCGGCCTTGCCTGCTACTTCTACACCGGCGACCTCGGCCGCGCCTTCCGGGTCATGGAAGGCCTGAAATACGGCATGGTCGGCGTCAATGAAGGGCTGATCACGACACCTGAAGCACCGTTCGGCGGCGTCAAGGAATCCGGACTTGGCAAGGAGGGCGGACATCAGGGCATCGAGGATTACCTCGATACGAAATATGTGTGCATCGGCGGCCTCGGCCTCTGATAGGCTAGTCCTGAGGCAGGCTCGTAAACCTGCCTCAAGGCTGAAGAACCAGCCGAAGTCCTTTGGATCCACTGACGTTTTGCGGGCATGATGATGAAGGACGGCGAGGTTTTCGGCACGACGCAGGCAGGCGAACCGGTCCGCCGCTTCACGATCACGGGCGGTGGCCTCACCGCCAACATCATCGGGCTCGGCGCCATCGTCCAGGACCTGCGCCTGGCCGGGCATGATGCGCCGCTGGTTCTCGGCTACGGCACTCTGGAAGCGTATGAAACCGATACTGGCTTCTTCGGGGCGGTGGTTGGGCGCTACGCCAACCGCATCGGCGACGCTCGTTTTACAATTGGCGGCAACCGCTATCAGACTGAGCGCAACTTCCTGGACAAGCATACGCTGCATGGCGGCTCGCAAGGCTATTCCCACCGGCCATGGACGGTTTCGCTGCATGGCAGGGACTTCGTCACGCTGACGCTGCATGATCCCGATGGCGCTATGGGCTTTCCCGGCGCGCTCGACGTTACCTGCACCTACCGGCTGAAAATTCCCGGCACGCTCAGCGTCGAACTGACGGCGACCTGCGAGGAGCCGACGCCGTGCAATCTCACCCAGCATTCCTATTTCAACCTCGACGATGGCGGCACTGGCGACATTCTCGACCACAGGATAATGCTGAACGCCGGCGCCTATCTGCCTGTCGACGGCGACATGATCCCGACGGGCGTGGTCAAGCCGGTCGACGGCACGCCCTTCGATTTTCGCCAGGCGCGACCGCTGCGCATGGAGACCGAGGGCGAACAGTTGCCCTACGACCAGAATTTCTGCCTGGCCGCGGCGCGCGGTCCGCTCAAGCAGGCAGCCTGGGTGCAAGGGGCGAGTTCCGGCGTCGAGATGGAAGTCTGGACCACCGAGCCCGGTGTTCAGCTTTATACCGGGCAGTATGTGACGCCACGCAGCGGCCTGGACGGACGGGGTTACAAGGCCTTCAGCGGCTTCTGTCTGGAGCCGCAGATATGGCCCGATGCGCCGAACCGGCCCTATTTCCCGCAGGCGACGCTATGGCCTGGCGCGATCTACCACCACGTGACGGAATATCGCTTCCGGCAGGGCTAACTTTTTCAGGATTGCTCGAACGCCGCCCGTAGCGTCTCGAACGGCGCCAGCGCGCCCCGGACCTGTACGACGGCGGCGGCGACGCGGTGCGCACGCTGGACAGCGTCCGCCGGGTCAATCCCGCCAAGCCGTGCGGCGAGATAGCCGCCGTTGAAGGAATCGCCCGCACCTGTCGTGTCCACGGGCGCAGCCACGTGGATTGCGGCGATCTCCCGCGGCGCTCCACCCTTGCCAATCAACGCCGGTGCCTCGCCGTTCTTGACCACGACCTCCTTGACCAATTGCCCGAGGCGCTCGGCGGTCGCCTGCGGTGTATCATCGCCGAACAGCATCTGCTCGTCGGGGAACGTCGGCAGCGCGATGTCGGTAACCGCAAGCGCCTCGGCAACCGCTGTTTGCGCGTCCTCGCGGTTGCGCCAGAGCCGTGGCCGATAATTTGGATCGAAGGCAATCAGCGAGCCCGCCGCGCGCGCCTTTGCCACGGCGGCCAGCAGCGTCTTGCGCGCGGTCTCATCGAGAATTGCCAAAGTGATTCCGGAAAAGTACACAAGCGCCTGATTTTCCAAATTTTTCGCCAGTGCGGCCGGGTCCGACGCGAGCTGCCTGGCGGCGGCGTCACCGCGCCAGTAGGTGAAGGAGCGCTCGGCGCCGGTCAGCGTGATGGCATAGAGGCCAGGGCGCGCGCCCGGTATGACCGGACTGGAGCCGATGCCGATGCCGTTTTCGGCGAAGAAGTCGATCTGACCCTGCGAGAAAGGGTCGTCGCCGAAGGCCGAGACATAGGTTGCCGGCCGGCCAGCGCTTAGCGCATGCAAGGCCCACAGCGTGTTGAACGTGTCGCCGGCAAAGCCCATGCGCCAGTTCGGCCCGGTCTGGCCCGACAGTTCCAGCATGCATTCGCCGATCGAGGCGACGCCGTTTCCCACCATCTGCAATCCTCCAGTGCTTTCGGTGCTGTAGCTTTTTGCCGGACGCGGCGCCATGCTTGGCAAGCAGGCTTTTTTCCGCCACAGCGTTTTCCCACAGGCCGGCGGGATGCGATCCGCCCGGCAGGACGTTATCCGCGAAAGAGGAACCGGTTTGGCATCATTATGGCGTTATCTCCTGGCAGGTCTTGGTCTGGCTGCTTTGCTGGTCGGCGTTCTCGCCGCCGTCTATCTGACCGCGCCGCATTCGGCACAGCCCGTCGGCCCGGATGTCTCGCGGACGAAAAAAACCGACAACGGGCTGTACGTAGCGAGTTTCGTGCCGGAACGGGGCGTCGTGCGGCAGGGCGAACTGGAATCCTGGCTGCTGACGCTGAAGACGAAGACAGGGGCCTCGGTGGAACGAGCCGCGATTGCCATCTCCGGCGGCATGCCGCAACACAATCACGGTCTGCCGACCAGCCCGCAGGCGACCGACTATCTAGGCCAGGGACGCTACCGCATCGAAGGGGTGAAATTCACCATGAGCGGCTGGTGGCAACTGCGTTTCGCCATATCATCCGGCGCGGGCTCCGACACGGTGCTGTTCAACGTGGTGCTGTGAGCGGTCGATGAAGCGCTTTTTCTGCTTTTTGGCACTGACGGTGGCAGCCATCCTTGCCGGTTGCGGCAAGCCGGATTTTTCCGATGCCGAGAAGAAGACGATTGCATCGCTCGCGCTGAATACGCTGCCGGCGCTGAAGCCTGATACCACCAACCGCTTCGCCGATGAGCCGGCCGCGGCGGCGCTCGGCTCGACGCTGTTCTTCGACGTCGGGATGAGCCGCGACGGTACGGTGTCCTGCTCGACCTGCCACAAGATCGACCGGCAGTTCCAGGACGACCTGCCGCAGGCGGTCGCGGTCGGCCACACCAACCGGCGCACCATGCCGCTGGCCGGCGTGGCGCGCGACCCCTGGTTTTTCTGGGACGGACGGCGCGACAGCCTGTGGGCGCAGGCGCTGACACCGCTCGAAAACCCGTTGGAACAGGCGGGAAACCGTGCTGCCTACGCGCATTACATGAAGGCGCGTTTCGGCGAACGCTATGAGCGCATCTTCGGGCCATTGCCTGATTTATCCAGCATTCCGCCAAATGCCAGCCCGCTTGGAAGCGATGCCGAAAAAACCGCCTGGAACGCGATGAGCGACGCGCAGCGTGATGCAATCAACGGCGTCTATGCCAACATCGGCAAGGCGATCGCCGCTTTCGAACGCTCGATCGAGCCGGCACCGACACGCTTCGACCGCTTTGCGCTGGACCTTGCGACAGGTGCCGAGCCGAAAGGCGATGCCGTCTTTTCCACGGAGGAAATCCTTGGGTTGAAACTGTTCATCGGCAAGGCCAATTGCGTGACCTGCCACAACGGCCCGCGCTTCACCGACAACGGTTTTCACAACACGGGCGTGTCGCCTGTTGCGGATCTGCAGCAGGACCGCGGGCGCGTCGATGCGGTGGCTCAGGTCGAGGCCGACCCGTTCAACTGCTTCGGCGCCTATCGCGATGGCGAGGCCAGTGCCTGCGGCGAGCTGCGCTTCATGGTCAAGGATGCGCCGGAACTTGTGCGCGCCTACAAGACGCCGTCGCTGCGCGGTGCGGCGACGCGGCCGCCTTACATGCACGCCGGGCAATTTTCATCGCTCAACGAAGTCGTCGCTCACTATGCCAAGGCTGGGCCAAGCGTCGAGGGCACTTCTGAAATTCACCCGCTGGAGCTCTCGGACCGCGAGCGCGCCGCACTGGTGGCGTTCCTGAAGACGCTATCGGAATAGGTTACCTGTCCTTGACCGTCTCCATCGCCACGAAGGTGGAGGTCTGGGCGACGTGGGGCAGGGCGGAGATGCGCTCACCGAGCACGCGGCGATAGGCGGCGATGTCCTTCGTGCGGACCTTCAGGAGATAGTCGAAGCTCGACGCCATCATGTGGCACTGCTCGATCTCCGGCACGGCCTGGACAGACCGGTTGAAAGCGTCGAGCGCGGCGGATCGGGTGTCCGATAATTTCACCTGAACGAAAGCGACATGGCCTTCGCCCATGCGCTCGCGGTCGATGATCGCCTGGTACCCCCTGATATAGCCGTCCTTCTCCAGCCGCTTTACCCGCGCCTGCACCGGTGTCTTCGACAGGCCGACCTTGGCCGCCAGTTCCGACATCGAAAGCCGCCCGTTGCCGGCCAGTGCCGACAGGATATTCCTGTCGATGCGGTCCAATTGATCTTCTGTCATCAAAACTGCAGCCTGAATGAGCAATTTTTGGCAACAGCATAGGTCAATTGAGCTGCCCTGTCGATTTTTTCAGACCGCCTGAAATCTGGTACTTGTGCTAGCTTGCGCCATTCGGTCCGGTGACCGCCGGCCCGTTCCCTTGTGCTTGCTCATAGGACCGCCATGCCGCTCGACGCCATCCGCCAGCAGATCCGCGCCAATTATTTGCCCGACGAAGAGGCAGCGGTTAAGCGATTGGCCGAGGCGGCCGGGCTTTCGGCCGGAGACCGTAAGGCGATCTCGGCGCGGGCGGCCGACCTGGTGCGAGCGGTGCGCGGTTCGTCCGATCCCCGGCTGATGGAAGTCTTCCTCTCGGCCTACGGCCTCTCCACCAAGGAAGGCGTGGCGCTGATGTGCCTGGCCGAGGCGCTGCTGCGCGTACCCGACACAGAGACGATGGACGATCTCATCGCCGACAAGATCGCGCCGCACGACTGGTCGGCGCATTCGGGCGGTTCGAGTTCGATCTTCGTCAACGCCTCGACCTGGGCGCTGATGCTGACCGGCCGCGTGCTCGAGGAAGGTGAGGGCGGTATCGAAGGCACGCTGCGCTCGATGGTGCGCCGGCTGGGCGAACCGGTCATCCGCAAGGCCGTGGCCGCGGCCATGCGCGAGATGGGCGAGCAGTTCGTGCTTGGCCGCACGATCGCGGAAGCCGTCAAGCGCGGCCGGCCAATGACGCAGAAGGGTTATCTCTACTCCTTCGACATGCTGGGGGAGGCGGCCCGCACCGAGGCGGACGCGCTGCGCTATCACAAGGCCTATGCCGACGCCATTTCCTCGCTCGATGCCGGCTCGAACGGGCCAGATATCCGCCAGAACCATGGCATCTCCGTCAAGCTTTCGGCGCTGCATCCACGCTACGAAGAAGCGCAAAAGGAAGAGATGCTGCCTGTGATGGCCGAGCGGCTGTTGTCGCTGGCCCTGGCCGCACGGCATTCGCGGATGGGCCTCAACATCGACGCCGAGGAGGCGGATCGTCTCGACCTGTCGCTCGACGTGATCGAGCGGGTGCTGGCCGAGCCGGAACTTGCCGGCTGGAACGGCTTTGGCGTCGTCGTGCAGGCCTATGGTCCGCGCGCGGCTTTCACCATCGATTGGCTGTATGCCCTGGCCAAGAAGCATAATCGCAACATCATGGTCCGGCTGGTCAAGGGTGCCTATTGGGACACGGAGATCAAGCGGGCGCAGACACTCGGGCTTGCCGGCTATCCCGTGTTCACGCGCAAGGCCAACACCGACGTCTCCTACATGGCTTGCGCGAAAAAGCTGCTTGGCATGACCGACCGCATCTATCCGCAGTTCGCCACTCATAACGCGCACACCGTCGCTGCCATCCTGTCGATGGCTGACAATCGTGACACCTTCGAATTCCAGCGCCTGCATGGCATGGGCGAGGCCTTGCACGAAACGGTGCGCAAGGCCGAAGGCACGCGTTGCCGTATCTATGCGCCGGTCGGCGCGCATTCGGACCTGCTGGCCTACCTGGTCCGCCGGCTCCTGGAAAACGGCGCCAACTCCTCCTTCGTGCACCAATTGACCGACGAGGAGGTCGAGCCGGAGGATATCGCGCGCGATCCGCTGGAAACGATCGAAAGCCAGGGGTCCGCCATCAATCCGGCGATTGCCCGGCCTTCGCGGATATTTGGGATCGGGCGCCGCAACTCGAAGGGGTTCGACATCACCGACACGGTGACGCTGGCGGCGATCGAGCAGGCCAGAGCGGCATTCGCGGGTCCCGATCGCTGGCACGCCAAGCCGATCACGCGCGCCGCCGGCTACGGCAAGCAGCGCCCGATCCTCAATCCGGCAAAGCCTTCCGAGGTGGTCGGCACGGTTCACGAGGCGGCCGCCAAGCAAGTCGCGATCGCCGTGCGCATCGCTCTCGAGGCGCAGCCGGCGTGGGCAAAACGCCCCGTCGCCGAGCGTGCCGCTATCCTCAACCGCGCCGCCGATCTTTACGAGGCCAATGCCGTCGAGTTCTTCGCGCTCGCCACGCGCGAGGCCGGCAAATCGCTGGCCGACGGCGTCGCTGAAGTGCGCGAGGCGGTCGACTTCCTGCGTTATTACGCCACCGAGGCGGCGAACGCTGAAACGGGCACTCAAGCGCGCGGCGCCATCGTCTGCATCTCGCCGTGGAATTTCCCACTCGCCATCTTCACCGGCCAGATCGCGGCAGCACTCGTCACCGGCAATTCAGCGATCGCCAAGCCAGCGGAGCAGACCCCGCTGATCGCCTTCCGCGCCGTCGAGATGCTTCGCGAGGCCGGCGTGCCGGAAGACGTTATCCAACTCCTGCCGGGGGACGGCCCGACGGTCGGTGGCCCGCTGACAGCGGACCCGCGTATTGCCGGCGTCTGCTTCACCGGCTCGACCGAGGTCGCCAAGCTGATCGAAAAGCAATTGGCCGAGACCGCGGCGCCGGACGCCATGCTGATCGCCGAGACCGGCGGCCTCAACGCCATGATCGTCGATTCCACGGCACTTCCCGAGCAGGCGGTGCGTGACATCCTCGCGTCGGCTTTCCAGAGTGCCGGCCAGCGCTGCTCGGCGTTGCGCGTGCTCTATGTCCAGAAAGACGTCGAGAAGAAGATGTTGGAGATGCTGAAAGGCGCCATGGAGGCGCTCAACGTCGGCGATCCCTGGCGGATTTCGACCGATGTCGGTCCGGTGATCGACGATGAAGCGCAAAGTTCGATCCGCGATTATTGCACGACGATGGGCCTGCAGGGCCGGCTGATCGCTAAACTTGAGGCGCCCAAGGATGGCCGCTTCGTCGCGCCGCATGTCTTCCGGGTCAAGGGCATCGAGGAGATGGAGCGCGAAGTGTTCGGGCCGGTGCTGCACGTCGCGACCTTCGACGCCGACCAGATCGACAGCGTCATCGCCGCCATCAACCGCAAGGGCTACGGCCTGACCTTCGGCCTGCACACCCGTATCGAGGGCCGGGTGCAGCATTTCGTCGACGGCATTCATGCCGGCAACATCTATGTCAACCGTAACCAGATCGGCGCTGTCGTCGGTTCGCAGCCATTTGGCGGCGAGGGCCTGTCCGGCACCGGGCCGAAGGCCGGCGGGCCGCACTATCTCAGGCGTTTCCGCAAGGGGCCCGAAGCGGGCACGGAAGTCGGCGAAGGCCATAAGGTGACGGCGACCGAACTGGCCGACAATCTGCCCGATCCCGCTCTAGGCGGCTGGTCGACGCGGCCGGACCGGGTCGCCATCCTGAGGAAGCATCTGCGCGGCAAGGGCGCGGCCGCGATCGGTGCCGCCGCCGGCATTGATTTCGGCCAGGTCGATCTGCCCGGGCCGACCGGCGAGGCCAACACGCTGTCGCTGTCGCCGCGCGGCCGGGTGCTGTGCCTGGGGCCGGACGGCGACACGCTGCTGGCGCAGACCATCCAGGCGCTCGCCGCCGGCAATGCGGTGCTGGCCGTTGCGCCTGGTGCACCGGCGGTGCTCTCGGCATTGACCGGCAAAGGCCTGCCGCTGGCGGCCATCGACGGCCGCCCCGATCCTGTCGAGGCGCGCTCGCTGCGCGTCGATGTGGTTGCTTTTTCAGGCACGCCCGAGGCGGCGCGCATCGTGCGCAAGGTCATCGCCGAGCGCGGCGGGCCGATCGTCCCGCTGGTCAGCGAGGTGCTTTATCCCGCGGCCTATGCGCATGAGCGAGCGGTCTGCGTCGACACGACCGCCGCGGGCGGCAATGCCAGCTTGTTGGCCGCCGCATAGGTCGATATCTACGCGCCCTCGACGACGGAAAAACCCTCGAATTGCGGGTGGCCGAGAGAGTGGACTTTCGTCATGCCGACATTCCGGTGGGCGGCGCGGAAATTCTCCGACTTGGTCCAGGCGACGAAATCATCGTGAGTTGCCCACACCGTGTGCGACGCAAACAGCGTGTAGCCCTCGGTCTCGTTGACCGGACCGCGCAGCAGGTGGAACTCGCGAAAACCCTTCATGTCGGCCAGGCTGGAGTCGCGGTTCTTCCACACGGCTTCGAAGGCGCGCTCCGAGCCGGTCTGGACCTTGAAGCGGTTCATGGCGATGTACATGGGGTCTCTTTCATGCGGATGTTGATGGTTGCGCCGCAACGTCTGTTCCGGGCCTGGTCAAAACGGGCCGATCCCGACCTCGAACTCCAAGCTCGGGTTCGATTCCTGTGACGGAATTGGAGGGAAGGGAGCGGCCTTGCGCACGATGCCAAGCGCGGCCTCGTCGAAAGTCGGCGATCCCGAGCTTTCCAGAATGCGCAACTGGTCTATGTTGCCCTTCCTGCCTATGGCGAATGCCACAACCGCATTGTTACGGGCGGCCAGTTGCAGCGAAGGCGGGAGAGTACGATTGACGCTGCCGAGCTTTCGAAAGACGTTGCCGCGGTAACTGTCTTCCGCGGCGCCGCCCGGGTCTTTTTGCCTTTTGCCCTTGCTGGCCGCTTCCGCCAGCCGGTCCTGGCCATCGGCCGTGCCGCTCCGTTCCTCCGCTCGAGCAGTCGCAGGGGCAGCCGTTGGAGTTGGCCTTGCAACGGGGATCGGCGGTTGGTCCGGAACGGTGACAGGCATTTCGCTGGTTTCGGCCTGGGCGTTCGGCTGTGCCGGCGTTTCTGTCCTGGCAGCCACGCTCTGGTCATCCGGGCGCGGGGTTGCCGCCACCAGTATGTCCGGCGTGGCCACGGGCTGTTTGACCGGTTCCGCCGAGGGCTCCGAAGTCTGCTTCGCGGCGTCCCGGGCAGGCTCGGGAGCGTGTGTCATCGGTTCCTCCGCGGGCTGAGAAGGTTGGGTCGGCGCCGGCCCGGCCGCCTTTGCCGGATGAGGCTTGGCCGTCGGCAGGGGCGGCACCAGCGTGACATTCATTGCCGCCGGGTCCTTGTCCAATGCACTGCCTGCGACCTTGTCACCTTTGTGATCGCCGCCTTCCGACTGCTCTGCCTCCCTGGAATCGAACCTGCCGGCGGACGAGATCAGAAAAACCGCCGCCACGCCGGCATGGAGCAGGCAGGAGATGGCGATCGCAGCCTGCCACTTGCCGTTGCTGGCTTGCGCTCGCGCCTGGGCAAGTCGCTCTGCCGGCGCTATTGCCAGCTCGTTGCCAGCGTCGGGGGAAGGACTGATTTCCTGCATGTCGCGGGCGCGAAATTGCAGCGATGCGCCTAGACTTGTCAAATCAAGATCGGTTGCCTCAACCGGTAACCAATCGAAGCCGGCCAGCGGCCCTGCCACGGTTTTTCCTGGGAATGCGGGATGCGGTCCCGCCTCAGGCGCCGAAAGCGATGGGGGTCTTGGTGTCCGTCCTCAGCTTGCGCGCGCAGGCAGTTGGTTCGACGCCCGTGCCAGCGCAATCCGTCGCGCTGTTGATCAGTACGCGGCCCACCCTGGTGCAGTCGGTGCCGGCCAGGTCTAAGCGCGTCACCTTGGTCTTGCCGTGCGGCAGGTCCTTGAAGTCGAGCACGGTCAGCCGGTCGACGACGCCGGCCTCGTTGAACAGGGCGATCTCGAACGCCGCCTTGGTCAGGTCGGCGCCGAGATTTTTGCTGACCAGGAAGGTCAGCCGGCAGCCCTTGTCGGAAGGCTGCGCGGCATTAAAGTTCGAGGGTCAGGACCGGCGCGGACTGCTCAGCCCACGCCGGAACTGTCGTCAGCGACATCGCCAGCGTCGAGGTCAGCGGACGAAGGGATGTCGTCAAGCGCGTCATGGTCAGCCTCCAAAGCGCATGGTTGCCGCCAGCTTCAGCGTGATACCGGGTTCGTAGACCGCAATTGTGGTGCTGCCGTTCAGCGGATTGGCGTATTTGACGTCGAACAGATTGTCGGCGCGGAAATCGACTTTCAGATCGTCGGTCGCCTGATAGCTGGCGAAAGCATTGACCAGTGTGTAGTCCGCCGCGACGGCATTGCCCTTCGGCTTGCCGTTATACTGCACCTCACCGCCGACGGTCAGCTTGTCCTCGAGGAAACGCAGGCCTAGCTGAGCGGTGACCTGAGAGGAGGGAATAGTGGCGAGGTCGGCTTCCACACCCTTGTAGGAAACGGTGTGGCCATCCGTGATGGAGGCCGAGAGGCCGGCATAGCCCCATGCCGCGTCATAGACGCCTTCCAGCTCGAAACCGTTGATCTTGGCCTTGGCGAAATTTTGATACTGGAAGCAGATCGGGATGCCGGGGCCGAAGGGGCAGCCACTGCCTGGAGCGAACGGCGACAGCGTTACGCCGTCGATATAGTCGTCGACATCGTTGTTGAAATAGGCTGCTTTCAGGCGCAAGGCGTCGCCCGGCTCGAAGATATCGTTCTGCTTGTAGTTGACGCCGAGCTCGGTCGTCTTGCCGGTTTCAGGCCGCAGATTTGGATTGGGCAGGAACGGGAAGCTGACGCCGGCCGGATGATTGCCGCTGATCAGCGTTTCCGTGATCGAGGGAGAGCGGTAGCCTTCCGCATAAGTGCCGTAGAATTGCAGGCCGGCAAGCCCGCCGCTGTTGAATGGCGAGACACCGACGGTGACGCGCGGGGATAGCCTGTCGCCGGAAATATCATGCGTGTCATCCTTCAGGCTGTAGCTGTCGTAGCGCAGGCCGGCGATGACTTCGAGCCAGTCCCAGGTGAGCTTGTCCTGGACATAGGCGCCGGACACGTTGCGCTTGCCCGACGGCGTGTAGAAACTGTCGCCCCCGGCCGCGCCACCCGTCTTGACGCTGTCGCCGACCCAATCGCCGCCATAGGTCAGTTCATGCGCGATGCCGCTCGTTTCGAACCGCGACGTGTTCCAGATATCGATGCCGGTCGTGCCGACATCGAATGTCGACAGTGATCCTGCCGGCAGCACCACGGGAAGACCGGTCACCGGATCGAACCGGTTCTGCGGCGCGAGACTGGTCAGGTCGAGATTGGTCTTGTTGTAGGACGTGTTGATGTGGAGATCGAGCCAGCTCTTGTCTTCGTCCGTGATGTTGTAGCGGGCCGTGAAGGTGTTCGACTTCAGGTCGACATCGTTGACCGGCACGCCGCCGCTGGTCTCGTCCCAGTCGTCGCTCGAACCGACCCAGCCGAGCTTGAGCTCACTGTTCTCGGTGGGCCGGACGGTCGTCTTGAGCAGGCCGCTCAGCACGTCGAAGCCGGTGCCGTTGACGGTGTCGCCGTCGCCGTCCTTGTAGTTGTCGTAGGCGCGGTAAACGATGTTGCCCAACACGTCCCAGTTCTCATTGATGCGATAGGCACCGGTGGCGCTGGTGGTCCAGCCCTTGCCGTTGCTCTCGTATCGTCCGGTGACGGAACCGGCCCAGGTCTCGTCGGGCTTGAGGAAATCGACCGCATCCTTGGTGTCGAAGAAGACGACGCCGCCAATGGCGCCGGAGCCATAGGTGTTGGCGACAGGACCACGGATCACGTCGACGGATTTGACGAGCTCGGGATCGATGTAGAAGGTCGACTGGGTGCCGTGGTCGGAACGCTGGAAATCCTGGCGCGCGCCATCGACGATCACCGCGACGCGGCCGAAATCCTGCAGGCCGCGGATGTTGATGCTGGTGCTGACGCGCCTGGCGTCGGCCTGTGCAGCGACACCAGGCACACCGAAAAGCATCTCGTTCGGCGTCGTCGCCATTCGGCGATCGAGCTGTTCCTGGTCGACATGGCTGGCCGAGGCCAGCGACTGAATCGCCGTTTCGCCTGTGCGGCTGAGCACCAGGATCTTGTCGAGAAGCGTAGCGCCCGCTGGGGCTGCCCTTTGCTGTTCAGCCTCTTTCGCTTGATCAGTCGGCTGCGTCGCCTGTTGCGCGTGCGCCGATGGCGCGGATAGAGCGATCGCTGCCACGCTTGCGAGCAAAGCCGCCGCACCGTTCGCCGCCGACCGGCCGCGCCATTCCCTAACTATCAACCCCATGCCCCCAACTCCAAATCCCAGGTTCCATGCTGGCTGGCCCGGGGCTTGCTGGCATTTTTGATCGTATCCGGCATCTTAAATGTTGACTCATTTAGTCCGGTATTGCACTGACTAGTAAACATGATTATTCGAGTCAAGAAATTAATCGGCAGTTCGCAACGCCTAGCCAGATGCCCGGCACAGGAAAGGGATCGACCCAGATGAACACGCACAATCCCAACGAGTTTCGCTATCGTGTCCGCCGTTCCGACGACACCTCCACCCGTTTCGATCGGGTCTCGCTGGCGGTGCGGACACTGTCCAGCAACACGCTGTTCCAGGGCGAGCACGAAATCGGCATCGAGCATCATGGCGCGCTCTACCGGCTGAAGATCACCCGCCAGGGCAAGCTCATTCTCAACAAGTAACGCAAGGCATCAGGGGTAAAGACATGGATCAGCGCCTAAAACCCGCTCCGCATGAAATCCGGCGGGCCCGGACCGAGAATCCGAAAGCGCGCGAGCGTGACCTTGCCGCGCAGCTCGGCATTTCGGAGGCCGAGCTGGTGGCGGCGCATTGCGGCGACGGCGTCGTGCGCGTCGAACCCCGCGTCAACGACCTTCTGACCGGTATCGAGGCTGTTGGTGAGGTGATGGCGCTGACCCGCAACGAAAGCGCCGTACACGAGAAGATCGGCGTCTATGACAAGGTTGTCACCGGCAACAATAATGCCATGGTGCTCGGCGAGAACATCGACCTGCGCATCTTTCCGAAAGTCTGGGCGCATGGCTTTGCCGTGGAGAAGCGCGACGGCGACGACATCCGCCGCAGCCTGCAGTTCTTCGATGCGGCCGGCGACGCCGTGCACAAGGTGCATCTGCGCCCGGCCTCCAGCCTTTATGCCTACCAGAAACTGGTCGCCTCGCTGGAATCGCCGAACCAGGAGCCGACGATAGACATTTCAGGGCCGGTTCTCGATGAGGAAAGCGGGGCCGAAGCATCGACGGCGAGCCTGCGTGACCGCTGGAGCCGGCTGACGGACGTGCACCAGTTCTTCGGCATGCTGAAGACGCTGAAGCTCAGCCGCCGACAGGCGGTGCGCATGGTTGGCCAGGACTACGCCTGGCTGCTCGACAATGACGCGGTGCGAGCCATGTTCCATCACGTCGCCGAAAGCGAGATGCCGATCATGTGCTTCGTGGGCAACCGCGGCTGCATCCAGATCCACTCCGGTCCGATCAAATCGATCAAGTCCATGGGCCCGTGGATCAACGTGCTCGACGAGACCTTCCACCTGCACCTGCGCACCGACCACATCCATGAAGTCTGGGCAGTGCGCAAGCCGACCAAGGACAGCCATGTCACATCGCTCGAGGTCTATGCCGCCAATGGCGATATGATCATCCAGTTCTTCGGCAAGCGCCATGAAGGCGAAAGCGAGCGCGACGACTGGCGTTTTCTGGCCGAGCACCTGCCGCGCATTCCGAACCCGACGGCAGCCTGAGGAAAGTGTGATGCGTTTTGTTTCGAGACCGTCCGCCCTGCGCGGATCGATGATCGGTTGTGCAATCGGCCTTTCCATGGCTTTCGCCGCGTTGCAACCAGCTGGCGCAAGCGAAGGCGTTTCGGTGTTTCCCGATCCTTCGAAGATCGTCGCCATTGGCGGGTCCATCACCGAGATCGTCTATGCGCTTGGCGAGGAGAGACATTTGGTGGCGCGTGATTCCACCAGCCTCTATCCAGAGGCCGCGCTCGACCTGCCTGATGTCGGTTACATGCGCCAGCTGTCGCCGGAAGGCGTCTTGTCGGTCAATCCGACAGGCATAGTGGCATTGCACGGCAGCGGCCCCAGGGAAGCCGTCGACGTGCTGAAGAAGACGAGCATTCCTTTCATCGAAGTGCCCGAGCAGTACAACCGCGAAGGCATCCTCCAGAAGGTTCGCATTGTCGGCAAGGCGATCGGGGTCGAGGCCAAGGCCGAGGTGCTGGCCAAGGCGCTCGATGCGAAACTCACAGCCGCCGAAAAGCAGACAGCCTCCATCAGGGAGCGCAAGCGCGTGTTGTTTATTCTCTCGACGCAGGGTGGCAAGATCCTGGCGGCCGGTAGCGAAACCGCTGCCGACGGCATGGTCAAGCTGGCGGGCGGGGTCAATGCGGTGGAAGGCTTTTCCGGCTACAAGCAAATGTCGGACGAAGCGATCATCACCGCCAGGCCGGACGTGATCCTGATGATGAGCAATGCCGGGCCGCCGGTCTCGGACGACGGAGTGTTCGGCAATCCATCCATCGCCTCAACGCCGGCCGGAACGGCGCGCAAGCTGATCCGAATCGATGGCGCCTATCTACTCGGCTTCGGGCCGCGCACGGCCGACGCGATCCACGATCTCGCCGTTTCTCTCTATGGCGCACAGGTCACGGACCGAGCATCATGGCCGACCAGTCGATCGCCGGTCCGGTGAAGGCGACGAGGGCATCCGAAGGGGATCGTTCCGGCCGCGCCCGTGCCGTCATCCTTCTGCTGTGCGTGTGCTTGGCGATCGCCGTCTTGCTGTCGCTCACATCCGGGGCGTCGGATGCATCCGCCGTGACCGTCTTCAGGGATTGGCTCTTTGGCTCCGCCCCCGGCGATGCGGTGCCCAACGCCCGCGACAGCTTGATCGTCTATTACATCCGCATGCCACGCATCATCCTCGGCATGTTGGTGGGTGCGGCGCTCGCGGTTTGTGGCGCCGTCATGCAAGGGCTGTTCCGCAATCCGCTTGCCGACCCCGGACTGATCGGCGTATCCGCAGGGTCCAGCCTTGGCGCGGTGGTGATCATCGTGCTTGGCGGGACCGCGCTGGCCCCAATGACCGCCTTGCTCGGGACGCTTGCACTGCCACTTGCGGCGTTCGTCGGCGGTCTCGTCACCACATTGGCGCTTTATCAGGTCGCCACGCGACGGGGCCAAACCTCGGTCGCCACCATGCTGCTCGCCGGCATAGCCCTGGCGGCACTTGCCATGGCGCTGACCGGAACACTGATATTCATGGCCGACGATCGCCAGCTGCGCGACCTGACCTTCTGGTCACTGGGATCGCTCGGCGGTGCGACATGGGCCAAGATTGCTTCCGTCGGACCCATAATCGTCCTGGCACTGGCGGCGATGCCATTCCTGGCCCGCGGCCTTAACGCGCTGGCGCTGGGCGAAGCGACCGCGGGCCATCTCGGCATTCCGGTGCAGCGGCTGAAATACACCGCCATCATCGGCGTTTCGGCGGCGGTCGGCGCCTCCGTCGCCGTCAGCGGCGGCATCGGCTTCGTCGGCATCGTCGTGCCGCATCTGCTGCGCCTGCTGATCGGGCCCGACAATCGCTACCTGCTGCCGGCATCGGCGCTGCTCGGCGCCTCGTTGTTGCTGCTCGCCGATGCGGTCGCCCGCACCATCGTGGCGCCGGCCGAGCTGCCGATCGGCATCGTTACCGCGATATCAGGTGCGCCGTTCTTCCTGTGGATATTGCTGCGCAAGCGCGGCGTGATCGATTTGTGAGGCTGGAATGATCGAGGCGAGGGATGTTTCGATTGACATCGCCGGCAAGAGAATCGTTGCCGGTGTCGATTTCGATGCGCGGCCGGGCGAGGTGGCGGCAATCGTCGGCCCTAATGGTTCGGGCAAGACGACCTTCCTGAAGGCGTTGTCAGGGGACCTCGCCTATATCGGAAGCATCGTTCTCAACGGCCGCGACCTCGCGGCAATGAAGCCGGTGGAGGTCGCCGTCCAGCGGGCCGTGCTGCCGCAAGCGACGACTCTGTCGTTTCCTTTCACTGTGCGGGAGGTCGTCACGCTTGGCCTGGTCGGTGGCCGTTCGGGCGTGCTGCCGGGCGAGGACGGACGCCTACCGGAACGGGCGGTGGCTCGGGTCGATCTCGACGGTTTTGCCGGCCGCTTCTACCAGGAGCTTTCCGGTGGCGAGCAGCAGCGTGTCCAGCTTGCGCGCGTGCTGTGCCAGGTCTGGGCACCGGTGCTCGACGGCAAGCCGCGCTATCTGTTCCTGGACGAGCCGGTGTCCAGCCTCGACATCAAGCACCAGCTGATCATCATGAACATCGCCCGCGACTTCGCCAGAAGGGGCGGGGGCGTGGTTGCGATCCTGCACGACCTCAATCTGACGGCCGTGTACGCCGACCGCATCTTCGTGATGCATCGCGGCCAGTTGGCCGCGAGCGGCTCGCCCCACGACGTGCTGAGTGATGAGCTGATCGAGAAGGTGTTCGATTGCCGGCTCAAGGTCGGCGTGCTGCCGCCCGGCAACATGCCGTTCGTGCTCCCGCAATCGTCCGTCAGCTGATATTCAGCCGATCCTCGCGCGACGCGGCAGTGATCAAGCCGCCGGGGCGCGGCGCTCCGTCAGCATGTCGATGCCGAGAAGGGCGCGCACATTCGGCCGTGCCGCCACAAGGTCGGCGATCGTGTAGCGGGCAAGCACAGCGAAGAAGGCGTTGAGCGCTTCGCGCAATGCGGAGTTCAGCGCGCAGCTGTCGATCAGGGGGCATTCGGCGGCATCGTTCTCGAAGCACTCCGCCATGGCAAAGCTTTCCTCGGTCACGCGCACGACGTCGAACAGGCTTATCGATTCGGCGGCACGACCGAGCCGTACCCCTCCGTTCCGCCCGCGCACGGTCTCGACCATGCCGTTCTCGACCAGAGGCTGAAGGATTTTGAACAGGAACAGTTCCGACACCGAATAGGCGGCCGCGATCTCCGGGATGCGGCTCAACCGGTCATTGTTGGCGGCGCAATACATCAGAATGCGCATGGCATAGTTGGTTTGGCGCGTAAGCCGCATCTTGTCCTCACTCGGCGCTGATCTGATGCAACCACGCCAGATTCTAAACTTTGCTGGCGCGGCCCTCGTCCGGAATCCGGATCGCTGCACTGGTTTCGGCGGAATATGGCCTATACCTTGGAATAATTCCAGACTAGCCGGGCATCATAGATGAATAGGCTCGTCAACTTTACGTGCGTCACCGGGCAAAAGCCGGGACAGACAAACCGGCTGCCACGGGCATTCCGGCCGCGGCACTAGATAGGCCTGAAATAGACGAGGAGCGGCCCATCCATGGCTCAGTCCGACCAACCCCTGGCGCCAGTGCGGTTCGATGCCGACGCTGGCGACAAGCTTTCCGCGCTACGGCGGACAAAGTTCGTCGCCACGGCGGCATTGGCACTCTGCGTGGTGGTCTTTGCCTTGGCCAAGTCTTTCCAGAGCAGCTATCCATGGCTCGGCTTCGTGGCCGCCTTTGCCGAGGCGGCAACGATCGGTGGCCTCGCCGACTGGTATGCGGTGGTGGCGCTGTTCAAACGGCCGCTCGGGCTGCCGATCCCGCACACGGCCATCATCCCGGAAAACCAGGACCGCATCGCCGACAATCTCGGCCGTTTCATCGAGGTCAATTTCCTGGCGCCGGAACCGGTACGTGAAAAACTCGCCGAAGTTGATTTTTCGGCGCTCGTGGCCGATTGGCTGGCCGATACTGAACGTGCCGCCGGCCTGTCGCGTTTCGTCGTGCGGCTGGTTCCGCGGACGCTTGCCGCCGTCGAACAATCCGGTCTGCGCGGCTTCGTCACCAGCCGCATGCTCGAACAGATCGAAAAGGTGCCGCTGGCACCGCTTGCGGCCGAACTTCTGTCGGCGCTCACCGACGACCGCCGCCACCAGAAGCTGTTTGACGAGTTCATCAAGGTCATCGGCCGGTTTCTCAACGACGAACAGGCGCTGGCGACGATGCGCGACAAGATCCGCGAGGAACTGCCGTCGCTGTTCAACCTGTTCCGGGCCGACGCCTATCTCCTGAAGAAGATCGTCGCTTCGGCCGGCTCCTTGCTGGACGAGGTGCGTGCCGATCCCGACCACTCGATGCGTGCCGAGTTCGACCGTTTCGCGCAAGGTTTCGTCGAGCAGCTGCGCACGTCCAAGCAATATGCCAGGCGAGCGGAGAAAATGAAGCGCGACTTCCTCGCCAGACCCGAAATCAGGGCGCTGGCCAGCGACTTGTGGGAGAGCCTCAGCCTGTTCATCGAGCAGGACGCCAGGGCGCCGAATTCGTTGATCAGGGAGCATCTAGCCAACATGTTCGTCGAAGTCGGCCGCCATCTTGCCGGAGACGCGCAGATCCGGGCCGACATGAACCAAGGATTCGTGGTGGCGCTCGCCTCTTTTGTCGAGAGCCAGAAGAGCGGTGTGTCGAAATTCATCGCTGACCAGGTCAAGCGCTGGGACCTCGCCCAACTGACACGCCTGATCGAGATGAACATCGGCAGGGACCTGCAATATATCCGGTTCAACGGCATGATCATCGGCGGGCTGGCGGGCATCGTACTTTACACGATCGAGTTGCTGCTCCCAGTCAATTGATCCCTATCGATCGCCTAGGCCCGTGTTCGAAATGGACACGAGGCGTTCGAGTGCTATTCTCCTCGATGAGGGCGACCGCGACCGCGGCAAAGGGGAGATGAGAATCATGGCCAGACAATCGGAATCCGATTCCTTCATGGAAATGTTCGGCAGGTTCGGCCGTGACCTGAAGGTGCCGAATGTGGATGTCGAAGCGATTCTTGCGCATCACCGCAAGAATCTCGAAGCTTTGGAGAAATCCGCGCGTGCCGGGGCGGCTGGGACGTCCTCGCTGTTGTCTAGGCAACGCGAAATGCTGCAGGACACGCTGCGTGAAATCGCCGACATGGCGCAGAGCTACCGCGCATCGGGCAATCCGCAGGAGTTGATGGCCAGGCAGACGGAGTTTGCCAGAAAATCCTTCGAGGCTGCGCTCAAGAACGCCGGGGAAGTGGCTGAGCTGGCCAGGAAATCAGGCGCAGAATCGATCGACATCCTGCGCGCGCGCATCAAGGAGGCGATGGAGGAGGTCCGCGCCGGTTACGGGGAGAAGTAGGTTCTCATGGGCTGTCGTTCCGCTCTCGGCCGGGCACACCCCGTTCCCGATACCGCAACCTTTCGCACAGTTGCATTAGCGCCACGCCATAAGCTCCCGCCAGTCCGAAAAGGTCGGAAAAGACCCAATTCGCCTGCCATCGCCTGGCAAGACATGCCACGAGTGAGCGCGAATCCGCCGGAACGGATTTTGCGCGGGACGAATTGACAGAGGCCGCCGGTTCGTGGTCCGGAAGCTTTGGAAGCGATCGGGAAAGCAGGAATGACGGAAGTACGGCCTAAAACGCCGCCAACCTACGAGCAGCTGAGAACGATGTCCGGACAGGAGCTCGGCGTCTCGGAATGGACCACGGTCGACCAGAACCGTATCAACCAGTTCGCCGAATGCACCGGCGACCATCAATGGATCCACGTCGATCCTGAACGGGCGCGGCGGCAAAGCCCGTTCCGCACCACGATCGCGCATGGATATCTGACGCTGTCGATCATCGGCGCGCTGGCCCTCGAAATGGGGATCGTGCCCGAGAATACGCAGGCAGCCTTCAACTATGGTTTCGACAAGGTGCGTTTTCTGGCGCCGGTCAAGGTCGGTGCACGCATTCGCCTGCGCACGACACTGCTTTCCATGGAAGACAAAGGCCCGGGCCAGTATCTGATGAAGGCAGACAACACGGTCGAGATCGAAGGCGAGGAAAAGCCGGCGCTGATAGCTGAAACACTCGTCATGCTCTACGAGCGCCGCAAGCGGGCAGGGGCCTGAACGGCGACCCGCCAGGCCATACCGCCGTCCCGAAAAATGATTGCGCCGACATTCCCTCGAATGTGCGAGCAGTCGACTAGCAGCCTGAAGTTTTCCAGGCAACGGGAGGCGCGTGCGATGTCAGCGAGCCATCACCGTTTCGAGCACCTTGAAAATCCGCTCGTCCGCGCACTGGGCGATGTTGAAGCGCAGGAAGCGGCTGGCGGACCGCGACAGGCTGAACGCATTGCCGGGCGCCAGCACGATGTTGTCAGCGAGCGCACGGCGGGCGGTTTCGGCCGCATCCACGCCTTCCGGCAGGGTGCACCACAGGAACAGTCCGGCCGGCTGCTCGATCCAGGGTGTGATGCCGATCGCTTTCAGCCGGGCGCTGGTCTCGCCCATGGCCCGCGAAAGGCGGGCGCGCAGCAAGTCCATGTGCTTACGGTAGCTGCCGTCCTTCAGCAGCATCAGCACAAGTTCGGCCGCCAGCCGTCCGCCGCCGAAAGTCGTGGCGATCTTAAGATCGGTCAGGCCCTCGATCCAGTCACGGGGCGCGGCGATGAAACCGCAGCGAACCGACGCCGACAGTGTCTTGGAGAAACTGCCGATCTGGACGACGCGACTAAGGCCATCGAACGCCGCCAGCCTTGGGGCAGGAATGTGCTCGAAGTCGGCGAAGATATCATCCTCGACGATGGTCAGATCCGACTGGTCGGCCAGTTTGAGCAAACGATGGGCCGTCACCGGAGACAGGATCGCGCCGGTCGGGTTATGGATGCCCGAGTTGGTGATGTAGAGGCGCGGCCGGTGTTCGGCGAGCGCCTGGGCGAACAGCTCGATGTCCGGCCCCGACGGCGTGTAGGGCACGCTGACGACCTTGGCGCGGTGGGCGCGTAGCAGAGCGTGGAAATTGAAGTAGCAGGGATCGTCGACCAGCACGGTGTCGCCGGGCTCGATCAGGAACCGGCACAAGAGGTCGATGGCCTGGGTGCCCGATTCCGTCAGCATGATCTGGTCGGGGGTGGCTTCTATGCCGTGCCCGGCCATGCGCCGCGCCAGCAATTGCCGCAGCGGCGGCAGCCCGAGCGGCGTGCCGTAATCGGCAAGCGCGACATCTTCGGCACGCGCGACCGTGCGCAATGCCCGGCGCAGCCCGGCCTGCGGCATCCATGAAGCCGGCAACCAGCCGCAGCCGGGTTTCAGGACCTCGTCGCCAGCCTCCAGGGATTGGCGCGAGACCCAGAGCGGATCGACGGCACGGTCGAGCCGGGGACCGATCTCAGCGAGCGACAGCGGTGCCAGCGCCCCGGCGGCATAGAAACCGGAACCGGGCCGCGAACGGATCGCGCCTTCGGCGGCAAGCCGTTCGTAGGCCTCGACCACCGTGGATTTCGACACCTGCATGGATTTGGCGAAAGCGCGGATCGAGGGCAGCCTTGCTCCAGGCGTCAGGCTGCGCGCGGCAATGCGCTGCCGGATGGCGGCCATGACCCCTTCGACGAGAGTTCCGCCGCTGTCGAGCCTGACTGCTTCATCCATCTGTACCTTCCAGAAACCATGACAGTTTTGTCGAATTGTACTGCATTGTCTCTGGTGGCGCCATAGCTGCAGGCCCAATAGAGGGCGAGACAAACGGAGCCTGCGATGGACAAGACGGCGAGCGGCTGGGTGAGCGGATTTATCGGCGTGCTGATTTTCAGCGGTTCGTTGCCCGCGACGCGCGTGGCGGTGATGGATCTCGATCCGATATTCCTGACATCGGCCCGCGCGGTCATTGCCGGCCTGCTCGGTCTCGCGCTGCTGCTTGTGTTTCGTGAGAAGCGCCCCGGGCGTCAAGACTTGCTGTCGCTCATCATCGTTGCGCTTGGCGTGGTCGTCGGCTTTCCCTTGCTGACGGCATTGGCGCTGAAGCATGTCACCTCGGCCCACTCGATCATCTTCGTCGGCCTGCTGCCGCTGGCGACCGCGATCTTCGGCGTGCTGCGCGGCGGTGAACGGCCCCGGCCGGCCTTCTGGCTGTTCTCATGCCTGGGCAGTGCCCTGGTGGCGGGCTTTGCGCTTGCGCAAGGCGTGACGGCTTCGCCGGCCGGCGATGGACTGATGCTGGCGGCCATCATCGCCTGCGGCCTTGGCTACGCCGAGGGTGCCGCGCTGTCGCGCAGGCTCGGTGGCTGGCAAGTGATCTGCTGGGCGCTGGTGCTGTCCCTGCCGGTCATGCTGGTGCTGACCTTTGCGACCTTGCCGCCATCCTTCGCCAGCGTCGGCTCCAATGCCTGGATCGGTCTTGGCTATGTTTCGCTGTTCAGCATGCTCATCGGCTTCGTGTTCTGGTATCGCGGCCTGGCGCAAGGCGGCATTGCGGCGGTGGGGCAGTTGCAGCTTCTGCAGCCATTCTTCGGGCTCGCACTAGCGGCGACGCTGCTGCATGAACAGGTCAGTCCGATGATGATCGTCGTCACGCTCGGCGTGGTGCTTTGCGTTTTCGGCGCGAAGAAGTTTGCCAAGCAGGATTTGCCGCGCCGTGCGGCTGCATAGCGATCCCGACCCTCACGAGAACTTCGTCACCACCCCAATGCCGATACCCTCGAAGCCGCCCATCGCCATCAAGGCCGCTGGCGCTTCGTCGAGGCTGATCTTCTTGCCGACCAACAGTTCGGGTTTGAGCTTGCCGTGGCGGATCATCTCCATCATCGCGGGGTAGCGATAGGCCTGCATGCCGTGAGTGCCGAGGATTTCGAGTTCGAAGGCGATCACCTTGTCCATCGGCACCTGCGGGCGGGCGTGTTCGCCCAGCATCAAGCCGACCTGCACGTGACGGCCGCGCCGGCGGAGGTTGGCGATCGAGTTGAAGGACGTCGTCGGATGGCCGAGCGCGTCCATCGACATGTGAGCGCCACCATCGGTGATCTGCTTGACGGCCTTGACGACGTTCGGTGTCGTCGAAGCGTTGATGGTCGCCACGGCGCCGATCTGTTTGGCGAAGTCCAGCTTCTCCTCGGTGAGGTCGATGGCGATGACATTGGCGCCCATCGAACTGGCGATCATGATTGCCGACAGGCCGACGCCGCCGCAGCCATGCACCGCCACCCATTCGCCGGGCTTTACCCGGCCCTGATCGACAATGGCGCGGAACGATGTGACGAAGCGGCAGCCGAGGCTGGCGGCCGTCGCGAACTCCATTTCATCGGGCAGGCGCACGAGATTGGTGTCGGCGTGTTCGATAGCGACATATTCGGCGAACGAGCCCCAGGCGTTGAAGCCAGGCTGGGACTGGTGTTCGCAGACCTGGTGATTGCCGGATGTGCATTCGAAGCAGTGGCCGCAGCCGACGGCAAACGGCACGGTGACGCGTTCGCCCGCCTTCCAGCGAGTGACGTGCTTGCCGGCGGCAACCACGACGCCGGCCAGTTCGTGGCCCGGCACATGCGGCAGGCGGATATCGGCGTCATGGCCCATCCAGCCGTGCCAGTCGCTGCGGCAAAGCCCGGTCGCCTCGACCTTGATGACGACGCCATCGGCCGCCGGCTTCGGGTCTGGCACGGTCTGGATCGTCGGCGCTTCGCCGAACTGTTCAAAGACGACGGCTTTCATCGGCAACTCCACCCTTGCACGGACTCAGGGAAACGATAGCCGATTCCCTGTCTGGTCAAGCGGAAATCGGTTCGAGCGCGGCGTTTGGACCGCGTATGTGTGCCCGGCGCGCCTTGAAGTCGGGGTCGGTGACAACTCTATTCGGCGTCGATCTGGTTTTGTGGCGCGGCTTTCTGGAAGGCGGGTAGCGCCATGCAGGCGGCATTGATACGAGCGATTGTCGGGTAGGGCGTCAAATCAACGCCAAAGCGGGCGTTGCTAGTGACTTGCGCGGCAAGGCAGATGTCGGCCAGCCCCGCCGCCTCGCCATGACAGAATGCGCCGGTTTCGGACGACGCCGTGAGCAATTTTTCGAGTGGCCCAAATCCTTCATTGACCCAATGCCGGAACCAGTTGGCGACATCCTGGTCGCCGGCGCCGAACAGAGTGCGCAGCGAAGTCAGCACGCGCAGATTGTTCACCGGATGGATGTCGCAGGCGATCATCTGCGCCAGCATTCTCACTCGTGCCCGGCTCGGCGGATCCTTCGGCAATAGCGGGGGTTCAGGTATGGTCTCGTCGAGAAACTCGATGATCGCCAGCGATTGGGTCAGGAGCATGCCGTCGCTCCAGATCAGTGCCGGCACCAGCCCCTGCGGATTGACCGCGAGATAGGCTGCTTCGAGATGCTCGCCATGGCGCAGGTGATGCGGGATGTAGTCATAGCCCACACCTTTCATCTCCAGGGCAATCCGCACCCGGTGCGAGGTGGAGGAGCGGAAGTAGTTGTGCAGGACAATGTCGCTCATACGGTCACTTCCGTTGGCCGATCGTCACTTCGATCGTGCCGATGCCATCGACACCGCCTGATATCGTTTCACCCGGCTTGATCGCGCCGACACCGGCGGGCGTGCCGGTGAAGATCAGGTCGCCGGCCTGCAATTCCACGCCTTCGCTGCAGATCGAGACGATGTCCGATACCGGCCAGATCAGTTCGGCGAGGTCGGCATCCTGTTTCACCACACCGTCGACGGCGAGCCAGATGCGCCCCTTCGTCGGGTGACCGGATTTCTCCGCGGCAACCAGCGGGCCGCAGGGCGCGGAACGGTCGAAGGCCTTCGACCAGTCCCAGGGCCGCGCCGCCTTCTTGGCGGCATCCTGGAGGTCGCGGCGGGTGAGGTCGATGCCGACGCCGTAGCCCCAGACATGATCCAGCGCCTTGCCGCGGGCAATGCGAAAGCCTGAGTTGCCGATCGCCACCACCAGCTCGATCTCGAAGTGGAGGTTTTCGGTCAGCGGCGGGTAGGGGATATCAGTGCCGCAATCGACCACCGCGTCGGCCGGCTTGGTGAAGAAGAAGGGCGGATCGCGATCGTCATTGCCGAACTCGCGCGCATGCGCCGCATAGTTGCGCCCGACGCAGAAAATGCGCCGCACGGCAAAGCGTTCGCCGGAACCCGCAATGGCGACAGAAGGCGTTGGCGGGGCGGGAAGGACAAAGGCGGTCATGACGGTCTCCGCGTTTGATGGGGAGTTGGCGGCACATTCGGCCGATTTCCGGGGGCGGGCAAGGCGTCGCTTTTCATAAAGCGTGGCCTTCGCCGTGGCTGTATAAGGAATCCAGGCTTCCGATCACTTTCTGCAGCGATGAATCCTGTTCAACGGCGATAGACTATTTGCCAATAATCCGGCCATGGTCAGGAGACTATGGTGTGCCCGGTAAACCGGAACGAGCCCCATGACAGCCCCTACCGATCGCGCCCGGTTCCTTATCATCGACGATCATCCGCTGTTTCGCGAGGCGCTGCACAGCGCCGTTCAAATGGCTTATCCCGAGGTCGATACGGTCGAGGCGCGCTCGATCGCCGAGGCGCTGGACTTGCTGGCCGACGCAAAGCCTTTCGACCTTGCGCTTCTGGACCTCAGCATGCCCGACGTGCACGGCTTCGAGGGGTTGTTGCAGCTCAGGACCCGCTATCCGCGCCTGCCGGTGGTGATCGTGTCGGGTCATGAGGAGCCGAGAATCATTTCCGAGGCCTTGTCCTACGGCGCTGCCGGCTTCATTCCGAAATCGGCGCGCAAGAGCGATCTCGCCGCCGCCATTCGCTCGGTGATGGACGGCGCGATCTATGTGCCTGAAACCTATGAGGGCCTTCCGCCGGGGGCGGACAGCACCGATCGCGCCGATATGGTGCAGCGGCTTTCCAAGCTGACGCCGCAGCAATTGCGCGTGCTGCAGATGCTGCGCCAGGGCCTGCTCAACAAGCAGATCGCCTACGAGCTGCAGGTCGGCGAGACCACGGTCAAGGCGCATGTGTCTGAGATCCTGCGCAAGCTCAATGTGTATAGCCGGACGCAAGCGGTGATCGAGGTCTCGAAACTCGACAGTGCCGAGCTGTTTCGGGATCAGGTAGGGTTTTGAACCAAACCCTCCCGCTAAGCCAGCAGATGCGCCAACAGTGCCCTTAGCTGCGCCGGCTTCACCGGCTTGCGCATCAGTTCGATGCCGCCGGCCCGTGCTGCCTTGGCCACGGCTTCGGAGCTGTCGGCGGTGACGATCAGCGCCGGCACGGCGCGGCCGAGATAGTCGCGGACCTCCGATATGGTAGCAGTGCCGAGATCGCCGCCGTCGAGGTGCTGGTCGGCGATGACGATGTCGGGCACCCAGTCGGTGTCGCCAAGCATGTCCAGCGCATCGGCGGTCGAGGTCGCGGCGCGCACCAGGCACTGCCAGCGTTCGAGCAGGAAGGTCATGGCTTCCAGCACTTCGGCGTCGTTTTCGACCAGCAGCACCTTGCTGCCGAACAGGCCGTAGCCGCGCGGCCGCTCCATGCTAGCGGCGCTGGCGATGGCATCGGCGGGCGCGCCGAGGCCGACGGGGACATCGATGTGGAAGATGGTACCGCGTCCGACCTTGGATGAAAACGTCACGGGATGGCCGAGTGCGCCGGCCATGCGGCGCACGATGGCGAGCCCCAGCCCAAGACCGCCGCTGTCGAGTTCGGCAGGAGCCGGCAAGGTGCCGCGGTGGAACTCCTCGAACACCGCTTCGCGCTGATCCTCGGGAATGCCGCAGCCCGTGTCGGCGACATCGATGCGGATGGTGTCGCCGCGATGGCGTGTGCCGACAAGGACGCCGCCCGAGCGCGTATAGCCCAGCGCATTGGAGAGAATATTCTGCAGGATGCGGCGCAGAAGAGTTCGGTCGGAACGGACTACGGCGTTGACCGGCCGGAATTTCAGCGACAGTGCCTTCAATTCCGCCACGGGCTGGAAATCCGAGCGCAGCGACGAGAACAGCGCCTCCAGGCTGACGTCGCCAATGTCGGGCTGGACCACGCCGGCGTCGAGCTTGGAGATGTCGAGCAAGGTGCGCAGCAGGTCTTCCATCGTTTCCAGCGAGCGCTCGACCTGCCGCACGAGCTTCTTTCCCTCATCGCTGGTCTGCACCTCGGCAAGGGCGGAGACGGAGAGATGGGCGGCGTTCAGCGGCTGCAGTACGTCGTGGCTGGCCGCGGCGAGGAACCGTGTCTTGGACAGGTTCGCCTGTTCGGCGTTTTCCTTGGCGGCGCTGAGGTCGATGTTCGACTGCTCCAGCCGCCGCAACGTCGAATGCAGTTCCTCGGTGCGCGTACGCACTCGGCTTTCCAGCGAGATCGCGGTCTGGAACAGCGAAAAGGCATTGCCTTGCTGGTCCATCGAGCGCTCGACGCGGCTGACCAGGGCGGCGTTGATCTTCTTCAGCCTGTCGAGATCGCTTATGTCCCTGAGCGGCATGCTGTTGCGCCGCTCTATTCAGCCGCCTGGCGGTCGCCGAAAGCGATGCCGGTGAAAGTCTGGTTGAGGTGCATCGACCGATATTGTTCGCCGTAGGTGCCGAAGCCGATGACATTGTTGACCCGGTAGAGTTCCGAAATGTCGCGAAAGACCTGCCTGTTGCGTGCGTCCAACCGGCGCAGCACGCAGTCGAAGCCAAGGATCATATCGATGCCGCCAAGCCTTTCCTCGACCTCGCGCAATGCCGCTCGTGTCGCGTCCACCATGTCCTTGGGCTGGGCGATCGACAGCACTACACCGTCGTCGATGGCGCAGAAGAACGACAGCGAGCCATCCGCGTGCATCTTCTGGATCGAGCGGCAGTAATATTCTCCGCCCACCTTCACCACCACCGGATGCGAGGCGAAGCTCAACGGTGTCAGGGTCTGTGGGAGGATCCCGACCGAAGCGGCATATTCCTCCGCTGCATTCGTGGCGTTGAATTCCCGCACGACGCGGTGATCAGGGTCGGACGCGGTCACCACCAGCTTTTCGTCGGTGGGAACGAAATTGTCGGTCTTGAAGACGTGGAACGGAATTTCCGTGGCGACCAGCACGATGATGGCGCTGTCCGAAGTGACCGTGCCGTTCGAGATCAGGCGCGTCGTCTCGAATTTCAAATCGTCGCCGGCCGAGCCGCCAAGAAGCGGTATGTCGTCGAGACCCCAGTGGATGGCCGAACTCACAGCTTCCTCGGCATAGGACAGCCCGTCGATGAAGCAGAGCGCGAAGGTGTTGCGGGTCTGCTCGCCGCCGAGCCGGGCGCGCAGCGTGCGCCGCAGGGCCTCGACCTCTTCGGTGATCCTGTCCATGCCCGACGTCGATAGATTGTCGACCATCGTGCTGACCGCCGTGAACGACGCCGAGGGCAGCAGCATCGCCAGCATATGGCCTTCCTCGAGCCCCTGCGGCGTGATCTCGCCGGCGGTGGAACAGCCTGCATGGTGGAGACACGGCGCGTGGGCCGAGAGTGCCCGTGACAGGGCGCCGGCCTCGATCAGGCTCTGGGAAAAGAACACGAGGGCAAAGCCGGCATTGATGGCGGCGGCCTCGGCGGCTACCGCTCGTGCGAAGACATCCGGGTCGGGCTCGTCCGTGGTCAGCGCCGACAAGCCGCATGCGTAGCGCGTCCGTGAGCTTGTCAGCGGCGTCCTCCCGCATTTCCTCCGACGCCTTCTTGTGCGCGGCTTTTCAAGTGCTTCTGGCGCGCGGGCGACGAGGGCATTGTTGCCGCCAGGAGGCGTTTTGGCAATGGGGCCGAGGAATGCGCTTTGGTGCTCTGGCCATGACCGAAAGTACAATGATCCGCCTTTTCCGTCGTGCTGTTGTTTGTGCCTTGTGCGGTGTACGACTAGCACAGCCGAAGTGCCAGCGGCGCGTCGGCAGCGTAATGACCAAGGTTGACACCCAGGGAGGGGCTATGTCGGACGTTTCGTTGATGGTGAACGGCAAGCGGGTCGGCGGTGCTGTCGAGGATCGAACGCTGCTCGTCCATTTCCTGCGGGAGAATCTCGGCCTGACCGGAACTCATGTCGGTTGTGATACCTCCCAATGCGGCGCCTGCGTCGTCCATGTCGACGGCAAGGCGGTGAAGTCCTGTACCATGCTCGCGGCCCAGGCCTCGGGGTCGAGCGTGGTTACGATCGAAGGCCTGGCCAACGGCGCCGACCTGCATCCCGTCCAGGCAGCCTTCAAGGAACATCATGGTCTGCAATGCGGCTTTTGCACGCCGGGCATGATCATGGCCGCGACCGACATGATCAACCGCCACCCCGAAGGCCTCGACGAGGCCACGGTGCGGGCAGAACTCGAAGGCAATATCTGCCGCTGCACAGGTTACCACAACATCGTGAAAGCCATCCTCGCCGCATCGACGACGATGTCGAAGGGGGCCAGGGGCAAGGCGAAGCAAGCGGCGTGAGGGAAAAGAGGAGTGGAGTAGTCGGGAGTCAGTAATCGTTCTGAACCGGCGGCTGTCCTCACTACTTCCTATTCACACTTCCTATTCACTTTTCGGGAGGAATCTTTGCATGGGTATCGAAGGTGTCGGCGCTCGGGTCGCGCGCAAGGAAGACAAAAGGTTCATCACCGGCGCCGGCCGCTATGTCGACGACATGGTGGTGCCCGGCATGAAGCATGCGGCCTTCGTTCGCAGCCCGCACGCTCATGCGCAGATCAAGAAGATCGACGTGAAAGCGGCTCAAGGCATGCCGGGCGTCATCGGCGTCTTGACCGGCAAGGAACTCAAGGCCGACGGCATCGGCAATCTCATCTGCGGCTGGATGATCCATTCCAAGGACGGCACGCCCATGAAGATGGGCGCATGGTCGCCGCTGGCTGTCGACAAGGTCCGTTATGTCGGCGATGCGGTCGTGGTGGTGGTGGCGGAAACCAAGGGCCAGGCACGCGATGCGGCCGAGGCGGTCGAGATCACCTACAAGGAATTGAAGGCGGTCGTCGATGCGACCAAGGCGCTCGAAAAGGGCGCCCCGCAGGTCCATGCCGAGGCCGAAAACAACCTGATCTTCGACTGGGAGATCGGCGATGCCAAAGCCACGGACGCCGCCATCGGGGCGGCGGCGCATGTCACGCGCATGAAGATCGTCAACAACCGGCTGGTGCCGAACGCCATGGAGCCGCGCGCCGCACTTGGCCATTACGACAGGGCCGAGGATCATTACACCTGCTGGACGACATCGCAAAACCCGCATGTCGCGCGGCTGGTGATGAGCGCCTTCTACAATGTCGCGCCTGAAAACAAGCTGCGCGTGATCGCGCCGGATGTCGGCGGTGGCTTCGGTTCCAAGATCTATATCTACCCGGAAGAGATCGTCTGCCTGTGGGCCTCGAAGAAGACCGGCGTGCCGGTCAAATGGGTCGCCGATCGCACCGAGAGCTTCCTCACCGACGCGCATGGCCGAGACCACGTCTCGACGGTGGAAATGGCGTTCGACAAGAACAACAGGATTACCGGTCTCAAGGTCGATACGATCGCCAATCTCGGCGCCTATATGTCGCTGTTCTCGTCCTGTGTGCCAACCTATCTCTATGCAACGCTGCTGTCGGGCCAATATGACATCCCGGCCATCCACGCCAATGTGCGCACTGTCTATACCAACACGGCACCCGTCGATGCCTATCGCGGGGCAGGGCGTCCGGAAGCCACCTATCTTCTGGAACGCACCATGGAAGCGGCGGCACGCGAGCTCGGCGTCTCTCCGGCAGACCTTAGGCGCAAGAATTTCATCACCACGTTTCCACACCAGACACCGGTGATCATGAACTATGACGCCGGGGACTATGGCGCTTCGCTCGATGCGGCGATGAAGACCGCTGACTATACCGGCTTTGCCGGGCGCAAGGCGGATTCGGTCAGGAATGGCAAGCTACGCGGCATTGGCATGAGCTGCTACATCGAGGCCTGCGGCATCGCTCCGTCGGCGGCTGTCGGTTCGCTCGGCGCCGGCGTGGGCCTGTGGGAATCGGCTGAGGTAAGGGTCAACGCCGTCGGCACGATCGAGGTGCTGACCGGCTCGCACAGCCATGGCCAGGGGCACGAGACGACCTTCGCGCAACTGGTCAACCAGCGTTTCGGGGTGCCGATCGATTCGGTGTCGATCGTCCACGGCGACACCGACAAGGTGCAGATGGGCATGGGTACTTACGGCTCGCGCTCGGGCGCGGTCGGCATGTCGGCGATTGCCAAGGCGCTCGACAAGGTCGAGGCCAAGGCCAAGAAGATCGCCGCCCACCTGCTCGAAGCCGACGAGGGCGATATCGTCATCGAGAACGGCGAAGTCAAGGTCGCCGGCACCGACAAGAGCCTGCCGTGGTTCCAGGTGGCTTTGGCCGCCTATACCGCGCACAATTTGCCGGCCGGCATGGAGCCAGGCCTGAAGGAAACGGCGTTCTACGATCCGGCGAACTTCACCTTCCCGGCGGGCTGCTATATCTGCGAGGTCGAGATCGATCCGGAAACCGGAACGACCGAGATCGTCCAGTTCGTGGCTGCGGACGATTTCGGCAACATCATCAATCCGATGATCGTCGAAGGCCAGGTGCACGGCGGCATCGCCCAGGGCGTCGGCCAGGCGCTGCTGGAAGGCGCTCACTACGATGCCAGCGGGCAACTGCTGACGGCAAGCTACATGGATTACACCATGCCGCGTGCCGGCGACCTGCCGTCGTTCAAGGTCTCGACGTCGAACACGCCATGTCCGAGCAACCCACTCGGGATCAAAGGCTGCGGAGAGGCCGGTGCCATCGGCTCGCCGCCGGCAGTGATCAATGCCATTACCGACGCCATCGGCATCGTCGATATAGCCATGCCGGCCACACCGTCCACCGTGTGGGCCGCGATCCGCGCCGCGAAATGAGTGAGTAGGGAAGTAGTGAGTTGCGGATACGGGCAGCGTGCCACCTCCGGCAGCGGCCATTCCCTGCTCCCTACTGACTACTCACTGCTGACTAACCACTTAGGGGGAGGATCCCATGTACGCAGTCAACTACCACCGTGCCGCCTCGCTCACTGAAGCCGCCAAGCTCGTGAAGAATGGCGACGCCAAGCTGCTCTCGGGCGGCATGACCTTGATCCCCGCCATGAAGACGCGGCTGGCGGCGCCGTCCGATCTCGTTGACCTGTCCCGCATCAAGGAACTGCAGGGGGTCAAGGTATCAGGCAAGACGGTCACGATCGGCGCCGCCACCACGCATTTCGACGTCGCCAATGACGAGAAGCTGCGCAAGGCCTGNCGATCTCGTTGACCTGTCCCGCATCAAGGAACTGCAGGGGGTCAACGTATCAGGCAAGACGGTCACGATCGGCGCCGCCACCACGCATTTCGACGTCGCCAATGACGAGAAGCTGCGCAAGGCCTGTCCGGCACTTGCCCATCTGGCGTCGCTGATCGGCGATCCGGCGGTACGCCACAAGGGCACGATCGGCGGTTCGATCGCCAATAACGATCCGGCGGCGGACTACCCGGCGGCACTTCTGGCGCTCGGCGCCACTATCATCACCAACAAGCGCGAGATGTCGGCCGACAAGTTCTTCAAGGGGCTGTTCGAAACGTCCTTGAAGGACGGCGAGATCGTCACGGCGGTCTCCTTTACGGCACCGGCGAAGGCAGCGTACCAAAAATTCCGCAATCCGGCCTCGCGCTACGCGATCGTCGGCGTGTTCGTGGCCAAGGGCAAGGACGGCGTCAGTGTTGCCGTCACCGGCGCCGGCGACGACGGCGTCTTCCGCTCGAACGAGATCGAGGCAGCACTTGCCAAAAGCTTCGATGCCGCTTCGCTCAATGGTGTGAAAGTGCCGGCAAAGAACCTGATGAGCGACATTCACGCTTCATCGGACTACCGTGCCGATCTGATCACGGTCATGGCCAAGCGCGCGGTGGCGGCAGCGAACGCCTGACGCAAGATCGATTACGGACGAGGCAACGGGCTGTCACGGCCCCGTTTTCATTCCCGGCGACTGTAGTTGCTCGGTTCCCGGCGGCCGTGCCCATCCTTGCTTGAGGCAATTCCGGCCCATGCCGCCGGGGATATGCATCAGCGACAATCTCGCACTTGCACAAACTTATATTGCACTGCAGTATAGATCAGTGCGGGAATGCGAGCCGGGTTCGGGAATTGGCCGTGCCTTTCGCATTACAATGCGAAGGGATCGGCTCGCATTACAATGCGAAGGGATCGGCTCGCATTACAATGCGAAGGGATCGGCTCGCATTACAATGCGAAGGGATCGGCTCGCATTACAATGCGAAGGNTCGCATTACAATGCGAAGGGATCGGCTCGCATTACAATGCGAAGGGATCGGCTCGCATTACAATGCGAAGGGATCGGCATGTCCGAAATTTCCGCGACCCATCTGGTTCCGCCCCGAGCGATCGTCGAGCGAACGGCCAGGACAAGACTGGCCTATCTCGATGGCTGGCGCGGTATGTCGATCGCGCTGGTGCTAATCGGGCATTTCTTTCCCGTTCCCGGGATCAATCTGGGCGTGCTGGGCGTCGAATTCTTCTTCGTGCTCAGCGGCCGGCTGATGGCCGAAATCCTATTTATCGAACGCTATCCGCTGAAGAAATTTTTCAAACGCCGGTTCTCGCGCATCTATCCGGCGCTTCTGGTCTTTGTCGTCGTCGCCATGATCGCGCTCTCAGGCACGTTCATCGCCTTCAAATGGAAGGCGGCCCTGACGGCGCTGACCTTCACCTACAACTATGCCGGAATTCTCTTGAATCGGGCCGGCGCGCTCGACCACATCTGGTCGCTCTGCATCGAAGAGCATGCCTACATCATCCTGGCGGCGATCAGCGCAGTCGTTGCCAGCCGCAGCCGTGTCATCCCGCTGCTGCTGGTCCTGGCTCTGCTGGCCATGATCAATGGCGCGGTTTCCTATTGGGTCCTGCACATGGATTATGAAACCACGTACTGGCGCACCGACGTGCACATCGCCTCGATCCTGCTGTCGGCCGCGATCTGCCTGCTCAAAGCGGACGGCAAGCTGCCGACCTTGCTGAAGGGGCCTTATGTCGCCGTTGCGGCGGCCGTCGGCGCGGTTTGCCTGTTCATGGACTCGGTACCGACACCGATCCACTACCTGCTCGCGGTGCCATTGCTGGCGATTGCCGTCAACGCGCTGGATTTCAGCACGCGGTTCTTGTCCGGATGGCTGTCGTCCCTGCCGATGACGACGCTGGGTCTATGGTCATATTCGCTCTATCTGTGGCAGCAGCCCTTCTACAAATTCGTCTACGAGCAGGGCAGCAATCCATGGCCGATGCTGGCCGGGGTTTTTGCCTGCGCGCTCTGCAGCTACTACCTCATCGAGCGCCCGGCACGCGAATGGCTCAACCGCAATTGGTGAGCCGCCCGATTGTTTTGGTAGTGGCCAGACGATAGCCGCACGACCGCGAGGTCCTTTTCTCCAGATAGCGCTTAGCTGTTTTCCGGGTTGGCGCAACGTCCAGGCGAGTCGGCGGTTGCCACCCGATCAGGTGGCTATCTGCCTGACGTAATAGCGCACCGCTTTCTTACCGCCGTGGATCACCGCGTCGCCGACTTCGGCGAAGCCGAGTGCGGCGTGGAAAGCGTCCGAGGCGGGGTTGGGCGGGTCGGTGTTGACCTCGCAGGTGACCAGCGCGTGGCCGGCGCTCCGCGCGTGGTCGAACAGGTCCCGATAAAGCCGGCGAGCATGGCCGCGGCCTCTTGCGTGCGCCGCCACGACGACGCGGTCGACATAGATGAAGCTGATGTAGCGCTCGCGGAACCAGACGAAGTTCGGGCTGTCGTAATTCGCATCCTGGTCGAAGGTCATGATGAAGGCTTCGAGATCGCCGATGCGGCGCGCGTAAAAGGCCTCGCCGAGCAGGAACGACAGCCGTTCGGCTTCAAGCCAGGACAATTCGGCGGCGTGCTCGTTGTTGAGCGCCAGTATGGCCGCTTCGTCGGCCTGCGCAATGCGGTTTATGGGCGAGGTCATTCCTTGGCCGCCGCTATTGTCGCCGCCACCAGCGCTGTATCGGTCAGCGTGTTGCGATACTCGCGGTCGAGATCGGAGCCGCCCATGCCGACCTTCGGATTGCGGTAGCGCATGGCGCTCGACACGTCCTTGAGGGCGGCGAAGTGCATTTCGGCCAGGCCGGTCCTTGCGCGCACCTCGGCGATATTGCCGAGATCGAGCCCGCCGCAACCGAGGATGATGATGCGCTCGCCGGCCAGCCGGACCAGCTCTTGCAGCAATGCCAGGCCTTCGATCGCCGTGTCGCGCTGGCCGCTGGTCAGGACGCGGCCGACCCTGCAGCGGATCAGCGCTTCCAGGGCTTCGGCCGGATCGCGCGCCATATCGAAGGCGCGGTGGCAGGTGACGTTCAAGGGGCCTGCGGCCTCGGTCAATTCGCGCATGCGCTGCTCGTCGATCGCGCCGTCGGGGTTCAGGCAGCCGAACACCACGCCGGGCACGCCCAGTTCGCGGAGCGCGGCGACGTCGGCGAGCATGGAGCGGTATTCGGTCTCGCTGTAGAGAAAATCTCCGCCGCGCGGCCGTACCATGACATGAAACGGCACGGTCGCCCGGTCGAGAGCGGCGCGCACGGTGCCGAGGCTCGGCGTAGTGCCGCCTTCGACAAGGCTGGCGCAGAGTTCGACCCGGTCGGCTCCGGCAGCCTGCGCGGCGAGCAGGCCATCAATGCCCTCGACACAGATTTCGATAAGCGGCGGGCGAATTTTTGGGGTCAAGGGGCGATCCAATCCATGGTGTTACGCAAGCCCTAGCACCCGGGCGCCGGGCGCGGAAGCGTGAACGCTACGCCGCCACTGGACCAGACGGCAGATTCCATTCTTGACAGTCGCATAACTGCAGGGTTATGGATGATACATAGCTGGCGGGTTATGATTTTGCGCATGGCACCACGACAGCAACGAGAGGATCAAGGCATGACGGAAACCAAATCGATCGTCGTCGAGAGGCTGATTCCATATTCGGCCGAAAAGATATGGCGAGCACTGACCGTGCCGGCACTCGTCGGCGAATGGTTCATGCAGAATGACTTCGCTGCCCTAGAGGGGCATCGCTTCACATTCCGTGCGACGCCAGTTCCCGGATGGTCCGGGGTGACGAACTGCGTGGTGCTGAAAGTCGAGGCGCCGCGGCTGCTGGCTTATAGCTGGGGCGATGGAACGGAATCGGACAGTGGGTTGAAAACCGTGGTGACGTGGTCACTGACACCCGAGGGGATGGCGACCCGGGTGCGAATGGAGCAGTCGGGATTCCGGCCCGCCGACGAGCGTGGCTATATCGGCATGGGAAGTGGCTGGCCGCGCATTCTCGAACGGCTCGAACAGGTTACCTCAAAACAGACCTGACACGCGGCAGGCAGCTAACAGTTTCATCAAGTCGAATCCCTGGATGCGAGGGCGTCCGGGCCGGGAAAACACGCCCGGAGAACAGTTCAAAAGGAGAAGACACATGCAAGCGAGAATCAAGAACCCGGTGATGCTCATCCCAGGCGCCCTGCAGGCGTTTCTGGCGCTGGACAAGTCGACCGAGGCAGCGGACCTGCCCTATGCGACACGCAAGCTCGTGCATCTGCGCGCCAGTCAGATCAACAGCTGCAGCGTCTGCGTCGACATGCACGCGCGCGAACTCAAGAAAGCCGGCGAGAAGGACGAGCGCATCTTTGCCCTCGCGGCCTGGAGGGAAACGCCTTATTTCACCGACGCCGAACGCGCGGCATTGGCGTTGGCAGAAGCCGGCACAAGGCTCGCCGACCGGCCGGACGCGGTGCCGGACGATGTCTGGGAGGAGGCGGCCCGGCGCTATGACGAGAAGGCGCTTGCCGCACTGGTCATCCAGATCGCCGTGATCAACGCCTTCAATAGACTGAACGCGACGACCCGGCAGCCGGTTGGCGCCTGGGGCTGAGCGCCTGGTTCAAATGGGGCTGGTCCACGAGGCGAGGGGCGGGCGGCGCATTGCCTTCCCGCCCGCTGCAAACACCCATGCAACTTGGTGGCTACTGTCGCAATTCGGTATTCTTGGCGCCTTCCTCGACCTGATCGATCACCAGGAGCTTGACCGGCCCGTCGCCAATGTTGGTGGCCTGGTGCCACTGCCCGATCATCTCAATGATGAAATCACCAGTCTTGTAGGTGTTGCTGTTGCCGGTTTCGACATTGGTAACCTTCAGCGTTCCAGCCTCGACATAGGCGTAGCGCGCGAACGGATGGCGATGGACCGGCAAGGTCGCGCCGGGCGCGATGTCATAGGCCGAGACCAACACCTGCACGTTCTTCCGTGGCAGCGTGATCGGCTGCCCCGATGCAGTGGTGGTGCGTGATGCGAGTGGCGTCACGACGACCGGGGTTCCGCTGCTGTCCAGCGCATGAGCGCCGGTCGCGAACGATGCTGCCGTGAGCAGCAATGCTGATGCCAGGATTTTTCGCACGATGTCCTCCCTTGACCGACGCATCTATCGCGCGGCGGCGGCAGCGTGCAAGGTCGCTCGTGACCAGAGGCCGAAATGGCGTGCATTTGCACCGGCAGTTGATCCACCCGGGCCATATTCCTCACCCGCTTCTAACCGGAAGGCTGTCGCCGCAAGGTCTGATGCATGCCCGGTCATGGATGGCCGTGGTGCCGCTTCAAAAAAATTTCGGGCGACCTCTTGAACAAAAAAATCGTGATTCCCAGATCGTTTTCCGTCGAGGCTTCGGCTCGACATACCGCGTCGCGGCGACGCTGCGGCGACCCGTAAACCATGTTGCTTCACGGAGGATATGGCTATGAGAAGCTTTGATTATTCGCCTCTTTACCGCACCACGGTCGGCTTCGACCGGCTCTTCGACATGCTCGAAAGCAGCGTGCGCTCCGACTGGCCGCCCTACAACATCGAGAAGAATGGCGACAACGATTATCGTATCACGATGGCCGTCGCCGGCTTCGGTCTCGACGAAGTGGAACTTGTGCAGAACGGCCCTGAATTGTCCGTCATCGGACAGAGAAAGCCCGATCAGCAACATCGGGAAATCCTCCACCGGGGCTTGGCGATGGGTAACTTCAAGCAGGTGTTCAAACTTGCAGACCACGTCAAGGTCAAGGCGGCCAATATCCATAATGGCCTGCTGTCGGTGGACCTGGTCCGCGAAGTGCCCGAGGAACTCAAGCCCCGGCGCATCGAGATCGGTTCCAACGCCGCAGCGGTTCCGCTTCAGGATGGCGGCAACAAGCGGTCCATAGATGTGGATGCCGGGCCGCAACGCAAGGTGGCCTGATACAGGAAACCTCAGTCTGTGGTCCGCCTCCCGGCTCGGCCGGGAGGCACAGATCGCGGAGAACGGAGATGAGATCCCAAGCTTACAGTTTTCATGAATCCAAACCGACGGATTACGCAGCGGAATTCGCTGCGCTGCGTACGCCCGAGGACGTCCTGAACGAGAACATGGCGATTGGCGAGAAGAGGGCTCTGCTCGCCTTCTGGGCCTCGGACGCCCATGCGGTTCCTGACAAACCAACCCTACGTCAATTGGACAACGGTGCGACTGCGCAGGTCAGCGAGATTCTTCGTGCGCTCCACACCTTGGACGAGATTGCGCGCAAGCCGCCCGCCAGGGCACCGTTTGATCGCAATCAATCCTCGGACCGGCGTCGCAACAAAACGAGGCGCTACTGGCTGCGGTACCCCTGGCGAGATGACGATGACGACGATCCGCCACCGGTTCCGGCATATGCCGGAGTCCCACCCAGATGTGGGGATGGCGGCATGTTCGCGGTGGCTGAGCATGCCGTCGCGTGAAAAGCTGAAACAAACTAACTCGCTCAACTGAATGGAGGACTATATGAGCGACAGGACATTCGATCGGCCGGTGCTGGTGAAGGATGGCCAGTTCATCCAAGAAATAGGAAGCCTTGAGGATGCATTCGATTTCCTGGACGAGTGGCCGCGGGAGCGTCGAGGCCCGATTTTCGAAACGGCCTTCCGGGCTTGCCAGCGTGCTTACGATGACCAGATACCACTGCCGGTCGCGCGCGATGCCGTCGCTGGGTTCGCGAGATCCGTCAAGATGCTGCAGGAGCCGCTTGCTCCGCTGCCCTGGATGAGCGGCACCACATCAGGCCGCGGTGGGGTGGCCGCCTAACCGAGACAACGGCAGCGGCACTGCCTAGGGGTGTCGCTGCCAAAGTCTCATACTGGTCGAATCACAGCCATGGCAAACCCCGCTACGGTGGCGGGCTCATCTGTCATTGGCCTAGCATCAGCAGCAGCCGCCGCGCCCTGCTTTCGGCAAGCCGGCTATTGTTTTCGTCGGCCCACGCTCATCGTCAGGGTCGACGTCGGCTCCACAGGGGAGCGGGGTGTTGGTCGGCCGTGTAGCCTGACATCACCTTTTAAGCCCTGCGCGGCTTTGATCACCGCCTTGCGGTTGTTACCGTGTTTTAGGATCAACTCCCAGACCACGTCCGCTGTCAAACCGTTCTCCGAAGCGAAACATTCGACCTGATGGTCGTGAATAGCATCATGCCAGCCCTTATGCCCGCCCATCTGGAACTCCAATCTAGGCGCCGCATGGCAAGATATATGCGCTTTTGCTAATATGGCAATATGGAACGGAGGACTTATTTGGGGGTGGATGCGCGGCGGAACGGCTGAGCGGACTGGCCTGCCCGGGCTTCTATTTGACTGGCGCCCACATTCCTCCGGTGAAGTTGTCGGAGTCGGCAATCTGTAGGGTCTGAAGTTGATGGTACTCCGCTCCGAACCAGCCTTGTCGATACGGATTGGAAATTGCGCCTTCGGCCTCCAGTAGCTTTGTTTCTGGTCGTCGTGCCAAACCAACAAGAAGCTTTTTCGCCGTTGTGTAGAATCAGAATTTGTGTGCCCGGATCAAAACAGGCTAACCAGAGTTTTCTAGTCCCATCATCGGCGCCTGTCCCGAGAGCAGCTTCTAATGCCACGTGATCGGCGCCCGTCAGCTTGATATTCTTGGCTGGGATTGTGCCCGAGTTGAGCAACACGAGATTGTAGGTGATTCCGGTGTCGCCGCCATGATGGGTCTTCACCATCGCCGTTACGATCGTTCTGAATTGCCGCCTCCAGAAGTAGACGGACATGACGAATGCTGTCAGCGCCTCAATAAGTGCGGCCAGCGCTATCTTATCGCACGGAAAAGGAAAGGCTTATCGAACGGAAAAGGAAAGAACACGAAGGTTATAGATTCCGCCGATGTAGCCCAATATGTAGCCCTAGCGGCAGGGCATCGCATTTCCAGGATAAGGAAAGGCGTTAAGTCGATAAAAAGATTTTGGCTCCCCGGGCCGGATTCGAACCAGCGACCAACCGGTTAACAGCCGGTTGCTCTACCACTGAGCTACCGGGGAACGGAGGCTCTTTGAGCAAGTGGCGCAGCCTATAGCAAACCTGTTTCGGCTTTGCAAAGAAGCATTTCGCATTTTTCCGAGACTTTTTCGCTCAGGCGTTTCTCGCAATCGGTCTTGCCCACCCTCATATTAGCCGTCTTGGCAACGGGGCGCGGAACCGAAAGGGCGGTCGCGGCTTTCGTAAAATGAGATTGTCGAGCCCTGACACAGGCAGTTCTTCGCGATGACGGCAGCGGACGAAAACCCGATACCCGCACGAAAGATCTCGGTGTTCGGGCGCGAATTCACCATGCCGCAGTCGCGCGGCCTCAGGATCACGATCGGCGTGCTATTGACCCTTGGCGGCATTCTCGGGTTCTTGCCGATCCTCGGCTTCTGGATGGTGCCGCTCGGACTGCTTGTGCTCTCCTACGAATTTGCCATGGTGCGCCGCCACCGGCGCCGCCTGGTCGTCTGGTGGGAGCGGCGACGCCGGCCGAACTGAGCGGCTGATACCGATGCATGTCGCACGGCGGTGGCCTCCGACCAGAATCAATCGTCGCGCTGTCCCTCGGTGTCGCTGGATTCTTCCGAGTCCTGTTGCTGGCCTGCCTCCAAGTCTTCGCTGATCTCCTTCAGGACGGCTGAAGCCGAGGCGAGGCGCGCCCGGTCGCGGGGGGAAAGCCTGCCTGTGCCTTCTATTCTCAGGCACTCGATGGCGTAGCGCACCAATTCTTCGCACCCCAGCAGCGGCACGCTCTCGGTTTCGTGCGTTTCGTCCTTCGGTTTGGCCAGGGCCATGGCGCATTCCTCCCGTTTGTCAACGCAAGCCGGTGCGCGGAGTTTCGCGCGATCATCCGCCATGCTTAACGGTTTGCCAATGTGAATGGGCGGCTCTGACGGCGATCCGAGGGGGCGGAGGCGGCGCAAGGAAACCGTTTCGGAATGCGCGTGGCCGCTTGACGGCATTTTCGCCGCAACCTATTGGAACCGGGTGGAACGCCGGGAGCAATGAGGCCTCGTGGCGGAGTGGTTACGCAGAGGACTGCAAATCCTTGCACCCCGGTTCGATTCCGGGCGAGGCCTCCAATACCCGGGCTCCAGCGCGTCGGCGCCGGAGCCTGAAGTTCCGGTCGAAATGAACCGCGATTCTGACGCGGCAAGCAGATTGGTTGGAGCATGAGCGCTGATTTTTCCGAACTTCGCCTCAAGATGGTCGATGGTCAGGTTCGCACCACCGACGTGACCAGCGCGCCGTTGCTCGACGCGATGCTTTCCGTGCCGCGCGAGGTTTTCGTCGGCGATCGCCAGCGCGATCTGGCCTATATCGACGAGGACATCCGCATCGCCGATAGCGCCGATGGCCCGCGTTACCTGATGGAAGCTTCGCCGCTGGCCAAGCTGATGCAACTGGCCGAGATCAACCCGACCGATTCGGCACTCGATGTGGGGTGCGGCACCGGTTACGCCTCGGCCATCCTGTCTCGCCTGGCGAGATACGTCGTGGCGCTCGAAAGCGATTCGGCACTGGCGCAAACCGCCGCGTCGACCCTGTCTGGACTTGGCTGCGGCAATGTGACCGTGGTTCAGGGCGCCCTGGCGCAAGGCCATGCCGCGAAGGCGCCTTACCAGGTCATATTCATCGGCGGCAGTGTCAGCAAAGTGCCGTCGGCGCTGCTCGACCAGCTCGCCGAAGGCGGCCGCCTGGTGGCGGTCGAGGGCCAGGGCAATTCGGGCGTGGCGCGACTTTTTGTCAAAGCCGGGGGGGTTGTAACCGGGAGAAGGGCGTTTAATGCGGCAATTAAGCCACTACCCGGGTTCGAACGTGAGCATGCTTTCGAATTCTGAATGATTTGCCTTGCAGCAAAGACCTTGTCATGGTCGCTTGCATTCGAACGATCGTTGTTGATCCCAGACTGGGGGCACTTTGGGTTGAGCGACAGGGAACATACACACGCCACGCCGCCTGCTCTGGAAGGAGAAGCCGGCGCGGCGCGGTTCCCATGGAAAACGAATGAGGGATATACCGTGCCGTCAGTACGTAAGTCACTTTTCACCGCCGTCCTTGTTTCGGCGACCGCGCTATCCCCACTGGCTGCTTCGGCTGAAACCATCACCGGCGCGCTTTCAAAAGCCTATCAGTACAATTCCACGCTGAATGCATCGCGCGCTGGCGTGCGTGTCACCGACGAGAGTGTGGCCATCGCCAAGTCGGGCTGGCGCCCGACGGTTACAGGTTCAGCCAACATCGATTATACGAACACACGCCAGGCAAATGGCGGCGGCAGTTCGAAGCTGACAAGCGGCAGCTACGGCATTCAAATCAATCAATCGCTGTTCGACGGCTTTCAGACGAGGAACAATGTCGCGGCCGCCGAATCCCAGGTCAAGGCGTCGGTAGAAAGCCTGCGCAACACCGAGGAAAACACGCTGTTCAACGCGGCCATGGCCTATATGGACGTGATTCGCGACCGGCAGATCGCGGTGTTGACCGAGCAGAACCTGCAGTTCCTGAGCGAGCAGGCGCGCGCCGCGCGCTCGCGTTTCGAGGTCGGCGAAGGCACCCGCACCGACGTCGCGCAGGCCGATGCGTCACGCGCTTCGGCGGTGGCATCGCTCAGTGCCGCCCGCGCGCAGGCGCTGGCCAGCGCTGCAACCTATCACCAGGTCGTCGGCGACGAGCCTGGCAAGCTCAAGCCCGCTTCGCCATTGGGTCGGTTGCTGCCGTCGAGCCTCGATGCGGCGATCGCCGTCGGCTCGGCCGAGCACCCGGCCATCCTCGCCACTCAGCATCTGGTCGACGCCGCGGCCTTCTCGGTTAAATCGTCAGAGGGCGCGCTGTTGCCGCAGTTGTCTGCTTCGGCCGGCGTTTCGGAAAACTACCGCAACGCCATCCCCGACGTGACGGGTTCCAACGGCAATTCGACCTCGGCCAATATTGGCGCGACGCTGACCATCCCGATCTATTCCGGCGGCCGGACGTCGGCGGTCGTGCGGCAGAACAAGGAATCGCTGGGGCAAGCGCGCATCCAGGTCGACGTCACCCGCGACCAGGTACGCCAGGCCGTCGCCACGGCATGGTCTCAATACACCGCCGCGCAGCAAAGCGTATCCGCCAACAGGCAGGTTATCGACGCCGCACAATTGGCGCTGAACGGCGTCATCGAGGAACGCAATGTCGGCCAGCGCACGACGCTTGACGTGCTCAATGCGCAGGCCACCGTGATTACCGCCAAGATCAACCAGGCCAATTCCGAACACGATGTGGTCGTGGCAAGCTATGCCATCCTTCAGGCGATCGGCCGCCTGTCTGTCGACCGGCTTGCGCTGCAGGTGACGAAGTACAGGCCTGAAGAGCACTACAATGCCGTCAAGGACAAGTGGTTCGGCCTGCGCACGCCGGACGGCCGCTAGGCCGTTCGTTCGATCGGCGTTTCCTGGCTGGGCGATTCGATCGACAATCGTCGTTGTCCTTTTGCCGGTTGCTAACGGGGACCGTCACACGGCTTTGGCGGAATTGCTCTAATCTGTTGAAATCCCACATGTCCCCAGATTGGGGATTCTCGTGCGGCGATCCGTCGGTTACGCTGTCTCCATGATTCGAATCCGGCTTTGCCGGAGCGGAAAATCTGCAACGGGTCACAAGGGCGGCGGATGTGACGATGGCAACGGCAAGCAGCGCGCAGCGCGAACCTTCCATGGAAGAGATACTGGCTTCCATCAGGAGGATCATCGAAGACAGCGACAATGGCCGCAAGCAGCCCGGCGAGGCCGACGAATTGCAGCAGGACCTGGAACCGGCGCCGAGCGCTGTCGCGGCCGCCGACATCGATGCGTTCCGCGCCGAATTGCATGCTGTGCCCGAGGTCAGGAATCCGGTCGCTACGGCCGAAAAAATCCAGGCGCAGCCGGCGATCGCGCGCATGGACGCGCCGCCGCGTGCCGATCCGGCTCCGGACAGGACGCCGATGACATTGGCCGAGGTCGGCGCCCGGGTTGCTGCCGAGCCTGCCGCGGACGCGCCAGCGGCTCCCCCGGAGATTGGGACAAGTGAAGCCATCGTCGCCGATTGGCGGCGCGAGATCGCGGCGGTTGGCGAGCAAGCCAAGGCGATGCCGGATCGTAGCATCCGCAAGCCAGCGGCACAGCCGGAGGTTTCGGCAAGCAAACCAGTGGTGGCGGAAGCTGCGGTCGACCGGGCTCCTTCAAGCGATGCTCCAACGGGTACGGCTGAGGCGCGCTCGGGGGCGAACGAAACGCCCGCGGTGCGTCCCGCGATTCTATCCGAACATACCGGCCGCCAGGTCGCGGCCGCCTTCGGCGAGCTGTCCGACGCCTTTGCCAGCCGCAGCAAGAAGACATTCGACGAGATGGCCGAAGAAATGCTGCGGCCGATGCTGCAGGATTGGCTGGACAACAATCTGCCGACGCTGGTCGAGCGCCTGGTGCGCGAGGAGATCGAGCGCGTTGCGCGCGGCGCGCAATAATCTCCTCCAATGACCACTCTCGAAACGCCGCCCATGAGGCGGCGTTTTTGTCGATGAGGTCAGCCCGCGCTGGTCGCGAAGCAGATGAGGTTGCCGTCGGGGTCTTTGATCATGAAGGTGCGGGCGCCCCAGGGTTCGGTACGCAATGTCTGGTGGAATGGGGCCGTGGCCGCCTGATACTCCAGAAACAGAGCCTTGATGTTGTCGATAACGATCGTCGCCGCCAGTAGGTCATCGGTCGAATTGGCTGCGAGTGGAGGCTTGTCGACATGGCGCAGGTTGAGCCGTGCGCCATCGCGGATGATTTGGGCGTAGAAGGGCGGCTCGCCATAGGTGAAGCGCGTCTCGAAGCCGAGCTTTTGCCGGTAGAAATTACAGGCCGCTACGATGTCGCAGACAAAGAGCTGTGGCTCGGCAAAGGCGAGATGCGGTTTTGCGGCGTCTGTTGCTGCATGATCGGTCACGGTTCGAAGGCCTTCCTTCAGCGCCTGCCAGCTCTCGAATCCTGACTTCCTGGCGACGAGTTCCTGGGCGTCGGTAAGCTTGAAGCCGTGATCGAGGATCTGGCTGTCGCTGAGATGGTGGAAACGCGGCAAGAGCCATCCAATCACAGCGGCGACGGGATAATACCGTTCGCGATGCCATTTCAGATAGAGCTTGGCCTGTTTCTTGTGGTGTTCGAGGGTCGGCATGGACGCATTGTGGGGTTGAGGTGGCGTAGGCGGGCAATGCCCCTCCGGCTGGAAGCCGATGCGCCCTACTGCAGCGCCCGCACGGTATGGCTGCGACTCCTGGCGGTCAAGGTGCGAATGCCACGCGCCACGACCTTACGTTGAAATGACCGTGGACACACCTATTTGCTTCTCATGAACCGAGGCGGCCCTTGCGGTTGACTTGGCCAAGACCTTCCGGTTTACACCGAACCAGCAAAAATCCCGACAGCGCGGACCGTTTTCCCATGCTTGAAAAGACCTACGACGCAAAGACCGTAGAGCCGAAGATCGCCAAAGTATGGGAAGAGGCGGACGCCTTCCGCGCGGGCGCTGGGGCGGAGGAGGGGGCGGAGGCCTTTACCATCGTCATTCCGCCGCCCAACGTCACCGGCTCGCTGCATATGGGCCATGCGCTCAACAACACACTGCAGGACATTCTGGTCCGCTTCGAGCGCATGCGCGGCAAGAATGTCCTGTGGCAGCCCGGCATGGACCATGCAGGCATCGCCACGCAGATGGTGGTCGAACGGCAATTGATGGAAAAGCAGATCCATCGCCGCGATCTCACGCGCGAGGAATTCATCGAGAAAGTGTGGGAGTGGAAGGCCGAATCGGGCGGCGCGATCTTCAATCAACTGAAACGTCTCGGCGCTTCCGCCGATTGGTCGCGCGAACGCTTCACCATGGACGAGGGCCTGTCCAGGGCCGTGCTCGAAGTCTTCGTCACGCTCTACAAGGAAGGGCTGATCTACAAGGACAAGCGCCTTGTGAACTGGGACCCGAAGCTGTTGACCGCGATCTCCGATCTCGAGGTCGAGCAGCAGGAGGTCAACGGCAATCTCTGGCACTTCCGCTATCCGGTCGAAGGCGGGACGTTCGATCCCGAGAATCCAAAAAGCTTCGTCATCGTGGCGACGACTCGTCCCGAGACAATGCTGGGCGACACTGCTGTCGCGGTGAATCCAGAGGACGACCGGTTCCGACATCTCGTCGGCAAGAACGTCGTCCTGCCGATCGTCGGGCGCAAGATCCCTGTCGTGGCCGACGAGTATTCCGATCCGGAAAAGGGGTCCGGAGCGGTCAAGATCACGCCGGCGCATGATTTCAACGACTTCGAGGTCGGCAAGCGCCACAAGCTGCCGGCGATCAACATCCTGACCGTCGAGGCCGCCATCAAGCTCAGGGATAATGAGGACTTCCTCGCCGGCGTCGAGGTGACACCGGAGCGCCAGGCCGTCTGGGACCAGCTCGACGGCCTCGACCGTTTCGTTGCGCGTAAGAAGATCGTCGAGCTGATGGAGGCCGGCGGCTTCCTCGACAAGGTCGAGCCGCACCGCCACGCGGTGCCCCATGGCGACCGCGGCGGCGTGCCGATCGAACCGTTCCTGACCGAGCAGTGGTACGCCAACGCGGCGGAACTCGCCAAGCCGGCGATCGCCTCGGTGCGCGAGGGGCGCACCAACTTCGTGCCGAAGAACTGGGAAAAAACCTATTTCGACTGGATGGAGAACATCCAGCCCTGGTGCATTTCGCGCCAGCTCTGGTGGGGCCACCAGATCCCTGCCTGGTACGGGCCGGACGGGCGTGTCTTCGTCGAGAAGACCGAGGAAGAGGCGCTGAGTGCGGCGATCGAATATTATCTGGCGCTCGAAGGCCCCTGGAAGGCCTGGGTCGAGGACAAGCTGGAAAACTTCAAGCCGGGCGAAATCCTGACCCGTGACGAGGACGTGCTCGACACCTGGTTCTCGTCGGCACTGTGGCCGTTCTCGACTTTGGGATGGCCGGACCAGACGCCGGAACTGAAAACCTATTACCAGACCGACGTGTTGGTGACCGGCTTCGACATCATCTTCTTCTGGGTGGCCCGCATGATGATGATGGGCCTGCACTTCATGGATAAGGAGCCTTTCCACACCGTCTATGTGCATGCGCTGGTGCGCGACAAGAACGGGGCCAAGATGTCGAAGTCGAAAGGCAACGTCATCGATCCGCTCGACCTGATCGACGAATATGGCGCCGATGCGCTGCGCTTCACGCTGACGGTGATGGCGGCACAGGGGCGCGACGTGAAGCTCGATCCGGCGCGTATCGCCGGCTACCGCAATTTCGGTACCAAGCTGTGGAACGCGACGCGCTTCGCCGAGATGAACGAGGTCGCCCGCAACGACGATTTTTGGCTGAACGACGCCAAGCTCGCGGTCAACCGCTGGATCCTGACCGAACTGACGCGCGCCGCGCGCGAGATCACCGAGGGCATCACCTCATATCGCTTCAACGAGGCGGCTGGAGCCGCCTACCGCTTCGTCTGGAACCTGTTCTGCGACTGGTATCTGGAACTCTTGAAGCCGGTGTTCATGGGCTCGGACGGGGCCGCCAAAGCCGAAAGCCGCGCCTGCGTCGCCTTTGTGCTCGACGAGATCTACAAGCTCCTGCATCCGATGATGCCGTTCATGACCGAGGAGCTCTGGGCGCAGACGGCGGGCGAGGGCAGGGATCGGGGCTCGCTGCTGTGCCATGCCGCATGGCCGTCGCCGGATTTCGAGGACCATGAAGCGGCTGGCGACATCAACTGGCTGGTCGATCTCGTCTCCGGCATCCGCTCGGTGCGCTCGGAGATGAACGTGCCGCCGGCAGCCATTGGTCCGCTGGTGGTGGTCGGCGCCAACGACGTGACGCGCGAGCGGCTGGTTCGCGAAGAGTCCGCGATCAAACGGCTGGCCCGCATCGGCGACATCTCGCTCGCCGATGCGGCACCCAAGGGGTCGGCACACATCGTGCTAAACGAGGCGACGATCTGCCTGCCGCTCGGCAGCCTGATCGACCTCACCGCGGAGGCCGCGCGGCTGCGGAAGGAACTGGCCAAGGTCACCGAGGAAATCGCGCGCCTGCACAAGAAGCTGTCGAACGAGAAGTTCGTCGCCAGCGCGCCGGCCGAGATCGTCGAAGGCGAGCGGGAAAAGCTCGCCGAATATCGCGACGCGCAGGACAAGCTTTTGGTGGCGCTGACTAGGGTTCGCGACGCAGGTTGAGGGATAGATTCGAGGACTTTAGCCCCGTCTAAAATGGCAGTGCTTCTGCCTCGAAAGGAGGCATTCCGTTGCGTGAATGTTGACGTAAACGGAAGTTTTAGCCCCATTGTTGCCATAATGTAACAATGGGGCCGAGACCCCCTGGAAATGGCTGTTTTTGAGCCTTTTGAGGCGGCTCTTCTTCATTTCAGGGTCGGACAAGTGCGCCTAGGGCCGTTTTTCCGCCCCGCGGTTGCCCTCAGCATTTTGTCGGAAATGCGTTTGGCAAGCATGTACACGTACGCCCCAAGAATTCGTTATTGCACCGTTAACCCGAATTGGTTCTAGCTTGATGCACTAGTTATTCGGGGAGGACATCCATGAACAATTCGCGTCTGAAAGCACTGCTGGGAGCAGGATGCTTTTCGCTGGCTTTGGTGGGTGCGGCGATGAACCCGGCGCATGCCGGCGGCATTGAGCGCGGCGGCTACGACATCGATCTGCTTTTCGATCCGGCGCCGTTCGCGACAGAAGCGGAAGCGACTTATGTGATGCCGCAACGCAAGCTCAAGAATGCGGTGGATACAGATCCAAGTGATGGAAACGTGACGTTCTTGGGCAGCACGGCGAATGACAGCGAGAGCTATTGGGTGCCTCGCATCGGCGTTAAGGCGCAGGTCGTCCAGGGCGTCGACTGTATGTTCGACTATTCGCAGCCCTGGGGTGCACACACCAATCCAGGCCTGTGGGCCGGTGCCGAGTCCAATATGGAAACCGACATCAAGAGCAACAACTATGCTGGTACTTGCTCTTACAAGATGGACGCCGGCAAGGGCCAGATCCGCTTTATCGGAGGCGTCTACTATCAAGAAGTCCATGGCTTCAAGCAAGATCTGGTATCGCCGCTGGTGCCTGGTTTCCAGGGCACCGGCCGTGTTGATCTCAAAGGCACGGGCTGGGGCTGGCGCGCCGGCTTGGCCTATGAAATTCCTGAGATCGCGCTGCGCGCGAGCCTCGTCTATAATTCGCGGGTCAAGCTCGACAACATCACGGGCACACTGGATTTGACACATGTTGGCAGCGTCGTGCTCCCGATCTACGGCGCGACCGAGTACATGCCGGATACGGTAGAATTGAAGTTGCAGTCAGGCATAGCGCCAGGTTGGCTCGCCTTTGGATCGCTCAAGTGGGTCAACTGGAGCCTGTTGCAGAGCGTTCCGATTTGCGTCCAAGGCACTCCCGCTGCGGCATGCGTTACAGGAGATGCTCTGCATTCAGGCCAGATCACCTCGCTGGATCTGATGTACCGTGACGGCTGGACGGTGACCGGCGGTATCGGCCATAAATTCAACGACGCCTGGAGCGCGGCCGGTCAGCTTTCCTGGGATCGCGGCACCTCGCACGGCTATGGTTCGCAAACCGATACCTGGACGCTGGGCGGTGGCGTCGCCTACACACCCAAGCCCAATATCGAGGTTCGTCTGGCTGGCGCGATTGGCGTCCTGACCAGCGGCCATTCGGGCACAGTGGCCGGTGAGAACGGCTACGTTGCCGGCAAAGAGGTCAGCTATGACTTCGGCAACGACCTGGTCACCGCGATTTCCGGTGGCCTCAAGATCAAGTTCTAAGTCTTTGAAAATAATAGTAAAAGGTCGGGCTCTGTCCGGCCTTCTACGTTTAGCTCCGCTTTTTCGGTAATCCATTTATGCAAGCGCGTTGCATATGGCCGCGCTGTAGACCCCCTCCCGCAATTGTGACGTTTTGGCAACACTTTCTGAACAACCCCTGCGCTAGAAGTCAGGCCGAGGAAATTGCCCATTTCCCGCCATAAACCCGGCGCACCTCGAACCTCGTCTCGGGACACGCGCCAAAGGGCTCGGCGATGGGACAGGCCGCACCGCCCGCGGCAAGGAAGAGAATGGACGCCAAGGTCATCTCAAAGGCTAAGCTCCCTAGCCGCCATGTGACTGTCGGTCCGGCGCGTGCACCGCACCGGTCCTATCTGTATGCCATGGGCCTCTCTTCGGCAGAGATCGCGCAGCCGCTGGTCGGCGTCGCATCCTGCTGGAACGAAGCGGCACCCTGCAATATTTCGCTGATGCGCCAGGCGCAGGTGGTCAAGAAGGGCGTCGCGGCCGCCAACGGTACGCCGCGCGAATTCTGCACCATCACAGTCACCGACGGCATCGCCATGGGCCACCAGGGTATGAAGTCGTCGCTGGTGTCGCGCGAGGTCATCGCCGATTCGGTCGAGCTCACCATGCGCGGCCATTGCTACGATGCGTTGGTCGGGCTCGCCGGCTGCGACAAGTCGCTCCCCGGCATGATGATGGCCATGGTGCGGCTCAACGTGCCGTCGATTTTCATCTATGGCGGTTCGATCCTGCCCGGCAGCTATCGCGGCCGCCAGATCACCGTGCAGGATGTGTTCGAGGCTGTCGGGCAGCACTCGGTCGGCACCATCGGCGATGCCGAGCTGCTCGAAATCGAGCAGGCCGCCTGTCCCTCGGCCGGCTCCTGCGGTGCCCAGTTCACCGCCAACACCATGGCCACCGTCGCGGAGGCAATCGGTCTCGCGCTGCCTTATTCCTGCGGAGCGCCGGCACCCTACGAAATGCGCGACCGCTTCAATTTCGCTTCCGGCGAAAAAATCATGGAGCTGATCGCCAAAAACATCCGCCCGCGCGACATCGTCACGTTGGAGGCGCTGGAAAACGCGGCGACCGTGGTCTCGGCCACCGGTGGCTCGACCAATGCGGCACTGCACCTGCCGGCGATCGCGCATGAGGCGGGGATCAAGTTCGACCTGTTCGACGTGGCGCGCATCTTCGAGAAGACGCCTTATATCGCCGACCTCAAGCCGGGCGGCAAATATGTCGCCAAGGACATGTTCGAGGCCGGCGGCATTCCGCTGCTGATGAAGACGCTGCTCGACCATGGCTATCTGCATGGCGATTGCCTGACGGTCACTGGCCGCACTTTGGCCGAAAATATGGAGCACGTTGTCTGGAATGAACACCAGGATGTGGTCCGCCCGGCCGACAGACCAATTACCCAAACCGGTGGTGTCGTGGGCTTGAGGGGAAACCTAGCCCCCGAAGGCGCGATCGTGAAGGTCGCGGGCATGGCGGAGTTGAAATTCTCCGGTCCGGCGCGCTGCTTCGATTCGGAAGAGGAATGTTTCGAAGCGGTGACGCATCGCAACTACCGGGAAGGCGAGGTTCTGGTCATCCGCTATGAGGGACCGCGTGGCGGCCCTGGCATGCGCGAGATGCTGTCGACGACGGCGGCACTCTACGGCCAGGGCATGGGCGGCAAGGTCGCATTGATCACCGACGGTCGCTTCTCGGGCGCCACACGCGGCTTCTGCATCGGCCATGTCGGGCCAGAAGCGGCCGTTGGCGGTCCGATCGGTCTCGTCAAGGATGGCGACGTGATTACGATCGACGCGGTGAACGGCACGATAGAGGTGGCGCTGTCCGATAGCGAGCTGGCGGCTCGGGCGAAGACATGGAAGGCGCGTACGACCGACTATCAGTCGGGCGCGATATGGAAATACGCACAGACGGTGGGATCCGCCCGGGATGGCGCGGTCACCCATCCGGGCGGTGCGAAAGAAACACACTGCTATGCGGATATCTGAGTTGTTGAAGTCAACACCAGAGTTGCTGAGGTCATCTGTTCTTCCGGCACTGGTCGCGGTTGCGATCTTTGGCGCCGTGGGCCAGGCCATGGCTTTCGACGACAAGGTGTTCGACGACAAGACCGGAGTGAAGCCGCAGTCGAGCCCCTGGGCGGTGTTCCAGTTCGGCTTCTCCGCCTACAAGAACGGCCACAAGGAACAGGCAGCCGAGGCCTATAAATACGCCGCCGAGAACGGCCAGATCGGCGCCACCTGGAAGCTTGCCCGCATGTATGCCGAAGGCGACGGCGTGGCCCGCGACGATTATGAGGCGTTCAAGTTCTTCTCGGAGATTGTCGACCAGGATGTCGAGCCCGGCTCTCCTGAAGAAAGCTACGTCTCCGACGCGCTGGTGGCGCTGGGCGACTATCTGCGCAAGGGCATTCCCGGCAGCCCGGTCAGCGAGAACGAGGTGGCGGCGCAGGAATACTACATGCGCGCCGCCGCCAATTACCGCAATCCGAACGCCCAGTTCGAGATGGGACAGATGTTCCTGAAGGGCGAGGGCGGCGTGAAGGCCAGCGTCAGGCAGGCCGGGCGCTGGTTCCAACTCGCCGCCGAGAAGGGCCATGCCGGCGCGCAGGCGACGCTTGGCCATCTCTTGTTCCAGAGCGGCAAGGTCGTGCGCGGCCTAGCGATGATGACAGCGGCCCTCGAGCGTGCTTCCCCGGCCGATCAGCCCTGGATCCGCGGCATGCAGGAAGAGGCCTTCGCCGCTGCCGGCGAAGCGGACCGCCGCACCGCGATCTCGCTGGCGGACGATATCCTGACCAAGGGCAGCAACGCCGATCAGTAAGGTTCTTACGAGGAACCAGAAAATCAGTTTTCGCTTGGCTCCGTCGGCACCATGCTTGGCGCGGGTGTGGAGATCGGCGTGACGAGCGGGTGCGGCGCCATCGTGTTTGCGGGGCAGCTATCGCCGACCTTTGTCCACGACGTGTTGTTGAGCACCATGTCGCAGCGAGCCAAATGACTCTGATCGGCGACCGTCAGACAAGCGACCTGGCCGACCGGATAGGATTTTCCATTGGCAAGACATTCCTGCGCGGCGAATGCCGGCACGATCGCGGCCGTGGCGAATGCCAAGCCGATCGGACAAAGAGCAGATCGAATGGTCATGGGAACCCCAGCCGCCATGATGATCTCCCATCATGCGTCGGAATGTGGCGATATGAGGGTTTCTCTGGTTATCCGGCCGGCTGCAGCGCGAGGTTGATCGCTACCGGGACGTGATCGGACGGTTTTTCCCAGGCGCGCACATGCTTTTCGATCGAAGCCGATGAGAACCGGTTCGCGGCTTCCGGCGACAACAGCAGATGGTCAATGCGGATGCCGTTGTTCTTCTGCCAGGCGCCGGCCTGATAATCCCAGAACGTGTAGGTTTCAGGCGCATCGGTGACCGCACGCACCGCTTCGGTAAAGCCGAGGTTCAGCAACCGGCGGAAGGCCTGCCGCGTCCGCGGCTGGAACAGCGCGTCGCCCAGCCAGTTCTCCGGAAACCGTGCGTCGATCGGCTCGGGGATCACATTGTAGTCGCCGGCCAGCACCAGCGCCTCTTCCAGCGTCAGGCGCTCCTGCGCCCACCGCTCCAGCCGCGCCATCCACGACAGCTTGTAGGGGAACTTCTTCTCGTCATCGATCGGATTGCCGTTGGGCAGATAGAGCGAGGCGACACGAAGCGCGCCCTTGTCGGTCGAAAAAACACCTTCGATGAAACGTGCCTGCTCGTCGATGTCATCGCCCGGCAGGCCCCTAATGACCTCGTCGAAAGGAAGCTTCGACAGCAGGGCGACGCCGTTGAAGCCTTTCTGGCCATGGGTTTCGACATTATAGCCAAGCGCCTCGATCTCGGCGCGCGGGAACTGCTCGTCGACAGTCTTGATCTCCTGCAGGCAGACAATGTCGGGCGCGCTCTCGGTCAGCCAATGGGTCAGGTTGCCGATGCGGGCGCGCACGCCATTGATGTTCCAGGTGACGATTTTCATGACGGTCTCATTGTTCTTGCGACGGAAGGCGTTCGACCAAACCGATCGTATTGCCTGCCGGGTCCTTTATAAAGGCCATCCATTCGCTTTCCCCCGCCGGGCCGAACTGGCCTTCGGTGTCGCGATGGACGAGCGCCGGTGGCGCGGTGAAGGGAATGCCGGCTGCCTTGGCCTCGGCGTGGAAGGCTTCAAGGCCTGACATGTCGAGATAGAGGGTGCCGGCGGGGATGCCATCGGTGAACAACAACCTGACATCGCCGGCCATGATGAAGGCGATGCCGGGCGGATCGTAGCGGGCATGAATGCTCATACCGAGGACGTCGCGCCAAAAGGCCAGCGTCGCGTCAAGGTCGCGACCGGCCGAGAGCGCAACCTGACGAACCGCGCCAGTTGCGGGCATCTCGGTCCTAGATGGAGAAGCTGGTGCCGCAGCCGCAGGAGGCGACCGCATTCGGGTTCCTGATCTGGAACGATTGACCCATAAGATCGTCGACGAAGTCGATCACCGAACCACCCATATAGACCAGCGACAAATCGTCGATCAGCACCGTGGCACCATCCTTCTCGATGGCGATGTCGTCGTCATTGCGTGTGTCGACCAGATCGAATTTGTAGGAAAAGCCGGAGCAGCCGCCACCTTCGACGGAGACACGCAGCGCCGTCTTGCCGGCTTCGGCCGAAACAATCCTGGCGATCCGCTTGGCCGCGGCCTCGGTCATATCGACTTTCATGGCAGTTTTGGCATCCGCGCCCATGGGCGTCACCTTGCTTTCGGTTTCACATGATAGGTATGAAGCGCGACGGGGCAAGTCAACTGCGGCAGCATCAGCCATGACAAATGAGCTTGGCGACATCGGTTTTGGCTATCGGCCGCGCGCGGCCTACGCCACCGATCCCGCACGGTCGCGCGGCCGGCTGTTCGACGAGCTGGAAAGTCCGACCCGCACGCCGTTTCAGCGTGACCGCGACCGGATCATCCATTCGACGGCGTTTCGGCGGCTCAAGCACAAGACGCAAGTCTTCATCGCCCACGAAGGCGACCACTACCGCACAAGGCTGACCCATTCGATCGAAGTGGCACAGATCGCACGTGCCTTGGCGCGGGCGCTGCGCGGCGACGAGGATCTCGCCGAGGCGGTGGCGCTGGTGCATGATTTCGGCCACACGCCTTTTGGCCACACAGGCGAGGACGCGCTGAACGAAAAGATGGCGGCCTGGGGCGGCTTCGATCACAACGCACAATCGCTGCGCATCGTGACGAGGCTGGAGGCGCGCTATGCTGAATTCGACGGGCTCAATCTGAGCTGGGAGACGCTGGAAGGCCTGGTCAAGCACAATGGTCCGCTCACCGACAGTAACGGCCAAGGCCTGAAAGGGCCGGTGCCGCAGGCCATCCGCGACTACTCGCAATTGCAGGATCTCGAACTCGACCGGTTCGCCGGCATCGAAGCGCAGTGCGCGGCGATTGCCGACGATATCGCCTACAACACGCATGATATCGACGATGGGCTGCGGTCAGGGCTGCTGACGCTTGACATGCTGAAGGCCGTTTCGCTGCCTGGGACGATCCTGAAGAGTGTGCGCGAGCGCTATCCCAGGCTTGATGACGTGCGCACCGGCCACGAATTGATGCGACGCCAGATCACGGCCATGGTCGAGGATGTGATCAAGTCGACCACCGCTAATCTGGAGCGGATCAGGCCGCTGAGCGCCGACGCGGTGAGGGCGGCTGGCGAAACGATGGTAACCTTTTCGATAGAGATGGCGGAAGCCGAGAAGGAACTGAAGGCCTTCCTCTACAAGCATCTCTACCGGCACGAGGAGGTCATGCGGGTGCGTGCGGACGCCGAGCAGATCGTCCGGGACCTGTTCGACGTCTATTTCGCCGACCCGCGCGCCATGCCGGACGGCTGGCGCGAAGGGCTGGACCGCGCCGAGGATCGCATCAAAGCGCGCAGCGTCGCCGATTTCCTGGCCGGCATGACCGACACCTACGCGCTCAAGGAACATAGGCGTTTGTTTGACCGCACCCCGGATTTGAGCTAGGGCGGGCTCGATTTGCCGGCCAAAGGGCCGGATTCGTCATAAGCCACCGAGCATACACCATGAACATCTTCGCCGATTTCACCGCGCGAGTCACAAAGGCTGTCGAAGCGCTTGATCTGAGGGACCAGGACGGCGTTTCGCCTGATCTGTCGCGTATTGCCGTCGAGCCGCCGCGCGACGCCAGCCATGGCGATCTCGCGACCAATGCGGCGATGGTGCTGGCCAAGCCAACCGGACAGAACCCGCGCGCGCTGGCCGAAAGATTGGCAGACGCCCTGCGGGCCGACAAGGATGTCGCCGCCGCCGAGGTCGCCGGTCCCGGCTTCGTCAATCTCAGGCTCCAGGACGGTTTCTGGCAGGCGCATCTGTCGGCGCTTTTGGGCGAGGGTCCCAACTATGGCCGGTCGATGGTCGGCGCCGGCCGGAAAACCAATGTCGAATATGTCTCGGCCAATCCGACCGGGCCTATGCATGTCGGCCATTGCCGCGGCGCCGTCGTCGGGGATGCGCTCGCCAACCTGATGGCGTTCGCCGGTTACGACGTGACCAAGGAATATGTCATCAACGACGCCGGCTCGCAGATCGACGTGCTCGGGCGCTCGGCGATGTTGCGCTATCGCGAGGCGCTTGGCGACGATATAGGCGAGATTCCGGCAGGACTTTATCCCGGTGACTATCTGGTCTCCGTGGGCGAGGCTCTGGTCAGGGAGTTTGGCCGTTCCTTGCTGCAGATGCCCGATGACGAGGCATTGGCCATCGTCAAGGATCGCACCATAGATGCGATGATGGTGATGATCCGCGAGGACCTTGCTCTGCTCAACGTGCATCACGACGTGTTCTTCTCCGAACGCACGCTGCATGCCGACAGTGCCAGGAAGATCCGCTCGGCGATCAACGACCTGACGCTGAAGGGCCACATCTACAAGGGCAAGCTGCCGCCGCCCAAGGGCGAGAAGCCGGACGACTGGGAAGACCGCGAACAGACGCTGTTCCGCTCGACCGCCGTCGGCGATGACATGGATCGGGCGCTGGTCAAGTCCGACGGCTCGTTCACCTATTTCGCGGCTGACGTGGCTTATCTCAAGGACAAAGTCGACCGCGGCTTCGTCGATCTGATCTATGTTCTCGGCGCCGACCATGGCGGCTACGTCAAGCGCCTGGAAGCCTTGGCGCGGGCCATTGCCGGCGACGATGTCAAGCTCACCGTTCTCCTGTGCAATCTCGTCAAGCTGTTTCGCGATGGCGAGCCGGTACGGATGTCGAAGCGGTCCGGTGACTTCGTGACGCTGCGCGAGGTGGTGGAAGAAGTCGGACGCGATCCGATCCGCTTCATGATGCTTTATCGCAAGAACGATGCGCCGCTCGATTTCGACTTCGCCAAGGTGACCGAACAGTCCAAGGACAATCCGGTGTTTTACGTGCAGTACGCCTCGGCGCGCTGCCATTCGGTGTTCCGGCAGGCGAGCGAACAATTGGGTGAGGCGAATTTCGACCGCAACAGCCTGGCGGCAGCGTCAACGTCGTTGACCGACGAAGGTGAACTCGGCTTGATCAGGAAGCTTGCCGAATATCCGCGCCTGATCGAGTCCGCCGCTCTTGCGCTCGAGCCGCATCGGCTGGCATTTTATCTTTATGATCTTGCTTCCAGTTTCCATGGACACTGGAACCGGGGTACGGATAATCCGGACTTACGTTTTGTTAAGGTTAACAACCGACAATTGACGCATGCCAGACTAGGGCTGGTGCAGGCTGTTTCGGATGTTCTGACGTCCGGCCTGACGTTGATCGGGGCCGCCGCGCCAACCGAGATGCGTTAGGTTTGACTAAAAAACCTGTCACCTTTTGCCCACATTGCGCTGGTAAGGGCCAACCCTGCGCGACGTCCATGGCGTCCGAATGAGTGCGAGTTCGGGAACAATAATGGCAGACAGAACCCAGCTGAGAGTAGCCGACAACAACGACATCGCCGCCGATGATCCGTTCGCGGAACTGACCAGGATCATGGGATTCGACCCCCGCCAGCCGGTCAAGCCGCAGGCGCCGGCGGAGCCGAAAGCCGCGGTCGCCGATCAGGCTGCGGGAGAGGGCGATTTCGACATCGATCTCGAGAAGGAACTGATGGGCGAATTCGACGCTGCCGCTCCGCTTGTCGAGGCTCATGAGCCGGCATTCGAGCCAATCGATGTGTCGGATGACGATCTCGCGCTGTCGCTTGATGACGATTTTCACCTGGACATGGCTGAGGTCGATGACCGGACGGTGGCCGCCAGCCATGCCGGCGCCGCGGAAGCCGTGCCGTCCGTCGAGCCTGCCGTCGACGCCGATTTCGACAATGCAGTGGCCAGCTCGCTCGAAGACGTTTCGGCCTTTGACGACGATCTGCCGATGGAAGACGAGCTTGCCGCTTCCCTCGACCGGGATTTCCATATCGAGGACGAGGCCGCCGAGCCCCTGTATGCCGTTGAATCGCCGGTTGCGGAAGTGCCGGCGGCGGCCGAGCCGGCTTTCCATCAAGAATACGACGATGCCGTTGCGATCTCGCTCGAAGACGAGCTGATGCTCGACGACCATTCGACGGATCAGCGCCAAGTGGCTGCTGCCGAATATCCAGAGCCGGCGCCGGCCGCCGCGAATGAGACCCAGTCGATCTCCGGCGACGATTTTGTTGGTCAGTTCGACGACGCCATGGCCGATGTCGACGTGGATTTTGACGTTCAGGCCGATGAGCCAGAGGCTTTCGAGGAGCCGCGAGCGCATGAGTTGCGTGCCGATGTCATCGGCACGAAGGACGAGATTCCAGGCGCTGAAGCCATTTCGAATGACGCTTTCGACCTGGATTTGGACGAGGCGTTTGCAGAGCCCGCCGAAGAGCCCGTCGCCGGAATTGCAGCGGCTCCCGCGCTGCCGATGGCGCCCGCGGCAGCCATCGCGTCGCCACTGCAGGCGCCCATCACGGACGAACGAAGCCTCGAAGACGAGTTGAACGCGCTTCTTGGCGCCATGACCGCGCGCACGCTGCCGTCGGCCAAGGAGCCGGCCATGGCTCAGCCGGTCGTGACCCAGCCGGCCGCCGCGCCTGTTCAGCCGCCACTCGTTACGACTGCAAAGGCCGCGGAGGAACCTGTCGATCTTGTTGGTGATCTCGACTGGGATCTCGATGAAGCAGCGTCCCAGGATGTGNAGGCCGCGGAGGAACCTGTCGATCTTGTTGGTGATCTCGACTGGGATCTCGATGAAGCAGCGTCCCAGGATGTGCATCAGTCCGGTTCCGCCCAGGCCGCCGATGTTGACCTCGACGACCTGCTGCTCGACGAGCTTCGGGATCAGGATTTCGGCTCGGAGGCCGCTGAACAGGGCGAGGTCGATTTCGACAATGGCGTCTCCGACGCAACCCGGGCCAAGGGCATCGACCCGCATGAGGAAACAGCTTCCCTGCAGGATCAAGCCGATTCGCTCGATTGGCTGGCGGAACGCTCCGCGCCGTCGGAGCCGGCCCGTTCGTGGAGCCGCGTGACACCGGTTCCCCAGCAGCCGGCATTTACCGCGCAGCCTGCCGCCTCGATGGCGGCCTGGACGGCAGCACCGGAAATGGCCGCGGTGCCGTCCTACCGTCCGGCCGAGCCGGTTGCGGCCGCTCCCTACGTGGCTCCATCGGCACCGCAGGCGCAGCAGTCCTCCCGTTACGAAGAGATGCCCGATGTCGAGACGGTCGATGTGCCGGAGCGCGTGGTGGCGCTGGCCGACGATCTCGACATTCCAGAGTTGCATTTCGAGGACGATGAGCCGGTAGCATCCGGTTATGACGATCTCGACGCTGAATTCGCCAGCCTTCTGACTGAAATGAATTCGGTGGAGGTCGCGCCAGCTTCCGCCAGCAGCGCCGCCTATGCGGATGAATCCTATAATGCCGGGTTCAATCCGGGATACGGTGCGGCCAATCCGGGATATGGTAACGCCACTCCGGGATACGGCAACGCCACTCCGGGATATGACGCGGTCACTCCGGGATATGACGCGGTCAATCCGGGATATGACGCAGTCAATCCGGGATATGACGCGGTCAATCCGGGATATGAAGAATCCAGGCCGGCCTATCAACCGGAAGCGCGGACCTATGCGGCACGGCCGGCGGAAACGCCTGCCCGCGCGGCGGCGGCGTCGACCTATGCCGACGCTGCTGAAGGGTTCGATGATCTGCCCGGCAGCCAGCCGATCTCGCAGGCGGACGACTTCACCGTCGATGAACTCGACTACGATCCCGAACTGGACGAAGCGATGTCGGTTCCGGGTCTCGGCGAGCGCGAAGCCGCCAGGTCGTCCGGCCGGCGGGGCCTCTTCATCGCGGCGATTGTCGGTGCCGTGGCGGTCGCGGGCGGTCTCGGCGCCTTTGCGCTGTCTTTCGGCGGCAAGGGCGGCAGTGAGGCTCCGGTGATCGTCAAGGCCGACAATTCACCGATCAAGATCAAGCCGGAAAATCCGGGCGGCACCGTGGTGCCGAACCAGGACAACAAGGTCTATGACGCGGTGGTCAAGGGCGTGAAGCCGGCCGAGCCGGTCCAGCAGAAGCTCGTCACCAACGCCGAGGAGCCGGTGGACGTGCAGGCGAAGGACCCGGCCCGCGCCGCCGATCTTTCTTCCGACCAGAACGCTGCCGGCGGCACGGATGGCGGAGGCGACATCTCGACCGCTGGTGCGGCCCCCGCCAATATAGCAGCGCCCACGCCGAAGTCGGAGGATCGCATCGCGCAGGTCCTGCAGGAAGCCGACAAGGGCACCAGCAACGACGTCGTTGCCGTTGCGCCGCGCAAGGTCAGGACCATGGTGGTCAAGTCCGACGGCTCGCTGGTGGCGCGTGAGGATCCGACGCCGGCGGCACCCCAGGTCGCCGCGGCGGAGCCGACCGATCCGGCACCACAGCATGTGGCGCCTGCCGCGCAGGCCAATGCCGACCAGACTGGCGCTGATCAGACTGGCGCCGACCTGACTGGCGCCGACCAGACCGGTACCGCCCAGACCGGTACCGCCCAGACTGGCACCGGTACCGCCCAGGCTGGCACCGACCAGACTGGCACCGTGGCGCCCGCCGCCGCGCAGGCCGACGATGAGCCGGCTCTGAAGCCCGCGGCCAAGCCTGCCAAGGCTGAAGCCAAGGCGCAGTCTGCCAACACGCCGGCCAAGGTTGCTATCGCGCCGCAGCGTCCGTCCGACCAGCCGGTCGACGTGGTCGGCGAGGTCAAGCCAGATCAGGTCGCTTCCATCGATCCCGCCTCGACCGCGACCGGCAGCGGTTCGTGGTCGATGCAGATCGCTTCTCAGCCGACGGTAGAGAGTGCCCAGTCGACCTATCAGGACCTGCAGCGCCGCTACGGAAGCGTGCTTTCCGGCCGCACGGCCAACATCGTCAAGGCCGAGATCGCCGGCAAGGGCACGTTCTACCGCGTGCGCGTTCCGGCTCAGTCGCGCAACGATGCGATCAATTTGTGCACCAGCTACAAGACCGCGGGCGGCAACTGCTTCGTCTCGCGCTAGACGTCGATCGAATCTCTCAAAGTCGGCGCGGCCCCAAGGCNATCCATGATCCTCGGCTGTGCCGGGAAAACGCTCACCCGCGAAGAAATCCGTTTCTATCGCAATGAGTGCCCGTGGGCCTTCATCCTGTTTGCCCGCAACATCGGCGAGGCCGAGCAGATCCGCGACCTGGTCGCCGAGATGCGCGATTGTATCGGGCGCCCGGACGCGCTGGTGTTCATCGACCAGGAAGGCGGCAGGGTGCAACGCCTGCGACCGCCGCTGGCGCCGAACTATCCGGCCGGTGGCGCGCTGGGGGCGCTTTGGCGCGACGATCACGACGCCGGCGCGCGCGCCGCCTGGCTGATGGCGCGGCTGCATGCCTTCGACCTGCTGCGCTACGGCATATCGGCGGATTGCCTGCCGGTGCTCGACGTCCCGATCGAAGGGGCCAGCGATGTCATCGGTGCGCGTGCCTATGGCAAGGATCCGCGTCCGGTCATCGAACTCGGTCGCGCCGCGGCCGAAGGCCTGATGTCGGGCGGCGTGCTGCCCGTGATGAAGCATGTTCCGGGGCACGGCCGGGCGTTTGCGGACACCCATTTCGAGCTGCCTGTCGTCGACGCGTCGCTCAGCGATCTGCAACGGCACGACTTTGCCCCGTTCCGCGAACTCAACCATCTGCCGATGGCGATGACCGCGCATGTCGTCTACAGCGCCATCGATCCCAAGAACCCGGCGACCACTTCCGGCAAGGTCATCGACGAGATCATCCGCCGCGAGATCGGCTTCGACGGGCTCTTGATGAGCGACGACACCTCGATGAAGGCACTTTCTGGGGATTTCCCGACAAAGGCCGCCTCGATCCTTGCGGCGGGCTGTGATCTGGTCCTTCACTGCAACGGCGTTTTCGAGGAGATGGCGGGGATCGCATCGCGCACCAAAGGGCTTGAAGGCAAGTCGCTGGAGCGTGCCAAGCGGGCAATGACCTATATAAAGAAAAGCGACACGGTAGAAGAAACCGAGATACGCGCTGAATTCGCCACCTATTTCGACGCGGTGGCATAACCAGGGGAAGCGACAGGGCAGTGGCGGAAGCATTGGAAAGCAAGGCTCCGAAGGCCGCACCGATGGACCGCCTGTGGGCCGAGAATGACGATTCACGCGTCACCGGCGATCCGTCGCTGGTCGTCGACGTGGCCGGCTTCGAAGGCCCCCTCGACCTTCTCCTGCACCTTGCCCGTACCCAGAAGGTCGATCTGGCGCGCATTTCGATCGTGGCACTGGTCGAGCAATATCTGACCTTTGTCGAGACGGCGAGGGCGCTGCGGCTCGAACTTGCCGCCGACTATCTGGTGATGGCGGCTTGGCTGGCCTTCCTCAAGTCGAAGCTGCTGATCCCCAAGCAGCCGGGCGAGGAGGGCGAAAGCGGTGAGGAACTGGCGGCGGTGCTGCAGTTCCGGCTGAAGCGGCTCGAAGCCATGCGCGACGCGTCGGCGCGTCTGGTCAACCGCAACCGGCTCGGTCGCGACGTGTTCGCGCGCGGCATGCCTGAAATGGTGATCATCGAGAAGCGCAACGCCTATTCAGCGTCGCTCTACGACTTGCTGACGGCCTATGCCCAGCAGCGGCAGAAGCAGGCGATCAACAACGTGACGATCGCCAGGCGCGGTGTCTGGTCGCTCAAGGACGCGCGCGACATCCTGACCCGCCTTGTCGGGGCTGTAAGCGACTGGATGACACTGGAAAGTTTCCTGATCGTGTACATGACCAGCCCCGAGGAAAGGCGCACGGCGATCGCCAGTTCCTTCGCGGCAACATTGGAACTGGTGCGCGACGGCACGATGGACGTGCGGCAGGATCAGACATTTGCCCCGATCTATTTGCGCGGCCGCACGCAAGCAATCAAGGCAGTCGAGGTGGCACCATGAGCGAACGCGCCAACGCTTCGGTTATCCCGTTCAACGTCGAGGACGAGCCTGGGCAGGAGTCGTTCTCCGAGGATTTGGCCGAGCAGGTGCAAAACCCGGCCGAGCGTCCGCATATGGCGGATGCCGTGCGCATGGCGGAGGCGATCGTGTTCGCCAGCGCCGAACCCGTCAGCGAAAAGCAGCTTGCCGCACGCCTTCCCGATGGCATCAATGTCGCGCTAGCCATGAGGGAGCTGCAGCGGATCTACGCCCGGCGCGGCGTCAATCTGGTGCGGGTCGGCGATGCCTGGGCCTTCCGAACCGCCGGCGACCTGGCCTTCCTGATGAGCCGCGATACGGTGCAGCAGCGCAAGCTGTCACGGGCGGCGCTCGAGGTGCTGGCGATCATAGCCTACCACCAGCCGGTGACGCGCGCCGAGATCGAGGACATCAGAGGCGTCGAGACCTCGAAGGGGACGCTGGACACGCTGCTTGAGACGGAATGGGTGCGCATGCGCGGCCGCCGAAAGACGCCCGGCCGCCCCGTCACCTATGGCACCACGGAAACCTTCCTCGACCATTTTGCGCTCGAGGAAATCCGTGATCTTCCAGGCATGGAGGAACTGAAGGGCGCCGGCCTGCTTTCAGGCCGCATGCCGTCGAATTTCTCCATCCCGCAACCGCCGGCCGATCCCGACGCGCTGACCGAGGACGAGGATCCGCTGACCGACATCGACCTCGAGGAGCTCGGTCTGCTGACGCCGCGCGTCACGGAAGATTGACCACGAGCGCCTTTCAAAAGCTGCTTTCCGGCTTTACATGCGCCGTTTGGTAGCGGGCCGCATCGGCGAAAATGCGTGACATCCGTCGGCCTTTCATAAACTCTGTCGCGGTTGTGTTTGAATCCCAAAGCGAAAACGCATAGATCATCGCCAGGGAAAACATTCGAGAGAGATTTGGCTATGGGTTCATTTTCGATTTGGCACTGGATGATCGTGCTGGTGATCGTGCTGCTGGTGTTCGGCCGCGGCAAGATTCCCGAGCTGATGGGTGACATGGCCAAGGGCATCAAGAGCTTCAAGAAGGGCATGGCCGACGATGACGTTGCCGACGACAAGCGCACCGTCGAACACCGTGCCGACGAGACCGTTTCGGCCGCGAAGGAAAAGGCCAGCAAGAGCTGAGCCAGAAGTTCTAGTCGGAACAGATTGCCATGTTTGAAGTCGGCTGGACCGAAATGCTGGTGATCGCGATCGTCATGATCGTGGTCGTCGGGCCGAAGGATTTGCCCAACATGCTGCGCACATTCGGCCGCACGACGGCGAAGCTGCGCGCCATGGCCGCCGATTTCCAGAAGCAATTCAACGAGGCTTTGAAGGAAGCCGAGCTCGACGAGGTCAAAAAGTCGGTCGACGAACTCCGGGGTCTCAGTCCAGTCGCCGAGATCAAGAAGCAGCTCAATCCGTTCGAGCAGGCGGCGGTCGATGTGCGCGCCGGCGTCGACGCGGCGATGAAGCCGAAGCCGGCCGCCGATCCGTCGGCCCCTGCCGCGGCGACGCCACAGGCGGCCGAGCCGTTGAAGAACGGTGCAACGACCATGCCTGGCGTCAATGGCCCGGAAGCCACGACACCGGGATCGATTTTCCCGGCGATGACTGATGAATCGGTGGTGGCGGCTTCCACGGAACCGAAGGCATCCAAGAAAACCGCCAAGGCGGTATCGGCCGCAAAAGCGCCGTCCAAGGCCTCGGCATCCATGAAGGCGGTGGCGGCAAAAGCTTTACCCGCGGGGGCGGCAAAAACCGCACCCGTGGCCAGGGCCTCGACAAGGGCCACGACACCGGCAGCGCCTGAAACCGCGGCTGTGACGAAGCCTGCCGTGGCCAAGGCGCCTGCTGCCAAGGCGTCCGCGAAAACCGAACCGAAACCTGCTGTGGCCAAGAAGCCGGCAGCCAAAAAGACGGCTGGAGCCGCCAAGTGAGCGTTTCGGACAAGGAAAAGGACGAGATCGAAAAATCGTCGGCGCCTCTGATGGAGCATCTGATCGAGCTGCGCAGACGCCTGATCTGGTCTCTTGGCGGCTTCTTCGTAGCCTTCCTGGTTTGCTTCTTCTTCGCCAAGCGGCTGTTCAACCTTCTGGTTGTTCCCTTCAAATGGGCGACGAAATGGGCAGGGCTCGACCCGCACAAGGTCGAGCTGATCTATACCGCGCCGCAGGAATTCTTCTTTACGCAGGTCAAGCTCGCCATGTTCGGCGGCATGGTCATCGCCTTTCCGCTGATCGCCACGCAAATCTACAAATTCATTGCGCCCGGCCTCTACAAGAACGAGCGCAATGCCTTCCTGCCGTTCCTGATCGCATCGCCCATCCTGTTCCTGATGGGCGCCTCGCTGGTCTATTTCTTCTTCACGCCGATGGTGATGTGGTTCTTCCTCGCCATGCAGCAGGTCGGCACCGACGACCAGGTACAGATTTCGCTGCTGCCGAAAGTGTCGGAATATCTCAGCCTGATCATGACGCTGATCTTCTCCTTCGGCCTGGTGTTCCAGCTGCCGGTGGTAACCAGCCTGATGACGCGCGTCGGCATGCTGTCGTCCAAGGCGCTGGCCGAAAAACGCAAATGGGCGATCGTCATCGCCTTTATCGTTGCCGCGGTGCTGACACCTCCGGATCCGATGAGCCAGATCGGCCTGGCCATTCCGACCATCCTTCTCTACGAGGTTTCCATCTGGGCCGCGCGGTGGATCGAGCGCGACCAGGAGAAACAGCGGCTTGCGCGCGAGAAGCAGGAAGCCGGCGAGACCGTGGCCGACAAGGCGCCGGACGAGCCGCCAGCGCCGGCAGCCTCGTAGGGCATCGGCGGCGGCGGAAAACGACAACCGCCGCCCTGCCCATCTTGCATCGATCAAGGATGCGGTTTACGCCCCTCAAACCTAGCTTGAGGACGGACAACCATGCTTGACATCAAATGGATTCGCGACAACCCGAAGGCCCTTGTCGAGGCGCTCACCAAGCGCTCGTGGTCGGCGGATGAAGCGCAGTCCACGGTCGACGGGCTGATCGCCAAGGATGAGGCGCGGCGCGAACATCTCACCGAGCTGCAGACCAGGCAGGAGCGCCGCAACGCCGCCTCGAAGGAGATCGGCAACGCCATGCGTTCGGGCGATGCCGCGCTTGCCGAGAAACTCAAGGCCGAAGTCGGCGAGATCAAGACCTTCATCCAGAACGGCGAGGCGCGCGAGCGCGAGCTCGACAAGGCGCTGAACGATGCGCTGGCGGTGCTGCCCAATGTGCCCTTCGACGACGTGCCGGTCGGCAAGGACGAGCACGACAATGTCGTCAAGCATCTTGTCGGCAAGGCGCCGACGCGGCCAAACTGGGTGAAGGAGCATTTCGAAATCGGCGAAGCGCTCGGCATGATGGATTTCGAGCGCGCGGCGAAACTTTCGGGATCGCGCTTCACCGTGCTCAGGAGTGGCCTGGCGCGGATGGAACGCGCGATCGGCCAGTTCATGCTCGACCTGCACACGACCGAGCATGGCTATGAGGAAGTGATCCCGCCGCTGATGGTGAAGGACGACGTTCTGTTCGGCACCAACCAGTTGCCGAAGTTCGAGGACGATCTGTTCTTCACGCCACATGGGGAGGGCAGGCTTGGCCTGATCCCGACCGCCGAGGTGCCGCTCACCAACCTCGTGCGCGAAGAAATCACGGCGCATGATAAGCTGCCGCTGCGCTTCACGGCGCTGACGCCCTGCTTCCGTTCGGAGGCAGGCTCGGCGGGACGCGATACGCGCGGCATGTTGCGCCAGCACCAGTTTTACAAGGTCGAGCTGGTGTCGATCACCGACCAGGAGTCTTCGCTTGCCGAACATGAGCGGATGACGCAATGCGCCGAAGAGGTGCTGAGGCGGCTGGAATTGCCGTTCCGCACCATGGTGCTGTGCACCGGCGACATGGGGTTTGGCGCGCGCAAGACCTACGACATCGAGGTCTGGCTGCCGGGACAGAACGCCTATCGCGAAATCTCGTCCTGCTCGGTGTGCGGCGATTTCCAGGCGCGCCGCATGGATGCCCGTTACAAGGACAAGGATGGCAAGAGCAACCGCTTCGTCCATACGCTGAACGGTTCGGGCACCGCTGTCGGCCGCGCGCTCATAGCTGTCATCGAAAACTACCAGAATGAGGATGGCAGCGTAACCATTCCTGAAGTGCTGCGGCCTTACATGGGCGGTCTGGAAAAGATCGAATCGAAATAATGCGCATTCTTCTGACCAATGACGACGGCATTCATGCCGAAGGCCTGGCGTCGCTCGAACGCGTCGCCCGCACGCTGTCAGACGATGTCTGGGTGGTGGCGCCGGAGCAAGACCAGTCCGGCTATGCGCATTCGCTGTCGATCTCGGAGCCGCTGCGGTTGCGGAAAATCGGCGAAAGGCATTTTGCCGTGCGCGGCACGCCAACCGATTGCGTCATCATGGGCGTCAAGAAGATCCTGCCCGGTGCGCCCGACCTGATCCTGTCCGGTATCAATTCGGGCGCCAACATCGCCGACGACGTGACCTATTCCGGTACCGTCGCCGGCGCCATGGAAGGCGCGCTGCTCGGTATCCGGTCGATAGCGCTCAGCCAGGGCTACAGCACTGTCGGCGAGGACCGCGTCGTCCCTTACGAGACCACTGAGGCGCTGGCGCCGGCACTGCTGAGGAAGCTCGTGGCGACGCCGCTGCCGGACGGCGTCCTGCTCAACGTCAATTTTCCCAACTGCCTTCCCGAGGAAGTGGCCGGCACGGTGGTCACCACGCAGGGCAAGCTGGTGCACAGCCTGTGGGTCGACGAGCGCCGCGACGGGCGCGGCCTGCCTTATTACTGGCTGCGCTTCGGCCGCGAGCCGGTCGAGGGCAAGCAGGGCACCGACCTCTTTGCCCTGCGCAACAGGCTGGTGTCGGTGACGCCGCTGCAGCTTGACCTTACCGCGCATGAGATCCGCGACCAGCTGAGCAAGGCGCTTGCATGAATCAGGGCTTTCCAATCGATGATCGCGAAGGATTTGCCGCCTTCCTGCTGCGCCTGCGCGGCAGGGGAACGGTGCCGAAGGCGCTGATCGCGGCTTTCGAGGCAACGCCGCGGCGCGGCTTCCTGGCAGCGCAATATCACCAGATCGCCTGGTCGGACCGCATGCTGCCGATCGAATGCGGCGAAGCGATCGAAGGGGCGGATCTGCAGGCGGCGGTGATCGCCGCACTCGCCATAGAAACGGGAAACCGCGTGCTCGAGATCGGCACCGGCTCCGGCTACACGTCGGCTGTCATGTCGCGGCTGGCGGCGCGGGTCGTGACCGTGGATCGCTACAAGACGCTGGTCGAGCAGGCCAGGCAGCGTTTCGAGGCACTCGGCATCGGCAATGCCATCGTGCGGCAGGCCGATGGTTCCAACGGATTGCCCAATGAAGGGCCGTTTGACCGCATCGTCGCTTGGGCGGCATTCGACAGCCTGCCGCGCTTCCTGCTCGACCAATTGTCGAGCGGCGGCATCGTCATCGCGCCGATCGGGCCGGAGGAGGGCGAGCAGGTGCTGGCCAAGCTCACCAAGGTCGGCAGCCGTTTCGAGCGCGAGGATATCGGTCTCGTGCGGCTGCAGCCGATCCTGCGCAGCATTGCAGCGGTTATCTAGTTTCCGGCCGGTCGCAGGATCTCTTTCGGGCTCGCCATCGTGCCGCTGATCGTCCCCAAATGTTTTAAGAAAATTTTCGTCGGATTCTAATGGGTTAACCGGCCAGTAACATTAACGCGCTTTAATCCTGTCCAGTTGGTGCAGCGTTTGTGCGGGTTAGTGCGATGCAACTCAGTGTTTTGAAGACAAATAGTCGCAATCTGGCGCGGGGCTGCGCTGTTCTGATGATTGCGGGCGCGGCGGCCGGGTGCAGTTCCCAGGCTTCGCGGTTCAACAGTGTCGACGACGTCTTCACGTCCTCGACCAACAATCAGCGCGCCATCATCAACAAGCAGGATGCGGTGCAGCCTTATCCAGGCGATGTCTCGGCTGCTCCGCTTGATGGCAGCCACACGCAGTCGGTGAGCCGTTCCAGCCTCGATCCGGTTTCGAGCCGGCCGTTGCCGCCGCCAGCCTCCGCGCAGGCGCAGCCGGCTCCAGCGCTCGCGCCTGCCGCCAATCCGGTGCGCGTCGCATCGGCGCCGGCCTTGGTTCGGCCCGCCCCTCATGTCGACAGAACGACGACCGGCACTGTCGCGCCGGCCGCCAAACCTTTCAAGAATGCCCAGCCCGACGAGCCGAGGATGGCCCAGGCAGGCAGGCCGCACGCGACCGAAATCACCGTCAGGGACGGCGAAACCATTTCCGGCCTGGCGGCGCATTACAAGGTGCCGGCCGATGTCATCGTGAAAGTGAATGGCCTGAGCCCGACCAAGGGGCTGAAGACCGGCCAGAAGATCGTCATCCCAGCCTATGCCTATTCGAGCAAGGCCGAGACGAAGGTCGCCGACGCGAAGCCGGCGAAGGACGGCAAGCATGACCTGCCGGCCAGCGCGCCGGACAAGGTGGCAGTGCTGCCGCAGCAGCCTAAGCTGAAGGAGGGCAAGTCCGCCGCCCAGGTCGATGCGTCGGCCGCGGCGAACCAGCCCAAGGAACCCAAGCCGGCGCAGGTGGCCAAGGCAACGGGCGCCGCCGGTACCTATACGGTGCAGTCGGGTGACACGATGTCCTCGATTGCCAGAAAGACCGGCGTCGGCGTGGTCGCGCTGAAGCAGGCCAATGGCATGAAGGACGGCATATTGAAAATCGGCCAGACCTTGAAGGTGCCGGGCGGCGGAACGGCGACGGTCGCCAGCGCCAAGCCGGCCAAGGTCGATCCGGTGACCACCGCAACCACGCAAGCCCCGGCAAAGGCCACGCCTTCGGAAACGCTGGCTTCCTACACGCCGCCGAAGAAGGACGCCAAGGTCATCCAGCAGGCCGAGGACGACGACGCGGTGGCACCCGATGCCACCGGCATCGGCAAGATGCGCTGGCCGGTGCGCGGCCGGGTGATCTCCGGTTTCGGATCCGGCAAGGACGGCGTCGATATCGCCGTGCCCACGGGCACGCCGGTCAAGGCGGCCGAGAACGGCGTCGTCATCTATGCCGGCGACGGGCTCAAGGAATTCGGCAACACGGTGCTGGTGCGCCACGAAAACGGCCTGGTCACCGTCTATGGCCATGCCAGCTCGATCGAGGTCCAGCGCGGCCAGAAGGTCAAGCGCGGCCAGGAGATCGCGCTGTCCGGCATGAGCGGCACCACGGATTCGCCGAAGCTGCACTTCGAAGTGCGCAAGAATTCGGCTCCGGTCGATCCGTCAGGCTATCTCGAATAGAAGAAAAAAAGCGATATGCGGGCCGCCTGACCTCCAGTCCAGCCCGCCGGCTCAGCCCGTTCCGCAAGGAGCGGGCTTTTTCAGTTTTCCCGAAGGCCGGCCCTCAAGCGCGGCGATGATCACGCAGCGTGTCGGCGATCATGACCTCAAGGCTGCTGGCCTTGATACCGAGAAGCACCTCGGCGTCGGAAGAATCCACCAGCAAGGGGTTCTCGAAAAGATAGCTCATCTCGATAAGCTCATGCATGCCCAGTGCTTCCATCTCGGCAATGGAATAGGAACGGATTTCTGAGATCTCCTGTCGAAGCATTGCAGCGGTTTTTTGGATGAGCTCCCGGGGTGAGGCGTATTGCGAGGGGACGTGAAACGCCCGTCCCCATTCGCCCGTGTAGCGGGAAGCCGCGACAAGCGTCCTGGCGACGTCGTTGGTGAAGGCCCAGGCATGCGTCGCATCGAGGTTTCCAATGAAAGCGGTAGGCTTCCCTTCGATGATGGAGGGCAGAGCGACCAGCGAGAAGTAGCTGATCGCGCCATGGCCGAGATAGTCGCTGGACCGCACTTCGATTGCCGGTACATCGGCACGGGCGGCTCGCTGCCACATGATCGTCCTAGCCGTCCCCTTCTTCGAAGTCGGATTCAGAGACAGGTCGGAACGAAGCGGGCTGTCGGCATTTTCCCCATAGCCATACAGGTTTCCCAACACGATGAGTTTCGCGCCGACCGCTTCGGCCGCGCGCACGGTGCCGTCGATGATGGGGAAAAAATCGGTTGGCCACCTGTGATAGGTGGCCATGGCGCACATGAAGATGGCATCGGCGCCTTGGCAGACGCGCGCGAGTTCCGACGCATCGGTAGCGTCGGCCTGCATGGCCCGCACGTTCCGCAATGCGTTCGAGCCGACGCTTCGGCTGGTGAGAACGACATCATGTCCTTCCTCGCCAAGAAGGCGAGCGGTTTCGCGACCGACCGGGCCCGCTCCGACAACAACATAGAAACTCATGGTGTAACCTCTCGTCCAAGTTTGATGGAGAGGCGTGAGTACAGGTCGACGGCATTGAAAATCGCGCGGGAATTGCCAAATCTCGGACAGGTTCTGCCATGAATCGAGAGAGAGCATGCGGTCGCAATACGCTCCGGCTCAAGCCGTGTCCGACGTAACAATGGCCTCCCGGCATATCGAAGCCGGAGTCCACCGCCTGTCCCGGGCGCCACACCATCGCATCATGGTGCATGCCAGCGCGGCGACACGCTCCTACTGCAATCAGGTTGGGCGATATTTCGTCAGGCGCGCCGGGGATATCGACTTGGTACCAGCCGGCCAGGAGGGCGGCTTCGAGGCCGAAACCCCGTTCGACACGATCGAAATTGCGTTGCAACCAGCGCTGATGGAAAGGGTGGTGGCGGAGCTTGGTGGCAAGGGCCAAGCATTGCGGCTCGACACGCGCCACCTGCTTCGCGACCAGCGCATCGAACATCTCGCCCGGGCGCTCGAGAGCGAACTGAATGCAGATTCGCCGAGCGGCCCCTTGTTTGCCGACAGCATTGGCGCCGCACTGGCGGTGAGGCTGCTCGGCCTTGGTGAACCTGATATCGGTCGAACGAACCGTTTGTCGGATACCCAGCTCAAACGCGTGCTGGAGCACATCGAGGCGGCTCTTCACGAGCCGCTTTCGATTCATCGTCTAAGCCGAGTTGCCGGCGCGAGCAGCTCGCATTTGCGGACATGGTTCAAAGTGGCGACGGGCGTCACCCTACACCGGTATGTGTTACGGCGTCGCGTTGAGCGCGCACGCGTTCTGCTGCGGCGAGGCGACCTCAGCACAAGCGAAGTAGCTGAAATGACAGGCTTCGCGCACCAGTCACACCTGGCGCATTGGATGCGCCGCGAGATCGGTCAAACGCCGCGCGATTTGCGACCGACGCCGCCGCCCAAATGACGTTGCCGGTCGATCGGGATGGCGACGCGATCCAATGGCTCAATCCTTCAATGGCTTGCCGAGCCTGCCGGCCAGATCCTGGGTGAACTGCCAGGCGACGCGGCCCGAGCGGCTGCCGCGTGTGGTTGCCCATTCCAGCGCTTCGGCGCGCAACTGCTCGGGGTCGATGTCGAGGCCATGGTGGCTGGCATAGCCGTTGACCATGTCGAGATATTCGTCCTGCGAGCACTTGTGGAAGCCGAGCCACAGGCCGAAACGGTCGGATAGCGAGACCTTTTCCTCGACCGCTTCCGACGGGTTGATGGCGGTCGAGCGCTCATTGTCGATCATGTCGCGCGGCAACAGGTGGCGGCGGTTCGAGGTCGCGTAGAAGATCACGTTGGCCGGACGGCCCTCGACGCCACCTTCAAGCGCCGCCTTCAGTGACTTGTAGGACGTATCGTCGTGATCGAAGGACAGATCGTCGCAAAACAGGATGACGCGGAAGGGGGCCGCCTTCAGCAGGCCCATCAGCTTCGGCAGCGTGTCGATGTCCTCGCGGTGGATTTCTATCAGCTTTAGCGGCAGGCCGGGCTTCGCCTTGGCATTTACCCGCGCGTGTACGGCCTTGACCAGCGACGATTTGCCCATGCCGCGCGCACCCCACAACAGGACGTTGTTGGCGGCGAAACCGGCGGCGAAGCGCTCGGTGTTGTCGACGAGGATGTCGCGGACGCGGTCGACACCGCGGATCAGGCCGATATCGACGCGGTTGACCTTGCGCACCGGCTCCAGATAGCCGGGATCGGCCTGCCAGACGAAGCAGTCGGCCACGTCGAGGTCGGTTTGAGGCACCGGCGGCGGCGCGAGGCGGCTGACCGCCTCGATCAGGCGGTCGAGTTTCTGGTTCAGAGCGTCGATGCTGGTATCGGTCATGTCGGGTCTTTTTGCTTCGGTTTTTGCGGTGGCGGGTAGGTCCGGTTCGATTCCGGCGGTTGCGAAACCGGCTGCAACCATTTGTTCGAGCGTCATCTTTTCCGAAAACCGGCTCGCGGTTTTCGCGATCCTGCTCTAACACGGCTAAACAGGCCGGAAAAGCAGCCGATTTGCCTGGCCGCGCAGTTGCATTGACAACTTTACCGACTATATTCCGGCCAAATTTCTAGGGGCCGCCAAATCTCGCTTGATCGTTTGGTGGCTGTTTTTCAAAATTCAGGAGTACCTCGATGTTCGTGACACCGGCATACGCCCAAGGCATCGGCGGCGCCTCTCCCGATATGTTCATCAGCATTTTGCCGTTTGTCCTGATTTTCGTGATCATGTATTTTCTGATCATCCGCCCGCAGCGCACGCAGCTGAAGAAGCGCGGCGAGATGCTGGCGGCGGTTCGTCGCGGCGACACTGTCGTCACCGGCGGCGGCTTTGTCGGCAAGGTGACGAAGGTGATCGACGACAACGAGCTGGAGATCGATCTTGGCGGCGGCACCAAGGTAACGGCGCTGCGCTCGACGATCGCCGATGTGCGCGTCAAGGGCGAACCGGTGGCCAACCAGAACGCCAAGAAATAACCAAATTCAAGGCGGAGCGATCCGCGGACACGCTCTGACGGACGACGCCCTATGCTTTATTTCTCGCGCTTCAAGATGATCCTGATCTGGCTGGCCGTGGCCGCCACAGTGATCCTCGCCGCGCCCAACCTGTTCCCCGCCAGCACGCTGGCTCAGCTGCCCAGTTGGGTGCCGAAGCGGCAGATGACGCTCGGCCTCGACCTGCAGGGCGGTTCGCATATCCTGCTGGAGATGAACCAGAACGATCTGATCAAGGATCGGTTGGAGACGACGCGCGACGAAATCCGTACACTGCTGCGCGATGCCAAGATCGGCTATACCGGTCTTGCCGGCAGCGGCAAGACCCTGCAGGTCCGCATCACCGATCCCGCCCAGCTCGATGCCGCCAAGAAGGCATTGAAGACTTTGACCGATCCTGTCGCCGCCGGCTTGTTCACCGGCGGTTCCATCCAGGAAATGGCGCTCGATGATTCCGAGCCGGGCCTGCTCAAGTTCACCGTCACCGACGCCGGCATCAAATACCGTACGTCAACTGCATTGGCGCAGTCGATCGAGGTGGTCGAGCGCCGCGTCAACGAACTCGGCACGACCGAGCCTATCGTGCAGCGGCAAGGCGAGGACCGCATCCTCGTCCAGGTGCCTGGCCTGCAGGATCCGCAGCGGCTTAAGGAAATTCTCGGCCAGACCGCGAAGCTGACCTTCCAGATGGTCGACCAGTCGATGCCGGTGCAGGACGCGCTCAAGGCGCGCCCGCCAGCCGGTTCGTCGGTGCTCTATTCCCAGGACGATCCGCCGGTTCCGTACCTAATCGAGAACCGCGTTATCGTGTCGGGTGAAAACCTCGTCGACGCACAGGCGACGTACAATTCGCAGAACAACGAGCCGGTGGTTTCGTTCCGCTTCGATTCCAAGGGTGCCGCCCGCTTCGGCCAGGCCACCGCGCAGAATGTCGGCAAGCTTTTTGCCATCATCCTCGACAACCAGGTGATATCGGCACCGCAGATCCGTGAACCGATCCTTGGCGGCACCGGCCAGATCTCCGGTAATTTCACCGCGCAAAGCGCCAACGACCTCGCCGTCCTGCTGCGCGCCGGCGCGCTGCCCGCGACATTGACGGTGATCGAGGAGCGTACCGTGGGCCCGGGCCTCGGCCAGGATTCGATCCATGCCGGCAAGGTCGCCGGCATCATCGGTTCGATCCTCGTCGTGGCATTCATGTTCGTCGCTTACGGTTTCCTCGGCTTCCTCGCCAACATCGCGCTGGCGGTGCACGTGGCGATGATCGTCGGACTGCTGTCGCTGCTCGGCGCGACCCTGACCTTGCCCGGTATTGCCGGTATCGTGCTGACCATCGGCATGGCGGTCGATTCCAACGTGCTGATCTACGAGCGTATCCGCGAGGAGCGACGCGCCGGTCGCTCGGTGATCCAGGCGATCGACACCGGCTTCTCGAAGGCGCTGGCGACCATCGTCGATTCCAACGTCACCTCGCTGATTGCCACGGTGGTGCTGTTCTATCTCGGTACCGGACCGGTGAAGGGCTTTGCCATCACCTATGCCATCGGCATCCTGACCACGGTCTTCACCGCTTTCACCTTCACCCGCCTGCTGGTGTCGATCTGGCTGCGCCGCGCACGTCCGAAGGAACTGCCGCGCGCACCGGTGACCTTCGTTCCACCCGGCACGAAAATTCCGTTCATGGGTATCCGCCGGTGGACGTTCGCGCTGTCGAGCACATTGTCGATATTGTCCGTCGTGTTGTTCATGAGCGTCGGCATCAATTACGGCATCGACTTCAAGGGCGGTTCCCTGATCGAGGTGCAGTCGAAGAGCGGCGATGCCAATATTGGTGACATCCGCAGCCGATTGACGGAACTGAACATCGGCGAAGTGCAGGTGCAGCAGTTCGGTGCACCCAACGACGTGTTGATCCGCGTCGGCACGCAGGATGCCGGTGAAAATGCCGAGCAGACCGTGATCGACAAGGTGCGCGGCGAGCTGCAGGATCAGTATAATTTCCGCCGCGTCGAAGTGGTGGGTCCGACGGTTTCCGGCGAGTTGGCCAAGCAAGGCACGATCGCCATGATCGTCGCGCTGGCCGGCATCCTGATCTATGTCTGGTTCCGCTTCGAATGGCAGTTCGCGGTTGGCGCCATCGTCGCGACGGTTCATGATGTGGTCATGACGCTCGGTTTCTTCGTCATCACCGGGCTCGAATTCAACCAGTCGTCGCTGGCGGCGATCCTGACCATTATCGGTTATTCGCTGAACGACACGATCGTGGTCTATGACCGCGTCCGCGAGGATCTGCGAAAATACAAGCGAATGCCGTTGCCGCAGCTGTTGAACAACGCCATCAACGAGACGTTGTCGAGAACGACGCTGACGTCCGTGACGACCAGCTTGGCGCTGCTGGCGCTGGTGCTGTTCGGCGGCGAAGTGATCCGCTCCTTCACGCTGGCGATGCTGTTCGGCGTCGTGTTCGGCACGTATTCGTCGATCTTCATCGCGGCGCCGTTGCTGATCCTGTTCAAGCTGCGGCCGCAGGCTTCGGCCGACGAGGAAAAGCCGGTCAGCGGCGGCAAGGCCGTCGCGACCTGACGCGCGGCCCCGAGGGGTGGCAGAGTGATGGGCGGCAAAGGCATCATCATCCGCGAGGCGCATTTCCCCGGCCGCGCGCCGATCGAGGCCTATGGCAACGGCGGCTTCCGCTTTGCCGACATGTCGCATCGCGGCTCTCTCATGTGCCTGCCCACAGGCATCCATGGCTGGGAGCCGGCAAATCCGCTGGCGCTGACGGTGGCGGATTTCGACAGGCTGCTCGCCGAGGCCGACAAGGTCGAGATCCTGCTGGTTGGCATGGGGCGGGATCTCAGGCCGCTGCCGGCGGTGCTGCGGGCGGCGCTGAAGGATGCCGGCATAGCGTCCGACCCGATGTCGACTGGGGCAGCAGTGCGGACCTACAATGTCCTTCTGGCCGAAAACCGCGCCGTGGCGGCCGCGCTCATCGCCGTCGATTGATATGTCGCAGAATACTGAAATCGTCATGGATGCGGTGCGCGTCGCCGATCATGATCGGTATCTCACCGCGCTCTACGCGCCAGCCGACAAGCGCGACGCGCTGTTTTCGCTGTACGCCTTCAATGCCGAGATCGCGGGCATTCGCGACCGCATCCACGAGCCGCTGCCCGGCGAAGTGCGGCTGCAATGGTGGCGCGATGTCATCGCCGCCGGCGGCGAGACGGGCGCGGGCCATCCCACTGCCGAAGCCTTGAACGCCACCATTGCGGCGTTCAAGCTGCCGAAATTAGCTTTCGAGAACATGCTCGAAGCCCGCATCTTCGACCTCTACGACGATCCGATGCCGTCGCGCACCGATCTGGAAGGCTATTGCGGCGAGACGGCAGCCGCGCTGATCCAGCTTGCGGCAATGGTGCTCGATCCTGTCGAGGCGCCAAGGTTCGCCGAACTGGCGGGCAGGGCGGGCTGCGCGCAGGCAATGACGGGCCTTTTGCTTCTGTTGCCGCTGCACCGCAGGCGCGGGCAGTGTTTTGTGCCGGCTGACATCCTGGCGGCGGCAGGCTCGTCACCGGAAGAATTCGTTGCCGGCGATGGCGGCCCTGGTGCGCAGCGCGCCGTGGCCGCGATGATTTCGCTGGCGCGCGAACATCTTTCCGCCTTCGAGCGGGGTGCTGCCGCGCTGCCGGGGCCGTTGCGTCCGGCATTCCTGCCGCTGGTGCTGTCACGCGCTTATCTCGACAAGATGGAAGGCTCGCGCCAAGGTCCGATCAGGGACGTGGCGCGGCTGTCGGCGTTGCGCCGGCACTGGCTGCTGTTGCGCCGTGCGGGCAAGGGCTGGCCAACATTGACGTAAACGTCAATCGTGATGGAAGTCCGCCTGCCGAGAACTGTCGCCGAAGACGACAGGCTGGCCCGGAGGAGATCCCGTTCATGAGCTTGCCCGTGATTGCCTTCACCTTCGGTTTCAACCTGGTCAGGTTCGGATATTCCTTCACTAAGAACGACGGCGAGACGCTGACTTATCATTGTCTCGCGCCAGTTGCGAAATGCGGTCCTTAACTCTGTCGATTGCCTCATTGAGTGGAATGGCGGGTCTCGTATCCTCGATCGACGCCTTCACACGCGCCCTGATCGAGGCCATGCGTTCGGCGTGTTCCTCTTCTTCGCGTTGGAAAGCGTGAAGAGCCGCGCGGATAACCTCGCTGGCCGAGCCGAACGAACTGTCCTCGACTCGTTCGCGGATCATGCGTGCCATCGCGGGTGTGACGGTGACGGATAGTTTCTCGGCTGCTTCCATGGAACGGCTCCGCTCGTGTATACTTTACACCGAGCGTTCCAATCAGAACCGCGAGGTTATTCGGCAGCCTCAGCCGTTTGCGCCGGCACGCCCAGCCATTCACGGCAGTCTTGCAGGGCACGCGAGGTGATGGCGTGGCGCTTGGCAACGGTCTTGTCCTTGCCGCGCAGGCGCTTGCCTTCGATCTTCACCGCTTCCACCGGTGGGAACAGGCCGAAATTGACGTTCATGGGCTGGAAGGAACGCTTTCCCGGTTCATCGTCGGAGACGATGTGGCCGCCGGTGATGTGGTTGAGCAGGGCGCCGAAGGCCGTGGTGAGCGGCGGCAGCGATGGTGTGTGCCCAAGGCGCTCGGCGGCGGCGAAGCGCCCGGCGAGCAGGCCGATGGCGGCGCTTTCGACGTAACCCTCGCAACCGGTGATCTGGCCGGCGAAGCGTAGGCCGGGATGCGACTTCAGCTGCAGCGAGCCGTCGAGCAAGGTCGGCGAATTGATGTAGGTGTTGCGGTGCAGGCCGCCCAGGCGCGCGAAGTCGGCGTTTTCGAGGCCCGGAATCGTGCGGAACACGCGCACCTGTTCGGCATGCTTCAGCTTGGTCTGGAAGCCGACCATGTTGTAGAGCGTGCCCAGCGCATTGTCCTGCCGCAACTGGACGACCGCATAGGCCTTCACCGTCGGATTGTGCGCATTGGTGAGGCCCATCGGCTTCATCGGTCCGTAGCGCAGCGTCTCGACGCCGCGTTCGGCCATGATCTCGATCGGCAGGCAACCGTCGAAATAGGGCGTGCCTTCCCATTGCTTGAACTCGGTCTTCTGGCCGTCGACCAGCGCCTGCACGAAGGCGAGATACTGATCCTTGTCCATCGGACAGTTGATGTAGTCCTTGCCGGTGCCGCCAGGCCCGACCTTGTCGTAGCGCGACTGGAACCAGCAGGTATCCATGTCGATCGTGTCGAAATGGATGATCGGCGCGATGGCATCGAAGAAGGCGAGCGCATCGGCGCCGGTCGCTTCGGCGATCGACTGGGCAAGCGATGGCGCGGTCAGCGGCCCGGTGGCGATGATCGTCTGGTCCCACTCCGCCGGCGGCAGGCCGGGAACTTCCTCGCGCTCGATGGTGATCAGCGGGTGTGCCTCGAGCTTTTTCGTCACCGCGTCGGAAAAACCATCGCGGTCGACGGCAAGCGCGCCGCCTGCCGGCACCTGGTTGGCGTCGCCGGCGCTCATGATCAGCGAGCCGGCCAGCCGCATTTCGGCATGCAGCAGGCCGACGGCGTTGTTTTCGGCGTCGTCGGAGCGGAAGGAATTGGAACAGACGAGTTCGGCCAGGCCGTCGGTCTTGTGGGCATCGGTGCCGCGAACCGGGCGCATTTCATGCAGGATGACGGGAACGCCGGCCTCGGCCGCCTGCCATGCCGCTTCGGAACCGGCGAGGCCGCCGCCGATGATATGGATTGGATTTTTGCTCATGGTCGCCGGAATAATCGCTTGCCGCGGCGATTGCAATTGTCGCGTGGCGGTAACGCGAAACGCCGGGTCGGGAACATCTGCCCCTGAATACAACAACACCCGCCGGGGGAGGAGGTCCGGCGGGTGTCGTTTTGGGGGTCGACCCTCGGGAGGAGGTGAAGGCCGACCGTATTCGCCATCGCCGGGGAGGAGGTCGGCTCAGGCGAAATTCTCTCCGCATTTTTAGAGAGGGCGAAACCTCTGGGGCAAATTCGTTTTCCCCGGGGAAACAGCGCCCGCCGCGGGAGGAGGTGCGGCGGGCGCCGTTTGGGTGGCCAACCTTGGGGAGGAGGTGAAGGTTGGGCCTATTCGTCATCGCCGGGGAGGAGGTCGGCTCGGACGAAATTCTCTTCGCATTTTTAGAGAGGGCGAAACCTCTGGGGCAAAATTCGTTTGCCCCGGGGGGAACAACGCCCGCCGCGGGAGGAGGTGCGGCGGGCGCCGTTTTGGTGGTCAACCCTTGGGAGGAGGTAAGGGCTGACCGTATTCGCCTGGGTCGGGGAGGAGGTCGACCCCAGCGAAATTCCTTGGTTAGATCGCCCTGCGGGCGACGATCTTGATTTCGTCGCGGACGATACCGAGATCATGCAGTTGGCGGTTCGAAAGGCGACCCAGCTCGGTAACCGTCTCGCGATAAACGCGCCAGTTACGATAGTTGCGGATCAGGTTCATTGTCGTTCTCTTTTCAGAAACTTGTTCGGACCATTCGCGGTCCGAAGAATTAGACCGCCTTGCGAGCGACGTAAGGAATGTCGCTGCGGCTAATGCCGAGGTCGGTCAGTTCACGGTTGCTCAGGCGGCTCAGCTCGGAGACGGTGTCCCGGTAGCGGCGCCAGTTGCGGTAGTTGCGGATCAGGTTCATGGTAGTTCTCGTTTCGTCTTTCTTGCGGATCATTCCGTTTGTGTACGAACCATAAGTAGGGGGACCCATATCGATTTAAAAGCGCTATGGCTGCATGGCAGCAATGCAAATTGTGCAATGCAGCATTAACGCGGCTTCACCGACCCGACGCAAGGAAGTCGGAATCAGAAAGTGCCGTAACGTCAACGGTTTGGCCTGATCGGCTGAAAAAAAACCAGCTGGGGGAGGAAGGGGAATGGCGGGCTATTCATCACGACTAAAGTCCGATATCGCGCGGTGGCGGCAGGCAGGCCTGATCGACGCCGCCACAGCCGATTCCCTGACCCGTGACGTCGACGCAAACGCCCGCCGGTCGCTCAGCTTTGGCTCGATCCTCGCGATGATGGCGGCCCTGCTCTTTGGCGCGGCGATCCTGATCTTCGTCGCCGCCAATTGGGAAGCGATCCCAAGACTGGCGCGGGTGGCCGCGCTGTTCGCGGTTATCCTTGGCGGCTATGTCGGCGGCGCGGTGCTGAAGACGCGCGACCATGCGGCGATCGGCGAAGCCCTGTGGATCGTGGCTGCTGCCGCGTTCGGCGGTTCGATCGCCCTGATCGGGCAGATGTACCATTTGTCCGGCGACCAGGCTTCCGCCCTGGTCACCTGGGGCGCCGGAACGGCGTTGGCCGCGGTGGCGCTGCGCTCCAACGCGCTGACCGTGGCAGCGGTCGGTGTCGCCGATGCCTGGCTGTTCCTGAAAGGGTTCGACTATTACAGCCGCAGCGAGTTTCCGCACGCTTTCGTCGTCATGGCGGTGGTGCTGTTTGCCGTTTCGTTCTGGACCCGCAGCCAGTCGGCAAGGCACCTGATCATCCTGTCGCTGCTCTTCTATCTCGTGCTGTTGGCCATGGATCACGCGACCCTGCCAGTGGCGATCCCTCTGGTCATCGTCTCTGTCGTGCTTTTCGCTGCTGCCGTCCTTGCGCCGGAACCGGTCGACAGGATCGTGCAACTTGGCGGCCGTTTGCCCCTGCACGCGCTGCTTGGCTTTCTCACCGGCCTGGCCATCATCCAGTTCGAACTGGCTGACGAGAGCACCTACAACAGCGGTTTCGCGACCGCTTCGGTCGTCGCATTGGCTGGTATCGTCGCGGCAATCGTGTTCGCAGGCCGTGAGAGCCGTGGCCTGCGCTGGCTGGCCTATCTCGGCTTCGCCTTCGAACTCGCCATGATTTATGTCGTGACGCTTCAGTCGATGCTAGACACCGCCGGCTTCTTCCTTGCCGCGGCGCTGCTGCTCGGGGTGCTTGCTATCGTCATCATCCGCGTTGAAAAACGCATGAAGGGTCCGGCCATTGGGGGAGCCACGGCATGATGACCGGGAAGAGGCTTGTCATCTCGGCGCTGGTGCTGGCGCTCGCCCAGCTCGGTTTTCTCAGTTGGATCATCGCCAGCCGGGCGGCGATCCTGCGTAACGGCAAGGAAGTGCTGCTGAAGATCGAACCGGTCGATCCCCGCGACTTACTGCGCGGCGACTATATCGTCCTTGGCTATGACATCTCGCGCATACCGGTGAAAATGATCGCCAACATTGCGCCGGACAAACAGTCCAGCGACGACACCTCGATCGTGGTCCGGCTAAAGAAGGGCGCCGACGGCTACTGGACGCCGACCGCCGCCTGGTTCGGCACGGCGCCGACGCCGGCCGCCGCGGACGAAGCCGACATTTCGGGCCATGTCGCCGCAGGTTGGGACCTTCGCGGCGAAGGCATGACGATCGCCCCGGATTACGGCATCGAGCGCTTCTATCTGCCCGAAGGCGAGGGGATGGCGATCCAGAGCGACATGCGGGTGCGCCCGTTCGGGATCAAGCTGGCGCTCGCCGCCGACGGCACGGCGCAGATCAAGGCGCTGATGGATGGCGACAAGACGCTTTTCGAGGAGCCGCTTTATTAGGGTCGTGAGACGCGCGATAACGAGGCCGGTCCTCCTTCGCCAGGCTTCGGAGCACGCTCCTTCGTCTAGCGAGCGTCGGGTGGCCTGCCACCCGACGCTCGAAGCGCGAAGGGTGGTGCGGGTAGAGGGACTCGAACCCCCACGATCTCTCGCCAGAACCTAAATCTGGTGCGTCTACCAGTTCCGCCATACCCGCGTGGCCCGGCAATCCCATGTAGCCATCATTCTGTCAATGTCGGAGACAAGATGTCGGCTCAGGGCCGGAATGTTGGTTATTCGCCTGAACGCGAAGACTGTTGAAAATTGGGCTCGCCTGTGACAAAAGGCGTGTCAAATGTGACGGAACGCGACGATCCGCTTCTACAAAATGTGATAAGAAGTAGGAAAAACAAGAACTTATTCACATTTTGGAACGCAGTTTGGGAGAGTTTGAGCCGTATTTCCGGTCAAATCGCCAGGTTCCGTACCAAAAGCCATTCCCGGCAAGAATTACCGGCAGGCTGTGAACGGCAGGGAGCCGTTTGGCAGCCTCATTGGTGAAAACAAAGGTTTTACGATGCAGGTCACCGAAACACTCAATTCCGGTCTCAAGCGCGAGATCAAGATCACCGTGCCGGCCGGTGATATGGAAGCCAAGCTGATGGCGCGGCTGTCGGACGCCCGCAACAAGGTCCGCATCAACGGCTTCCGTCCGGGCAAGGTGCCGGTGCAGCACCTCCGCAAGGTCTATGGCAAGTCGTTCATGGCCGAAGTGGTCAACGAGATCCTCAACGACTCGACCCGCTCGATCATCACCGGGCGCGGCGAAAAGGCCGCCATGCAGCCCGAGGTCATCATGACCGAGGACGAGAAGGAAGCCGAGAAGATCCTGGCCGGCGGCGCCGACTTCGAGTTCCGCCTCAACTACGAGGTCATTCCGGCGATCGAGATCAAGGATTTCTCCGACATCAAGGTGACGCGCCAGGTGTTCGACGTGCCGGATTCGGAAATCGACGACCAGGTCAAGCGCGTCGCCGAATCGGCGCGCAGCTACGAGCCGAAGACCGGCAAGGCCGCCGAAGGCGACCGCGTCACGATCGACTATGTCGGCAAGATCGACGGCGAGGCTTTCGCTGGCGGCGCCGGCACTGACCAGCCGCTGGTGCTGGGTTCCAAGGAGTTCATTCCGGGCTTCGAGGATCAACTGATCGGCGCCAAGGCCGGTGACGAGAAGCAGGTCACGGTGACCTTCCCGGAAAACTACCAGGCGGCGCATCTGGCCGGCAAGGAAGCGACCTTCGAGGTAACCGTCAAGGACGTATCGAAGCCCGGCGACCTCGAAATCAACGACGAGACCGCCAAGAACCTTGGCCTGGAATCGCTCGAGCGCTTGCGTGACATCGTGCGCGGCCAGATCGAGAACCAGTTCGGCTCGATGACGCGCCAGAAGGTCAAGCGCCAGCTGCTCGACCAGCTCGATGCGGCCTATTCGTTCGAAGCGCCGTCGAAGCTCGTCGAAGCCGAGTTCAACAACATCTGGGCGCAGGTCAACCGCGACCTGGAAGCCGCTGGCCGCACCTTCGCCGACGAAGAGACCACCGAGGAAGAAGCGCGCGCCGAATACATGCGCCTTGCCGAGCGCCGCGTGCGCCTTGGCCTGGTGCTGGCCGAGATCGGCGAGAAGGCGGGCGTCACGGTTTCGGACGAGGAACTGCAGCGCGGGCTGTTCGAGCAGGTTCGTCGCTTCCCGGCCAACCAGCAGCAGGAAGCCTTCGAGTTCTACCGCAGCAATCCCGAGGCGCTCAACGCGCTGAGGGCGCCGATGTTCGAGGAGAAGGTTGTCGACCACCTGCTCGAACAGATCTCGGTCACCGACGTCAAGGTCAGCAAGGAAGAGCTGATGGCCGACGACGAGGAAGACGACACCAAGGGCAAGGCGAAGCCGGCCAAGAAGGCCGCGTCGAAGAAGGCCGAAGCCAAGGCAAGCGATGCCGCTGACGAGGCGGAAGAGCCGAAGAAAAAGGCCGCGCCGAAAAAGAAGGCCGCCAAGGACGCCGAATAGGTCGCTCATTGCAGCGAATTCCGATAGGCCGCCTCTGGGCGGCCTTTTTCGTTGCCAAACTGCAACATCGGATTCGTTCCTGATGGGCACCGGTGGCGATACGAAGCCTTGATCATTATCTGGTTGGTTGGAAGACCAGAGGTAATTGGTGATGTCGTTGGGGTGTTCGTGGGAATGAGGCGCGCTGCCGCCACGGTGCTTTTCCTTGCCTGGGCCTGCGGCGCTGCCGGGGCCGGTACGGACAATTGGCGTTTTGACACCGCCAATGACGGCCTTGTCACCGCCTCGGTCTATGCCACCAACAAGCTCATCACCGGAGGCGGCGCGCTGAGCTACAGCCCGGTGCTGACCATCGCTTGCCGGGCTGACGGGGAGCCGGCCTGGACCGAATGGCTGCAATTGAACGACGCGGTCTCCGCCAGCCGGAAAATCACCATGTCGGTTACCATCGACGGCGCCGGCAAATTCGACGAGAGCTGGTCCGTCGGCACGCGCGGCAGGCAGCTGATGCGCGACGGCGCCGATGGCATCAAGCGCCTCGTTCCGGCAAACCGCCTGCTGCTGTCATGGCGCTTCGGATTGTTGTCCGGGCGGGGCCAAGCCGATTTCGACCTCGCCGGCTTCGACGAGGCGGTCAGCCAGATTGCCGGCAGCTGCAAGACCGGTCGGCCTTGATTTTAGAAGAGTGGCGATCTTTTGGGCTGTCGCTACTGGAAGATTGATCCGCGAAATGCGCGGTATCAGCATCGTTCTTTCAACGATTGAATGATCTCAAATTCGGGCGAGGATAATCGCCAGCGCCGTGGCGGTGCTGCCTCGCTGAATTCTGGACCTAGATCAGCAGCAGGCCCTTCATGCTGGAATAGCCCTTGCGCCCGATTATGATGTGGTCATGCACGGAAATGCCCAGCCGCTTGGCGGCCTCGATGACCTCTTTCGTCATGGCGATATCGGCACGCGACGGAGTCGGGTCGCCGGAGGGGTGATTGTGGACCAGAATGATCGCGGTAGCCGACAGTTCGAGCGCGCGCTTGACCACTTCCCTGGGATAGACGGGCGTGTGGTCGACCGTGCCTGTCTGCTGCACCTCATCTGATATCAGCGCGTTCTTCTTGTCGAGGAAAAGGATGCGGAACTGCTCGCGCGCCTCGAACGCCATTGCCGAGCGGCAATAGTCGAGAAGCTGCTGCCACGACGAGAGGATTTCGCGGCCCTGAACCTCGCCGCGCGCCATGCGCTGGGCGGTCGCCGCGACGACCTTCAGCTCGATCGCCACGGCCGGTCCGATGCCCTTGACCTCCTGCAACAGGCCGACGGGCACGCCGAGCACTTCGGCCAACGTGCCGAAGCGGGCCAGCAGCGCCTTCGCGACCGGCTTGGTGTCGGCGCGCGGGATCAGGCGGAAGAGCAGGAGTTCCAGAAGTTCATAATCGGGCAAGGCATCTGGGCCGGCCGAGGCAAAGCGCTCGCGCAGACGATCGCGATGGCCGAGATAGTGAGGCTTTTCGGTAGGAGCCTGTCTGGCCTTCGTGGCTTGCCGCACCGGCGCCTCGGAGAAGAAACTCCGTTCGTCGTCATCGCCTTGTGTCGCCATGTGCCGCCCATCCAGCCCGAGCAATGATCGCTGATCCCCGCGAAATACTAGGACGGCGGGCAGGGTGCGGTCGAGGTCTTTTCGGCGGCAAGGAATGAGTAGCCTCCGACTTCGACGCAATGTTGCGGCAATGGGGGTCGCGCAAGCTCACCGCATTGCCATTGATGGCCCGCATCGGAGAACCAAGATGCCCAGCCTCGTTCGTATCCTGCTATACGTCGGACTGTTTCTAGGCTTCGGTCCTGCAATGGCTGCCCCGGTGATCGATGCCGTACCCGCCGGTAGCCGCTCCGATCAGAGCCTTCCGATCCATTTCATCCAATACGATGATCCCTGCACGGACGGGCGTTACAGCGACGGCAAGCCGCATAACTGCCGGGAGCTCTTGCGCATGCTGGACCGCCGGGATCGTTATCGGGAACGGCACGACAATTACCCGCGCCAACGCTACGATCCCTGCACCGATGGCTGGGTCAGCGATGGCCGACCGCGCAGTTGCCGGAAAATAATGCGCTGGCTACGAGATATGGACGAGGATGAAGACTGGCGGCCACGCAAGCACTGGGAATAGGCCGCTATTCAAAGAACCTCGCCACGTCGTCCTAAGCCGGCAAGCCCGGACGGTCGAGCTTTTTGGGCGACAGCGTGAAAATCTCGCAGCCGGTGTCGGTCACGCCGATCGTGTGCTCGTACTGCGCCGACAGCGAGCGATCGCGCGTCACCGCCGTCCAGCCATCCGACAACACCTTCACATGCGGCCGGCCAAGATTGATCATCGGTTCGATGGTAAAGATCATGCCGGCGCGCATTTCCACACCTTCATTGGCGCTGCCATAATGCAGGATGTTGGGGGCGTCATGGAACAGCTGGCCGACGCCGTGGCCGCAGAAATCGCGCACCACGGAGCAGCGCTCCGCTTCGGCGTAGGTCTGGATGGCGGCGCCGATGGCGCCGGTGCGCGCGCCCGGCCTGACCGCGGCGATGCCGCGCATCAGGCACTCATGGGTGACCTCGAGNTGATTGATCGAGGTGCAGGAGGATTTCGTGTAACCGCGATAGTTGAGTGTGGCCGGCAGCGCACCGTTGTCCATGCCGAACTCGAAGACGAAACGGTCGATCGTGTCCGTGGTGACGCCGGGACCGACCATTGGCACCAGCTCGTCCAGGCAGCGCGCGGTGAGGTCGCATGCCTTGCGCATGCCGGCAAAGCCTTCCTCGCCATAGAGGCGGATCTGGCCGGTGTTTCTGAGCGGTGCCGTGGCGGCGTCGAGATAGGTGACCATTTTGTCCATATCGAAGGTGGCGCGCGGCAGGAGTGCAGGCGCGTGGATCCCACCAGATTTGGCACTTGGGGGCGAATGGTTCAAGGAAGAACTGCCTGATGTGGCCCCAGCCGCCCGGATATTCGCTTGCCGAGGCTATACTTTTTCCCGTTTTTCGCGGCGTTGCTTTCCTTTGAGGCAATCGTGCGTTAGGGCGGGTTTATGTTTTGGAGATCGCTTCCGTTCGCGGCGACCAGGCGCTTCAAGTCGCTTGAAGCGCCACTGACGCCAGCCTGCTCATGTCTGATGGGCCTTGTGCTGCTGGCGATGCTGTGCCTCGGCCGGCCGCACACGCCCATTTCCTGGGATCGTGCGCAAGGCGGTGCCAGCATCGGCCTGGAACGGTCGGGGGAGGTGGCAGCGCTGCTGCGTGTCACCAGCAAGGCCCAGGCGCTGGAGGTTCGCGGCGCCCGGCCGGTGATCGCCAAGTTCGCCGGCGGCCATCCGACCCTGTCGGTTCCGCAGGCTGTCTTCCGTCGGTTGGCCCCGACGTCGCGGGAGATGTCTGTTGCCGGCCGTGGGCCGGTCTCCGCGCCTCGCGTGAGCACCAACCAGCCACGTGCGCCACCGTCCATACGACCCTGAGCGGTCCGGGACCGCACGTTCACCTTCATTCCAAACCATTCGCGTCGGGACCCGTGCGGCGGCCGAGAGCCGCGCATTGGTGGCGAAGCGCGTCATTTTCGGATCATTGCAATGCAACAGCGTATCAAGACATTCAAAAGCCTGTCAGGCGCGGCCTCGGCTGCTTCATTTCTTTCCGTCCAGGCTTTCATCGGCATCGGAACCGTTTATTGGGCAATCGCGGAAACGCTCTATTTGTCGGGAGCCGGAGCGCTCGTCCTTGGCGTGCTGTTTGCCTTGCCGTCGGCCTACGTTCTGCTGATGGCGGTACGCATGGCCTTCGACGCGGAGACCGATCCGGCAAACCAGTAATCGCTGCGGGGGCGAAGGAAAGCACTGCCGGGCCGCCTGGTGCGGGCAGGCTTTGCCTTTGCCCGCTGCAGCAAAGCGGCGGCTTTCCGCAGTGACGACACATTTCCGTGGCACAAAACGGACAAAGCAACTTTTGACCACGAACGGCGTTGCTTGGGCGATGCCGGTTCGGGAGATGTCGAATGGACAGATTGCAATTCGAGGTGCCGGTGCGCATCGCACCAGGCCCTGGCTTGCCCGTCGAGGAAATCTACAGCGTCGAGCAGGCGCTCGATTTTCTGCAGGATTGGCCGGCACGCCGGCAGGGGCCAGTGTATCAGAAAGCCTTCAACGCCTGCTTCGGTGCCACGGTGGACGTGGTCGAGACCGAAGACGCCTGCCGGGCATTCATGGCGTTCTGCCGTGTCACCGGACTGATGGCCGGCGACATGATGGTGCCGCGCAAGCGCGGCGGCGAGGCGAGAGCATTGGAGGCCTGAGGGCCGCAGCGAATGGCCGGGTGAAACAGTCCGGCTTCGAGAGTACATGACAATTCGCGTGCGCGAGGTATCGGCCGGTCACCGTTAAGCTTCCGTTTCCACCTTCGGGGTTAGCCATTGCTTGTTCGGCAATGGTTGATTCGTTGCGTCAGTTTCATGGTTCGGAAGATGTACCCAGAAAAAGTCCGTGCGTTCCCGATCGATCGTCAGCTATTCTTGGTCAGGGAAGTTGCCGCCAAGCTCGGCAATCTGCATGGCGAGACCGCCACTTCGTTCTGGAAGGCAAAAGCGACGGAGTTGCTCGATCTCGTTGTCGGGACGGGCAGGGACAGAACGGCAGCCAGCGACGAAGTACGCAGGTTCTTCCTGGCAGTGCAAAGAGAATTGTTGGCTGAGTCGAACGGCGAGTCCGTGCCAGTTCTTTCTGCCTGAAGAAGCTGACGATCAATCCAGCCGGATATCGCTTACCGGGACAGGCGCTGCCGCCGCTGATCCAAGTGCGGGCGTGCAGCACTACACCTGCAGCAGTAATGATCCAGCGCGGTGAACGATCACGCCGGCGACGCCTGCCAGCAAACGTCGCTTGGCACTGGCGCGCTCGGCTTGAGCTTCGACCACCGCGTCGTCACCTCGCTGCCGGTCTCCCTCGGCCTGCAACTCGACACGACGATCGCCATCGGCGGCGACCAGTCGCTGCAGGCCTGGGGTCGTGCGGCATGGGTCCACGAGTTCGAACCTGACCGTTCCGTCAGGCCGAGCTTCCAGGCAGCGCCGGGCTATTCCTTCGTGGTCCAGGGCGCCGCGGCAGCTGAGGACGCGGTCGCCGTCAACGCCGGCCTGAAGATGAACTGGAGCAACAACACCAGGATGTTTGCCACGTTCGATGGCAAGTTCGGCGACGGCGTGCAGACCTATGGCGGCAATGTCGGCTTCAAGGTGAACTAGTAGGCAACGGTACGGGAGAAGCGAAGAGGCTCGTGCAATCCCCTTGTTGACGCGCATGCCATTCAGGCCTTGCGCCGGAGTCTTGGACAAATGGCCGAGACGGGCAAACAAGAACACTGTGCCCAGGGAATGTCTCGTGCCCATCGGGGCATGTCATTCGCGGTGTCTGTCATCAGGCAACGGTAGACCATTCCTGCCTGCCGGCCGGTGGCTTCCCGTTCTTCCAGTTTGGCGGCGGCCGCCAATCAAACAATGGCACCCCTGATCGAAAATGAGCCTAAGTTTTTAGCCTTTCGTTCATATATGCGTGCTTTCTAATTGATCATGGTGTTCAACTGCTTCACCCGGATACGGCTGACGGCGGCCGGCATAGGTCGCAGCAGAGCCGCGAACGTCGCCACCATCTTTGCCCTCACCCTGCCGATCGTTGTCGGCGCGGCGGGTTTTGGTGTGGAAACCTCCTATTGGTACTATAATAGCTTGAGACTGCAGGCCACGGCGGATGCCGCGGCCTATGCCGGCGCGCTGGAGCAGATCTCGGGTTCCGACACGCCGACGATCGTCGCGGCGGCGACCCAGTCGGCAGCGACGAATGGGCTTGGCGTAGGCACGATCGTTGTCAACACGCCGCCCGCATCCGGACCGAACACGGCCAAGAAAGCGGTTGAAGTGATCGTCGGCCAAAAGCTCAATCGGATGTTCACTCTGATCTTCACTCAGACCCAGGTTCCAGAACAGGCGAGGGCGGTGGCCCTGATCACCAATGCTTCGAAGGCCTGCATGCTGGCGCTCGATCCGACCGCCTCGCAGGCTGCCCTCTTTTCAGGCAACACCAGCGTGAAGGTCACAGGCTGCTCGGTGATGGCCAATTCGATCGCCTCGGATGCCATCAAGCTTCAGGGATCGGCGGGTCTCCAGGCCGATTGCCTGATAACGGCGGGCGGCATCTCCCTCAGCAACCCCGTCACCACCGTTTGCGCGGCCCCGATCACACAGGCGCTGCCTGCCGCGGATCCATTTGCCGGCCTGCCGGCCCCGGCGGCCTCGAACCCCTGTCAGAATGCCAACAAATCAGCGCTGGGACCGGGTACATATTGCAATGGACTGAGCTTGAGCGGCAGCGTGACGCTGCAGCCTGGCGTTTATGTCATCCAGGGTGGCGATTTCAAAGTGAACGCCAACGCCAACATAGCCGGCAATGGCGTACTCATTTACCTCGCCGCTGGATCGCGTGTGTCGATGAATGGCAACGCCACGGTCAATCTGAGCGCGGCGACATCCGGCATCTACTCGGGCGTGCTGATGTATGGTGACAGAACGGCCACCGGCGGACAGAGCACCTTCAACGGCACGGCAACCTCGCTGCTGACGGGCGCGCTCTATTTTCCCAAGCAGCAGGTCAATTATCTCGGCAATTTCTCTGGCCAGAACGGATGCACGCAGGTTGTCGCCGATATGATCCAATGGTCCGGCAACTCGACCATCAATCAGGACTGCACAAGTCTCGGAATGCGCGACATTCCCGCCACGCAATCCGTAGCGCTGGTCGAGTAGCCTTCCATGGAACGACCATCGGTTCCGATCCTGAGCGATGATACCGGCGTCGCCGCGGTCGAGTTCGCACTAGTGCTCCCTTTCCTGTGCGTGGCGTTGCTTGGTATCCTGGACGGTTGGTCCTATGTGACCAGCTCGCTGTCGATGCGCGCCGGCGTGAAGACCGCCGCGAACCTGATCATGGCTGGGTCGACCAATGATACGGCGACCCAGGCCGTTGCCATTGCGAGCTGGGAAAAGCGGCCGGCGGACGGCCAGGTCGCCCTAAGTCGGATCTATATGTGCGGGACGACCGTTGTCGACGCGTCCACTTTGTGCAGCGGGCCGAAGGCGCCCTCGGTCTTTGTTCAGATCCAGGCGTCCGCCACCTGGGAGCCGCCCGTCACCTTCGGCGTCTTTTCCGCCTCCAGCACCATCGGCCACCTGGAGGTGATCCGTGTCCGCTAGGGGTAGTGCAGGAAAGGTGCCTGGTGGGTTTCCTTTCGGAATTGCGTCGATAGGCAACTCGGGAGCAAGCGCGTTCAGGTGGGATCGGTCCGGCGGGGCCGGGTTGGAATTCGCGCTCATAGCGCCGTTCCTTGTCATGCTGTTGTTCGGAATCTTTGCCTTTGGTTGGTCGATGAACGCCGTCTCCAGCGTTCGCTATACGCTGGAGACGACGTCGCGTTCGCTGCAACTCCAGAACACGTTGTCCCAAGCCGCCCTGCAATCGATCGCGACGCAGAAACTGCAGGCCCTGGGCCTGAAGGATGTCAACGTCACCATCGCTATCGATCCCGTGAGCGGCGGCTTTCGCATGGCGCATCTGACCGCCACCTATGCCTTCGTCATAGACTTTCCTTATTTCAACGTCTTCCCGATCAACTACGCGACGACGGTTACCGTGCCGCTGGTCGGCAGTTAGACACGTAGGCTATCCCTGCCATGTCGGCGAAGGAGTCTTGGAACTGTTCCATTCCGCCCAGTAACGGACTCTTTTGCCAGGGCGGGATTGCCGAAATTTTTACCCAAGCTATCAAGAATCCTTAAACGTCTGCCCTTTACGAAAGCACGTATGGCCTCGTGGCGGAGCGGCTACGCTAGAGACTGCAAATCTCGGAAGCCTCGGTTCGATTCCGAGGCGAGGCCTCCAAATTCCGATGCGGCTGGTTCCATTCCGCATTACGCCAAGCGGTTCCGCTTGGGTGCAAAAAGCTCTAACGGAACAGATATCTCGACACCTCGGGGTTGCCGCGGCGCCACATCACGTTATCGAGGAAGTAGTGGTGTACGTTGATGAAAATCAACACGATAAAGAAGAACAGCGACGATCCAAGGACCTCCCGGTCATAGGGGACAATGGCAGTCAGCGCGGTCGGAATCAGCCAGAAACCCAGACCGCCGAGGAGGAGGCCAGCACTGATGAACTCCAGGAGCCGCACTCTGTAGGCCGGACCAAGGATCGACAGGATTCTGGATTGCGGAATTTTTTCGGCATCGCGCTCATCACGCTCGACATTGCTCTGGTAGCGCCAGACCACCGCCAAGTACTGCAAGGAATGGAGCGCCGGCACCACGAGCAGCCAGAGCGGATTTATCCTTACGATCAGAATCCAAAGATAAAGCGACGCGCTGTAGGCGATGATGCCGTTATATGGCAGGCTGCCGCCATTCCTGGTCCAGCGATTGATCAGCATCACAACGGTGGCAGCCGTGGAAGCGGCCGCGGCCGAGAGTGCAATCGCATTGAGCCATGCAGGAGTGGCAAACGTATAATATTCCAGCCCCAGATATTTTCCCTGGCTGACCGCCGTGTTCGTCTGAAGCCATGCGAACAGCCAAACGGCATAGCTGTTGACCAGCAGGATTTTCTTGTCCGGATCGGTGAAGAACCGGCGCTTCAGAACGGCATCAACCATCAACATGCCGTAGCCTTGCTTGACGTAATGCCAACCCACGAAAAAGAACATCGCGTTGGTTGCGTTCCCCAAGAGCCGGGCGTTAGCCGTTATCGAGCCATAAGCGAAAAATGCGCCCATGAGCAGGGGAACGACGATGCCGGCGAAGATGTAGCGGATCTGCAGGTTCCTGTCGTATCCGTCGCCGCGTAGCTTCCGCCCAAAATTGCGGTAGAAGAGTTGGTAGGAGTGGGCGAAGTGCGGATAGTTGATCAGATAAGCCAGGAAAAGCATCGTCGCCGCAACGAGCCCTTCGTATCTCAGCGGCACGAAATACAGCACCGGCAAAATCAGGAATGCGCTGCCGCCAAGCATCAGAAAGTCCGTGAGCGGACCAAAGAGATATTTTGGAGGCGTTGCCGCAGGAGCGCGTGTATCCGCCGAAAGGTGAACTGCCATATGAGCGCTCCCTTACGGTCCATTTAACCACCGGCCCGTTTGCTCGACAAGATCGAGAATCCGAACGGTCACCGCAACGGGCTTGAGCATCGGCCGCAACGGACGCCGTGATCCTCAAATTGTCGATGCGGTGCCGCCTTGCCAAATCTGCCGGGCACTCGCTGTGTAGAATCGGGAAGGAGAGATCGAGGCCTGAAAAAAGTCTGGTACGCCCAAGAATCAGTCCGCGCTGTTGTTCGCGATTGTCCATATTAAACAAAGATGTTGAGGAAATTGCTCCCGCCATTGTGCGCCGACGTACAGGGGCGGTTCGGGCCAGCGGACTGAAGGGCACGAATGCTGTGATAGGTGCCTTGAAAGGCCTGAAGACGGAGGCGTCAAGGGCCGATATCGCGCGGACTTTGACCAGCAACAACAGCGCGGTGCGCGCTTCTGACGGCCAATGCCGGCTCTCGGCTACAGACTTCAGAGATCGATAATGTTGCGCGTGCGCTGCTGCTCACGTGGGGTCAGCGCCACTGATTTGCGATGATCGTACCAGAGCGCCATAAGGACGATGACGATTGTTAGGCATATGCCAACGGCCAACCCCTGCAAGAATTTTGGGTCCAACCTGTGCAGATACCAGCCCAGCCAGTCATGCAGTACGGCCATCAGGCAGATCGTGATGACCGCTGCGATTAGCTGAAGGATCGTGGCCCTGTTGGTCATCATATCCGGCCCGATTACAGACGGGTGAGCACCAGTGTGAAGAAAACCTATCAGAAACCAGCGCTGATCAAGCGAGAGAAGCTTGCGTCAATCTCGGCTCAGATCGTCCCTGTATCCGGCCCGAGCGACGTCTGACCCATTTAGTGCAGCAATCAAGCGCGCTGGCTCCGGCTGGCGGGCTTTTGCAATTGTACGGTGCGGAACAATCGGCATTAACATTTGTTGGGGCGCTTATGGAAAAGGCCGATCCTCCAGAACCGATCCCGGACAGCATTCTCTTGGCCGCTGCAAGGTTGCAGGCGGCTCTCGAAAAGCGATCCAGCACCGGTTCAAGTGGAAGTGAAGGCCGACGCAGTGCCTGAGAGCTACCGTGCGGCCAGGCGACCTTACAGGTCCGCCGTGCGCCCACAAGCCAGAATGGTCGTCACGCCGTCAATGTGATCGCTCGGGGCTATCTGCCTCCAAAAGGCGTACGGTGCCCTGGTCGCCCCCGAGATTTCCGGCATCGGACCGTTTGGAAGACAATCATGCGTCCCCCCTATCAGGGCAGATGAGGCATGGACCCCGTCAAAGAGTACCTTCCTGACATCGTTCGCGACCAGGAGACCGCCTTGTCCATTCAAGGCGAGCGGCTGCTCGTGAGCTCATTCGAAAACCTGAAATCCGCGCAGGCCGCCCTTCGGCGGCTGGATAAGCATTGGGCAAACTGGGCATGCTCGGCAGCGCCACTGTGTCGATCCAGCACACGCCGCTGTGGCATTCGTCTTGCAACGCCATTTTGTCGTGGGAGAAGACAGAATGGCTTTATCCAATCAGCTGCTCGACAAAAACCTGACCTTTCAGTGTCCGGGCTGCAAAACCCCACTGGTCAGGAAAGGCTCCTGGATCAAGTCGGTAACGACGTTCACCTGTAAGCGATGCGGTCAAAGGGTACGGCTGTCTTACAGCGAAAAGCTTGAGATTTTCAGGTTGGGTACCGGTCCGCGCGACACCGGGACCTAACCTCCTGTACTCTGTTATTTCCGCCTTGGAAATTCGATCACCTTCGCCTCAGGCTCCGGCTCCAGCGGTTCATGACCAGCCCGGTCATGCCAGAAGACTTGGCGCAGACCGCGTTGGTCGACCCGCTGGCCACATCTAGGGCAGTTATAGAAGTGAAGATGCTCCTCAATATGCTGCCCTCCATGCAGTTTGCCGGGAATCGGAGGGCCAAGGTCAGATAGCTTCATCATGCGGGCTGCAACATCCGACCATGCTAAATGTTCCGGAACTATTTTAGCTCGAACTAATTGAATCGCGGTTGGGTAACAATCGGGAGGGCGTGAGTGTTGGAGTATCGAGTTGATATTATGGCCGGCGGGTCGGTTGTGTCTTCGCAGGTCGTGATGGCCCAGGTGCCATTCAAGGCGGCAGAATTACATGTCGGCCAGCGGGTCACATTGAGGCACCAGGAGGAAGACTGGCTGCGTGTCACCGAAATAAGGGGCGGGAAGCGAACCTACGCTTACGTTTGCCGGAAAAGGGCGGCGTGAGCACGGCTGCTCCGCAGGCCACATCATCATCCTAGCTGCAGGAAACACAGCGGTAGAAACCAGGAACTCACGTCGGTTTAGTCTTTTCGAGGGTCGCTTGCCATTCGGCATCGCTGCGGTAGTCCGGGGAAGTAGGTGTGAATTTCTCGCATCGGCAGTTTCAGATGGGTGTCCCGGTAAGCGCGCCGGTGCTGATCATTGAAGAACGTGATGTGGCGGAAAAGTCACGCAACTTTGAAATGCGGGGATTCAACCTGCGAGCGCTTATTGTCCAGCTGAGCGAGGCGTACCGTCACCATCGGGCAAAGGGGATGCCCCCTGACCGCGACGCGGTTCATACCTCCCCAACTAGCGCCCGGTGCGGAAAACGTGGTTTGGGCGCTTTTCTTATCCAGGCAGGGCTGCTCAGCCTAGCGCTCAAGCGCCCAGCCTGGTGCGCAGGGCGGCTTTCTTGCGATGTGTCCTTATATTAGCAAGCAACGATATATTAAGGACTGTGACGCACCCTTCCACATAATGAGGACGGGAAAGCATCTCCCTCATCGACGTTACAACGCGCGCGCACCTGGAGCGCCGCTCGACCAATGCGGAGCGGAGCAAACGCATGAGTGTCGTCAGAGCAACTCTCGAACGATTGCTGCAGTTGATTCATCGCCGAGCCCTTAAAATAGCGGCGTTGCCGGAGGATGAAAGGGATTCACACTACGACCTCCTCCGCCTGTCATGTTGCGCAGCCGCCGAGCACATCGGGCAAAGTCCTGACGAGGCAGCCATCACGGCAAACAATATGGTTCAGTTTGTTCGCGCACTGGTTGGAATCATTGAGGTTGTAGGCGAAGGATCGGACCAAGAGCGAAGCTCCGATCGGCCGCCGGCGCCGACGCGACATTTTGGTAGCCGGGAGAATAGCACCACGCGCATCTAGGGATTGCGATGCAAGTCGGCCGCCAGGGACCATGGCCGGTGTTCTTCACATGCGTTCCTAACTATGTTGGGTATGGATATGCGCGGCGGAACGTCTGAGCCGGTGCCGCTGCCTCACGGTGGTGGGCTTTGCGTGTGGCGCAAGGAACGAGTCGGCCAGCGGTAGCGTTATTGTCCATCAAACCGATGGAGGTAACCGTGAGGAAGCTGATATTCGCATCCGTTCTTGCGCTTGCCACTACTGCCGCTGTCTCCTCGCCGACCCAGGCGCAATTTCTCTTCTCACCTTTTGGCGGCCCCTTTGGCGGCTATTATGGCGGTGGGCTCGGAGGATTCCCGTTCCCCCACCGTTACGTGGGGCCTTACTATGGCGACCCGTATTACGAGGGACCATACCGGCCCTACTACAGATACCACCACAGGTATTATCCCAGATATTTCTACCACCACAGGCACCACCATAGGCACCACCACAGGCACTATTACCGCCACAGGTATTGAGATTGGCCCGGCGGCTTTGGCTTCCGGGCCTAAATTCCGTCTATACGTCATCCCAAGGGCCGACTGTCTCTGACGACATCGCCTTTACTAGGCATTTGGGGACCCAATTCACGAAGCGGGTCAAGTTAACCGCGTAGCCGCACCGCCTGGACGTGCTCTCTTCACCTACATAAATTGCAAAAACTCGCGGCACTTGATCCATAGTGGAAAGTGGGGCGCCCGAGCAGCAGGCCCCAGCAATTTCGCTGACCTTATAAAAAGAAGTGCCGACGCAGCTCCTGAAACTCGGGTTGGGTGAATAGGGCAATTTCCGCCTTATATATCCGCGAAAGTAAACCGCGGACCGATTGAAGTCAGGCCCATCCTTCGCAATCTCGCACGAATCACGGGCGTTGTTACTCACTTCAATGGGCATCAGGGACCGATTGCTCCGCGCTTGCAATTTGGCTTCGAAGCAGCTTTTTCAAAGGGGGAAATTGGCCAGAACTTGGACGGAAACCAAGCTCACTCGAGCTAAGCCGTTGAAAGATCTGGTACGCCCAAGGGGAATCGAACCCCTGTTACCGCCGTGAAAGGGCGGTGTCCTAACCGCTAGACGATGGGCGCGCTCAGACGAAGCGGCTTATACTGGCGTTGCGCGCAACCGGCAACCCGTTAGGTGCCGCCTTGGACAACTTTTTTCCAGCCTGCCAAATCGGCGTTTTCGCGAGGGCGGAAGAGCTTGCGATTTGCGGTGACGTCAGTCGCTCCGGCATCCTCGGGTGTTCGCGACGGAGCTTCGCTCCTGCTCTGCCAGTGGATGACGAAGCCGGCGACTCCGCCGACAGCCTCCAGCCCGCCAAATCGCTGCTAGCCGTCGTCACCGCCGCTGCGCCGGCGGCAGCGCCAGTTCCAGTCGCGCTCGGGGCCGACGTCGACGTGGACCGATTCGGTGTGGCAGTAGGTGCCGACGCCGCCGCGGCCGGGCATGGTCCTGATGTAGCTCGCAAGCTCCCATTTGGAGACGCCGGGCACCTGGATGTCGGCGGCGGCGCAATACATGTGCAGCGAGTTCTTGGCGCCGTTGGCGCGACGATTGCGGGCCGGATCGCGATAGCCCGAGGTCACCATCATCTTGCGGCCATAATGGCCTTCGATCGTCTTCAGCACGCGTACAAGGGACGGCTTCAGGCAGGCGACGTCGACGCTCTCATTCTGCTTCAGAAGCCCGTTGGGCGCGAGCCGAGCCATGCCGGCGGCGGACGCAACCTGATAGGAGCCGCCGGAGCCTTCGTCCTCGTTGAGGTCGACGTCGCTTTCATCGTCGAGGCCGGATTTGCGCTTTATCTCGAACAGGGCTGTCTGGCGCACGCCGGGCAAGGCGTCGCTGCCGGTGATGTGACCGGTATCGCCGCCGAGTGAAGCCAGTTGCAGTGGCTTCTGCGTGGAATCAGCAGAGGCCAAAGTGATGATCGGTTTTGCCGCGGCAGCAGCGGGCTTGGGCTGCACGGCGGGCTGTTCGCCCGATCGAGTGTTGACCAGCGGAGCAGGTGTCGCCGAAGCCGGGGTGGCGCCAAACATGGAGGCCAGGAAGCCTTTTTTCTTGGGCGTGTCGGCTTGTGGTGCCTCGCCGGCGGTCACGTACACCGGATTGTTCATCATCGGTGCCGCGGTCGGCGCCGTCGCGGCGGCATCGGCGGCGGCGATCTTCTGGGCGACCACGTCGGTCCGCTGCGCCGTCTGTACCGGCTGCTGCAAGGACTGCGACGTCTGTCCCGCGATCGTCTCCGCGCCGGCCGGTATGGTGAGCGGGAAAGTGGGCCCCGGCTTGGCCATCGGTACGTAAGCAACCGTTTCGGGAAGTGCCGTATCGCTTTCGCTCATCACGGTCGTCTGCTCTGTCGCCACCTGTGACGACGAATCGGCGGCGAGAGGCTTGCCCGCGGAGGCGGCGTGAAGGTCCGATGCGGAAGCATTGTAGCCGGGCATTCCAACCGACAGTGTCGGGTCACCAGCCGATGTGCAGGAGGCCAGAAGCATGGAGCAGAGCGCTGCCACAATGGCGCGGCGTTCTCCCTTTGCGAGGCTCCATCCTGCTGATTTCAAAGTCAAATTCCCCCTCGATGTCCGATCGGTATATCCGTGGCGCAGACTGGTATGTCCGCGTCATGGTGACCTTTGTCTCCGATCCGGAAACGAGACCTGTGTCAAATCAGCAAGCCTTTAGGTATTTTTGCAGCGATTGCCGAATTNCGCGGCGTTCTCCCTTTGCGAGGCTCCATCCTGCTGATTTCAAAGTCAAATTCCCCCTCGATGTCCGATCGGTATTTCCGTGGCGCCGACTGGTATGTCCGCGTCATGGTGACCTTTGTCTCCGATCCGGAAACGAGACCTGTGTCAAATCAGCAAGCCTTTAGATATTTTTGCAGCGATTGCCGAATTGCGGCTGCTTGATGGTTGACGACACCATTTCGCCCGCTTTTGCGGGGGCGTCAACTCACCAGACATTACAGTCCGTTACACACGGACCTTGACATAGGTACCGGGAGCATCGCCCAAGGTTTTCATATGCTTGCCGGGTTTGCGGGCAGGCACACGGATGTTGTCCTTGGCCTCTATCCAGCCTTGCCAGTGCGGCCACCAGGATCCCGGATGGTCGGTGGCGGAGGCTATCCACTGGTCGAAGTCGCCCTTCGGCGGACCGCCGGTCCAGTACTGATATTTGTTGGATGCGGGTGGATTGACGACGCCCGCGATATGCCCCGATCCCGCCATCACGTACTCGACCGGGCCGCCGAAATATTTCGAGCCAATGAAGACGGACAGAGCCGGCGCGATGTGATCTTCCCGGGAGGCGAGATTGTAGACCGGAATGGTGACATCGCCGAGCGAGACCGTGTGGCCCGCCAGTTCCATCGTGCCGCGCGAGAGGTTGTTCTCGAGATAGCAGTTGCGCAGGTAGAAGGAGTGGTTGGCCGCCGCCATGCGGGTCGAATCGGCGTTCCAGTAGAGCAGGTCGAAGGGCAGGGGGTCCTTGCCGCGCATGTAGTTGTTGACAACATAGGGCCAAATCAGGTCGCCCGATCGCAGCATGTTGAAGGCGGTTGCCATCTTTGTGCCGTCGAGATAGCCCTTTTCGTTCATCGACTTTTCCACCGCCGCGACCTGTTCCTCGTCGACGAACACTTTCAGATCGCCGGCATGGGTGAAGTCGACCTGCGTGGTGAAGAAGGTCGCCGACTTGATGCGGTCGTCGCCTTCCCCAGCCATCAGCGCCAAAGCCGCCGCCAGCAGCGTGCCGCCGACGCAGTAGCCTATGGCATTGACGTCGCGCTCGCCGGTCGCCTTCTCGATCGTGTCGAGGCCGTATTGCAGGCCTTCCCTGATATAGGCTTCCCAGTTCTTCGCGCCGTGGCGTTCGTCCGGATTGATCCAGGAGATGACGAAAACGGTGTGGCCTTGCTCGATCGCCCAGCGGATGAAGGATTTCTGCGGGTTGAGGTCGAGTATGTAGAACTTATTGATCCAAGGCGGGCAGATCAGCAGCGGGCGCTTCAGCACCGTCTCGGTCGCCGCATCATATTGGATGATCTCGGCGACGTCGCTGCGACCGACCACCTTGCCGGGCGTGGTGGCGATGTTCCTGCCGATCTCGAAGGGTGAATAGTCGGCCTGACGCAGTTTGAGGTCGCCCTTGCCGGCAGCGATGTCCTCGGCCAGCATCTTCATTCCGCGCACAAGGTTTTCGCCGTTGGAGGCGACGGTTTCGCGAAACAGTTCGGGATTGGTCAGGATGAAATTGGACGGCGAGATGGCGTTGGATACCTGCTTGACGTAGAAACTCGCCTTGTGGCGGGTATGCTCGTCCAGGCCTTCGGCATGGTCGACCAGTTCGGACGCCCAGCGCGAGGTGACGAGATAGGCCTGTTTCAAGAAGTCGAAGAAGGCGTTGCGGCCCCATTCCGGGTCCTGGAACCGCTTGTCGCCGCGCTCCGGCTTGACGGCATCGTCGGCGCGCTCGGCATTGGGGCTGACGCGCTGGATGGCATTCGCCCAAACCGTCATGTAGCCGGCGAACAGCCGCGTCTGCGCTTCAAGCGCCCGCTGCGGATCGGCGAGCCAGTATTCGCTGAGCTTGGAGAAGGTCTTGACCATGTCGACGACAGGCTCGGCGACTTGGTCGCGCACCTCACCTTTTTCGCGCGGTTCGGCCCATGCGGAAGCCGCCTTCCCAGCCTGCTCGATCATCCGAGCCATGTTCAGCGCGAAGCGTTCCGGGTCTTTCACCAGATATTGCTCGACCGTCGAAGGTCCGCCATCTTCCGCTTTGCCCGAATCGGGTGTTTTGGACATGGTTCGCGGGGTTCCTCCGGAAGCGTTTTCTTGACATATTAACATGGGACATCCGACAGGGTCCAATCTCGCTCTACCCCGGCTGCCAAGGAAACAATATGACGATTAAGTTTGGCGAGACTGTTTTTTTCTGTGCCGGCCACTTTTGCCGCATCAGCGCGGCCCTCACGCTCCTGGCCGTTGCCGGATGCTCGAGCACGAATACCGGCGGTCCGGTGCCGATGGCCACCGACGCGGGCCCGAAGGATACCGGCACCTTTCCGAACCTGAACATTCCGCCGCAGGTGGCGGCGAAACAATTCACCGAGGCCGAGAAGAATGCCAAGCTCGCCCAGTTGAAGGCCGATGCGAACAGGCAAGGCGCCAAGGGCGGTGGCGCGGCCGTCACCAACCAGGCGGCGCTGACCGATCTCGCCAAGAAGCATGGTCCGCAGACCCTGAAGCAGATCGAAGGCAAATGCGACCCCGCCCTCGACCCTACCTGCAAATGAGTATATAGCGCGCGCCCAACGCTCCCTTGCTGTCTGGAACTGCCATGGAAGAATTTCACAAGGTCCGCCGGCTTCCGCCTTACGTGTTCGAGCAGGTCAACCGGCTCAAGGCGAGCGCCCGTTCGCGGGGCGCCGACATCGTCGACCTCGGCATGGGCAATCCGGACCTGCCGACGCCCAAGGCCATCGTCGACAAATTGTGCGAGGTCGTGCGCGATCCGCGCACGCACCGCTATTCCTCGTCGCGCGGCATTCCCGGTTTGCGCCGCGCCCAGGCAAACTACTATGCCCGCCGCTTCGGCGTGAAGCTCAACCCCGACACCCAGGTGGTGGCCACGCTAGGCTCGAAGGAAGGCTTCGCCAACATGGCGCAGGCGATCACCGCGCCCGGTGACGTGATCCTGTGCCCCAACCCGACCTATCCGATCCATGCCTTCGGCTTCATCATGTCGGGCGGGGTCATCCGCTCGCTGCAAGTCGAGCCCGATGACGGCTTCATTCCGGCGCTCGAGCGCGGCGTCCGCCATTCGATCCCGAAGCCGCTGGCCCTGATCCTCAACTATCCATCGAACCCGACGGCGCTGGTCGCCTCGCTCGATTTCTACAAGGACGTTGTGGCCTTCGCAAAGAAGAACGACATCATTATCCTGTCCGACCTTGCCTATTCCGAAATCTACTTCGACGGCAATCCGCCGCCTTCCGTGCTGCAGGTGCCGGGCGCCATCGACGTCTGCGTCGAGTTCACCTCAATGTCGAAGACCTTCTCAATGCCCGGCTGGCGCATGGGCTTCGCCGTCGGAAACGAACGGCTGATCTCGGCGCTGACACGGGTCAAATCCTATCTCGACTACGGTGCCTTCACGCCGATCCAGGTGGCGGCGGCGCACGCGCTCAATGGCGACGGCGCCGATATCGCCGAGGTGCGTGACATCTATCACAAACGCCGCGACGTGATGGTCGAAGCGTTCGGCCGCGCGGGATGGACCATACCGGCCCCCGCGGCCTCGATGTTCGCTTGGGCGCCGATCCCGGAGCCGTTCCGTCATCTGGGCTCGCTCGAATTCTCCAAGCTGCTCATCGAGCACGCCGATGTGGCGGTGGCGCCCGGTGTCGGCTTCGGCGAGCATGGCGACGATTTCGTGCGCGTAGCGCTGGTCGAGAACGAACACCGGATCCGCCAGGCGGCGCGCAACATCAAGCGCTTCCTCTCGGCCAGCGCCAAGCAGCCCAACAATGTGGTGCCGCTGTCCGCCCACCGGTAATACAAATTCGATCTGATTTGAGGGGCGTCGCCTTCCATGGCTGAAGCACTGCGTGTTGGAATTGCCGGACTTGGCACGGTCGGTGCATCGGTGGCGCGCGTGTTGCGCGACAAGGCGGCGGAACTGACCCGCCAATGCGGGCGCGACATTATCGTGTCGGCGATTTCGGCACGCGACCGGAAACGCGACCGTGGCATCGATTTGAGCTCCGCGAATTGGTTCGACGATCCGGTCAAAATGGCGCAGACCGCCGAGATCGACGTTTTCGTCGAGCTGGTCGGCGGCGATGAGGGGCCGGCGCGCGCCTCGGTGAAGGCCGCGCTCGAAGCCGGCCGCCATGTCGTCACCGCCAACAAGGCACTGCTTGCCAAGCATGGCGTGGCGCTTGCCGAAATCGCCGAGAAGAAGGGCGTGCTGCTCAACTACGAGGCCGCGGTGGCAGGTGGCATCCCGGTCATCAAGACGATGCGCGAGGCGATGGCCGGCAATTCCGTCACCCGCGTCTTCGGCATCCTCAACGGGACCTGCAACTATATCCTGACCCGCATGGAGGCCGAGGGCGTCTCCTTCGACGTCGTGCTGAAGGACGCGCAGCGGCTGGGTTATGCCGAAGCCGACCCAACCTTCGACATCGAGGGCCATGACACCGCGCACAAGCTGTCGATCCTGACCAGCCTTGCCTTCGGCACCAAGATCGCCGCCAACGACGTCTACATGGAAGGCATTTCCAACATTACCCAGGCCGACATCCGTGCCGCCGGCGATCTCGGCTACCGGATCAAGCTGCTCGGCGTCGCCCAGCGCACCGAAAGCGGCATCGAGCAGCGTGTTCATCCGACCATGGTGCCGACTGCTTCGGTCATCGCTCAGGTTCATGGTGTCACCAACGCAGTGGCGATCGAGACCGATATTCTGGGCGAGTTGCTGCTCTCGGGCCCCGGCGCCGGCGGCAATGCCACCGCCTCGGCGGTCATCGGCGATATCGCCGACATCGCCAAGAGCCGGCCCGGCTTCCAGCATGGTCCCGTCTTCGGCCGTCCGGCGAAGGAACTGAGACCGTATAAGAAGGCGCAGATGCGCAGCCATGCCGGCGGCTACTTCATCCGGCTGACCGTGCATGACCGAATCGGCGTGTTCGCGGCGATCGCCAAGCGCATGGCCGACAACGATATTTCGCTGGAATCGATCGTCCAGCATGCGGTCAGCGGCGAGGCGCCGGCGCAGAAGACGGTAATTCTCGTCACCCACGAGACCACCGAGGCCGCCGTGCGCAAAGCTGTCGACGGCATCACCAAGGACGGCCATCTGACCGACAAGCCACAGGTCATCCGCATCGAGCGGGCAGGGTAGAAGGCAGCCTCGTTGCCGTGGGCAAAACCCCCGGCGGCGTGTCTTGGTTGGGTGAGGGCATCCCACTGCCGCCCGGAACGAATTGGCGTCGGTACCGTTCTCTTGGTCAGCAACCAAGGGAGCCGCTTCATGGCCGATACCAACAAATCCGACGCCCCTGACATCGGCGACATCCAGAAGACACTGGAAAAGCAGATCGCCGACCTGCGCAAGGAGATCACCAAGATCAACAAGAGCATTTCGCAGCGCAGCGCGGAGATGCTCGATGATGCCAGTGAGCAAGCATCGGATTTCTACGATACAGCCGCTTCCCGCGCCTCGCGGACAGCGCGGCAGTTGCGCAGCCGGGCCCAATCCGTTTCGGAAGTCGCGCGTGAAAATCCGGGCGCGACCACAGCCGTGCTTGGCGTGATCGGCCTACTCGGCTTTCTGGCCGGGATTGCCGTCGGCCAATCGATGAACGACACGTCGCGTCGCTGGTACTGATCGTGCTTGTGCCGAGCCGGCCTTGCCGGCTCGTTTCTCCGTTTCAGGCAATCATTCAAGGAGGGCACCATGGGTTTGTCCGTGCTGATCGGCATCCTGATTACATTTCTCGTCATCATTCTCGTTCTCTACCTGGTGCAGCGGCTGCCGCTTGATGCCAGGATGAGGCAGATCGTGCAGGTCATCGTCATCATCATCGGCATTATTTCGCTGCTCAAATACCTCGCGGTTTTCTAGGACCGCAAAGCGACGGCAATTTCTGTTCTGTGCCGGCCCGGTTCATCTCAAACCGGGCCGGCATTGTTTTCGAAGATTCGGTTCAATCGATTGTTATTGCTAAGCTTTCGATTAACCACCCGGCAGGTCTTGCCGTTGTCATGGTCGTTTGACAAAACAAGCACGCCTCTGGCGGGAGGCGGCATCAAACGAGGATTTGCCGAATGAATGTGGCCCAGAACATCGTCGCCGGCCTTGACCGGATACTCACCATGGAACTGGTGCGCGTCACCGAACGGGCCGCGGTCGCGGCCGCCAGGTTGCGCGGCCGCGGCGACGAAAAGGCTGCCGACCAGGTCGCCGTCGATGCCATGCGCGAGGAGCTCAACCGCCTCGCCATCAAGGGCACGGTGGTGATCGGCGAGGGCGAGCGGGACGAGGCGCCGATGCTCTATATCGGCGAGGAGGTCGGGACCGGCAAAGGGCCTGCGGTCGATATCGCGCTTGATCCGCTCGAAGGCACGACGATCTGCGCCAAGAACCTGCCGAACGCGCTCGCCGTGATCGCGATCGCCGAGAAGGGCAGCCTGCTGTTCGCGCCCGACGTCTACATGGACAAGATCGCGGTCGGTCCGGGTTATCCAGAAGGGGTCATCGATATCGACGCCTCGCCGGCCGAAAACGTCGCCAGCCTCGCGCGAGCGAAGGGCGTTGCTGTGACCGACATCACGGCCTGCATTCTCGACCGTCCGCGCCACGCCAAGCTGATTGATGCCGTGCGGGCCACGGGCGCCGCGATCCGGCTGATCGGCGACGGCGACGTCGCCGGCGTCATCCACACCACGGACGCGGAAGAAACCGGCATCGATATCTATCTCGGCACCGGCGGCGCGCCGGAAGGTGTGCTGGCCGCCGCGGCGTTGCGCTGCACCGGCGGCCAGATGCAAGGCAGGCTGATCATCGATACGCCGGAAAAGGTCGCACGTGCCGCAAAGATGGGCATTTCCAATCCGAAGCGGATCTATCAAGCGGAAGACATGGCGCGAGGCGACGTGCTGTTCGCGGCCACCGGTGTCACCGATGGCAATATGCTGGCCGGCGTCAAGTTTGGCCGCACATACATCACTACCCACACGATCGTGCTGCGATCGTCATCGCGGACCGTGCGCGAGATCAAGGCCAGGCACCAGGATCTGGATAAGTTCTAGGTTCCATCCTGTTGTCGGCCTCAGTGCTTGCGAACGTGCATCGCAGTCGTTAGCCCTGTGGCTGCATCGGATGATGCTGGCCGCAGGGATTTGACGATGAAGCCGTTCGACTGGCACGCGGATACGATCTCGCGCGCCACCGCCATCACGAAATTCTACCGCAACACCCAGAACGTGCGCCGCTTTTTCACCCGTGAATGCGGTAATGCTTTCAGGTTCGACCGACCGTTTATGGCCTGGCTCAAGGACGGTGCGGAGAAGACGATGGGAGATGCGGCAGACGAATGGCTTCGGCGCCAAGCTGAAAGGCGGAAAGCGTAATTTCTTGAACTTCTCCCGCACGGCGCGTCACCGCGAACTTGGCTTTGGCGGCCTTTGGCTTATCCTGCCGCCAACCATGAGTTGGCAAAGCGCATGATGGGCGAAAGGCGCCTTTTCCTCGATGTCAGGCAGTCGGCAACCGGTCTCTCCTGGGAGCACCGGCTGACCGAACGGCAGGACATGATCGCGCTTGCCATCGCACAGGGTCATGGCGTGCCCGACATCGTCGCGCGCGTTCTTGCCGGACGCGGCGTGGCCGTCGAGGAGACGGAGCGGTTTCTGGACCCGACGATCCGCGACCTGTTGCCGAACCCGGCCTCGCTGACCGACATGGACAAGGCCGCCATCCGCATCGCCGCCGCCGTCATGGCGCGGGAGAAAATTGCGATCTTCGGCGATTACGACGTCGATGGCGCGGCCTCGTCGGCCTTGCTGAAGCGGTTTCTCACGCATTTCTCGGTGCCGTCGGAAATCTATATCCCGGATCGTATTTTCGAGGGCTACGGTCCCAATCCCGATGCCATGCGCGAACTGGTATCTCGCGGCGCGACGCTGATCGTCACAGTCGATTGCGGCACCAACAGCGCCGTTTCGATCGACGCGGCCAATGCCGCCGGCGCCGATGTCGTGGTGCTCGACCACCACCAGGTCGGCGGCGTCTTGCCCGCGGCAATTGCCGTCGTCAATCCAAACCGCGACGACGACCTTTCCGGACAGGGCCATCTCTGTGCCGCCGGTGTCGTGTTCCTCGCCTTGGTACAGACTGCAAAGGTGCTGCGTGGCCTGAGCGATGTCACGCCGCCCGACCTGCTTTCCCTGCTCGATCTGGTGGCGCTTGCCACCGTCTGCGACGTGGTGCCGCTCACGGGCGTCAATCGCGCCTTCGTCGTCAAGGGTTTGCAGGTGGCGCGACAGCAGAAGAATGAAGGAATGGCCGCGCTGGCAAGGGTGTCACGCGTTGGCGAGCCGATCAGCACCTTCCATCTCGCCTACCTGATCGGTCCGCGCATCAATGCGGGCGGGCGCATCGGCGATGCAGCACTCGGCAGCCGGCTGCTTGCAACTGACGATCCGGTCGAGGCGCAGACCATCGCCGAGACGCTCGACCGGCTGAACCAGGAGCGGCAGCTGATGGAGCAGGAGATGCTCGCCGCCGCGCGCGCCGAGGCCGATGCCGAACTCGCGGGCGGCAGCGGCCCTGCGATCGTCGTCACCGCCAGCAACAGTTGGCACCCCGGCATCGTGGGCCTGCTTGCCTCACGGCTGAAGGATCACGCACGGCGGCCGGCATTCGCTATCGCTTTCAACGCCAACGGCACCGGCACGGGCTCCGGTCGTTCCGTGTCGGGTTTCGACCTTGGCCGGCTGGTGCGCGAAGCTGCCAATGCCGGGCTCATCGTCAAGGGCGGCGGCCATGGCATGGCTGCCGGCATCACCGTCGAGCGGGCAAGACTGGGTGAGCTCAGGGCCTTCTTCGAGGAGCGGGCGGCCGCCGACGTTTTCAGATTGCAGGATGAGGAAAGCCTGGCGATAGACGGCGCGCTTGCCGCCGAAGGCGCGACGCTCGGCCTGCTCGATGCCCTGGAAAAGGCGGGCCCCTTCGGGGCCGGGCATGTCGCGCCGGTTTTCGCGCTGCCACGCCATCGGCTGGCCGATATCAGGCCGGTCGGCACCAGCCATATTCGCGCCGATTTACAGTCGGAGAGCGGCGGCCGCATCCAGGCGATCGCCTTTCGCGCCGTCGATACAGTGCTCGGCGAGTTCCTGTTCAAGAACCGCGGCAAGACGGTGCATGTCGCCGGCTCGCTGTCGGGCAATTACTGGAACGGCAACCGTACGGTGCAGTTTCGCATCATCGATGCCGCGCGGGCGTAGGTGCGTGCCGGAAACCTGGGCAATTCAGCAACCTGGGCAATTCAGCCGGCCGGCGCATAACGCAACAGCGTCACGCCCTGGGGGAGACTTTGGGTGCCGACCGGGGTCAGCGCCAGCGACAGGCCGGATTGAAAATACGGTTTGCCGCCCCCCAGCACCACGGGATGCATGTAGAGCCGGTATTCGTCGATGAGGCCGGCTCGTGCCAGAGAGGCGGCAAGATCGGCGCCGCCAAGGATGACGAGGCCGTCGGTCCGCGCCTTGAGAGATCGTACCGCATCCTGCGCATCGCCATCCACCAGCCGGGCATTGAGCCCGACTTGCCGAAGCGTGGTCGAGAAGACGATCTTCGGCGTTTCGCGCCATGCATGGGCAAAATCCCGCTCGACCTGGGTGGCGCCGGTCTCGCGTTCAGGGCTGTCCCAGAAGCGCATGGTTCCGTAAATGCGCCGTCCGGCGAGCACGGCGGAGGCCTGTCTCATCATGTCGTTGAAATGCTGGTGCAGTTCCGCCTCGGGCACCGGCAAGCCGCTGTCATCGTTCGATCGGGCGATATAGCCGTCCAACGACGTCAGCATGGAATAGACAATCCTGGCCATCGGCACCTCCGCCTCGATCGACGCAGATCATCATAACCAATTGCGTTTTGCAATCAGTTTGTCCTGAGGCCAAATACAGGAAACGGTCTAGGCGAGAACCGTCTGCAGCCGCGTCAGTTCGCCGATCTGCGCCATCGTCGCTTGGTAGCCGAGCTGGATCGCCTCATCGGCCCGGTGAAATTCGGTGAGACCGATATGGCTGAGCTTGGGTTGCAGCGACATGTCGGGCGGATCGCCGGCAAGTCTCGCCCGCGAAATACGGTCCTGGATGATGTTGAAGGCTTCGACCATCACGCCGGTGATGCCCAGACGCGTCTGGTGCGATTGGTGTTGAGCGTCGACCTGGCCGGGCCTTGGCGCATCCTTTTCGATAACCAGCTCGCCGGCGCTGTGCTTGATCACGGCGGCGCGGCCGAACAGGTCGTAGTGGAGGTTGACCGCCACGACGAGCGGCTGCTCGTAGGCGCGGCAGACCGAAACGGGCACCGGGTTGACCAGCGCTCCGTCGACCAGCACGCGGCCGTTGCAATCGACAGGCTCGAACACGCCAGGCAGCGCGTAGGACGCGCGCATGGCGGTGATCAGCGAACCGCTCGACAGCCAGATCTCGTGGCCGGTACGGATTTCCGATGCAACGCAGACAAATGGCTTGGGCAGATCGTCGAAGCGGATGCCGGCCACGTGCTCGCGCAGGCGCGCGTCCAGCTTCATGCCGCCGAAGAGGCCGCTGCCGCGCAGGTTGAGATCGAGCAGGCCGAAGATGCGTCGTCTGGTGAGGCTGCGGGCGAACTCTTCCAGCTCATCCAGTTTGCCGGCGAGGTAACAGCCTCCGACCAGGGCGCCGATCGAAGTGCCGGCGATCATCGAGACTTCGATGCCGGCTTCATCGAGCGCGCGCAGTACGCCGATATGAGCCCAGCCTCTGGCGCAACCGCCACCGAGCGCGAGCGAAATGCCTGTTTTCTTGGGGGAGGTTGTTTCGGACGCGCCGCCTGCCGAGGACAGGCCATTGGCCTCCCTGACATCTGGTCTGTTACGCAATGACGCCCATTCGAGCATCAATGATCTCCCTTGTCCCAGGCTAGTATACGGATGGGCTGTATCGAAATGATGAATCTATGTGGTCGGTGTCAGGCAGAAGGTTCAAATTGATGGCTTTCGATACGTGTTTTCCGCATCGAACAGCGGCCTGCTGCCGTCGTCGGCAAGCGTCCCCTTGCCGTCGATCAGCCCCACCGTCCGATAAAAGCATGAACGCCGGCCGGTGTGACAGGTTGCGTCGTGGCCCAACACTTTCACGCGAAGCCACACCGCATCCTGGTCACAATCCGTGAGCATCTCGACGACATGTTGGAAATTGCCCGAGGTTTCGCCCTTCTTCCAGAGCGTGTTGCGCGAGCGCGACCAGTAGTGGGCAATGCCTGTTTCAAGCGTCAGAGCCAGCGCCTGTGCATTCATGTGAGCGACCATCAGCAGCATGCCGTCGGCGGCATCGGTCACGACGACGGTGACAAGACCGGCGGGATCGAAGCGCGGCGAAAACACCGCGCCTTCCTCCAGGGCCTTCTTGTCCGAGGGAGCTTCCGGAAATTCCAGTGCCGACATTGCCGGTCTATCTTCCTGTTGACCGCGACGTCGGCAAGGGGCTTACGCCCTGCCGCCGCGCACCATGGTGACAAAGCGAACCTGCTCTTCAGGCGTATCCTTGAAGACGCCTGTGAAGGTGGAGGTCAGCGTGGTGGAACCTTGCTTGCGGATGCCGCGCATGGCCATGCACATGTGCTCGGCCTCGATCATGACGGCGACGCCGCGCGGGTTGAGGACGTCCTGGATTACGCCGGCAATCTGGGCGGTCAGGGCTTCCTGCGTCTGCAGCCGATGGGCAAAGATATCGACGACGCGCGCGATCTTGGACAGGCCGACGACCTTGCCGTCGGGCAGATAGCCGACATGCGCCTTGCCGATGATCGGCACCATGTGATGTTCGCAATGCGAATGGAACTGGATGTCCTTGACGATGACCAGGTCATCGTAGCCGGCGACCTCCTCGAAAGTACGGCCAAGCTCCTCGGCTGGGCACATGTCGTAGCCGCCGAACATCTCGCGATAGGCCTTGGCCACGCGCTTGGGCGTGTCGATCAAACCCTCGCGATCCGGATTGTCGCCGGTCCAGCGCAGCAAGGTGCGCACGGCGGCCTCGACTTCGGCCTCGCTCGGGCGGTCGGTGACCGGCTTTTCCATGTAGGCGGACTGGGGCATGAGTTTCTTGATGACGGCATCCATAAAAGGCGTCTCCCGTAGTTCCTCTCAGAGGAGGAACGAGTTGAACGGACCACGACCTTTCGGTGTCGGAAACTCGCCCCGTTTCCAGCCCCGTAAGCGGCGTGAACTTCCCGGCAAGGACAGTGGCGTTCGCCGCCTTGTCGATACCGGACTGCCAGCATTATATATGGTCGTGCCGAGCGAATGAAAGACGCAGCAACGGCAATCGCTGTTCGCTTGGCGGCGACGGATTGGAAAATAATGATCAACGACGTCTACAACGCGAAAATTCTCGGTTTTGCCGGAAATATCGCCCGCATCGGCCGGCTCGATCATCCCGACGCGACCGCGAAGGCGCATTCCAAGCTGTGCGGGTCGACCGTTACCGTCGACCTCAAGATGGAGGACGGTGTGGTCACCGACTTCGCCCACGACGTGAAGGCCTGCGCGCTCGGCCAGGCATCGTCCTCGATCATGGCGCAACATGTAGTCGGCGCCAGTGCCGAGGAATTGCGCGCGGTGCGCCAGACCATGCTGAAGATGCTGAAGGAGAACGGCGCGCCGCCGGAAGGCCGCTTCGCCGACCTCGGCTATCTGGAGCCGGTGCGCGACTACAAGGCGCGCCATGCGTCGACCATGCTGACCTTCGACGCCGTGGTCGACGCCATCGGCCAGATCGAGAAGAAGCGCGCCGGCGAAGCGGCCTGAAGTGGGCTTCGACCTTACGACGAGCGGGTCCCGCCAGAGCGGTCGTTCATGCCATAGCCTGGTTGCCGAAGCCGCCATTCGGGCGATCACGCGTTGCGCGCCGTTTCCCGAACCTGGCATACCGGGGCGCCCGGTATGATTTGTGACGCGACATCGTCGTCACATTCAAACCAGCAGTCGACCCGGCGGCGGGAGATCCGTCCATGGATATCAACGACCTCGATAAGCTTTTCGGAAAATACAAGAAGGTAACGTATCCGGGTTCGTCCAGCGCACGGCTCAGGCCGGAGCTTTCAGCGTTCGCCTGCTTTCGATGAATTCGCTTCTTAGCCAGTTGGCGAAGGCCGCTGCCGGTTCCGAGAGACCGTGCAAACTCCTGGCCACCAGCCAATAGGCCCCGGATGCGACATCGATGTCGAACGGTTTGACCAGTGCCCCGGTCTCCAATTCTTCTCCAATCTGCAGGAGATCGCCCAGCGCCACGCCGTGGCCGAGCAGCGCGGCCTGCTTGGAGAGTGAGGCGTCCGCAAGCATCGGCCCGCGCGTGGGCATGGCGTTGGCAGGTACGCCCGCCGCTTCGAACCAGCGCGCCCAACCCTGGCGATTTTCCTCGTGCAATAGCGTGAAGCGAGCAAGATCGGCCGGCTTCTCGAGGGCTGGGCCCGATGAAAGCAGCGCCGGCGACAGAACTGGCGAATCGACTGTCGAGGCCAGCCGCTCGGCTTCGCTGCGGGGCCATGACGTCGCGTTCGAGCTGAAACGTAAGGCAAGTTCGGGTTGGTCGCTGCGGAACTCGATCAGCCTTGGGTCCACTTCGAGGGAGACGTCGATATCGGGCCGCAACTGGCGAAACCGGTTGAGCCGGGGCACCAGCCAGACGGCTGCAATCGACGGCTCGACGCTGACACGAACCACGGCCTGCGCGGGGACCGCGACCAGTTCCGAGAGCAGTTTGTCGATATCGTCGAAACTTCTGACCAGTTGAGCAAGCAGCCGACGGCCTGCGTCCGTCAGTTCGACGCGGCGATGGTGCCGGTCGAAAAGCGGTTGGCACAGGAAGGTTTCGAGTTCGCGGATCTGCCGGCTGATCGCCGCCTGGGAGACGAAAAGCTCCTCGGCGGCCTTGCTGAAGCTCAAATGCCGCCCCGCCGCCTCGAAGCTCCTCAACGCCGTAAGGGGCAAGCGTCCACGCTTCATTTCGCATAACCCAGGATTATCCGAAATGGAAATTATACTCGTTTGAAGGGGAGCGCCAGCGGCAGTCTAATCTCGTCAAAGGAGATGCCGCCATGATTCAGTTGCTGGAGATCCTTGGCGACGTCATACGGATCGCTACGTTCCAATGGCGCGACGAAAGACGCGCTACAAGGCATCACGAAGAGTGGTCTCATCCTGGCCAGTGGGCGCCGCCAGCCGACCGGCGGCCATTTCGCCGTTCCCGCCCGTGACCGCACGGCGATCGGGATTGCGTTCTCCAGTGCAAGCGCACATCTATCAGCTGGAAAACGCGGAGATCGCAGTGGGCGACCAGCACAGGCATGCGCATACTGCCGGAGCGTCGAGGCGCGGCCGCAACTGGCCCGGCCCCTGGCGCAAGACGCCTGGGCGCTTGTTCGGCACCTCGCTCGTGCGGCTTTACCAATTGACGCTGTCCGGCTTTGTCGGCAATTCCTGCCGTCATCTGCCGACCTGTTCGGAATACGCGCATGAGGCGATCGCCCGCCATGGCCTTTGGGCCGGCGGCTGGATGGGGTTGTTCCGCGTGCTGCGCTGCGGTCCGTTCGGCACGCACGGCGTTGATCTCGTGCCGCAGGCGCTTCCATCCCACTACGTCTGGTTCATGCCATGGCGGTACTGGCGGATCGGCCGCAAGCGCGGCGAAGCGCAGGGCTAAGTGGCTGGTCACGCCGCGCTGTTTACGCTCCGGTAGGGTTAACGGAAGCCTGCACAACAACTGCGCATTTGAGACAAAATCGAGACAAGAGACCTCGCTAAGCCCGCTCGCGAACCCCCTTCTGGAGCGAGCAGAAAATGCGCAATGTCGATCGTCTTCCCTTTATCATGGCTGGTGTCCTGTTCCTGCTCGCCTGGCTGCTGGGATTTCCGATGCGCGCGCAGTCCGAGCCGCTCGCGGATGTGCAATGCACGCTGATCGCCGATGCTGTAACCGGCAAGACGCTTTACCAGGACGGTACATGCGACCAGCGCTTCAGCCCAGCCTCCACGTTCAAGGTGCCGCTTTCGCTGATCGGTTACGACGCAGGCATCCTTGGCGATGAACATACCCCGGCATGGGACTACAAGCCCGAGTTCAACGCGGTGAAACGCGACCAGAAAACCGTCGATCCGACGATCTGGGAACGTGATTCCATCATCTGGTTCTCACGCGAGATCACCCGCAGGCTCGGAACTCAGAAATTTGCCGGCTACGTATCGAAGTTCAACTATGGCAATGGTGACGTTACCGGCAATCCTGGCAAGGATGACGGGCTCACCCATTCCTGGGTCAACTCCTCGCTTAAGATCACGCCAGTCGAACAGGTTGCCTTCCTGCGGCAACTGCTCGCCGGCACAATGCCGGCGTCGGCCAGGGCGCATGAAATGACACGCGCCATCATGCCGAACTTCAAGGCTGGCGACTGGGCCGTTCAGGGCAAGACCGGCACGACGAGGCTCGGCGCGGGCGGCAAGGACAAGCGCTCGCTCGGATGGTTTGTCGGCTGGGCTGGGAAAGACGGCCGCCAGATCGTGTTCGCCCGGCTCGTCGTCGATACGAAGCGCACCGATATGCCGAAGGGGTTGGCGACACGGGCCGCGTTCCTGAAGGACCTGCCACGGCTGATTAAGTGAGCCGGGCTTTACGGCGGCGGCATCTGCTCATAAAAGACTGCCGCCGCCGGACGCATCCGGCACCCTGGCAGGTCGCAGCCCCGAACCGCTGATGATCTGCATTTACCACCCGCGCTCGTTTGCGGGACTGGATAGGAGATACACATGCTGAATTCCGTTTCCCTGACATTTCCCGATGGCTCCGTGCGTGACTACGATGCCGCGATGACCGGTGCCGGCCTGGCCGAATCGATCTCCAAGTCGCTGGCCAAGAAGGCCGTGGCCTATGCAATCGATGGCACCGTGCGCGATCTCTCGGACCCGCTCGGCAAATCCGGCAAGGTCGAGATCATCACCCGCGAAGATCCGCGCGCGCTGGAACTGATCCGCCATGACACCGCGCATGTGCTGGCGGAAGCCGTTCAGGAGATATGGCCGGGAACGCAGGTCACCATCGGGCCGGTGATCGAGAACGGATTCTATTACGACTTTGCCCGCAACGAGCCGTTCACCCCGGACGATTTCCCGGTGATCGAGAAGAAGATGCGCGAGATCATCGCGCGCAACAAGCCGTTCACCAAGGAGGTCTGGTCGCGCGACAAGGCGAGACAAGTCTTCGCCGACAAGGGCGAGCGCTACAAGCTCGAACTGATCGATGCCATTCCCGAGGACCAGGATCTCAAGATCTATGCGCAGGGCGACTGGTTCGATCTCTGCCGCGGTCCTCACATGGCCTCGACCGGCCAGATCGGCAACGCCTTCAAGCTGATGAAGGTGGCTGGCGCCTATTGGCGCGGCGACTCGAACAACCCGATGCTGACGCGCATCTACGGCACGGCCTGGGCCGACCAGGCGCAGCTCGAAGCCTACCAGACGATGCTGGAGGAGGCCGAGAAGCGCGATCACCGCAAGCTCGGCCGCGAAACGGACCTTTTCCATTTCCAGGAAGAGGGGCCGGGCGTGGTCTTCTGGCACGCCAAGGGCTGGAAGATGTTCCAGAACCTGGTCAACTACATGCGGCGCCGGCTCGACGAGCAGGGCTACCAGGAGGTCAACGCCCCGCAGGTGCTCGACAAGAGCCTTTGGGAGACGTCGGGCCACTGGGGCTGGTACCGCGACGCCATGTTCAAGGTGACAGTCGCCGGCGATGAAACCGACGATGACCGCATCTTCGCGCTGAAGCCGATGAACTGCCCGGGCCACGTGCAGATTTTCAAGCATGGGCTGAAATCCTATCGTGACCTGCCCGTAAAGCTGGCGGAGTTCGGCAATGTGCATCGCTACGAGCCGTCGGGCGCGCTGCACGGGCTGATGCGCGTGCGCGGCTTCACGCAAGACGATGCGCATATCTTCTGCACCGAGGAGCAGCTGGCTTCCGAGTGCCTGCGCATCAATGACCTGATCTTGTCGACCTATGCCGATTTCGGTTTCGACGAAATCAGCGTCAAACTGTCGACACGGCCCGAAAAGCGCGTCGGCACGGACGAGGCCTGGGATCATGCCGAGGCGATCATGGGCGGCGTGCTGGAGACGATCCGGACAAGGTCCGGCAACCGCATCAAGACCTCGATCAATCCGGGCGAGGGCGCCTTCTACGGGCCGAAGTTCGAATATGTGCTGAAGGATGCCATCGGCCGCGAATGGCAATGCGGCACGACGCAGGTCGACTTCAACCTGCCGGAACGCTTCGGCGCCTTCTACATAGGCTCGGATTCGGAGAAGAAGCAGCCGGTCATGGTGCACCGCGCCATATGCGGTTCGATGGAGCGTTTTCTCGGCATCCTGATCGAGAATTATTCCGGCCATTTCCCGCTATGGTTCGCGCCGCTGCAAGTGGTGGTGGCGACGATCACGTCAGACGCCGACAGCTATGCGACCGAGGTGGTGGCGAAACTGAAGGCCGCCGGCCTGCTGGCGGAAGCCGACCTGCGCAACGAGAAGATCAACTACAAGGTCCGCGAGCACAGCCTGGCCAAGGTGCCCGTCATTCTGGTCTGTGGCAAACGCGAGGCGGAGGAGCAGACGGTCAACATCCGCCGCCTCGGTTCGCGCGACCAGGAATCGCTCGGCCTTGCCGAAGCAATCGAACGGCTGACCGAAGAAGCGATCACACCTGACCGCCGACGCAAGCGCGCGGCTTGAATCGGAGTGTTTTCGATCGAATGGCGGTGGAGCGATCCACCGCCATTTTCATATCCCTGTCATGGCAACGTTGTAACGAGCCCCATGCTCAAGCTGAAATCGCGCGAACGACCGTTCCCAGAGCTTTCCTATGCCAATCCGCACCAGCCGGCGCTGGCGCGCTGGTTCATCCATTCGGTCGAAGGCCTGTCGGGCCGCGATCGCTTTGCCGCGCTTTATGATTTCTGGCGCCGCCAGGTGGTTCCGCCGGGCGAACGTGTGTTCAGCCGAATGCTGGACCTCATCGACGTGCGCGTGCAAAGCCCGGACCAATGGCCGCCGAAGGATCTGCCCAATACGCCGCTGGTGATCGTCGCCAACCACCCCTTCGGAATCGGCGACGGCATTGCCGTGCTCTCGCTGGCTGAGCAACTCGGCCGGCCCTTCCGTGTGATGATCCACAAGGACCTGCTCAGGATCCGCGAGATGGAGCCCTATTCGCTGCCGATCGACTTTTCCGAGACCAAGGACGCGGTGAAGAACAACATGGCCGTGCGCCATGAAGCAGTGCGGGTGCTCAGGGAAGGTGTCACGATCGTGGTGTTTCCGGCCGGCGGCGTCGCCACAGCGCCCAAGGGTTTTGGCCGCGCGCGCGACCTGCCGTGGAAAATGTTTCCCGCCCGTCTCGTCCAGGAGGCCAAGGCATCGGTCATCCCGATGCATTTCTCCGGCCAGAACGGCAGGCTTTTCCATCTGGTCAGTGGGCCGATGAACATGGCCGAGCGCGACGGGCGTGTGGCCAAATTCGTCGGCAAGGCCTCGTTGACCTTGCGCACCTCGCTGCTCATTCGTGAATTCGCGCGGCTGTCCGGCAGGGCGATCGACGTGCGTGTCGGCAATGTGCTGAGCTGGAACGAACTGGAGCCGTTGCGCGACCGCAAAACGTTGCTCGACCGTCTCTATCGCGGTGTATTCGATCTGGCGCCGAGCCTGCCGCGCCGTCGCATTCCGTTCCTCCCGGCGCGAACCAAGCTCGCCGCCTGAGGTCTAATCGGCGCCTTCCTCGGGATCCATAGCCGCTGCTTCGGTGGCGAGAACCTCGATCTCCTGGTTCTGCCCGCCAACGACCGTGAAATCCTTCTGGTAGATGCGGTCGCGGTTCTTGGCGATGATGGTGTAGTCGCCTTCGGCCAGCACCATCGAAGCGAAGGCGCCGACGGTTTCCTTGATCGGATCGCCGGACTCGTTGAGCAGCGACCACGAGGTGTCGGCAATCGCTTCGCCGCCCGCCTCGCGCACCAGCTTCATGGTGATTTCGGCGGCGTGATGCTCAACGGTGGCTTCGGTCAGCTTGCCGGCCTCGACGCGGATGTCGGATCGGATGACCGCATTGACCGCGCCGTAGGTCGAGACGACATGGTAGATGCCGGCATTGAGCCGCACGACGCTGTTGGGTTCGACATCGGGAATGATCAGCGCGCGGTCGCCATTGGCCTCGGCGGTGCCCTCATAGATTGAAAAGCGCAGTTTCTTCGGCGGAATGCGCACGCCGCCGGACAGAACCGCGTCGAGCTTCAGGCCGCCGGCATCGAGCACGAGGCTTTCTCGCTTGGCTTCCTTGCCGACCGTGATGCGCTTGGTGGCGCCGGCGCGGCCATAGGAAGCGTGGACCAGGTAACTGCCGGGCTCGAGCTGGAAGACGGCGCTGCCGCCATGGGAGGAGGCGACCATCGGCAATTTGCCGTTGACCGCTTCGGGCTTGAAGACACGCCAGACTAGTCCACGTGTGATGTCGGTGCCCTTGTCGGTCAACTGGGCCGAGAGCGTGATGGCGCCACCGCCGCCAAGCGCCAGCGGGGTCTCGCTCTTCGGCGTTGCATAGCTCGAAATTCCGGGAAGTTTCAGGTCGCCGACGCCGTCCTTTTCCTGCGCGACAGCCATGGAGACCGGCAGCAGGAACAGCGTGGCGCAGAGCCGAACCAGGAAAAGACGTAGTCGCCCCTCAAACATGCCTTGCGTTGAAGCCCATGGCGGTGGCAATTTCAAGGCTTAAGAGTCCGATCCGGGACTCTTCAGCCCGGCGTTAGCGCGCCTTTGCCCAAGCCACCCGATTCCCGATGGTGCGCTTCAGCTCAAGACAGAGTGTTTCAGGAGACTTGCGTCCATGGCGTCGCCGATCATCGACTTCCTGCTGACCCGAAATTCGGCGCCGATCCCCGACCTCAGGGAACCGGCGCCAAGCGACGCCGATATCGCCACGATGATCACTGCCGCCACGCGCGTGCCCGACCATGGACGGCTCGAACCCTGGCGCTTCATCCTTTATCGCGGCGAAGCCCGCATCGAGATCGGCAAGAAACTAGCGGCCTTGGCCGAACAGCGCGAGGGGCCGTTGCCGGAAGGCCGTGTCAACCAGGAACTGGCGCGGTTCTCGCGCGCCCCACTGGTGATCGGTGTCGTATCCATTCCCAGGGAAAACCCAAAAATCCCGCAATGGGAGATGTTCCTGTCCGGAGGCATGGCGGCGATGAACCTGGTGATCGCGGCCAATGCACTGGGCTATGGCACGAACATGATCAGCAACTGGTATTCCGACGTGCCGGAGGGCAGGGCGATCCTCGGACTGGCGCCGCAGGAGCGCGTCGTCGGTTTCATCCATATCGGCTCCTACGCCGGTCCGGCGCCGGAGCGGCCACGGCCCGATCCGGCCAAGCTCTACACCGATTACGCCGGACCCTGGGCGGGCTGAATGTTCTACGAGCCGTCCAAGGGGCATGGACTGCCGCACGATCCGTCGAAGGCGATCGTGGCGCCGCGCCCGATCGGCTGGATATCGACGCTGAACAAGGCAGGCGAGGTCAATCTGGCACCATATTCGTTCTTCAACGCCTTCTCGACCCGGCCTTTCATCGTTTGGTTTTCCTCCGAAGGCGAGAAGGACAGCGCCTCGTTCGCGCAGGAAACCGGCGAGTTCGTCGCCAACCTGGTCAGCCGCGATCTTGCGGAGAAGATGAATTACACATCCGTCGACGCGCCGCGCGGCGTCAACGAGTTCGTCTATGCCGATCTCGCCATGGCGCCTTCGCGTCTCGTCAAGCCGCCGCGCGTGGCGGCTGCACCCGCGGCGCTCGAATGCCGGGTTACGGAAGTGTTTCACCCAAAGGCGCTGGACGGATCGCCAACGAGTGCCTTTGTCGTCGCCGGTGAGGTGATCGGCGTGCACATCGAGGATGCTTTCCTGAAAGACGGCCTGTTCGACATCACCAAGGCCGGCAATGTGGCGCGTCTCGGCTACATGGATTATGCCAGCGTCGACGAGGTCTTTGCGATGCGCCGGCCGCGCTGGGGCAAGGAGTAGCCGTCAGGCGGATATGCCGGCGGCTTTCGCGCGGGCCAGAAGCCGTTCGGCCAGCCGTAGATGCGGGCGGTCGAACATCTTGCCGTCGATGCCGACGACGCCCGGATTTCCGGCCGCCTCGAAGGCCGCTACGATAGCCGCCGACTGTCTCACCGCCTCGGCAGAGGGCGTGAACGCAGCGTTGATGACAGACACCTGATCGGGGTGGATCGCCATCTTGCCGGTGAAACCGTCACGCTCGGCCTCGGCACATTCCGCGGCGAGGGCCGCCATGTCGCGAAAGCCGGGGAATACGGTGTCGATCGCGGCGACTTCCGCGGCTCCGGCCGCGAGAATGGTCGTCAGACGGGCGTGACGGAAGAGATCGGTGTAGCGGCCGTGCTCGTCGCGGGCAGAGCGTGCGCCTATCGCCGCCGACAGGTCTTCCGCGCCCCAGGTGAGACCGGCGAGCCGTGCGCTTGTCCCCGCATAGGTGGCGGCGGCGAGCACACCCGCCGGAGTTTCGGTGATGATCGGCAGGATTTTTATCGACCCGTCGCGCAGGCCGTTTTCAGCCTCCCGGACCCTGAGCTTGGCCGCGAGCTGCTGCACATGCTGGCCGCTGTTCGATTTAGGCAGCATGATGCCGTCCGGTCTTGCCGGAACGAGCTTGGCAAGATCATCGTCCGTCATCCCGGTCGAGAGGTCATTGACCCTGACATAGAGCGCCGAGTTGGTTTGCCCCCTGCGTTCGAGGATGAAGCGCGCCGCGATCTCGCGCGCCCGCTCCTTGTTCCGCGGCGCCACGGAGTCCTCGAGATCGACGATGACCACGTCGGCGCCGGCGCCAAATCCCTTCTCCAGCTTCCGTTCGGAATCGCCTGGAACGAACAGCAGCGAGCGCATCAGTCTGCCTTCTTCAGCATCATCGCTTGCCTGATGCATTGAGCGACCAGATCGCCATGCTGGTTGTAGGCGCGGTGCTCGAATTCGACGATGCCGCGGTCGGGCTTCGACCTGGATTCGCGCACCGAGACGACAGATGTTTCGACGCGGATGGTGTCGCCATGAAAGACCGGGTGAGGAAACACGGTTTCCTTCATGCCGAGATTGGCGACCGTCGTGCCGACAGTGATGTCGTTTACCGAAATGCCGATCATCAGGCCGAGCGTGAACAGCGAGTTGACCAGCGGCTTGCCCCATTCGCTCTTGGCGGCGAAATCGAAGTCGATATGCAGCGGCTGCGGGTTGAGCGTCATCACCGAAAACAGCATGTTGTCGCTCTCGGTGACGGTCTTGCGCAGCGTGTGATGGAAGACATGGCCGACAACAAACTCCTCGAGATATAGCCCTGCCATCTACCGCCTCCTGCGCTGTCTGACGGTTGATAGGCGCTGCTTCAGGCCCTCGCAAGCCAGTTAATGAACATGGTGAACCGTTCGTAAACCATTTCTGCCTACCCTACTCCCGGGGCCGGAAACCCTCCGGCGAGGGGCGTGAGCAGACGGCATGGTTGTTGTTTCGCATTTTCTGAAATGGATCTACACGGCCAGGGTGTCGGAGCGCGCCGCCGCGGCCCATGCGCTGGCCCGAGCCTATGTCAATTGCGAATTGCCGTTCGAGGATCGCTGCGCCGCCGAGGCGGCGCTGACGCTGCTGCTCGACGACGCCTCGTCGAAAGTGCGGCTGGCGATGGCGGAAGCGCTCTCGATGAGCCATCACGCGCCGTTGCAGATCATCAGTGCGCTTGCCGCAGACCAGCCGGAGGTCGCCGGGGTCGTGCTGGCGCGCTCGCCGCTGCTCACCGACGCCNCGCTTGCCGCAGACCAGCCGGAGGTCGCCGGGGTCGTGCTGGCGCGCTCGCCGCTGCTCACCGACGCCGACCTGATCAACCGCGTGGCGGCGAGCCAGAAAGCAACGCAGAAGCTGATCGCCGACCGGCCTGTAGTCTCGATGGCGCTTTCGGCGGCCATCGCCGAGATCGGCGAGGCGGAGGCCTGCGCCGTGCTTTTGGCCAATAGCGGCGCCGACATCGCGTCACTCAGCTTCCGGCGCATGGCGGAACGCCATGGGCATCTGCCTCTGGTGCGCGAGGCGCTGATCTCGGACATCAGGCTGCCTGCCGACTGCCGGCATATGCTGCTCGTCAAGCTCGGCGAGACATTGAAGACATCGCCGCTGGTCATGGCGTTGATGGGAGCCGCGCGTGCCGACCGGGTCATGCGCGATGCTTGCGTCAAGGCCTCGGTGACGCTGATCGAGGGCACGCGCCAAGAAGAGCACGCGGCCCTGATCGAGCATCTCAGGCTGCGCGGCGACCTGACCGCGAGCTTCCTGATCCGCACAATCGCGCATGGCAAGGTCGATTTCTTCGGCTCGGCGCTGGTCGCGCTCAGCCAGCAGTCCGAAGCACGGGTGAGGGCGCTGCTGGCCGGCGGGCACGACGTGGCCCTGCAGGCGCTGTTCCGCGGTGCCGGCATGGCTGCCGCCACGCATGCCGTCATCCTGCGCGCCCTGAAAATCTGGCGCGAGGTTGCCAACGGNAAGCGCGTCGCCGGCGTGCAGGAAGTCAGTTGGCTGATGCTCAAGGAATTAGGCGGGCAATCCGCCGAAGGCGATCTTGCCGCCTTGGTCAAGTCGATCCATCTCGGCGCCCTGCGTGAGAATGCACGCGGCCATGCGCTGGCGATCGCCGCAGCTTAAATCTTTTCCCTCGCGAAGAAGTCCGGGAAGTCCTCCATCGCCGCGGCGATGATGCGCAGGGACGCCGCGATCCGCAGCATGTCCCCAGTGGCGTTTCGCTGGGCGATGCCTGCCGCATACTGCCGGGCGACGGCAATGGTCGCTGTTTGCGGATCGCCAGGGGTACGGAAAAGCAGCTCGCGCGCCAGTCCCCTCAGGAAATTGGCGATTGAAAGCGTCGTTTCCGATGGGATGGCATGGTTTTGGCTGGCAATGCGCAGTCGCAGGATCTCCAAGCCGACCGTGACGGAAGCGACGCCGCCTCCCAGCACCGCCTCACCCTTCCTGCCGGAATTCTGGACCAGCGGCATCAACTGATTGACCCGGTCATAAGCGAGGCTCTCGAAGGCCGAACGCCTCGGCACGCGCTCATGCAGGCAAAGCCGCGCCAGATCCTCGCGCATGGCGCGCACGATGCGGTCGGCCGCGAGCCATGGATCGGCCGGCAACACGACGATGAAGACGCCGATGGCCAAGAGGATGCCGACCAGGATCGATGCCGAGCCGGCGAAGAAGGGGCCGGGATCGTAGGTCATCGCCTGATGTGGGCTGAGAAAGGCCAGGAAGTTGATGGCGAAGGCTGTCGCCACGCCGACATAGCGCGGATTGGCCATGGCGAGTGCCGCTGGCACCATGATGGGCACGACGAACAGCATGAACCAGCCGAAGCCGGGCATAGCGGGGAGCGCAACCTGGCCGACGAGAAAGGCAAAAGGCAAAGCGAGCAGCGTGCCCTTGAAGAACCCCCAGGATACTTGCACCGGGTCGGGGCGAGCGGAAAACAGGCTCGACACCACGGCAACGAGGATGACGGTGCCGGCCGCTTCCGACCACTTCGTCGTCAGCCAAAAAGCAGCGACCAGCAGCGTGGCAACGGCCGCGCGGACGGCGTTGCGCGCAGCACCGGGATAGTCGCGATGCACCACCAGGGCCGGCTGCTGGCTGCCGGGACCTGGACGGCGCGTAACCGGCGCGCGCAAGGCGTCGAGGCCACGCAGCACCTGTTTCAGCGCCTCGGCGAAATCGGCCGCGATGGTGAGGCGGGTAATGGTGCCGACCCTGTCCTCACCCTGGTCGGTCGAGGCGTCGGGCATTTGCCGGGCCCTGATCGAGATCGCGTCGAGCCGCGCCACCCAGGATGAGGTATCGTCCAGCGCTCCCGGCTTGGCTGCCAGTTCGCTGACAAGGGCCTGCAGTTCCGAGCGCACCGGGATGAGGGCCGCGTTTTTCGGAGCGGCATGCGAATAGAGCGCGCGCGCCGCCGAAAGAGCCGAAAGCAGTTGTCCGATGGTGCGCCGCACCGGATGCGCGCGCGGCGCGAAGCTCGGCGCTTCGAGCCTGGCATAGGCGCGCATCTCGCCAAGCGTCTGGGTATCGGCGACAAGCTTCCGGTGCAGGCCGATCAGCGTTGCCCGGTCGCCGCCTGAAAACGCACCGCCGGCATAGGTGGCGAGGTCGAGAATGCAGCGTTTCAGCCGCGAGACGATGGCGTCGCCGGCCAGTTTTGGCAAGATCAGCCGGCTAGTCAGGCCGGCGCAGACGATGCCGAGCACGATCTCGGCACAACGCGCGACCGCGAGGTCGACGACCAGATGCGGTTGTCCGAAAGCGGGCAGGCCGATAATCATTGCGGTGTAGCCTGCAAGGGCCGCGCCATAGGCCTCGGGATTGCGCAGCAGCGACGAGACGAAGGTGCAAATGCCAATCCAGACGGCAAGCGCCGTCACCAGAATCCAGGGGCCGGTACCGAACGCCGTGGTGATGCCGATTGCCGCGACACCGCCGGCCAGCGTGCCGAGCAGGCGGTAGAAGCCTTTCGCCAGCACCATGCCGGCAACCGGCTGGGCGACGATGAACACCGTCATCATCGCCCATTGCGGATGGTCGAGCTTCAGCGCGTAAGCGGCCAGCAATGCGATCATGCCGGCCGAAACGGTGCGGAGCGCAAAAATCCAGTCAGAGCGTGTCGGTTGCGTCAGCCCGGCCAGGCTCGTCTCGAAATAGGTCTTCAGCCGCGGCCAGGTCACATGCTGGTCTCCATGTCAGGAATGCAAGCTAAACGCGCCAGCGGCTAGATATCCAGCACTTCCGTCTCGGCGAATTCGGCGCGTTCCTGGATGAAGCGGAAACGGGCTTCGGGCTTGGTGCCCATCAGCTCATCGACCCTGTCCTTGGTGGCGGAATCGATTTCGTTCACATCAACCCTGAGCAAGGTACGCTTCCTTGGGTCCATGGTGGTTTCCTTGAGCTGCGCGGCCATCATTTCGCCCAGGCCCTTGAAGCGGCCAAGCTCGACCTTGCCGCGGCCGGTGAACTCGGTGCGCAGAAGCTCATCCTTGTGGGCGTCGTCGCGGGCATAGGCGACCTTGCCGCCTTGCCTGATCGAGTAAAGCGGCGGCACCGCCAGGTAGAGATGGCCGCCGCGCACCAGCGCCGGCATCTCCTGGTAAAAGAAGGTGATCAGCAGCGAAGCGATGTGGGCGCCGTCGACATCGGCATCGGTCATGATGATGACGCGGTCGTAGCGCAAATCCTCGTCACGGTATTTTGACCGCGTGCCGCAGCCGAGCGCCTGGATCAGGTCCGATATCTGTTGGTTGGCGGCAAGCTTGTCATTGCCGGCGCTGGCGACATTGAGGATTTTTCCACGCAGCGGCAACACGGCCTGGCTGGCACGGTCGCGTGCCTGCTTGGCCGAGCCGCCGGCGGAATCACCTTCGACGATGAAGAGTTCGGCACCAGCCGCCGCGTTCTGCGTGCAGTCGGCGAGCTTGCCCGGCAAGCGCAGCTTGCGCACCGCGCTCTTGCGCGACACTTCCTTTTCCTGGCGGCGGCGCACGCGTTCGTCGGCGCGCGCGATCACCCAGTCGAGCAGCTTCGAGGCTTCCTGCGGATTATCGGCCAGCCAATGGTCGAACGGGTCGCGGATCGCGGTCTCGACGATGCGTATCGCTTCGATCGTCGCCAGCCTGTCCTTGGTCTGGCCGACGAATTCCGGCTCGCGGATGAACACCGACAGCATGCCGGCGGCCGAGATCATGACGTCTTCCGACGTGACGATCGAGGCGCGCTTGTTGCCGACGAGGTCGGCATAGGCGCGCAGGCCGCGCGTCAGCACGTTTCGGAAGCCGGCTTCGTGGGTGCCGCCTTCACCGGTCGGGATGGTGTTGCAGTAGGAATTGATGAAGCCGTCGCCACCGAACCAGGTCACCGCCCATTCCAGCGAGCCATGGCCGCCTTGCTTGTCGCTCTTGCCGGCGAAGATTTCGCGCGTCACCTGGAAGTCGTCGCCGAGCGACGCCTTCAGATAATCCTTGAGGCCGCCTGGGAAATGGAATTCCGCCTTGGCCGGTGTCTGATCCTTTTCCTTGATCAGGGAGGGATCGCAGGTCCAGCGGATCTCGACGCCGCCAAACAGGTAAGCCTTCGAACGCGTCATGCGGTAGAGACGCGCCGGCTCGAAGGCCGCCCCCTTGCCGAATATCTGCTCATCGGGGTGGAAGCGGATTTTTGTGCCGCGCCGGTTGTGAACTTCGCCGAGTTGCTCCAGTCCGGTCACCGGGACGCCGCGCGAAAAGCGTTGGCGATAGAGCTGGCGGCCCCGCGCGACCTCGACCTCGAGATGATCCGACAGGGCGTTGACGACGGAGACGCCAACGCCGTGGAGGCCGCCTGATGTCTCGTAGACCTTGGAGTCGAACTTGCCGCCCGAATGCAGCGTCGTCATGATGACTTCGAGCGCCGGCTTCTTGAATTTTGGGTGCATGTCGACCGGAATGCCGCGGCCATTGTCCGTGACTGTGAGATGGCCGTCGGCGGAGAGTTCGACATCGATGAAGGTGGCATGGCCGGCAACCGCTTCGTCCATCGAATTGTCGATGACCTCGGCGAAGAGATGGTGCATCGCCTTGTCGTCGGTGCCGCCAATATACATGCCTGGCCGGCGGCGCACCGGCTCAAGGCCCTCAAGCACCTCGATGTCGGCGGCGCTGTAGCCCTCGCTGCCATCCTTGGTTGCGGCTGGGCGCCTGGCGGCCGCCTGCACCAGCGGATCCGCCGGGCGCGCCGGCGTGCGAACCGGCTGCGGCTGTTTCTCCAGATTGCCGAAAAGATCGTTGTTGTCGTCCATGCCTGCCATAGAGTCCAAGCTGCGAATCACCCCGTCGATACTGCCACGCTTTTCAGCGCCAAGCGACGGAGGTTCCTGTTACGTTCGGGGATTTAACTGCTCTTACCCTAAAACCATTCGATAACCAAGCGGGCGGAAATAGCTCAAATGCCGCCGCGCAATATTCCTGATTCTTTAACAATGCCGCCTAGCGTGAGCCCAACATAACAAGAAACGACCGGCATCAGGGGTTTTCGGCGTGAGGGGCAAGGCCATAACGATGATCGGCATCGCCGCCGTTTTCGGGGCGATCTCGATCTTTGTCGCGGATTTCTGGGTCAAGAGCCAGGCCAAGGCCGATGCCCAGGAGAAAACGGCCTCGATCGCTGCTCCGGCCGCGCCCAGGATCGAGTTCAAGACCATCGTGGTGGCGAACGCGCCATTGCGCTACGGCATGGAACTCGACCGCGCCAAGCTCAGCGAAATCCCGTGGCCGCAGGATTCCCTTCCGCAGGGCGCCTTTGCCACCATCGATGGATTGCTTGGCGAAGGCGGCCGGGTCGCGCTGTCGCCGATCGAGATCAACGAGCCGGTGCTGCTCACCAAGCTGTCGGGACCGAACGGCCGCGCGACGCTGTCCAACATGCTGACGCCCGGAATGCGCGCGGTCACCATCCGCACCGACGAGATCGCCGGCGTCGGTGGCTTCGTCACGCCGGGCGACCGGGTCGATGTCGTGCTGACCCGCGACGCCGGCGAAATCCAGGAAGTCGCCAAGAACGCGCAAGGGGCTGCCGGTTCGACCATCACCTCGGAGATCGTCGTTGCCGACGCCAAGGTGCTCAGCGTCGGGCAGGGCGCCGACGAGCGCCAGACAACGCCGCAGGTGGCCAATTCCGTGACCCTCGAGGTGACGAGCGACGGCGCGCAGAAAGTGGCGCTTGCCCGTACCGTCGGAACGCTGTCGCTGTCGCTTCGCTCCGCCAGCGAAGGCGGCGATGGCAAGAACGGCGTCACCACCATCTCTTCCTTCGGCGGATCCGTCGCTTCCAAGACACAGGCCGTGGCCGGCTCTTTGTTCGATGCCATAGCGAAGGAGCCGGAGAAGCCGAAATTCAAGACGATCATCGTGACGCGCGGCACGCAGGCCGAGGAATATCAGGTTCCAACGCGGGACCAGAAGTAAAGACCGGTGGGGACCGGGCGGGACGGGACAATGTTGATGCGTACCCTATATCGAATGACGGCTCGGTCGCGCTTCGTGCGCGCCCTGGCAACGGCGTTTGCCCTGGCTGCGAGCGGCGTGCTCGCCTTGCCCGGAGCGGCAAAGGCGGACAACGACATCGTCTATGTCTCGTCGACGAAGAATGCGTCGATCAAGGTTGCCAAGGGCAAGCCCAAGACGATCATGACGAGCGCCGCCTTCTACCAGATCGTCATCGGCGATCCCGAAATCGCGAACGTCAACCCGCTGACCGACAAATCCTTCTATGTCCTGGGCAACAATCTCGGCACCACCGGCATTGCGCTGTTCGACCAGAACAAGCAGCTCGTCGGCACCGTGGACATCGAGGTGACGCTCGACACCGACCAATTGGCGAACACAATCCGTGCCAGTGTGCCGGACGCCAAGATCAAGGTCGGCTCGGCCAACGGCCGTGTCGTGCTGTCGGGTGAGGCGGATGACGCCGTTGCGGCGGATAAGGCAAGCAAGATCGCCAGCCGCTTTTCCGGCAATGAGGAAGTGATCAACTCGGTCAATATCTCGTCGTCGCAGCAGGTTCAGCTCAATGTCCGGTTCGTCGAGATCAACCGCCAGGCAGGGCAGGACTTGGGCGCGAAATACAGCGCCAATTTCGCCTACGGCTTCGGCGGTCGCGACGTTTCACTGGATCCGGGCACGGTGCCAGCGGCGGGGAACGGCGAGATCATCGGCCGACTGCTGTCGAACGGCGTCTCGATCGACATTGCCATCAAGGCGCTGGAAGAGCGCGGCCTTGCCCGTCGGCTGGCTGAGCCGAACCTGATCGCGCGTTCAGGTGAGACAGCGAGCTTCCTGGCCGGCGGCGAGTTTCCGATCCCGGTTTCGGAGGACAACGGCAAGATTTCGGTGAGCTACAAGAAATATGGCGTTAGCCTGGATTTCAAGCCGACCGTACTCAAGGACGGGCTGGTCAGCCTCGACATCGCGCCGGAAGTCTCCTCGATCGATGCGTCGGCATCCTACAATATCGGCAACATTTCCGTGCCCGGCTTCATCGTGCGCCGCGCCAAGACCTCGGTCGACCTGAAGAACGGCCAGAGCTTCATGATCGCCGGGCTTTTGCAGTCCCAGAACGACATCACCACGTCCCGCATTCCCGGTCTTGGCAAGATGCCGGTGCTTGGAGCGCTGTTTTCGTCGAAATCCTATCAACGGCGCGAGACCGACCTGGTCATCATCGTCACGCCGTACCTGGTCAAGCCGGTCGATCCGTCGAAGAAATTGGCCGAGCCGACCGACGGCACCCAGCCCGCCAGCAATGTCGACTATTTCCTCAACAACACCGAGGAGGTGAAGGCGTCGGATACGGGCCGCGCGCTGGCGCTGGCCGATGGCAGTGCGGCACGGGCCGCTCCTGCCACCAAAGTCGGTCATTTCCTCGACCTGCCGAAGGACTGAGCCATGCGTCTGATCCTGAAATGGTGCATCGCCCTGCTTCTTGCCGGTCTGGCAAGCGGCTGCACCAGCGACGACTACGTGCGCAGCGAAGGGGTGACGTCCGGCACCNCTGAAGAACGGCCAGAGCTTCATGATCGCCGGGCTTTTGCAGTCCCAGAACGACATCACCACGTCTCGCATTCCCGGCCTTGGCAAGATGCCGGTGCTTGGAGCGCTGTTTTCGTCGAAATCCTATCAGCGGCGCGAGACCGACCTGGTCATCATCGTCACGCCGTACCTGGTCAAGCCGGTCGATCCGTCGAAGAAATTGGCCGAGCCGACCGATGGCACCCAGCCCGCCAGCAATGTCGACTATTTCCTCAACAACACCGAGGAGGTGAAGGCGTCGGATACGGGCCGCGCGCTGGCGCTGGCCGATGGCAGTGCGGCACCGGCCGCTCCTGCCACCAAAGTCGGTCATTTCCTCGACCTGCCGAAGGACTGAGCCATGCGTCTGATCCTGAGATGGTGCATCGCCTTGCTTCTTGCCGGTCTGGCAAGCGGCTGCACCAGCGACGACTACGTGCGCAGCGAAGGGGTGACGTCCGGCACCGGCGAGGCACAGGCCGCCAACACCGTCATGCAGATGGTCGACCCGTGGAAGTACGGCGTCCAGAACACGACACTTCTCGTGCCTGCCAAGCGTGGCAGTGCCGGCCCCGTCGCGCCCGATCAGGCGGCCGGTGCCAAGGCTGCGCAAACGACCACCGACAACTGATCCAGACGGCGATCGACCTCACAGGCGGCGAGAATGGCAAACAACAGCACCAAGAAAATCCTGCTCGTATCGACAGACCGGACCTTCGCGCAGGACACGAAGACGGCCTTTGCCGCTTCCGAGGTCATCCAGCTCATAACGGTGGAGAAGAACGTCACCGAGCTGCGCGGCGAGGTCCAGGAAGCCGAGTTCGGCGTCGTCATCGTCGACATGGATGCGGCGAAACTCGAGGAGATCGAGTCACTGCAGCGCGTCATGCGCCGGCTCGAGGGCAAGGCGCCGGTGGTCGTGGTCACCCAAGAGTTCAACGCCGCGGCCGTGCGCATCCTGGTGCAGCTCAAGGTCGCCGACTTCCTGGTCAAGCCGATCACCACTGCAGACCTCGTGCGTTCGGTGGTGCGGGCTCTGCAGGGGCCTGGGCGCGAGGAAAACAGCGAGTCGCAGATCTATACCTTCATGCCGGCCGCCGGCGGCGTCGGCACCACGACGCTGGCGCTGCAGACCGCGTTCCAGCTGCATCATTCGGTGACGCGCGGCGCCTCAACCTGCGTGGTCGACCTCAACTTCCAGCAAGGTGCCTGTGCCGAATATCTCGACCTGGAGCCGCGTTTCGACATCACCGAAATCGAGAACCAGCCTGAGCGCCTCGACCGGCAACTGCTCGATGTGATGCTGTCCAAGCACGCCAGCGGGCTGTGTGTGCTGGCGGCGCCGACGCATCCGTCGGAAATGCGCTCGTTCAAGACCGATGTCGTGGTGCGCATGCTGGACCTCGTTTCGGCCTATTTCGACAATGTCGTCATCGACATGCCGCGCACCTGGTTTCCGTGGACGGAAACGGTGCTGCTCGGTTCCAACAAGCTTTACATCGTTGCCGAAATGACGGTGCCGTGCCTGCGCCATACGCAGCGTCTGATCCAGGCCGTCTACGAGACCGCCGGCAAGGAGGTGAAGCCGAACGTGATCGTCAACCGTTTCGAGCAGAAGATGTTCGACAACGGCATCAAGCACGCGGACGTCCAGGAAATCCTCGGCGAGCATTTTGTCGGCGGCATCGCCAACAATTACCGGCTGGTGCGCGAGGCTGTCGACCGCGGCGTGCCGCTGCACGAGATCGATCCCAATGCCAATGTCGTCAACGACCTGAAGAAGATCATCCTTCCGGAAGAGGCGGTGGCAACCGCGAGCAAGTCGAAGTCGCTGTTCGGCTTCGGCAGGGGCCTCTTGAAAAGGAAAGCTGGATGACCAGCCGTTTTTCCACCCTGCAGAACCGTGACGCGCGTCCGCGCCCGGCTGAATCGACGCCGGTCGCGCATCACGCAGTCGTCATCCCGACCAGCCGAAAGGCTTTGCCTGCGAAGGCGGAGGCGGCGCCGGCAAAGAATGCCAACAAGGTGCTCGATGCCCGCGTTCGCATCCACCGGCTGCTGCTCGAGGAGATCAATCTCGTCGCGCTGGAGCGCTTGCCCAAGGAGGAGATGCGCCGGCAAGTGCATGATTTCGTTTCGGAAAAGACCCGCCAAGAGCGGATGGCGATCAACACCGCCGAACTCGACGCGCTGGTTGACGACATCGTCGACGAGATGGTCGGCCTCGGCCCGCTCGAGCCGCTGCTCAAGGATCCCGATATCAATGATATCCTGATCAACGGCCATCAGAACTGCTTCGTCGAAAAGAAAGGCAAGCTGCAGCAGGTCCATATCCCGTTCAAGGACGAGGCGCATCTGCTCAGAATCGTCAACAAGATCGTGGCCGCCGTCGGTCGCCGCGTCGATGAATCGCAGCCGATGGTCGACGCTCGCATGCTGGACGGCTCGCGGTTCAACGCAGCCATCCGCCCGGTGGCCGTCGACGGCCCGCTGGTGTCGATCCGCAAGTTCTCCAAGAACAAGCTTGGCCTGCACAGGCTGGTCGAATTCGGCGCCATCACGCAGAACATGGCCGAAGTGCTGGCCGCGGCCGTCCACGCCCGTAAGACGACGATCATTTCGGGCGGCACCGGCACCGGCAAGACGACGATGCTTAACGCGCTGTCGGCGTTCATTCCAGAAGACGAGCGGTTGATCACCATCGAGGACGCGGCGGAACTTCAATTGCAGCAGCCGCATGTCGCACGCATGGAGACGCGTCCCGCCAACATCGAAGGCCATGGCGAGCTCAAACAGCGCGACCTGGTCAAGAACGCGCTGCGCATGCGTCCCGACCGCGTCATCCTCGGCGAGTGCCGCGGCGAGGAAGCCTTCGACATGCTGCAGGCCATGAACACCGGCCACGAAGGCTCGATGGCGACCATCCACGCCAATACGCCGCGCGACTGCATTTCGCGCCTCGAGCAGATGCTGGGCATGACCGGCATGCCGATGACGGTGCAGTCGATCCGCAGCCAGATCGCCAGCGCCATCGACATCATCGTCCAGCTGACCCGACTTTCCGACGGCAAGCGCAAGGTGACGAGCGTCGCCGAGGTGACCGGCATGGAGGGCGATGTCATCCAGATGCAGGAGATATTCCGCTTCGTGCGCACCGGCATGGAGGCCGATGGCAAGATCCTTGGCTACTACGAGGCGACCGGCATTCGGCCGCGTTTCCTGGAAGACCTGCGCGCCATGGGCATCGACTTTCCCGGACGTTATTTCGAACCCGGCCGGCCGCAGGAGTAGCCGGCGTGTTCGACGGGTTCAGCGCGATCTATGTGGTCTATGCCGGAGCCGCACTGACCGGCATCATGGTGGCCGAGGCCGTCTACCTGCTCTACGCCGGACGCAGCGACAAGCGCACCGCCATCAACCGGCGCATGAAACTGCAGGAAAGCAAGATCAGCCAGGAACAGGTGCTGATCCAGCTGCGCAAGGAGCGCGGTCTCGACGCGGGAACGTCGCTGTTTTCGCCTGACCGGTTCCGTGCCCTGCGCACGCAGTCGGGAATGGTAATGCCGCTTTCGAAATTCCTGACGATCACCTGCGGTGTGGCGACGGCCGTTGCCCTGGCCGCGATCTGGCGCGGGCTGCCGCTGCTGATGGGGCTCATCCTGTTCGTCGTGCTGGTGCCGTTGCTGCCGGTCATGGCGATGCGCTTCATGCGCAAGCGCCGGCTGAAGCGTTTCGGCATGCAGCTGCCGGAAGCGCTGGAGCTGATCACGCGCGGCCTCAAGGCCGGTCATCCGGTGCCGGTGGCCATCGCCATGGTGTCGCGCGAGATGCCCGATCCGATCGGCACGGAATTCGGCGTCATTGCCGACGAAGTCACTTATGGTTCCGACCTGGTCACGGCGCTGAATGCACTGTTCGACCGGGTCGGACACGAGGATCTGCCGCTGTTCATCACCGCCGTGTCGATCCAGACCAGTTCGGGCGGCAACCTGCGCGAGATCCTCGATGGGTTGTCGACGACGATCCGCGAACGCGGCAAGCTGCGACGCAAGGTGCGCGCCATTTCGACGGAAGGCCGCCTCTCGGCCTATATTTTGACGGCCGTACCGGCGCTGCTGTTCACCGCCATCATGGCCATGATGCCGGGATACTACAGCGACGTCTGGGGCGTGGCGAAGACATGGTACATGATCGGCGGCTCGGTTAGCTGGCTGATGCTGGGCAATCTGATCATGTTCAAAATGTCGAATTTCAAGTTCTGACATGCAAAGCGTCATTGAATTCCTCGCTTCCCTCGCGCCGACCTCGCTGATGCCGGTGGCCGTCCTCCTGCTGGCCGCGGGAGCGGCCGCTGTCGCATGGCCGATGGTGGTGGCGAAGGGCGACCGCAACGACGTCAAGCGCCGGCTCAAGGTCGACCAGGGTCCGGTGGCCGCCAGACCCGAACCGATGCAGAAGAAGAATAGCGGCGTCGTGCGCGAGCAAGCGATGAAGAGGGCACAGGAATTCTATGCAAAGAGCGACCCGGAAAATGTCGCTCGCCTGCGCCTGAAGCTCATCCAGGCGGGCTACATGGAGCCGCGCGCCGTCGGCATGTTCTTCCTCATCCGGTTCACGGCAATGATCGGCACGACGTTCGCCGTCTTCGTGCTCAATCGGTGGATGGCCAGTCCCGACGCGACCATGACCAGCCGGTGGACCTTCATCATCCTGTCGGGGGCCGCCGGCTATTTTTTGCCGGGCCTGGTGCTGACCCAGAAGGTGCGCGAGAAGATGCGCGAATACCGCAACGGCTTCCCCGATTTCATGGACTTGATGATCGTCTGTTCGGATGCCGGCATGAGCATGGAAGCCGGCGTCGAGCGCGTTTCGAAAGAACTCGCCAAGAGCTATCCGTCGCTCAGCCAGAACCTGCAGCTCGTGTGCTTGGAACTTCGGGCGGGGCGCAGCTTGGACGACGCGCTGAAGGCGCTCGCCGATCGCCTCAGCCTGGATGAGGTACGCTCCTTCGCCACGCTCCTGCAGCAGTCGAAGGAACTCGGCACCAGCCTGTCGGGCGCGCTCAGGGTGTTTTCGGACGAGATGCGCCACAAGCGCATGTCGTTGGCAGAGGAGAAGGCCCATGCCTTGCCGGCCAAGATGTCCGTGCCGGTCGTGGTCTGCATCCTGCCGGTGGTGTTGATGATCGCGGTCATTCCCATCATCGTCAAACTGACGGCCCATTAGCTGTAATTTGGAGTGCGGGCGAGGTGATGGTGTTCACCGTGCAAAAGTCCGTCGAGGCGATTTCAAGAAAGTTATTGGGTACGGCAGGGGTAAATCGGACCTGCAACGGCCTTAAATGAGTGACAGGTCCCATGCAAATGTCTTGCGCACCCTCTTGCTGGGCCTCGCCCCGCCGCCGCTCGCGTCCGCGGAGATTTGAGATGGCACGCCCGGTGGTTAATGATTGCTATTCCGGAAACTGAAAGTTAGCTGCATTTCGGCACCGAAGCTTAATCGCTCTTCTGTAGTCTCTTTCCCGAAGAACGACCCGGCAAATCGGGCGACGGGGCAGGGCATGCGTCAGATAAAAATTGCGGCGATGGCCATGATGGCAGCCGCCTTAATGATCAGCGGGTGTACGACGAACAATAACGTCGACACGACCAAGACCACTGCAATCCAGCCGGCAGGGAAGGATGTCGCCACATCCGACCTGGCGGAAGGCAAGGCACAGTTTCGCGATGCCAATTATGGTCTTGCCGAAGCGCATTTCCGCAAGGCCGTCGAGCTGAAGGCCGACAGTGCCGAGGCCTGGATGGGGCTTGCGGCTTCGTATGACGAACTTGGCCGCTTCGACTTCGCCGACCGCGCCTATGGCCAGCTCCTGAAGGTTGCCGGCCGCAAGCCGCAGATCGTCAACAATATGGGCTATTCGCAACTGTTGCGCGGCAACAAGAAGAAGGCCCGGGCGCTGCTGCTCGAGGCGAAGACCGGCATGACCGATCCCACCGTTGTCGACGCCAACCTCGCCTTGCTGAACAAGGGCTGATGCCGTTTGATGGTCGCGCCGTCCAAGGGCGATTTCGGCACAGTTGGCATCGACGCTTTGTAAACCCTATCCGCGGCTTGGGTCGAGATATCGCCCAAGCCATGTGCGAGGGCTGCCGCTGACCTAGAATGCGGCGCAACCGCCGACGCTCGAGAGGCCCCCGCCCGATATGCTGGATTTCAGTTCGCTCCTGCTCGCAGCCGCGCTGTCGGGTACCTGTCAGCCGCTACCATGGTTGCGATCTGGCTCACGGCGCCGCGGGCGGGTTTCGTGCTGACGGTGGCGTGCGGCATTATCGTGCTCGTGGCGCATGTGATCCTCTTCTGGCGCTATACCAGGGAGCCCGATCCGCTGCTTTGCCAGATCGCGCTGGCGCCCGACGGCAGCACCCTCGACGAGGTGATGGCCAGGGCCCGACTCACGCTCTATGGCGCCAAGCGCGCGGGGCGAAATTGCGTCATCGGCTGCAAGAGGACGGGCAAGGCCGACCCGGTCAGGCCGGCCTTGCGTTCCGAGTAGCTATTCGGCCGCGCCAAGATAATCCGACAGCGGCGGGCAGGAGCAGACCAGATTACGGTCGCCCGCGACATTGTCGATGCGCGACACTGGCGGCCAGTACTTCGTCGCCGTGTCGGCATCGCCGGCGGGATAAGCCGCCTCCAGACGCGAATACGGGTGGGTCCATTGACCGGCCAGCGCCTCGGCAGACGTGTGCGGCGCGTTGACCAGCGGATTGTCGGCCAAGGGCCATTCGCCTTTGGCCACTTTCGCCGCTTCGCCGGCAATGGCGATCATGGCCTCGCAGAAGCGATCCAACTCGCGCTTGGGCTCGGACTCGGTCGGCTCCACCATCAGCGTGCCGGCGACCGGGAACGACATGGTCGGCGCGTGGAAACCATAGTCGATCAGGCGCTTGGCAATGTCCTCGACACTGATGCCGGCGCTCTCCTTGAGCACGCGGGTGTCGAGGATGCATTCGTGGGCGACGCGGTCGCTCCGGCCCTTGTAAAGCAGCGGGAAGTGCGGGGCGAGCCGTGTCGCCACATAATTGGCCGAAACGATCGCTGTCTCGGTCGCCTGCTTCAGGCCGGAAGCGCCCATCATGCGGATGTACATCCAGGTGATCGGCAGGATGGAAGCGCTGCCGAAGGGAGCGGCGGCCACGGCATGAGCCGAGCCTTCGCTGACATGGCCCGGCAGATAGGGCTTCAGATGCGCCCTGACACCGATCGGACCGACACCCGGGCCGCCGCCGCCATGCGGGATGCAGAAGGTCTTGTGCAGGTTCATGTGGCAGACGTCGGCGCCGATGTCGCCTGGCCGGGCGAGGCCGACCAGCGCGTTGAGGTTGGCGCCATCGAAATAGACCTGGCCGCCATGCTCATGGATGAGTGCGCAGAGGTGGCGCGCGCCTTCCTCGTAGACGCCATGGGTGGAGGGATAGGTGAACATCAGCGCCGCGAGATTCCTGGAATGCTCGTTGGCCTTGGCGCGCATATCGTCCATGTCGATGTTGCCGTCTTCCAGACAGCGCACGACGACGACGCTCATGCCGGCCATCGCGGCACTCGCCGGATTGGTGCCATGCGCGGAAGACGGGATCAGGCAGACGGTACGATGGCCCTCGCCGCGCGAGCGGTGGTAGGCGCGAATGGCGAGCAGCCCGGCATATTCGCCCTGGCTGCCAGCATTGGGCTGCAAGGTCACGGCGTCGAAGCCGGTGATCTCCGACAGCCAGCCTTCCAGTTCGCCGATCATGGCGCGGTAACCGGCCGAATGGCTTGCGGGCGCGAAGGGATGCAAATTGGCGATTTCCGGCCAGCTCACCGGCATCATTTCCGCCGCGGCGTTGAGCTTCATGGTGCAGGAGCCCAGCGGGATCATGGCGCGGTCGAGCGCCAGGTCCTTGTCGGCCAACCGGCGCAGAAAGCGCATCATCTCGGTTTCCGACTTGTTCTGGTGAAAGACCGGCTGGGTCAAAAACTCCGTGCCACGCGGCTTGCCGGGCACCGTGCTGTCGGCGGAAGCGGCAGCCTTGGCATCGAACAAGGCCGCGATCGCGTCGAGATCGGCGTCGGTCGAGGTCTCGTCGAAACTGATGCCGACATGGTCGGCATCGAGCACACGCAGCAGCCGGCCGGTCTTTTCGGCGGCGACCGCGATCTGGGCGGCCTTGCCGTTGGTCTCCACCGTCACCGTGTCGAAGCGGCTGGAGCCGAGCACCGATACGCCCGCCGCCTCGAGGCCGCTTGCCAGGCAGTTGGCCAGCGCGTGTATGCGCCCGGCGATCGCCTGCAGGCCGACCGGGCCGTGCCAGATGGCGTAGGCGGCGGCCATATTGGCAAGCAGGGCCTGTGCGGTGCAGATGTTGGACGTCGCCTTGTCGCGGCGGATATGCTGCTCGCGCGTCTGCAAGGCGAGGCGGTAGCCGGGACGGCCCTTGCTGTCGGTCGACTGGCCGACCAGGCGGCCGGGCATAAGCCGCGTCAGCTTGTCGGAGACCGCGCAATAGGCCGCATGCGGGCCGCCAAAGCCCATCGGCACGCCGAAGCGCTGCATCGGGCCGACCGCGATGTCGGCGCCGAGTTTCGCCGGCGCGTCGGTCAGCGTCAGACCAAGCGGGTCGGCGATAAAGACGACAACCGCGCCGGTGGCGCGCGCTTTTTCGATCGCCGCCTTGTGGTCGCCATAGACGCCAAAGGTGTCCGGCCAGGAGACGAGCAGGGCGGCGGTGTTGTCGTCGATCGTCTCGCCGTCGATCTCGATGCCGAGCGGCTCGGCGCGGGTGCGCACGACGTCCAGCGTCTGCGGGTGCGGCGTGCCCGCAAGCGCCACCTTGGTGCGCTTGTCGCGGTGGTGGCGCAGCGCAATGCCGACCGCTTCGGCGACCGCTGTCGCTTCATCCAGCAGTGAGGCTGATGCCACCGGCAGGCCGGTCAGTTCGGTGACCAGCGTCTGGAAGTTGAACAGCATTTCGAGCCGGCCCTGGCTGATCTCGGCCTGATAGGGCGTGTAGGCGGTGTACCAGGCCGGATTCTCGAACAGATTGCGCTGGATGACCGGCGGCACGTGAACGCCGTGGTAACCAGCGCCGATAAAGCTTTTCAGCACCATATTCCTTGCCATTATCACCGACAATTCGGCGAGAGCTTCGGCTTCGCTGGCGGGCGCCGGGAGGTCCAGCGGCTGGTCGAGCCGGATCGATCTCGGCACGGCCTGGCTGATCAGCGTCTCGACCGAGGGAACACCGATGACGGCGAGCATGGCTCTGACGTCGGCAAGGCCGGGTCCAATGTGGCGGGCCGAGAACGGGTAGGGAGCTGCGGTCATGTCAATAAATTCCTGATGTCAGGCGATATGGGCTTTGTAGGCTGCCTCATCCATGAGGCTGGCGAGCTGACTTTCGTCGGCGAGCTTCATCTTCCACAGCCAACCGGCCCCGGTTGCCGCCGAGTTGACCAGCGAGGGGTCGGAGGACAGCGTGCCATTGGCTTCGGTGATCTCGCCATCGACCGGCGCATAAACGTCCGAGGCTGCCTTGACTGATTCGACCACGACGGCGGTGTCGCCCTTGGCGAGCTTCTTTCCCGTTTCCGGCAGTTCCACGAAGACGAGGTCGCCGAGCTGCTCCTGCGCGTAGTCGGTGATGCCGACAGTGGCGATGCCGCCCTCGACGCTGAGCCACTCGTGATCCGATGTGAAATAGGTTGTTGCCATGGAATTCATCCTTTGCGGTAGCGATGAGGGGTGAAGGGCAGAGAACTGACATCGACTGGGATCTTGGTGCCGCGCACGTCGGCGAAAATCCGCGTTCCGGGCTTTGCCAGCGGCGTGGCGACATAGCCCATGGCGACCGGATGGCCGGCGGAAGGGCCGAAGCCGCCCGATGTGACATGGCCGGCAGGATTGCCGTCGGCTTCGAACAGCGCGGCACCGGCGCGCACCGGCTGGCGACCCTCCGGTTTCAGCCCGACGCGCTTTTGCGCCGGGCCACGTTCCACGGCGGCGCGCAAGGGTTCGGCGCCAATGAAGGTGCCGGAGGAACGGATTTCTTTCGGGATCGCCCACATCAGCGCCGCCGCGGCCGGGTCGGTCTCCGCCGTGATGTCCTGGCCATGCAGGCAGAGGCCGGCCTCCAGCCGCAGGCTGTCGCGCGCGGCAAGGCCGATCCAGAGCACGCGTTCATCTTCCAACAGCTTGGTGACAAGGTCACGCGCATCGGCCTCCGGCAGGCCGATCTCGAAACCGTCCTCGCCAGTGTAGCCGGACCGGCTCATGAACCAGTTTTTTCGCGGCTCGACACCATGCATGAACAGCAGTGAGCCGGTCTCGATGCCGGCGCGGGAGAGGGCAGCCCAGGCTTCGGGGCCCTGGATCGCCAGGAAGACGCGGTCGAGCGGCTCGACCTTGGCTTCGAAATCGGTCGCCAGGGCGCGCAAATGCTTTTCGTCGGCGACGGCATTGCCGGCATTGGCGACCACCATGAACCTGCTGTCGCCGAGCCGGGTGACGATCAGATCGTCGAGAATGCCGCCTGCTTCATTCAGGAAGAAGGATAGCTTTGACTGCGAGATTTCGAGCGCGTCGGCGTCCAGCGGGCAGGCGCGGTTCAACAGCGCAACCGCTTCCGACCCGCTGACCTCGAACAGTTTCATATGCGAGATGTCGAACAACCCCGCATGCTCGCGGGTGTGGAGATGCTCTTTCATGACGCCGGCCGGATAGGTCAGCGGCATCGACCAGCCGGCAAAGGCGCCGAAGCGCGCTCCGGCAGCCGCATGAATATCTTCGAGGGGAAGGTGTTTGTCGTCGTCGCCCGTCATGTCGCCTCCAGAGTCGCACGCAATCGGCCGCTGATGGCGACCAGTCCGTGCCCCTCTGTCTGAAGCCTGAGAGACTCGCGCAGCCGGAACTCTGTCAGCGGCGCTTACACCTTCGGCGCGGGGGCAAGCCCCGACTTTCCAGAGTGTCTTTCCCGTCTACGGTTCTTTTGCCTGAGAGATTTCGGGCGATTTCCCCTTCGGCGGCAGCTCTCGCTGCTCTCTCCCGCAAACAGGTAGGACTCAAAACCCTGAGCCCTCGACGCGCCATCCATAGCCCGTCGACGACACCTTGTCACCTCCCAGCGACATTGTTCTGACAAGTCTTCGCTAACCACGCCGTTTGCCGGTTTTTCAAGACACTCCTGATAAAGCTGACCGACGTGACGCGTTGGGGGGCGGGGACGACAGATGGGCGAGTTGATCATGAGTGCTCCGGTGGCGGGGCTGACTTCGAAGAACCGCATTGCTTCAGAGGATGTCGTGATGCTGCGCCGCGACGTGTTCGCCGACGGCGTGGTGAGCCGGGGCGAAGCCGAGGCCTTGTTCGCGCTCGACCAGACGGCGCGGGACAAATGCGCTGAATGGGCGCCGTTCTTCGTCGAGGCGGTCACCGACTACATCGTCCATCAGGAAAAGCCCTTGGGCTACATTTCGGGGGAGAATGCCGACTGGCTGGTCCGCACGATTTCGCGCGACGGCATGGTCGACAGCCGGACCGAACTCGAATTGCTGGTCCATGTGCTGGAAGAGGCGAAATCCTCGCCGAGCCGGCTTTGCGTCTACGCGCTGGAGCAGGTCGCCCACGCCGTCGTCGACGGTAAGGGAGCGCTGATGCTCGGCGGCGCTCTGGTGCCCGGACTGATCGCCAGGGCCGAAGTCGAGCTTTTGCGCCGCATCCTCCATGCCCATGGTGGCGACGGCAACATCGCCATCACCCAGGCCGAGGCCGAGGTGCTGTTCAGGATCAACGAGCGGACCGCCCAGGCCAATAATGATCCGTCCTGGAACGACCTGTTCGTCAAGGCGATCGCCAATTTTGTCATGTGCTCGGCCGGTTATGAGGCGCCCACCCGCGAGGTGGCGCTGCGCCAGGAAACGTTCCTCGATCACGCCGATCCGGAAATCGGCGGCTTCTTCAGCCGCATGATCTCCGGTGGTCTTGCCGGTATCATCGAGGCCTACCGCTCTCCTGACGACATAGAGACCGAATGGGAAGCCAAGAACAGAGCCACCGAGGCGCTGGCCCGCCGTGCCGAGACGATCGATGCCGGTGAGGCAAAGTGGCTGGTCGGACATATGGGGGTGAACCGGCCCTTGTACGAAAATGAGCGCGCACTGCTGACCCTGATCAAGCATGCCTCGCCGGAAATTCATCCGGCGCTGAAGCCGTTGCTCGACAAGGTTGCCTAAGCCCCGCCGTCCGCTGCTATCGTTCTGCAAAGAATGATATTGGAATGGCCTTCGGGCCATCCCGAGAATTCGGCCATGCGCTCGAAGCCAGCCTTTTCATAAAGGCCTGGTGTCTGGAAGTCGTGGCTGGAGACCCAGATTTTCCTGACGCCGCGATCGGCGGCCTCCGCGACAAAGGCGTCGAGCAACTGCCTTGCGTAGCCGCGACCTCGGTGAGCCTCGGCAATCCACATCAAGGTCAGTTCGGACGTGCCCGCCCAGGAATAGCCGGCGGCTACTCCGACTGCGTGTCCCGCACCATCGCGGATGACAAAGGCCAGCCCTCGGTCATCGTCGCGGTCCGTCATACGTCGGTTATCGCGGTGGAGACGCTCCTCGAGCGAACTCAATTCCATGGGGGACAAATCGTGCTCGGCCCGTATGCGAGGGACCATCAAATCCCGCCATACCAGTCATAGCCGTTGTCTTCCCAATAGCCGCCCCGGCCGCCACCGATAGTGGCGAAGCCGTCGACCAGTTCGATCTTGTAGAGATATTTCGGCATTTTGTAGCCGAGCTGGCGCTCCACGCGGACACGCAGCGGCGCGCCGTTCTCGACCGGCAGCGGCTTGCCGTTCAGGCCGTAGGCAAGGATCGTTTGCGGATGGCGAGCATCGATTAGGTCGATCGTGCCGTAATATTTGATGTCGCCTGACAGGCTGCGGTCGATCGTGTCGAGGCAATGGAACATGACATAGCGCGCCTGTGGCTTGACCACCGCCTGGTCGAGCAGCAGCGCCAGCGGCGTGCCCGTCCATTTGGCGATGCAGCTCCAGCCTTCGACGCAGTCGTGGCGGGTGATCTGGGTGCGGCTCGGCATGTTCATGAGCTGCTCGCGGGTGAGCGACAGCGGCTTTTCCACGAGGCCTGACACTTCCAGGCGCCATTCGGCGAAGTTGTTGGTGAGCAGGGCCTTGTAAGCGTCGTCGTCCGGCGCGGTCACGCCGTTCGGCCGCATTGGCTGACGGATATCAGCCTCGGTGAATTCCGGCGCCAGCGAATTGCCGCCGCCGAGCAACCGTTGTGCCTTGTGGGTCAGGCCATTGGCGTTTTCGAGGAAGCTGCGTAGGCCGCTGCCGATGCTGAGCTGGCTGTCGAAGGCGTCGCAGCCAGACAGCATGATGCCGGAAGCGCCGAGGCTGGCGGCGGTGAGGAATTTTCGGCGGCTTATCTCAAATTTCGCCATCTCAGGCACTCCTCTGTGACGTTTTGTCGTCATGAACGGGAGGATCGGTGCGGTACCAGCCGGTGATTATCGAGCGCAGTTCGTTGATCGGGCCGGCGGCGAGGATCATCAGGATGTGAATGACGAAGAAGGCGACCAGCAGCAGCATGACGGTGAAATGGATGGTGCGTGCCGTCTGCCGGCCACCGGTCAATTCATTGAGGAAGGGCAGCACCGAATTCATGCTCGGCGACATGGCGAGGCCGGTGATGATCATCAGCGGCAAGAGCACGAACAGCACGCCGCCATAGGCCATCTTCTGCAGCGTGTTGTATTCGCGCGTGTGGTGGAATTTAAGCCTGGCGTGGTTGGCGATGTCCCGTGGCAAGCGTCTGAGGTCATCCAGGCGCGGCGCCAGGTCGCGGCGTATGTGGCCGTTGATCAGGCTGGCGACGAGCCAGACGATCAAGGTCGTCGTCAATATCCAGGCGAAGAAGAAATGGATCACGCGGGCGGTACCGAGGTCATAGTAGGACGGGATCGTCGCCCAGGACGGGAAACCGCGCGCCGTCTCGTTGCCGGCCGGGCCCGACCAGCCGAGGACGCCTGTCGTGTCGAAGCGGTGCCCGAAGATTTCGGTGTAGCCGCGCGGCCCGGCATTGGTGTTTTCGGCGCCTATGGCGAAAATGGTGTTGTTGTAGTCGAAGCCGGATTGCTTGCCGATGTAGAGTTGCGGGCGGGCATTGAAGATCTGCAGGCCGGACAGCAGCATGAAAAACAACGAGATGGCCCAGAGCCAGTGTGTCAGCCGCGTCCAGCGCGACTGCCGGTAGATCAATGTTTTCTCTTTTGACGCGGGGGCGCCCGGTCCAATTTCGGATTGGCTTCTGGCAACCGATTCCATCTTGTCTGGTCTCCCGGCCTTGCGGCTTGTCCTAAGAGTTCATTGTCCTCTTGATACGTCGCGATCCAAACCGATGTTTCATGCGATCACGGATTTATTACGGACCGCCCAGGCTGACGGCGAGATTGACGGCGGCGGCGACGATAACCGTGTTGAAGAAGAACGACAGGACCGAGTGCACAAGCACGACACATCGCATGTGCGTCGTCGAGATGTTGGTGTCGGCGGTCTGCGCCGTCATGCCGATGACGGTCGAGAAATAGAGGAAATCCCAACCCTCGGGGCGTTTGTCGCCCGGGAACAGCAGACCGCCGACCGGGATCTTCTTATTGGTGCCGGTGTCGACCGCGTCGCCGTCCATCCAGTAGACATGGGCATAGTGGAGCGCTGCCATGGCGTGGATGGTGAACCAGCCGAGCGGGATCGACAGCAGTGCGAAGCCGAGTTCGATCGGGTGATCCCCATCCTTGCGATTGATCAGCAGGAACAGGGAGACAAGTGCAATGCCGACGACAACGAGCGTGACCGCGAAGATCACCAGCACCGGCTGATCGGTGGCGCGTGCATTCTTGCTCAGGTACTTGCCGGTGAATTTGGGCATCTGGCTGACTACAAGAAGGACGTAAGCGGCAAAAAATATGTTGGCGCCGATCGAATAGGCGAGTGGGGCGTGCAGCAGCAACGCCAAAAGCAGCGCAAACGCACCGATACATGCCGACACCGCGAACAGCATGTGGCGCTGCATCGGTTTCTTAATCGGGGTTTCGGCGGCCATGGCGGTCTCCACCTGGATGGCGCTTTGTTGCTAGCCCGGTGTGGCGGATTTCAGCGCGCGCCGCAAGATGCGGTCGAGTTCACCCAGGAACCGGGAACGATCCTGCGGCGCGAAGCTGGCATTGTAGCCCTTGCTCTCGCCGGTTTCGCGCAGATGCTGCTTGAGGTCCCGCATCGCCACCGCCATGCCGATCGTCTCGGGCGTGAAAGGACGTCCGGTCGGTCCCAGCACATGCGCGCCGAGCGCCACAGCGCGGGCGGCGAGCGGAATGTCCGCCGTCACCACGATGTCGTTGGGCTTGGTGTTCTCGACGATCCAGTCGTCGGCGGCATCGGCGCTCTTGGAGACCACGACATTGCGGATCATCGGGTCGCGGGAGGGGCGCAGACCGCCATTGGAGACATAAGTGACGACGACGCCATGGCGCTCGGCGACCTTTTCTACCTCCGCCTTGACCGGGCAGGCGTCGGCGTCGACGTAGATGGCGGGTGCGGGCATTGTCTCTCCGGAAACGAGCGGGGGCCGGAAACATATCCGGCCCCCGCCTGAAATCTCATGGCCATCAGGCCGGCAGGGCGCCGGACTTCTTCGCCGTCCAGGTGGCGATGTAGTCCATCAGGCCCGGATTGAGGCAGTCGTAGGGCTCCAGCCCGATTGTCCTCAGCCTGCCGCGAATGCCGTCCATGCGGCTCGGATCGACACCCGATTCGATGATCGAGGACACGAAGGCGGTGAAGCCCGGCGGCGACCAGCCGTCTTCCTCGAAGCGCTCGGGATGAATGAAGGACAGGCCCTTGAACGGATGGTCGCGCTCGACCGGCCCGTGCATGTGGACCCCGCATTGGGTGCAGGCATGACGCTGGATCAGCGCCGAGGGGTCGATCACCTTGAGCTTGTCGCCGTTCTCGGTGACGGTGACATCGCCGGTGCCGGCGACCGCAACCACCGAGAATACAGCACCTTCTGGCTTCCAGCATTTGGTGCAGCCGCAGGCGTGGTTGTGGGCGATCTGGCCCTTGACCTTCACCTTGACCGGCTTGCTGGTGCAGGCGCAGACCAGCGTGCCGCCGGCAAAGCTGGCGCTTTCCCTGGGCAGCCCATTGTCGATCTTCGGATGCAGTTTCTCCGCCATTTTTTCTCTCCTCCCATGTTTCACCACAGGGGTCGCCGGCCGGATGGCCGGCGGCGTGTGGCTGTCTTTAGTAAACCACGACACTGCGGATCGACTTGCCCTCATGCATGAGGTCGAATCCCTTGTTGATGTCCTCGAGCTTCAGCGTGTGGGTGATCATCGGGTCGATCTGGATCTTGCCGTCCATATACCAGTCGACGATCTTCGGCACATCGGTGCGGCCGCGCGCGCCGCCGAAGGCGGTGCCCATCCAGCTGCGGCCGGTGACCAGCTGGAACGGCCTGGTCGAGATCTCCTGGCCGGCGCCGGCGACGCCGATGACGACCGACTTGCCCCAACCGCGATGCGAGGCTTCCAGCGCCTGGCGCATGACCTTGGTGTTGCCGGTGCAATCGAATGTATAGTCGGCGCCGCCGATCTGGTCGGCGCCGCGCTTGGTCATGTTGACGAGGTGGGGCACGATGTCGCCGTCGATCTCCTTCGGATTGACGAAATGCGTCATTCCGAATCGCTCGCCCCACTCCTTCTTGTCGTTGTTCAGATCGACACCGATGATCATGTCGGCGCCGGCAAGCTTCAGGCCCTGGATGACGTTGAGGCCGATGCCGCCGAGGCCGAAGACCACCGATGTCGCGCCTTGCTCGACCTTGGCGGTGTTGATGACCGCACCAATGCCGGTGGTGACGCCGCAGCCGATGTAGCAGATCTTGTCGAAGGGGGCGTCGGGGTTAACCTTGGCCACCGCGATCTCCGGCAGCACGGTGAAGTTGGAGAAGGTCGAGCAGCCCATGTAGTGGAAGATCTTGTCCTTGCCGATCGAGAAGCGCGACGAGCCGTCCGGCATCAACCCTTGGCCCTGGGTGGCGCGGATGGCCGTGCACAGATTTGTCTTCCTCGACAAACACGACGGGCACTGACGGCATTCGGGCGTATAGAGCGGGATGACATGGTCGCCCTTCTTGACCGAGGTGACGCCCTTGCCGACATCGACCACCACGCCGGCGCCTTCATGGCCGAGAATGGCCGGAAACAGGCCTTCCGGATCGGCGCCCGACAGTGTGAATTCGTCGGTGTGGCAGATGCCGGTCGCCTTGATCTCGACCAGCACCTCGCCATCGCGCGGTCCCTCGAGGTCGACCTCCATGATCTCCAACGGCTTTCCGGCGGCGACAGCGACAGCGGCGCGGGTTTTCATCGGGCAATTCCTCCAAAGGCGATTTTTGAGCCCAAGGTTTCAGGTTTTGGGCTGCTCATCAACTCTCAGATGAGACGAAATCTTGGCTTTCTTGACGCAGATAGCACACCGCTCGACAACCAGCCCGGCTCGGCAGGGCAGTGCGATAGAGCGCCGGCAAGGAACGCTCGTCATGTCGTCCACCGCGGCACTTGAGACCTGGCGACTTAGTCCATAGAACTGAACCATCCGCCGGAGGGGAATTCTGCCCGCATGTTCACCAAGATCCTGATCGCCAATCGTGGCGAGATCGCCTGCCGCGTCATCAGGACGGCGCGCAAGATGGGCATTGCCACGGTTGCTGTCTATTCCGACGCCGATCGCGATGCCGTGCATGTCGAAATGGCCGACGAGGCGGTGCATATCGGGCCGTCGCCGGCCGCGCAGAGCTACCTCGTTCCTGAAAAGATCATCACGGCCTGCAAGGCGACGGGCGCTCAGGCCGTGCACCCCGGCTATGGCTTCCTGTCCGAGCGAGCCGCGTTCTGTGAAGCCCTGGAAGCGGAAGGCATCGTCTTCATCGGGCCGAAACCCAAGGCGATCAAGGCGATGGGCGACAAGATCGAGTCGAAAAAATTCGCCAACGCCGCCGAGGTTTCGACGGTTCCGGGTTGGCTCGGCGTCATCGAGAATGCCGATCATGCCGAAAAGATCGCCGGCGAGATCGGCTATCCCGTGATGATCAAGGCCTCGGCCGGTGGCGGCGGCAAAGGCATGCGCATCGCCTGGGACCAGTCGGAAGTACGCGACGGATTCGACCGAGCGCGCTCGGAAGCCAAGAGTTCGTTCGGCGACGACCGTGTCTTCATCGAAAAGTTCGTGGTCGATCCGCGTCACATCGAAATACAGGTGCTGGCCGACGGGCATGGCAACGCGCTCTATCTTGGCGAACGCGAATGCTCGATCCAGCGCCGCAACCAGAAGGTGGCGGAAGAGGCGCCATCGCCCTTCCTCGATGCCAAGACGCGCAAGGCGATGGGCGAGCAGTCGGTGGCGTTGGCCAGGGCTGTCGACTACCAGAGCGCCGGCACCGTCGAGTTCATCGTCGACAAGGACAAGAACTTCTATTTCCTTGAAATGAACACACGATTGCAGGTCGAGCATCCGGTGACCGAACTCGTCACCGGGGTCGATCTGGTCGAGCAGATGATCCGCGTCGCCGCCGGCGAAAAGCTCGCCTTCAAGCAGGGCGACATCAAACTGAACGGCTGGGCCGTGGAAAGCCGGCTTTACGCCGAGGATCCCTATCGCAATTTCCTGCCGTCGATCGGCCGGCTGACACGTTATCGGCCGCCGGAGGAAGGCCGCTTCGGCGACGTGGTCATCCGCAACGACACCGGCGTCACCGAAGGCTCCGAAATTTCCATGTTCTACGATCCGATGCTGGCCAAGCTGTGCACCTGGGCGCCGACGCGGCTCGAGGCCATCGACGCCATGTCGGAAGCGCTGGACAGCTTTGTCGTCGACGGCATCGAGCACAACATCCCGTTCCTGGCGGCGTTGATGCAGCATCCACGCTGGCGGGAAGGGGCGATATCGACTGGCTTCATCGCGGAGGAATATCCCGGCGGTTTTGCCCCCGTCGTGCCGAACAGCGATGAAAAAGCCGTGCTGGCATCGATCGCGACCGCGGTGGAACTGCTGCGCCGCGATCGTCTCGACCGGTTGGGCGGGCGGCTGGCGCCGCATTCGGGAGCGCTCAAGCGCGACTGGGTGTTGAAGATTGGCGAAGAGTATTTGTCGGTGTCGATCCTCGAAGGCATGATTTCCATCCCGATGGAAATGGACCTGTCCATAGATGGCGGCAAGGCGCTGACCATTTCGTCCGATTGGCGGCCTGGCGATCTGATCTGGCGCGGCACGGTCGGCAAGCGCAGGGTTGCCGCCCAGATTCGTCCTGTCGCCAATGGCCTCCGCATCGCCTGGAAAGGCATGTCGGTGACCGCGCGCGCCATGCTGCCGCGCACCGCCGAATTGGAACGGCTGATGCCGGAGAAAATAGCGCCGGACACGTCGAAGCTGCTGCTTTGCCCGATGCCGGGCCTCGTCGTGTCGATCGCTGTCGCCGAAGGCCAGGAGGTCAAGGCGGGCGAGACGCTGGCCGTGGTCGAGGCGATGAAGATGGAAAACGTTCTGCGCGCCGAGCGCGACCTCGTCGTCTCGAAACTCAACGCCAAGCCGGGCGACAGCCTGGCCGTCGACGCGGTGATCATGGAATTCGCCTGAACGGCTGGAAGCCTGTGGGTCGGTAGTCGTTTGTGCTGGACTGGCATCGTCCGGTCCCGGACAATACATCTCCATCGACTCAAGCCTTACGGACAGCGCGAGAAACCATGGCGGATGAGAGACTTCCACGCGATCCCCTGAAGCGCGAGGCCGCGATCGCGGCCGCGCGGCCGGAGGCGCCGGCGCGGCCGTTCGTCCATCTTCGCGTGCACTCGGCCTATTCGCTGCTGGAAGGCGCTCTGCAACTCGGCAAGATTGTAGGCCATGCCATCAAGGACGAAGCGCCAGCAATCGCGGTGACCGACACCAACAATTTGTTTGGCGCCTTGGAGTTCGCCCAGAAGGCGGTGAAGGACGGCATCCAGCCGATCATCGGCTGCCAGATCGCACTCGCCTTTTCCGGCGAAAACAGCGACGGCCAGCGTGACCGCCGTCGGCAAGGTCCCGATATGCGGCCGGTCGTGCTGATCGCGGCCACGGAAACCGGCTATTCCAACCTCGTCAGACTGGTCAGCCGCGTTTATCTCGAAACACCGCCCGGCGAAGCGGTGCACCTGACCACCGAAATGATGGACGGCCAATGTGACGGCCTGATTTGTCTTAGTGGCGGGCCGCGCGGCCCGATCGGCATGGCCCTGAAGGAAGATCGCCGCGATCTTGCCGAAGTGCGCCTGCTGACGCTCAAGGCGATGTTTGGCGACCGCCTCTATGTCGAACTGGACCGGGTTTCGGGCTACGACCGGATGATCGAGAGATCCTCGATCGATCTCGCCTATGCCCATGAATTGCCGCTGGTTGCCACCAACGAAGCTTTCTTCTCATCGCGCGACGAGTATGAGGCGCATGATGCGTTGATCGCCATCGCCGAGGGGTCGGTTGTCGCCGTCGACACCCGCCGCCGGCTGTCGCCGGACAATTTCCTGCGCAGTCAGGCCGATATGGCGAGATTGTTCGCCGACCTGCCTGAAGCCATCGACAACACTGTCGAGATCGCGCTGCGCTGCTCCTACTATCCAAAAACCCGCAGTCCGATCCTGCCGCGTTTCACGGGCGGAGATGCCTCCGACAAGGACGCCGCCGAAAAGGCCGAGGCCGAGGAACTGGCCCGTCAGGCGCGCGAGGGGCTCGATGCGCGGCTCGCCCTGCACGGACCGACGCCGGGCTACACGGTCGAGCAGTATCGTGAGAGGCTCGAATTCGAGCTTGGCATCATCGAAAAGATGAAATTCCCCGGCTACTTCCTGATCGTTGCCGATTTCATCAAATGGGCCAAGGCGCAAGGCATTCCGGTCGGCCCGGGGCGTGGTTCGGGCGCTGGTTCGCTGGTTGCCTATTCGACCACCATCACCGACATCGATCCGCTGCGTTTCTCGCTGCTGTTCGAACGCTTCCTCAATCCGGACCGCGTGTCGATGCCCGATTTCGACATCGATTTCTGCCAGGACCGCCGGGAAGAGGTGATCCGCTACGTCCAGCAGAAATACGGCCGCGACCAGGTCGGCCAGATCATCACTTTCGGTACGCTGCAGGCGCGCGCCGTGCTGCGCGACGTCGGCCGTGTGCTGCAGATGCCCTATGGCCAGGTCGACAAACTCTCGAAAATGGTGCCGCAGAATCCGGCCAATCCGGTCAAGCTCGCCGATGCCATCGCCAACGAGCCGCGCTTTGCCGAGGAGGCCGAGAAGGAGCCGATCGTCCAGACGCTGCTCGACATGGCGCAGAAGCTGGAGGGCCTCTACCGCCACGCCTCGACGCACGCCGCCGGCATCGTCATCGGCGACAGACCTTTGTCGGAACTGGTGCCGATGTACCGCGATCCGCGTTCGGACATGCCTGTCACCCAGTTCAACATGAAATATGTCGAGCAGGCAGGGTTGGTGAAGTTCGACTTCCTCGGCCTGAAGACGCTGACGGTGCTGGAGACGGCCGTCAAGTTGATCCGCCGGCGCGGCATCGATATCGATCTGGCGACCATCCCGCTCGACGATCCCGAGACCTACGCAATGCTGTCGCGCGGCGAGGTGGTTGGCGTGTTCCAGGTGGAAAGTGCCGGCATGCGCAAGGCGCTGATCGGCATGCGGCCCGACTGCATCGAGGACATCATCGCGCTGGTTGCCCTCTACCGGCCGGGACCGATGGAGAACATCCCGACCTACAACGCCAGAAAGCATGGCGAGGAGGAGATGGCCTCGATCCATCCCAAGATCGATCATCTCGTGAAGGAGACGCAAGGCGTCATCGTCTACCAGGAACAGGTGATGCAGATCGCGCAGGAGCTGTCAGGCTATTCGCTTGGCGAAGCCGACCTTCTGCGCCGCGCCATGGGCAAGAAAATCCGCGCCGAGATGGACAAGCAGCGCGAACGCTTTGTCTCCGGCGCGGTCGAGCGCGGCGTCGCAAAGCCGCAAGCCGACTTCATTTTCGACCTGCTGGCAAAGTTCGCCGACTACGGTTTCAACAAGTCTCATGCCGCTGCCTACGCTGTCGTCTCCTACCAGACCGCCTATCTGAAGGCGCATTATCCGGTCGAGTTCCTGGCGGCGTCGATGACGCTAGACATGGGCAACACCGACAAGCTCGCCGACTTCCGCCAGGATGCGCTGCGCCTCGGCATCGAAGTCCTGGCGCCGTCGGTCATGACGAGTTTCCGTGCCTTCGAGGTCGGCGAGAACCGGATCTATTATTCGATGGCCGCGCTGAAGGGCGTCGGCGATGCCGCGGTGGAGCACATCGTCGCCGTTCGCGGCGAAAAGCCGTTCAAGAGCCTGGCCGATTTCTGTGAAAGGGTCGACCCGAAGATCGTCGGCAAACGGGTTTTCGAAAGCCTGATAATGGCCGGCGCGCTCGACTGCTTCGGCCACGACCGCGCCCAGATGTTGGCTGGCGTCGAACGGATGATGGGGCTGGCGTCGCTCGCCCAGCAGAACGCCGTTTCGGGTCAGGCCGACATCTTCGGCGCCTCGCTCGGCGCACAGTCCCAGGCGCTCAATCTGCCGGCGACCGATCCGTGGCTCGCCGCCGACCGGCTGCACCGTGAATTCCAGGTCGTCGGCTTCTATCTCTCGGCGCATCCGCTCGACGAGTACAAGGCGGCGCTGCAGAAGATGCGGGTGCAGAACTGGGCGGAGTTCTCCGCCGCCGTCAAGCGCGGCGCTTCCGCCGGCCGGCTTGCCGGCACTGTTACCAGCAAGCAGGAGCGCAAGACGCGCACCGGCAACAAGATGGGCGTGGTGGCCTTTTCCGACACCTCCGGCCAGTACGAGGCGGTGCTGTTTTCGGAAGGGCTGGCGCAGTACCGTGACCTCCTCGAGGCCGGCCGCTCGGTTGTCATCACGGTCGCGGCGGAGGACAGGCCCGAGGGCGTCAACCTGCGCATCAACTCGGTGCAATCGCTGGAAGACGAGGCAAGCCGCATCCAGAAGGCGCTGCGCATTTTCGTCAGGAACGATGGACCTGCCTCGATGATCCAATCCCAGCTCACGCAGCGGGGTGAAAGCCAGGTGAGCATCATCGTGATCAAGGAAGAGGCGCAGGGCGAGGTCGAGATCGCTCTGCAAGGCGGCTATCGCGTCTCGCCACAGATCGCCTCGGCGATGCGCGCCGTGCCGGGCGTGATTGAAGTGGAACTGGTGTGATCCGCGCGCTTGACAGGCGGCTATCCGCGGGCCAGCACCGGCTGCTCATGCCAGCATGAAGGCCAAGGAGAGGCGCCCATCGCAGGACCTTTCCGCGACGGCGCGATTACGCGACAGGCTGCGCAGGCTCTATCACGGACGCTCGCCGGCCGCGTTCCGGTTTCAACTGGTGGCTGTCATCATCGACCTCGCCATCATCGGCTTTTTCATCGCCACCCCGGTCATCCAGCAGTCGGCCTCGTTTTTGTGGCTGGACTATGCCGTGGCGGCTCTCGTCGCCTTCGATCTGATTGCCAGGCTGCTCGCCTCCAAGGACATGCAGCGCCTGATGAAGCAGCCGACCCTATGGGTGGATGCCTTCATCCTTCTGACGCTGCTGATGCCGACGGCTCTCGCGAGCCTCGGCTTTCTGCGCATCCTGCGGCTATGGTCGCTGTCGCGCAGCGGTTCGATCTGGCGGCATTTCGAGATGCGCGGTCTGCGGCCCTGGCGCGAGGCAAGCCAAGCGGTCATCAGCCTTTTGACCTTTCTCTTTGTCATCACGGGCTTCGTCTACACGTTCTTTTTTCGCGACGGAGCCGGACTGGAAAACTACATCGACGCGCTTTACTTCACCGTCGCGACCGTGACGACCACAGGCTTCGGCGACATCGTGCTGCCGGGCATAGTCGGCAAGCTGACGGCGATCGTCACCATGATCATCGGCATATCGCTGTTCGTGAGGCTGGCGCAGGCGATCTTTCGGCCGGCCAAGGTGTTCTTTCCCTGCCCGCAATGCGGGTTGCAGCGTCATGAGCCGGACGCAGTACACTGCAAGGCGTGCGGACACGTGCTCAACATTCCAGACGAAGGGAACTGACCGGCAACGCTACGACGCCGCGACCTCTGCCGGCTTGACTGCCTTGCGCTGCAAGTTGAGCAGATTGCCCGTCAGGATCAGCAATGCACCGCCAGCGGTGAAGGCGTCGATCTGCTCGCTGTAAAGCAGCCAGCCGATGAGCGCCGACAACGGTACACGCAGGAAATCCATCGGCGAAATGACGGTGGCGTCGGCATGGCCAAGCGCACGGGCCATGCAGAAATGCGACGACATGCCGGTGAAGGCAATCAGCACGATCCATGGCCACAGTTCCAGCGGCGGGTTGCGCCACTCGTAAAGGGCTGGAACGAGGCCGACCACGGACTGGATGATCAGCATCCAGAAGATGATGCGCACGACGCTGTCCGTCCGCGTCAGCGACTTGACCAGGACCACCGAGATCCCGAAGCAAACCGCGGCGCCGAGTACGATGAGATGGCCAGGATCGATCGAGCCCACACCGGGGCGAACGATGATCACCACCCCGATCAGGCCCAGCACGATCGCGGCAAGCTTTGGCCGGGACAGCCTTTCACCAAGAAAGGTCGCCGCCAGGATCGCCGTCCAGATCGGTGTGGTGAATTCGATCGAAATCAGCACGGCCAACGGAATCAAGGTCAATGCGTAGAGCCATGCCGCCTGCCCGGTATAGTGGATGACGTTTCTGGCGATATGAGCGGTGGGACGCTGCGTGCGCATCGCCGCGAAGCCGCCGCTCATCATCACCAGCGGCAGCAGAATGAAGAGCCCGATGACGGAACGCAGTTCCAGCACCTGGAAGACGTTGAGCTCGGCGGTCGTGGCGCGCCCGGCGACCGACATCGCCAGGAACGAGGCGATCGACAGCGCCATCCAGAAAGCGGCCTTGGGGATCGAGGGGGTAGGTGCCATGTCAGTTATCTCGCAAGCCGGGGTTTTTGCCGCAACCACTAGCCGCCGCATTTGACTGGGCCAGGGATATCGACGCGACGTTGCAAAACGGCCCTGTCGCGGGCGGAACCTGACATGGCAAGCCGCGTTGAGTCGCGATGTCCGCCTGAGCATCACCGATCGCCGTTCCACCCGTCACAAGGAGACCTTCGATGACATTACTCACGCGGTTTGTGCTTGCCGGGTGCCTGGCCGTCGCGGCCACTGCCGCGCATGCGGACGAGAGCAAATTTCTCCAATCCTTCAAGGGCAATTTCGCCGGCAAGGGAACCGTTCAGGTGACGACGCAGGCGCCAACAGTCAGCGTTTCCTGTACGTTCAAATCGAATGCGACATCGTCTTCGCTGTCCCTCGACGGCAATTGCCGCGGCCTGATCCTGGTGACACGCGCCATCAGTGCTCGCCTGAAGACCAGCGGCGCCAAATACAGCGGTGTCTATGTGGGATCGCGCACCGGACCGGCGCAGTTGAACGGAAACCGTTCCGGCAATGCGATAAACCTTGCCATCCGCTGGGCCAAGGAGGTCAATGGCGACCGCGCCGCGCAGCTTACCGTGCAGAAAAACGGTGCGGACGGCATTGTCTTGACCGTGGTCGACCGCGATCCCAAGACCGGTAAGAGCGTGGTGACCAGCCGCATCGATCTTCGACGCAGCTGATCGGGTTCAATCTTCCAGCGGCTCCGGCGGATGGGCGTCGCGGCCCTTGCCGAAGGTGTAGCCGGTTTGCACCGCCTTGCGGCCGAACTTGTCGCGTAGCGCATCGATGGCACCTTCGGCCATGGCGCGCTTGCGCGACTGCAGATCGACCAAATCCGGCGGATCGGCCTTGTCGTCGTCGGAGAGGTCGCTGACGCCGATGCCGAGCAATCGGAATTTCGTTCCGTCGGTCTCCTTGCGAAGAAGTTCCACGCCGGTCGAAAAGATGCGGTCGGCGAGCCGGGTCGGGTCGCCGAGCTGACGGTTGCGCGTGCGCAGCCTGAAATCCTGGGTCTTCAGCTTCAGCACCACGGTGCGCCCGGCGATACCTGATTTCTTCAGCCTCGCCGAGACTTTTTCCGAAAGGCCCCTCAGCACCGAGACAAGCTCGTCCAGTGAGGCGATATCGGTGTCGAAAGTGGTTTCGGCCGATACGCTCTTGGCGTCCTGGTCGGGGTCGACGCGGCGGACATCCTCACCGCGCGAAAGCCGGTAGAGTCGTTCGCCCATCACCCCATAGCGGCGCATCAGGTCGCCACGCTCCATCTTCTGGAGCTGGCCGATGGTGCGGATGCCATCCTGTTCCAGCGTGGCGTTGAACGCCTTGCCGACGCCCCAGATCATGGTCACCGGCTGCGTGGCCAGAAAGCCGACCGCCTCCGCCTCGCCGATAACGGAAAAGCCGCGCGGTTTGCGGAAATCGGACGCTATCTTGGCGAGGAATTTGCAATAGGACAGGCCTGATGAAACGGTGATGCCGATCTCCTTCTCCACCGCCAGCGAAAAGCGCGCCAGCACCACGGCCGGTGGCAGTCCGTGCAGGCGCTCGGTGCCGGCAAGATCGAGGAAGGCCTCATCGATCGACAGCGGCTCGACCAGCGGTGTCAACGCCTGCATCATGGCGCGTACCTCGCGGCCGACGGCCACGTACTTTTCCATGTTGGGCGTGATCACGACGGCCTCCGGGCAGGCCTCGAGCGCCTTGAACATCGGCATGGCGGAGCGCACGCCGCGGATGCGAGCGATGTAGCAGGCGGTGGAGACGACCCCGCGCTTGCCGCCGCCGATGATCAGCGGCTTGTCCTTGAGCGCAGGGTTGTCGCGCTTTTCGATGGCCGCGTAGAAGGCGTCGCAATCGATATGGGCAAGGTGCAGCCGGTAAAGCTCGGGATGGCGGGCAAGACGAGGGCTGCCGCAGCGTTCGCAACGGCCCGTTTCACTGCGCTGAAAGGTCAGGCAGTCACGACAAAAACCGTGGTCGGGATTGTTGACAGGGGCCGCCATCGCTGCGAACATAAAGAGAACAGAACCAATGGTACGACAGCGCAAGGCCAGCGACAAGCCTGGCCTGGGGAGAACGCATGAGCACGACCGTAGTGCCGCTGGCGCCGGAGCTCTGGCCTGAATTCGAGGACCTTTTCGGCAAGCAGGGCGCCTGCTACGGCTGCTGGTGTACGCATTTCCGGCTGGCGCCGGCCGCGCGGCGCGAGAGCAGCCGTGAACGCAACAAGGATCACATCAAGGCGCGCATCGAAGCCGGCCCGCCGCCCGGCCTGCTGGCTTTCGAGGACGGCAAGGCGGTCGGCTGGATGCAGATCGGGCCACGCGCCGACGTGCCCGAATGGAACAACAAGGGTAGGGGCTCGGCGCCGATCGATCCCACCGACGCGTCCGATCCGGCCGTTTGGGCGATCTCGTGCTTTTTCATCCGCGCCAAGGCGCGCGGCAGGGGCATCACGCACCGCCTCGTCGAAAGTGGCATCGAGTTCGCCCGCAGGAACGGGGCGCGGCTCGTCGAGGCCTGCCCGATCGACCTGTCCCGCGATTCGCGTTCGATCGGCCTGTTTGTCGGGTCATCGGGGGTGTTCGAGACAGCCGGGTTCGAAAGGCTTGTGGAGCGCAAGGCCGGTCGGCCGCTGATGCGGCTGGTGTTGAAGCCGATTGCCTGACTGTCATCGGCTTGCAGTCGCGATGGTATTTCCCTACCAGAGATACGAAACCATTTTTGCCTTTCGAGCGAACGGAGAATTCCCGTGAACCGTATGCTGCCTATTGCCTTTACCGCGCTCCTGCTGAGCGCGCCTGCTTTCGGCCAGTCCGTCGACAGTCAGGGCGCCAAGCAATTGTCCGATGATCTGTCGCGCTATGTCGGCAAACAGGCGCTCGACAAGGGGATCCTGAAGGTTTCGACAGAAGGGGACGCCTACAAGATCGAATTTGATTTCAAGGCGCTGGCCAGCAGCTTTCCCGACCAGAAGCTGGTGAAATTCGACTTTGCGCCCTACGCCCTGCTGGTCAAGCCGCGCAGCGACGGGTCTTGGGATGTCTCGATGGATTTTTCGCAGAGCGCCTCCTTTGAATTCAACGGCCCTCAGGGAAAGCAGAGCACGCAGTTCTCGATCAAGGACGGCAAGGGCAACGGCATCTACGACCCCAAGCTGGCGGCCTTCACCAACGCCACGAGTTCGATGGCCGGGATGACGATGTCGTCGCAGGATGCCAAGCAAAAGATGGATGTGACCGCCGGCGCCGGCTCCGTGACGCTTTCCGCGACCAAGGCGACCAATGGCGGCGTCGATTTCACGACGTCGCAAAAGATTTCGAACTTCGTCGAAGCGATAAAATTCAACGATCCCGAGAGCGGGCTGAATTTTCCCGTCACCGTGAAGTCGCCGGAATTTTCCGTGGAGGCCAGCGGCAAGGGCGTGCAGACCAAGCCTCTGCTCGATCTTCTGGCGTTTGCCGTGGCCAACGAGGACGAGAAGACGCTGAAGGCAAACCAGGCGCGGCTCAAGTCGCTTCTGCTTGCAGCGCTTCCGGTGTGGGAGCGTGTCGACGGAACCTATGGCTTCAAGGACTTCGGGGTCGACAGCCCGATCGGCACGTTCGGAGCAACCCAGTTCGGCATAGCGTTCGGTTCCGACGGCGTCGCCCAGAACGGTAAGGTCAGCTATGGCATCAAGGCTTCGGGGTTGACCGTGCCGCAGCAGCTTTTGCCGAGTTGGAGCGTGGCATTGCTGCCCACCGATATCGACCTGAATTTCGGTGGCGCCAACATCGATCTCGACAGCATGGCGAAGAAGGCCATCGAAGCCTTTGATCTCAACCAGGATCCGCCGCTGCCGGCCGAGTTCGGCGACCAGCTCAAAGCCGACTTCCTCGCCAAGACGCCGAAGGTCGTCATCGGCCACAGTATCGTGAAGAACAAGGACATGGAGATCGCACTGGAAGGTGAGATGACAAGCTTCGGCCAGAAACCCGACGCAAATCTCACTGTCGATGTCGCCGGCTTCGACAAGATCATGGAGCATCTGCAGGAAGCGGCGAAGGCGGAGCCTGAGGTCGGGCAGTATGTGCCTGTCGCTCTCATGGCGAAGGGTTTTGCCAAGACGCTGCCGGACGGCAAGCTGGAATGGGCTATCAACACCAAGGCCGACGGCTCGGTCACTGTCAACGGTGTCATGCTGAAGCCCGCCGACCCTGCGGTGGACGATGGCGTCGACGGCGGTGACGGCTCGGACGATGAGAGCGGCGGACACAATGGCGGTAGCGATAATGGCGGCAGCGATAATGGCGGCGGCGCTGACGGCGGGGCGGGGGCGAAGCTCAATCCTTGAGTGTTCTGCCCTCGAGCAATTCCGGAACAGTGCGAACCGTTTTTCTGTCCGGGATCGCACCAAAACGCCTGGATTAGAACCCCAGCGCGCCAGCGATCTTAGGCGCGGCTTCGTGCCAATCCTGGACGACGATGACATCGTCCGGGACCGATGGCAGGAATCTGCGCAGCGAATTGTCGGCCATCAGATGGAAAAGATTTGCGTCGGCGACCGAGTCACGCACCGACGCCAGATTGGCCGGCTGATCGTCGACGAAGACCACCGGCCTGCCGCTCTTGCCGCGCAGTTTGGCTACCGCCGGTCCCTTGGCCATCTCGGTGGTCAGCAGCGGATAGGCTAGCCCCAGTGCATCGAGATGGGCGCGTCGCACGGCACGATGCCGGTGCGGCATGGCTGTCAGCAATATAATTTCCGCGCGGTCTCCGAGCCCCGTCAGGGCTTCCGCGGCGCCATCGGTGATGCTTTGCCAATCGGCTTGCGCGTCGAAGAAATCGCCCAGGAGTGCGGTGACTTCGGGTTGTTCGATCAGGCGGCCGCTCGCTGTCTCGGCAATGTTGCCGGTCAGCCGGAAGGAAGCCAGCGTCAGGCCATAGCCGCGCGCCTTGAGAAAATGCGGGAAAGGCCGGATGAATTCGAGCACCACGTCATCGACGTCGAGCACCAGCAGTGGTCGGTCGTCAGCCGCCAGTTCCTCGATCTGGCGCGCGGTTTCGGGATCATCGCTCATGTGGAATACTCGTGATTGTCATCGCCAAGCGGCAAGGCGCGCAACGCCTTGCCGACAGCCGCTGGTGGCGTGCCGGTTTCCTCGGCGAAGCGCATCAAGGTCGGCTCGTGGGCGAGAATGAACTGCAGGACGCCGGCCAGGAAACCCGGCTCGCCGGCCGCCCGGCGGATCGAATGCGCCTCTATTCCCGTGATCGCCAGAAAGCGCGGTAAAAGCTCCGGATCGGCGGCAACGAAGCCCAGTGCCTTCACGGCAATGGTTTCCGCCTCCTCGCGCATTGACGCTGCGTTTGCCATCACTACCTTCGGTGTGTGGAATGAGTCTCTCCCGCAGTAATGGCAAGAATTGCTTGCGGCAAGCCATTAGCGTAGGGCGCGCCCTTTGGACGCGCAGGGAGGCGAGGCGGAATTCATGCTGCTTTGCAGGCTTCGGGTTTCCGTTTCGTCAATGATATTGCCGTATAGTGAAGCAGGGTTTGGTGCGTTCAAGGAAAGAGCGCATGACGGCCACCTCCGGCGGAGGACGGTCGGGACGGGATGTCGATGCCTAAGAAGGTCATGATCGTCGAGGACAATGAGCTCAATATGAAGCTCTTTCGGGACCTCATCGAAGCAAGCGGTTACGAGACGGTGCGCACCCGAAACGGTCTGGAGGCGCTCGATCTGGCGCGCCAGCACCGGCCGGACCTCATCCTGATGGACATCCAACTGCCCGAAGTGTCGGGACTGGAGGTGACCAAATGGCTGAAAGAGGACGACGATCTTCACGTCATCCCGGTGATTGCGGTGACTGCCTTTGCGATGAAGGGCGATGAGGAACGCATCCGCCAAGGCGGCTGCGAGGCGTATATTTCGAAGCCGATCTCGGTGCCGCGTTTCATCGAAACCATCAAATCTTATCTGGGCGATGCCTGATGTACCCTTCCAGCCGAGCCGGAGCGTTGTGAAATGACTGCACGGATCCTCGTCGTCGACGACATCCCTGCCAATGTGAGGCTGCTGGAAGTCCGGCTGCTGGCCGAGTATTTCGAGGTTCTGACCGCCACCAATGGGTCCGATGCGATCGAGACCTGCGAGAACGGCAAGGTCGATGTCGTGCTGCTCGACGTAATGATGCCCGACATGGACGGGTTCGAGGTCTGCCGGCGATTGAAGAGCGATCCGGCGACGTCGCACATTCCGGTGGTGATGATCACCGCGCTCGACCAAGTCACCGACCGCGTGCGCGGGCTCGAGGCCGGCGCCGACGATTTCCTGACCAAGCCGGTCAACGACTTGCAGCTGATGACGCGCGTCAAGAGCTTGGTGCGACTGAAGTCACTGACCGACGAGCTTCGGCTGCGCGCCTCGACCACGCGCAACATCGGCATCGAAGAACTTTTGAGCCGCAATTTCGCGTCCGAGGACACGACGCCGAAGGTACTTTTGATCGACGAGCGCAAATCGTCGGTCGAGCGCCTCCAGAAGATGCTGCGCGACCGAGCCGACCTCGACGTCACCGGCGATCCGCATGCCGGATTCTTCCAGGCCGCGGAGACGCCCTATGAATGCGTGATGATCTCGACGGCCTTCGCTGATTTCGACCCGCTCAGGCTCTGCTCGCAACTGCGCTCCCTCGACCGCACCCGTTTCGTGCCGATCATCCTGCTGGCGGAGGAGGGCGAGGAGGAGCGCATCATCCGAGGGCTCGAACTGGGCATCAACGATTATCTGATGCGGCCGATCGACCAGCAGGAACTGACGGCGCGACTGCGCACCCAGGTGCGCCGCAAGCGCTACAATGACCAATTGCGCGCCAGCATCACCCAGACCATCGAAATGGCCGTGACCGACGGCCTGACCGGGCTGCACAATCGCCGCTATCTAGACAGCCATTTGCAGACGCTGTTCGACCGCGCCGTGGCGCGGCGACGGCCCCTGTCGGTGATGATCACCGATCTCGACCGCTTCAAGTCCATCAATGATGCGCATGGGCATGACGGCGGCGACGAGGTGCTGCGCGAATTCGCGCGGCGGCTGCGCAAAAACGTCCGGGGTATCGACCTTGCCTGCCGGTTCGGCGGCGAGGAGTTCGTGGTGGTGATGCCCGATACGGACGGCGCAGTGGCCGAGAGGGTGGCCGAACGCATTCGTGCCGAAATCGCCCAGATGCCGTTCGCCATCGGAGCCGAGGGCAAGACGATCGAGGTCACCGTCAGCGTTGGCGTGTCATCGGTGCTGAAGGGCGTGGATACGGTTGCGGCGCTGATGAAGCGCGCCGATCTCGCGCTCTACGAAGCCAAGAGCGGCGGCCGCAACCGCGTCGTTGCCAAGGCAGCCTGACGGTCCGGGCCCGATTATCCGGTCAACCCCAACAGGGTTACCCATTTACCTTAATCCAAGCGATTCACGAGCCTTGGTTAAGAAACTGTTGATTTTCATAAGCTCTTGCGCAAATGTGAAGTCCAAGAAGAAGCCGGCACGAGGTAGACAGCCGGCTCGATCCTCGAATACCCCATGATGCTCAGGTCCGCCGCATCTCCTGGGTCCGTGGGGTCGGCCGGCCGGCGCTGGCACATAGTGGCCTCCTCGTACCGCTGCCAAACGCCGACCGGCCCCCTTCATCCGATATGACATCAGGAATCGGCATCAAGCCCCGGAAGTGCCGGGGCTTTTTTGCGGCAGGGTCCCGCTTTCTGGATTGAAAAGGTCGCACCTTCGCCCGCTATCGCTTGGCAACGCCGCGACCTTTCACAGCCATATGCATAGGGGGAAGGAGAGCCATCCCCTCCATTTCATACATATGGCGCGCAAGGGGCTTGCGGCAAGACCCGCCTGTTCCCGTAGAACCACGACCTGAGTTAACGGAAACGGGAGTGGCGAAATGACGGAATTGTTGCCAGGAGGCCGAGTGCGTGGGGATCATGCGGTGGTGATCGCCGGAGGCGGTCCGACCGGGTTGATGCTGGCTGGCGAACTCGCATTGGCGGGCGTCGATGTGGCCATTGTCGAGCGGCGGCCAAACCAGGAACTCATCGGTTTGCGCGCGGGTGGCCTGCACGCCCGCACCATCGAGGTGCTCGACCAGCGCGGAATTGCCGACCGCTTCCTCTCGCAGGGACAGACATCGCCGTCGGTGGGCTTCCACATGACCCGGTTGGACATCAGCGACTTTCCCACGCGGCACAACTATCTGCTGGCGCTGCGGCAAAACCACATCGAGCGGATATTGGCCGAGTGGATCAGCGAGTTCGGAGTGCCGATTTGTCGCGGGCAAGACGTCACGGGCTTCGCACAGGATGATGGTGGCGTCGACATCGATCTGTCCGGCGGCCAGCGGTTGCGGACGCAGTATCTCGTCGGCTGCGACGGAGGACGCAGCATGATCCGCAAGGCCGCGGGGATCGCGTTCGAAGGATGGGATCCGACGATGAGCTGGATGATCGCCGAGGTCGAGATGGCGGAGGAACCGGCATTGGGCTTTCGCAGTGACGCCCATGGCATCCATGCGATCGGCAAGATTGAGGAAGGTGGCCGGGTGGGTGTCGTGCTGACCGAGCAACACCTGACCATTGGTGGCGAACCGACACTGCGCGATCTCAGCGAGGCGCTTGCCGGCGTCTACGGCACCGACTACGGGGTCCACAGTCCGACCTGGATTTCCCGGTTCACCGACATGACGCGGCAGGCTGCCGCTTACCGCGACAGACGTGTGCTGCTAGCCGGTGAGGCCGCCCATATCCATCCCCCAATGGGCGGACAGGGTCTCAATATCGGCGTGCAGGACGCGGTGAACCTGGGATGGAAGCTGGCCCAGGTGGTAAAGCGAATATCGCCGGAAAGCCTGCTCGACAGCTACCAGGCCGAACGCCATCCGGTCGCCGCCCGCGTGCTGCGCAACGCGATGGCGCAGGTCGCGCTTCGTCGGATGGATGCTCGCACCAAGGCCTTAAGCGACACATTCGCCGAACTGCTCGCCATGGATGGGCCACGCAAACGGATCGCCGCGGAGATGTCTGGGCTGGGTGTCCACTACGATCTCGGGGAAGGGCACGGGCTGCTTGGGCGACGAATACCCGACCTCGATCTCTCCACCGCCAACGGGCCGTTGCGACTGTTCACGTTGCTCCACGACGCGCGGCCGCTGCTCCTCAATTTCGGTGAGCCAGGCAGGTTGAATATTGTGCCTTGGGCCGGCCGGGTCCGGCAGATCGACGCTTTGTATGCCGGTGCCTGGGAGCTTCCCCTACTCGGAACGGTCGGCGCACCCGACGCGGTCTTGATTCGGCCCGATGGATACGTGGCTTGGGTTGGCGTTGAGAATGAACAGGGATTGGCCGATGCGCTGACCAGATGGTTCGGACCGACTGCCGGAGCCGGGCGCCCTTCCGAACGCAGCGCGTCACCTTCCATGGGCTGAAGGCCGGGCGCCTCCTGACAAGCAATTGACAGGAGGCGCCGTCTGTGCAGAAATTGGTTGGACCATTGGACCACTTGGAGGAAATGTGGACCAGAACAGTCTGCCACCCATTCAGACGACGGCCCGTGACGACGCCGTGCTGAAGGCATTGGTGAGCTTCGTCCGCGCCGAGGCCTTGCGGCCTGGCGAGCGACTGCCGACCGAGCGCATCCTGGCCGAGCGGCTCAAGGTGAGCCGCAACACGGTGCGCGAGGCGCTGACGCGGTGGGAAGGACTGGGTCTGGTCGAACGCCGGCAAGGCAGCGGCACGTTTCTCAAGGCGGCCGTCTCGCCCGACATGCTGCATTTGCCGTTGACGCTGGCGGGCGGCAATGACTTCACCAGCCTGATGCAGACGCTGGAAATCCGCCGCGCGCTGGAGGCGGAAGCAGCGGCACTGTGCGCCGAGCGGGCAAGCCCGGCCGACATTGCCGAGATCGAAGGCAAGCTCGATATAATGGAGCAGGCGTTTCGCACCCTCGACGGCATGTCATCGGAAGAGGACTGGGAATTCCACCAGGCGATCTACCGGGTCTCCGGCAATCCGCTGTTCGAACAGATCATCGCCGCCATGCACGAACTGTTCCATCGCTTCTGGGAGCATCCGCTCGGTGTGCGCGATTTCGGCCATGCCAGCTTTCCCTATCACCGCACCATCTACGAACGTATCGCCGCGCGTGATCCGCGGGGAGCCCGCGACGAGGCGCTCAAGCTCATCGCCACCGTCGAGGACGATCTGAAGCGCGGTGCGGCCAAACTCAAACTTTCGGACCTGAAATGAACGGGCATCCAGACGGCTTCGACCACGATTATCTCGCCGAGGCGGCGACGCTTTTGGCGCATGACGAACCGTTTCCCGGCGGTGCCGTCGTGCCTCCGATCTACCAGACCTCGTTGTTCACCTTCGCCAATTATGCGGAAATGGCCGATACTTTTGCCGGCAAACGAAAGCAGCCGATCTATTCACGCGGCGACAATCCGACGGTCATGGAGTTCGAGGCCCGAGTCGCCGCGCTCGAGGGCGCCGAGGCCGCACGCGGCTTCTCCAGCGGTATGGCGGCGATCAGCGCCACCGTGCTTGCCTTCGTCGGCGCGGGCGAGCGCATCGTTGCGGTACGCAACTGCTATGGCGATGCCTACCGGCTGTTCGAGCGGCTCCTGCCGCGGCTCAACATCAAGGTCGATTATGTCGACGGCTCCGACCCGGATGCGGTTGCCTCGGCATTGCCCGGCGCCAAGCTGCTCTATCTGGAAAGCCCGACCTCGATGGTGTTCGAGCTCCAGGACCTGCCGCATCTGACCCGGCTGGCAAAAGAGCAGGGCATCGTCACCACCATCGACAATTCCTGGGCGACCCCGGTGTTCCAGAAGCCGATCTCGCATGGCGTTGACCTCGTGCTGCACTCGGCCTCGAAATATCTCGGCGGCCACAGCGACACCGTTGCCGGCGTGGTGGCCGGCTCGGCAGCGCACATCAAGCATATCAACGAGCAGACCTATTCCTATCTCGGCGGCAAGCTGTCGCCGTTCGAGGCCTGGCTTTTGCTGCGCGGCCTGCGCACGCTGCCGCTGCGTCTGCCCCACCATATGAAGAGCGGGCTTGCCATCGCCGAGCGGCTGAAGGCGCATGGCAATGTCGAGCGGGTCAACCATCCCGCCTATTCGAACCATCCGGGCAAGGCGACGCTTGCCGGCTATGGCGGATTGTTCTCGTTCGAGGTTACCGAGGACATCGACATTCCCGTGTTCGTCGACGCGCTGAAATATTTCCGCATCGGCGTCAGCTGGGGTGGGCATGAGAGCCTGGTCGTACCGGCCAAGGCGTCGCTGGAGCAGACGCCGGGACTGAATTCGATGGCGCGCTTCGGCGTCAGCCCCCGAACCATCCGCTTCAATGTCGGATTGGAAAGTGTCGAGGATCTCTGGGCGGATGTCGCCCAGGCCTTCGAAAAAGCCAGAAAATAGCGGGTTCAAAATGGGAGTCTTGAACATGAAAAAACTGACCGTCATGCTTGCCACCGTCGCGGGGCTGGCGATTTCCGCCGGTGGCGCGCTCGCCGATTCAACCCTGAAAATGGTCGAGGTTATCACCAGCCCGCCGCGCACCGAATTCCTCAAGAAACAGATCGCCGAGTTCGAGGCGGCCAATCCAGGCGTCAAGGTCGAATTGGTCTCGCTGCCCTGGGGCCAGGCTTTCGAGAAATTCCTGACCATGGTGCAGGCCGGCGATACGCCCGATGTGGTCGAGATGCCGGAACGCTGGATGGGGCTCTACGCCAACAATGCCCAGCTCGAGGATCTCGGCCCCTATATGGCCAAATGGGACGACGCCAAGACGCTCGGCGACCGCGCCAAACAGTTCGGCTCGACGGTCAACAACACCCAGTTTATGATTCCGTATGGCTACTATGTGAACGCGCTGTTCTGGAACAAGAAGCTGTTCAAGGAGGCTGGTCTCGACGGCCCGCCGGCGACACTCGACGAGTTTGTCGCCGATTCCAAGAAGATCTCGGCCATTCCCGGAAAATACGGCTACTGCCTGCGCGGCGGGCCGGGCGCCTTCAACGGCATGCACATGTTCATGAACATCGCTCAGGGCAAGGGCGGCTATTTCAACGAGGACGGTACCTCGACCATCAATGAAGAGGGCTCGGTCAAGGGCCTGCAGATGCTGGCCGACATGTACAAGAATGGTCTGGCGCCGAAGGATGCAGTGAGCTGGGGCTTCAACGAAACCGTCACCGGCTTCTACTCCGGCACTTGCGCCATGCTCAATCAGGATCCGGACGCGCTTCTCGGCATCGCCGACAAGATGAGCGCCGACGACTTCGCCGTGGCGCCGCTGCCGGTCGGACCAAGCGGAAAGTCCTATCCGACGCTCGGCTATGCCGGCTGGGCGATGTTCGCCAACTCGCAGCACAAGGACGACGCCTGGAAGCTGATGGCGACGCTTCTGTCGCCGAAGGACAATCTGGAATGGGCCAAGGAAGTCGGCGTCGTGCCGATCCACAAGGGTGCGGACCAGGATCCCCATTTCAAGACCGAGCAGTTCAAGGGCTGGTTCACGGAACTCAGCGACGGCTCCAAATATGAAATGGTGACGCCGCCGACGCATCTGGAAAACCTCGGCAATTTCGTCGACCAGGTCGCGATCAAGAACTTCCAGGAAGTGCTGCTCGGCCAGAAGACGGCCAAGGAGGTCGCCGACCAATGGGCTGCCTTCCTGACCAAGGAACAGCAGGACTGGCTGGCGAAGAACAAGAAGTAGGCACCTGCTCTTCCTTCTCCCCGTTCACTCACGGGGAGAAGGTGCCACGAGGTGACGGATGAGGGGCGGCGCCAGCATTCGCAAGTTCGCGCTGCCCCTCATCTGCCTACCGGCATCTTCTCCCCGTGAACGGGGGGAAGGGGGCAGCTTCAATGCCGGCATCCATCCTTCACCGTGAGCATCGTATGACCTATGCCGTATCCGAAATTCGATCCGCGGCGCCGCCACGAAAAAAGCGGCTCTCCTACGCGACGATCGAGCCTTGGCTCTACCTCAGCCCGGCGATCATCCTGCTGGTCGTGGTGCTGCTCGTGCCGTTGGTCATCGGCATCAGCTACTCCTTCCGCAAATTTTCGGCCTTCAAGTCCGAGTATGTCGGGCTCGGGCAGTATGAGGCGATGCTGTCGGACCAGGTGCTGGGCCAGGCGCTGATCAACACGTTGTGGTGGACGGTGGCCAGCCTGTTCTTTCAGTTCTTCCTCGGCCTTGGCCTGGCGCTGCTGCTCGACAAACCTTTTCCAGGCCGCAAGGCGGTGCAGGCGCTGGTCTTCCTGCCCTGGGCGGTGCCGTCCTTCCTGTCGGGCCTTACCTGGGCCTGGCTGTTCAACCCGATCGTCGGTCCGCTGCCGCACTGGCTGTTCGCCTTGGGGCTGAAAGCCGAACCGACCAACGTTCTGTCCGATCCCTCCACCGCCATGTGGGGGCCGATCGTAGCCAATGTCTGGTTCGGCATTCCGTTCTTCGCCATAACGCTGCTGGCGGCGCTGAAGTCTATTCCCTCGGAACTGCATGAGGCGGCGGCGATCGACGGCGCTTCGCCGTTGCAACGTTTCACCAAGGTGACGCTGCCCTTCCTGGCCCCAACCATCGCCATAACGGTGATGTTGCGCACGATCTGGATCGCCACTTTTGCCGACCTCATCTTTGTCATGACCGAGGGCGGACCGGCCGGCTCGACCAACACGATGCCGGTCTACATCTATGTCAGCGCCTTCAAGTCGCTGGACAAGGGCTATGCCTCGGCCGTGGCGGTGCTGCTGCTCGTCCTGCTCATCGCCTACGCGATCGTGCTGATCGCCATTCGCCGCTCGCTTGTGAGGCACGTCTGATGATCGCCGGACGCTCAGCTTCACAGCGCTTCTTCGGCGGCATCGGCCTTTACGCCGCGATCGCCGCCTACGTCGTCTTCGCTCTGTTCCCGATCTACTGGACGCTGAAGATCTCGGTCACGCCGGAGCGGCTGCTCTATTCCGAAGGCATCACCTTCTGGCCGTCGCACATGACGATCCAGAATTTCGTGACCGTGCTCGAAGCCACCGATTTCCCGCGCTATTTCCTCAACAGCGTCATCGTCTCGGTGTCGACGGCGGCACTGGTCACGGTCATCGCCACGCTCGCCGGCTACGCCATGTCGCGTTTCACCTTTCGCGGCAAGGCTGCACTGGCTCTCATGTTGCTTCTGACCCAGACCTTTCCGCTGGTGATGGTCATTCCGCCTATCTACCGCGTGATGGGGCAGATCGGCCTGATCAACAGCCTGACCGGGCTGATCATCATCTACACCGCCTTCAACACCGCCTTCGCCACCTTTCTGATGCAGTCGTTCTTCGACGGCGTCCCCAAGGACCTGGAGGAGGCGGCGATGATCGACGGCTGCACGCGCGCGCAGGCAATGCGCAAAGTGATCGTGCCGCTGACGTTGCCCGGCATGGGCGCGACGCTGGGCTTCGTCTTCACCGCCGCATGGAGCGAGCTGCTGTTCGCGCTGATGCTGATCTCCAGCGACGACCAGAAGACCTTCGCCGTCGGCCTGCTCACCTTCATCGGCAAGTTCGCCGTCGACTGGGGACAGATGATGGCGGCGTCGATCCTGGCGCTGATCCCGGTCTGCATCTTCTTCGCTTTCCTGCAACGCTATCTCGTCACCGGCCTGACCGCCGGCGCCGTCAAAGGATAGACCGATGGCCTCTGTCACGCTCGAAAAGGTCCGCAAGGATTATGGCTCCGTGCGCGTTCTGCACGCGGTCGATCTCGAAATCGCCGATGGCGAGTTCGTCGTCCTGGTCGGACCGTCCGGCTGCGGCAAGTCCACGCTTTTGCGCATGATCGCCGGGCTCGAGGAAGCCTCGGGCGGCGAGATCCGCATCGGCGAGCGGCTGGTCAACGATGTTGCACCCAAGGACCGCGATATCGCCATGGTGTTCCAGTCCTATGCGCTATATCCGCATATGGACGTCTCGAAGAACATGGGCTTCAGCCTGATGCTGCGCAAGGCCGAGAAGCCGGCGATCGATGCGCGCGTCGATGGTGCCGCGAAGCGGCTGGGGCTCGATACGTTCCTGCAACGCCTGCCCAGGCAATTGTCTGGCGGCCAGCGCCAGCGTGTCGCCATGGGCCGTGCCATAGTGCGCGATCCCAAGGTCTTTCTCTTCGACGAGCCGCTGTCGAACCTCGATGCCAAGTTGCGCGTTCATATGCGCGCCGAGATCAAGGCGCTTCACCAGCAACTGAAGACCACTTCGGTCTACGTCACCCACGACCAGATCGAGGCGATGACCATGGCCGACCGCATCGTTGTCATGCATGACGGGCTGATCCAGCAGGTGGGCGCGCCGCTCGATCTCTATGACCGGCCGGCCAATATATTCGTCGCCGGCTTCATTGGCTCGCCTGGGATGAATTTCCTGCCGGCGACGGTGGAGAAGGGCGCCAAGGTGGACGCCGTGTTGTCCGATGGCCAGAAGCTTCGGCTGCCGCACGGCCTGCCGCTCAGGGACGGTGACGTCATCACCGTCGGCCTGCGGCCCGAGCATATCCGGCTGGCTGATGACGGCGCCCTGCAAGGCGAAGTGGGAGTGGTGGAGCCGCTCGGCCTGTCGACGCAGTTCTACGTCAAACTGGCCGGCCAGCAGCTTTGCGTCTTTGCGATGGGCCGCGCGGCCGTGAAGCCCGGCGACATGGTGCGCCTGTCGGCCGATCCGGCATCGCTGCATTTGTTCGACGAGAAGAGCGGCGACCGCATCGGCTAAGCGCTCAGCCGGGCTGACGGACATCAGCCGCCCGGCCAAACGAAAACGCCGCCCGATGGGCGGCGTTTCGGCATTCCAAAGGGAAACCAGATTACTTGATCTTGGTTTCCTTGAATTCTACGTGCTTCTTGGCGACCGGGTCGTACTTGCGGAACGACAGCTTGTCGGTCTTGGTACGGCTGTTCTTGCTGGTGACGTAGAAGAAACCGGTGTCGGCGGTCGACAGAAGCTTGATCTTGATGTTTGCGGCTTTGGCCATGATCTCAGTCCGTTATGTTCGTGGGGTTTTGGCCGCTGGAGCACGGGAAAACACCCGGACGCGGGAAACTTGGCGCGACACATAAAGAACGTGCCTGGAAAGTCAAGCCCGGCCAACCTTATGTGGCTCGCCCAAGCAGCCCAGAATGCATAAATCAGGCGGTTTCCGCTTCGGATACCGCAACCTTCTTCCAGTCTCCGGTCGTGTTCCACCAGCGATTCGGATTGGCACGGTCGTCCAGCCCCTTGGAGCGGCTGGCAAGGATCGGCTGGATGCGGATCACCGGCTCCTGATAGGAATGCGCCTGGAAAATCGCCTCGACGACGCGAGCCGCCAGCGCCTGGTCGTCGGGCAGTTCGAACGAAACCTCGACCGTGCCGGGGCGCCGCCGCAATTCGGCCTCGGCGCCGGCGGCCGCGCCGGCAAGTGGCCGGTAGCGCTCGATGCCATGCGCCGACTGGTAGGCGTTTCGATCATATTTACCCATAACCAGCGGGGCGATCGCAACCACCGCATCCATGATGCGGTCCACGTCCGAGGCCGGAGCCTGGAAGGTTACAAGCAGCAGAAGCGTCATTCGCAGTGATGTGGTCTCAAAGCCGCTGTCGATCATGGCAGTGTCCTCAACTTCGGGTATCAGGGGACACTCTTTTAACCGCACGCTCCTGACACGGTTCTGTCAGTATCTGCCGCGGCGCGGCGGATAAGGGCACTCGACGGTGGGGTGCTACAGCAGGAGCTTGCGGACGAGCCTGAAGCAGACCAAGGCGATGTAGGCGGCGAAGAACAGGCCGAGCGACCAGCCAAAGCCGGAAGGTCCGAAACTGTCCATTCCGATGCCGATCGCCTGCGGACCAAGCACCATGCCGACGCCGTAGCACAGCACGAAAGCGGCATTGGCCGAAGCCAGCTCGTGGCCGGAGAGCTGCGAACCGAGATGGGCGAGGCCGATCGTGTACATGGCCGCGACGACACCGCCCCAGACGAAAAGCAGGGCAGCCATCAAGTGCCAGTTAGCGGCAAAAAACGGCATGAACATCGTGCCGGCGAGACCGACCGTGGCGCAGGCGAGCAGCAGATAGCGCCGGTCCGAGACGCGGTCGCTGATCATGCCGATCGGGATCTGCAACAGCACGTTGCCGAGACCGATCATGGTCAGCAGCAGCGCCGCGTCGGCCTCGGAATAACCGATGCGGTTGCCGTAGATCGGGAACAGCGCGAAGCCGCCAGTCTCGACGGCGCCGAACACGAGTACGGCGAAAGTCGCGGTTGGCACCAGCCAGATATAGCGCAGGAAGTGGCTGGTTTCGCTGTCGGCCACGATGGTCGGGCTTTCGTTGCGCGCGGCGAGCACCGGTATGGCAGCCAGCGTCACCAGGGCAATGATGACGCCGAACGGCCTGAAGCCGGAGCTGCCGAGATGAGCAAACAGCCACGGCCCGGCGGCAAAGCCGAGCGACAGGACGGTGGCATAGATGCCAAGCACAAGGCCGCGCCGGTGTGGCGGCGCCGACGTGCTGATCCAGAATTCCGACAGGATGAACAGCACTGTCAGCGCGATGTGAAGAACGACGCGCAGCGGAAACCACATCCAGAAATCGGGCGCGAAATGGAAACCGACGAAGGCGAGCGCGCCGGTGGCAATCATGGCGATCATGGTCCAGGCGACGCCGAAGCGCATGGCGAGCGGCGTGGCCAGCGGCGCCCCGGCGATCGAGGCCAGGCCGGCGACAGCCGTGTTTAGGCCGATCATCGAGGCCGAATGACCGCGTGTTTCCAGGATGACGCTGAGCAAGGGCATGCCGAGGCCGATGGCGATGCCGACGACGCTGATCGACGAAATCGCCGCCACCATCGGCAGCCAGTGTACGCGTTCGTCGCCCTGTGGTTGGGTATCGACCGTCATGGGATGCTGAATACTCTGTCTCTTTGATCTTGCGCAATTCCCGCGGGAAAACCGCGGCACACTTTTCCTGGAATTGCTCTAGAGAAGTTCGCGGGTGAAGCGGTTGCGGACAAGCCGGTAGAAAGGGACAGGTCCGCCCGGCCGCAGCAGCGGATCGTCGGCGAGCCGTTTTTCCAGATCGTCCAGGATCATTCGGGTGATGTCGGGTATGTCGGCCTGCTTGGCCTTGGCGAGCGGCAGCCAGACCAGTTCCTCCAATTCGTTGGTCGGGCCGCCATCGGCCAGTTCGACGGCGACATCGCCACGCCAGGCGCTGAAGAAGCGGGTGTCGAAGCGGCGCACCCGGTTCGGCGGCGTGATGGCGCGCGCGACGAAGCGCAGCGCTTCCAGCGACGGTGCCACGCCATGTTCGACGAAACCCTGCCAATCGCGCCTGGTCGTGGCAAAGGCGCCTTTGCGGCCGATCAGCAGGCCGGCTTCCTCGTAGGTCTCGCGGACCGCCGACAAAGCAATGGCGCGGGCACGGGCGCGGCTGGTGCGGCCGGGGCCGGCCGTCAGCTTGGCTTCTTCGTGCTGGTCGAGTGCCGTCGCTGTCGGTATGCGGCTGTCGGCAGGGTCTGTTCGGCCGCCGGGGAACACGAACTTGCCTGGCATGAAAGCGTGTGCGGCGTGGCGGCGTCCCATCAACACCTGGACGTCGTCGCCATTGCGGTCGAGCAGGATGAGCGTCGCGGCGTCACGCGGACGCAGGCGCCCGCCGCCATGCGTGGCAAGACCCTTGTCGAGCTTGTCGGCATCCGCCTTGGTCAATGCTTCCATGCGCAGGGACCTAGCGGAAACTTCTTGCATGCGAAAGTAGCCTTAGCGATTGGCGTGTTGCGCCAGCGGCGCCTCAGGCGCCGTGGTGGGACTCCGTCCCATCCTTTTCGCCACCGAATCCGTGCATATAGAACGCCCATTGCAGTCCGATGACGGCGCCCTTGACCGGTTGCAGCAGCGCGATGGAGAGCAGGATGGTCAAAGGCACCCATATGGCAATGTGCTGCCAGGTGGAGAGCGTCGAGGTCGCTTCCACGCCCATGAAGGCACCGAGAACGATATGGCCGACGATGACGATGACCAGGTAGGCTGGCAGATCGTCGGCGCGATGGTGATGGATCTCCTCGCCGCAGACGCTGCAGGTTTCGACAGTCTTGGTGAAGCCGCGGAACAGCTTGCCTTCGCCGCAGTTCGGGCAGCGGCCCAAGAGGCCCCGCTTCATCGCCGTCCACAGTGGGCGGGCAATCCGGCCAGACTGATGTTCGCCGCCAAAAACCTGTTGTTCCATCATCGTCTCCTGCCGCGCGACCCCGGTCGCGATTGCGACGCACGGGCCCGGCCCTTAGCCTTGTGAAACGACCTGCTGGAGCCTGGCAGGGGCTTTGGGTCGGTCAACATCTCGAAGCGCATCGCGCCGGCCATTGGCGCCACCTCGACGAGCCGGACCTCGACGCGGTCCGCGAGCTGGTAGCCTTTGCCCGAGCGTTCTCCGAACAGGGAGCGGGCCGTTTCATCGTATATATAGTAATCGCCGCCCAAAGTTGAAACCGGGATGAAACCATCGGCGCCATATTGCGGCAATTGGACAAAAAGTCCTGATTTGGTGACGCCGGAGATGCGGGCGTCGAAGCGGTCGTCGATGCGCTCAGCGAGGTAGGCCGAAATCAGCCGGTCAACCGTGTCGCGCTCGGCAGCCATTGCGCGCCGCTCGGTGCCGGAGATCAGCACCGCAACGTCTTCGAGGCGGGCCTCCTCATCCTGCGTCAGTCCGCCTGGGCCCAGGCCGAGCGCGGCAATAAGTCCGCGATGCACGATCAGGTCGGCGTAGCGGCGGATCGGCGAGGTGAAATGGGCGTAACGGCTGAGGTTGAGGCCGAAATGGCCGATGTTCTTGGGTGAATATTCGGCCTGGCTCTGCGAGCGCAGCACCACTTCGTTGACCAGCGCCTCGTTGTCGGCGCCGCGCACACGCTCAAGAATGCCGTTGAACTGGCTGGGCCGCATCTGGGCGCCGCGTGCCAATGACAGGCTAAGCGTCTGCAGGAATTCGCGCAGCGATTCCTGCTTGGCCAGCGACGGCGCGTCATGGACGCGATAGACCAGCGCCTGCTTCTTGCCCTCCAGCGTTTCGGCCGCGGCGACATTGGCCTGGATCATGAACTCTTCGATCAGCTTGTGGGCGTCGAGCCGCTCCGGCACGACGACGCGGTCGACCGTGCCATCCGGCTTGAGCAGGATCTTGCGCTCCGGCAGGTCGAGCTCCAGCGGCTGTCGGCCGTCGCGGCCGCGCTTGAGGATCGCATAGGCCTCCCACAGCGGCCTCAGCACAGTGTCGAGGATCGGGCCGGTCTTGTCGTCCGGTACACCGTCGATCGCGGCCTGGGCCTGGCTATAGGCCAGCTTGGCCGCCGACTTCATCATGACGCGGTGGAAGGAATGCCTGATCTTTCTGCCCTCCGCGGAGAAAGTCATGCGCACCGCGAGTGCCGGACGATCCTGACCCTCGCGCAGCGAACAGAGATCGTTGGAGATGCGTTCGGGCAGCATCGGCACGACGCGATCGGGGAAATAAACCGAATTGCCGCGCTTCAGCGCTTCGCGGTCGAGCGCCGTGCCATGGCGGACGTAGGCCGCGACATCCGCGATGGCGACCGTCGCGATGACGCCGCCGGGGTTCTTTTCGTCGAGGTCAGGGGTGGCGAAGACCGCGTCGTCATGGTCCTTGGCGTCGGCCGGATCGATGGTAACCAGCGGCAGGTCGCGCCAGTCCTCGCGATGGTCAAGCGTCGCGGGCTTCGCCGCCTCGGATTCGGCAATGACGTCGGCTGGGAAAATGTGGGGAATGTCGTGCGCGTGGATGGCGATCATCGAAACCGCCCTTTCGCTGGTCAGCGAACCCAGCACATTCAGCACCTTGGCGCGGGGCAACCCAAAGCGGGAGGCTCGCGCTGGCTCGACTTCGACCAGGTCGCCGTTTTTGGCGCCGTTCTGGAATTCCTTGTCGACGATCAGCTCGGGCTGGCGCCGTTCCACCGGCTCGATGCGGAAGCTGCCGTCCTGAAGCACGCGAAAGACGCCGAGGACAGCGTCCGTGCGCTTCTCGAAGATCTTCATCACTCGGCCGGTATAGGCAGGCCCTGACGGATCGTCGGTCGGGAAGGTTTTGGCCAGCACGCGGTCGCCGATGCCTGGCGCGGGACCGTTGCCGCTGCGCGAAACGCGGATCGAGACCACGGGAGGCTCGCCCGGACCGACTGCCTCGGCCGGGTGCGCCAGCAAGATGCCATCGCCGTCGCGGCCAAAGATGTCGAGCACGGCGACATGGGGTAGGGCGCCGACCCTGGCCAACCGCTTGCGCTCCTTGGTCAGAACGCCTTCGTCCTGCAGGTCGCGCAGGAGATCTTTCAGCCAGACGCGGTCGTCGCCGCGCAACGCGAACGCCTTGGCGATGTCGCGCTTTCCGGCGCGATCTGGGTTTTCGGCGATATAGCGCAGGATTTCGTCGCGCGAGGGCCGATAGTCGTCCTTGACCTTGGCCCGGGTGTCGGCGGTGCGGGGATCGCCGTGACTTCTTCCGGTGATCCTGCGCGCCACGCCGTTCTACCCTTTTTTCTTCGCGGCCGGCTTCTTGGCCGCTGTTTTCTTGGCGGTGGGGGCTTTGATTGCCGCCGCCTTGCGGAACGGCTTCTTGCCACCGCCGCCCTTGGCTTCCTTCTCGGCAATCAGCGCCAGCGCATCCTCGATCGTCACCGATTGCGGATCCTTGCCCTTGGGCAGCGTGGCGTTGACCTTGCCGAAATTGACGTAGGGGCCGTATTTGCCGTCGCGCACGACGATCTTGCCGCCATCCGGATGGTCGCCAAGCTCCTTCAGAGCCGCAGGCGTGCCACCGTTGCGGCCACCCTTGCCCTTGGACTGCTTCTCGGCAATCACTGTGACGGCACGGTTGAGGCCAATGGAAAACACATCCTCGATGCTGTCGAGATTGGCGTAGGTGCCATCGTGCAGCACGAACGGCCCGTAACGGCCGAGGCCCGCCGAGATCATCTTGCCGGATTCGGGATGTTTGCCCACGTCGCGCGGCAGCCCCAGCAAGGCCAGCGCCTTCTCATGGTCGATGGAATCAGGCGTCCAGCCCTTGGGCAGGCTCGAACGCTTTGCCTCCTTGCCGTCGCCGCGCTGGATGTAGGGGCCGAAGCGCCCCGAGCGCAGCGTGATTTCCTCGGCCGTATAAGGATCCTTGCCGAGCAACTTGGTACCGTCCTCGCCGCCGCCATTCTCGCCATTGGGATTGGCGGCGTCGCCGAGCTGGCGGGTGAAGGAGCATTCGGGATAGTTCGAGCAGCCGACGAAAGCGCCGAACTTGCCGAGCTTCAGCGACAGATTACCGGTGCCGCATTTGGGGCAGATGCGCGGGTTGGAACCGTCCTCGCGGGCGGGAAAAACCAGCGGTGCCAGTTCCTCGTTCAGCGCATCGAGCACATCGGTGACGCGCAGCTCCTTGATGTCGGCGACGGCGCCCGAGAAATCCTTCCAGAAATCGCGCAGCACGTCCTTCCAGGCGAGCTTGCCGTCGGAGATCTCGTCGAGTTTCTCCTCCAGCGACGCGGTGAAGTCATACTCGACATAGCGCGCGAAGAAGCTTTCCAGGAAAGCCGACAGCAGGCGGCCCTTGGCCTGCGGCACCAGCCGGCGCTTGTCGATGGTGACGTAGTCGCGGTCCTCGAGCGTCTTCAGGATCGCGGTGTAGGTCGAGGGGCGGCCGATGCCGAGTTCTTCCAGCTTCTTGATCAGCGACGCCTCGGAGTAGCGCGGCGGCGGCTCGGTCGTGTGCTGGGTGGCATTGATCGCGCGGCGGGCAAGCTGCTCGCCGGAGCGGATCTCGGGCAGACGGCGGTTTTCCTCGTCTTCGGTGTCGTCGTCCTTCTGATCGGTGTAGGCGGCGATGAAGCCGTCGAAGCGAACGACCGAGCCGACAGCGCGAAGTTCCGCGGTGCGGGCGCCATTCAGCGCCTCGATCTCGACAGTGGTGCGCTCGATCTCGGCCGACTGCATCTGGCTGGCGATGGCGCGCTTCCAGATCAGTTCATAAAGCCGCATCTGGTCGGAATCGAGATATTGCCTGACCGATGCGGGGGTGCGCATGAAATCCGTCGGCCGGATGGCCTCGTGCGCTTCCTGGGCGTTCTTGGCCTTGGCGGTGTACTGGCGTGGTTTCTCCGGCAGGTACTTCGGGCCGAATTCCTTCGCAATGGCATCGCGAGCAGCATCGATCGCCTCGGGGGCCATCTGCACGCCGTCGGTTCGCATATAGGTGATCAGGCCGGTGGTCTCGCCGCCGATCTCCATGCCCTCATAGAGCCGCTGGGCCACCTGCATGGTGCGCGTGGCCGAGAAGCCGAGGCCCGATGAGGCGGCCTGCTGCAATGTCGAGGTGGTGAAGGGCGGACCGGGGTTGCGCCTGGTCGGCTTGGCTTCGACGGACAGCGCCTTGAAGGTGGCGCCTTCGAGCATCGCCTTGATGTCGTCGGCCTGTGCCTTGTTGGCAATGTCGAGCTTTTGCAGCTTCTTGCGCTCGAAGGCGGTGAGGCGGGCTTCGAAGGTCTCGTTGCGCGGCGTGCCGAGGAGAGCTGATATCTGCCAATATTCCTCGCGGATGAAGCGCTCGATCTCGGATTCGCGGTCGCAGACCAGGCGCAGCGCCACCGACTGGACGCGGCCGGCGGAGCGGGCGCCCGGCAATTTGCGCCACAGGACAGGCGACAGGGTGAAGCCGACGAGATAGTCGAGCGCGCGGCGGGCCAGATAAGCGTCGACCAGCGGCGCATCGATCTGGCGCGGATTGGCCATCGCCTCCAGCACCGATGATTTGGTGATGGCGTTGAAGACGACGCGGCTGACCGGCTTGTCCTTCAGCGCGCGCTTCTGCTTGAGCACTTCCAGAACGTGCCAGGAGATGGCTTCACCTTCGCGATCCGGGTCGGTGGCAAGGATCAGGCCGTCGGCGTCCTTGACCGCCTTGGCGATGTCGGCGAGCCGCTTGCCGGAGGCGGTGTCGACCGCCCAGGACATGGCAAAATCCTCATCCGGGCGCACCGAGCCATCCTTGGCCGGCAAATCGCGGACATGGCCGAACGAGGCCAGAACCTTGTAGTTCCTGCCCAGATATTTGTTGATTGTTTTTGCCTTGGCCGGCGATTCGACGACGACGACGTCCATGAGGTCTCATATCAGCTGTGATGCGGCAGAAGAATTCCGCTGCGCGCGACGAAATCTCGGTTCTGTTCGTCGCTCACATGGCCGCGCTTTTGCATCCGGTCAAGGGCAGGCGCCCAAAATGCGGGGCCGCCGACAGCAATACACTCTAAGAGTGTATGGAGAACATCACATATTTTAGAATGAGTGGGCGCAAGCCTCGGAAGATTGGGAGAAGTTCAATTTGTTGCTGGTCCAATCGGGCTGGAATGGGCCAGGTCGAGTCCGGCGACGGCCCGGCCGCCGGACTCGGAGGGATGCCCGGCGGCCGTTGAGAAGTCCCGTTTGGCGGAACTCCCGATGGGAAACTCAGTCCGCCTTGACGACGTGCCAGACGCCGGCGACGCCATCCCCCGTCACGTCGCCGGCCTTCTTGTCCTTGATGAAGGTGTAGACCGGCTTGCCGTCATGGGCCCACATCTTGGTGCCGTCGGTACGGTCGACGACGCTCCATTCATCGTCCGCCTTGGCGCCGGCCTTGGCCTTCAGCGGCGACCTGCCGCGCGAGGTCAACGCATTGAAGGCGGGNGGTTATCGTTTTCATGGAAATCTCCGTGGCTGATATTCGAAGGCGCGCGGGAAATCGCGGCCTCGTCGTGTCAACGCCTTGCGCGGATGCTTTCTTCCCCGCCCGCGATGACTTACCACACGATGGTGATTGGCGGACAAACCGGCGTGCCGCTATATCGTCGCCAAAGGTTGGAGTTTTGGAATGGCATTGGATATCGGCTATGTCAGCGCGGTCGGGGCGGGGGCCATCTCGTTCCTCTCGCCATGCGTGCTGCCGCTGGTGCCGCCTTATCTCTGCTACATGGCCGGCGTCTCCGTCGACGATTTCCGCGGCAATGCAGGTGCGACGGCACGCGAGGGCGCGCGCGGCGCGCTGCTCTATTCCTCGATCGCCTTCGTGCTCGGTTTTTCCACCGTGTTCGTGGCGCTAGGCGCCGGCGCGTCGACCATCGGTCGGCTGCTGCGCGTCTGGCAGGAGCCGCTGGCGATGGGCGCCGGCGTGCTGATCATCCTGATGGGCCTGAATTTTCTCGGCATCCTGCGTATTCCGCTGTTGTCGCGCGAGGCGCGTTTCCAGTCGCAGGGCAAGCCGGCAAATGCTATCGCCGCCTATGTCATGGGGCTCGCCTTTGCCTTCGGCTGGACCCCCTGTATCGGCCCGGTGCTGGGGCCGATCCTGACCCTGGCCGGCGGCCGCGAAACGGTGGGCGAGGGCGCGCTGCTGCTCGCCGCCTATTCGCTCGGACTTGGCATCCCGTTCCTGATCGCGGCGCTGTTCTCCGGCGCCTTCATGCGCTTCCTCGGCAAATTTCGCGTCCATCTCGGCCGCGTCGAAAAGGCCATCGGCGCACTGCTGGTGGTCGCTGGCGTCTTTTTCCTCACCGGTGGCGTGCAGACGGTGTCCTACTGGTTGTTGGAAAATTTCCCGGTGCTGGGGCGGCTGGGCTGACGCTTGTCGACTTGCGGTGAGGTACGGGATTTCAACTGAGGACCCGCTGATTGAGAGTCAGCTGCTTTATCATCTCACCGGAATTTAACCGCATTGGTGCAGCATGGCGCCACTGCTATCGTGTCTTGATTCCCAACCCTTTCATACGGTTGCCCGTCCATGAGCCAGAGATCCTGCCTGTCCGTCATCCTCGCCGCCGGCGAAGGCACGCGCATGAAGAGCGCGCTGCCGAAGGTGCTGCACCAGATCGCGGGCCTGCCGATGGTCGCTCACGTGGTGAAGGCGGCCGACGCCGCCGGCGCCACCAGCGATGCGATCGTCATCGGACATGGAGCGGAAGAGATGCGCAAGGCGGTAGCGAAATTTTCACCCAAGGCCGAAACCTTCGTGCAGGAAGAGCGCTTGGGTACGGCGCATGCTGTTCTTGCCGCACGTGAAGCTATATCAAGGGGTTATGACGACATCCTGGTGATGTTCGGCGACACGCCGCTGATCGATGCGGAAGCGCTCACGATGGCGCGGCTGAGATTGGCGGAAGGTGCTGCCGTCGTGGTGGTCGGATTCCGCCCACCCAATCCGACCGGCTATGGCCGGTTGATCGAAAAGGATGGCAAGCTCACGGCTATCCGCGAGGAAAAGGACTGCTCCGAAGAGGAGAAGAAAATCGGCTTCTGCAATGCCGGCATGATGGCGGTGGCGGGCGCGCACGCGCTGACACTGCTCGACGCGGTCGGCAACAAGAATGCCAAGGGCGAGTATTATCTGACCGATATCGTCGAGATCGCCAGTGCACAAAATCTCGATGTCGTTGCCACCGAAGCCAGCTTCGAAAGCGCGCTCGGCATCAACAATCGCGCCGAACTGGCGCAAGCCGAAGCCATCTGGCAACAGCGCCGGCGCCATGACGCGATGCTGTCGGGCGTGACGCTGATCGCCCCGGAAACCGTGTTCTTCTCGTATGACACCGACATCGGCGCAGACACCATCGTCGAACCCAACGTCTGGTTTGGTCCGGGCGTGAGGATCGCCGGCGGCGCCAAAATCCACGCCTTCAGCCACATCGAGGGCGCCACCATCGGGTCCAATTGCGATGTCGGGCCGTTCGCACGGCTGCGGCCAGGCGCCGATCTCAGAAACAAGGCCAAGGTCGGCAATTTCTGCGAGGTCAAGCAAGCCGTCATCGAGGACGGCGCCAAGGTCAACCATTTGACCTATATCGGCGACGCGCGTGTCGGCGCGGGCGCCAATATCGGGGCGGGCGCCATCACCTGCAACTACGACGGCTACTCAAAGTTCTTCACGGACATCGGCGAGGGTGCCTTCATCGGCTCCAATTCCTCGCTCGTGGCGCCGGTGTCGATCGGCAAGGGCGGCTACATCGCCTCGGGCAGCGTCATCACCGAAAGCGTACCCGACGATGCACTGGCCTTCGGCCGCGCCCGCCAGAAGACGATCCCCGGCAAAGGCAAGGAATTGCGCGAACGCTTTGCTTCCGCGGCGGCCGCGAAGAAGAAAGCGGCTGGCGCCGACCATTAGCGATTGGGTCGACGGTCTGCTTTCTCGCCGAAGCCATCGAAAAACCGAATGATTGCAGTAACTGGATTGCAAGAGCGGGCTGTCATGGTGCATGCCTGCTGAAGCGTCCGTTACAGCGGACGAAATGCAATGTGACTTTCGCGGCAGGCCGGCCACGCCTAAATATCGCTGGTTTTCCGTTGGCAATCGGGGACTGTCTGCATGTGCGGTATCGTTGGAATCGTCGGCCACTCGCAGGTTGCGCCACTCATCGTCGACGCACTGAAGCGGCTCGAATATCGCGGCTATGACTCCGCCGGCGTCGCCACCATCGAGAAGGGCGAGCTCGGCCGCCGCCGTGCCGAGGGCAAGCTGGTCAACCTCGAACGCCGCCTCAAGGATGAGCCGCTCGACGGCATGATCGGTATCGGCCATACGCGCTGGGCAACCCATGGCGTGCCCAACGAGACCAATGCGCACCCGCATTTTTCGCACGGCGTCGCCATCGTCCACAACGGCATCATCGAGAATTTCGCCGAACTGCGCGAGGAGCTGATCCGCGACGGCTATTCCTTCTCGTCGCAGACCGACACCGAGGTTGTTGCTCACCTGGTAGCGCGCGAGCTTGCCAAAGGGTTGAAGCCGGTCGAGGCCGCGCATCAGGCGCTCAAGCGGCTGGAAGGCGCCTTTGCGCTGGCCATCATGTTCAAGGGTGACGAGGACCTGATCGTCGGTGCGCGCAATGGCCCGCCTTTGGCCGTTGGCCATGGCGATGGCGAGATGTTTTTGGGATCCGACGCCATCGCGCTCGCTCCGTTCACCAATTCGATCACCTATCTCGAGGACGGCGACTGGGCGGTGGTGCGCCGCGACGGCGTCGCCATCTTCGACATCGACGGCAAAAAGGTCGATCGCAAGCGCCAGCAGTCGCTCTCGACCAGCTTCATGGTCGACAAGGGCAACCGCCGCCATTTCATGGAGAAGGAGATCCATGAGCAGCCCGAGGTGATCTCGCACACGCTGGCTCATTATGTGGACTTCGTCTCCGGTGTCTCCAAGCCGCTCGATCTGCCATTCGACTTCGCCAAGATCGGCCGGCTGGCGATCTCCGCCTGCGGCACCGCCTATCTCGCCGGCTTGATCGGCAAATACTGGTTCGAGCGCTATGCGCGGCTCCCGGTCGATATCGATGTCGCGTCGGAATTCCGTTACCGCGAGATGCCGTTGTCGGCCAACGACGCCGCCTTCTTCATCTCGCAGTCGGGCGAGACCGCCGATACACTCGCCTCCTTGCGCTATTGCCGCAAGGCCGGGATGAAGATCGGCGCCGTCGTCAATGTGCGGGAATCGACCATGGCTCGCGAATCCGACGTCGTGCTGCCGACGCTGGCCGGGCCAGAGATTGGCGTCGCTTCGACCAAGGCTTTCACCTGCCAGTTGTCCGTGCTCGCGTCGCTTGCCGTGCGCGCCGGCGTGGCGCGCGGAGCGATCTCGAAGGAGCAAGAGAAAACGCTGGTGCGAGCGCTTTCGGAAGCGCCGCGCTATGCCAACCAGGTGCTCAAGCTCGAAGAGCAGATCGAACGGATCGCCCGGGAACTGTCGCGTTACAAGGACGTGCTCTATCTCGGACGGGACACCAATTTCCCGCTCGCCATGGAAGGCGCGCTGAAGCTCAAGGAAATTTCCTACATCCACGCCGAAGGCTATGCCGCGGGGGAGTTGAAGCATGGGCCGATCGCGCTGATCGACGAGAACATGCCGGTGATCGTGATCGCGCCGCACGACCGCATCTTCGAAAAGACCGTGTCCAACATGCAGGAAGTGGCGGCGCGTGGCGGCAAGATCATCCTGATCACCGACGCCAAGGGCGCGGCGCAGGTGAGCCTGAAGACGATGGAGACGATCGTGCTTCCGGATGTGCCGGAAATCATCTCGCCAATCATCTATGCGCTGCCGATCCAGATGCTCGCCTACTTCGCCGCCGTGTTCATGGGCACCGACGTCGACCAGCCGCGCAATCTGGCGAAGTCGGTGACGGTGGAATAGGCGCTTGTAAACAGGCGCCTTTAAAAACTTCGCAGTTCCAAAGCGCCTTCCGGTTCACTAATGTCGCGTCGCAATAGCGCCTCCGGTGAACCATGTCAGACGCTCCCAAGACTTCCGGCATGACGCGGCTGAGGAACTATTTCCTCACGGGCTTCATCGTCTGCGCCCCGCTGGCGATCACCGCCTATATCGCCTGGTCGTTCATCGGCTGGGTCGATTCCTGGGTGAAACCGTATATTCCGGCGCGGTACAGCCCCGACACCTATCTGCCGTTTCCGGTTCCGGGGTTCGGGCTCATCGTCGCGCTCATCCTGATCACGCTGATCGGTTTCCTGACAGCCAACATTGTCGGCCGCGCCATAGTCGGCTTTGGCGAGCGCTTGCTTGGCCGCATGCCGCTGGTGCGCGGCATATACGGCTCGCTGAAGCAGATTTTCGAGACCGTGCTGTCGAACAAGGGCGACATGTTCCGCCAGGTCGGGCTGGTCGAATATCCACGCAAGGGCGTGTGGTCGCTGGTGTTCGTCGCCAGCGAAAAGGAAACCGAGATCAACCAGAAGCTCGACCAGGAAGGCGACCCGCTGATCGCCGTGTTCATGCCCTGCACGCCGAACCCGACGACCGGTTTCCTGATGTATGTTTTGAAGTCGGACATCGTGCCGCTCGACATGACCATCGAGGACGGCGCCAAACTGATCGTGTCGGCCGGGCTGGTAGCCCCCGAGGTGAAGACGAAACTGGTGACGCTGAACGGCGAGCCGATCAACGGAACCCTGGCCAATCCGCCGCTGGGACCTCATCCGGCCCGCAGGAGCCGCACGGCCTCGTCGCGGCCAAACAAGTAGAGCAGGAGCCGCAGCGCCTCGCCGCGGTCCGATTGCAGTTCGGGGTCGCGCGACAGGATCAGCCTGGCGTCGTCTCTGGCGGCCTCCAGCAGGTCGGCGTGCACCTCGATGCGCGCCACCTGGAAACCCGGCGTGCCGGACTGGCGGGTGCCCAGCAATTCGCCTTCGCCACGCAGTTTCAGGTCCTCCTCGGCGATCCGGAAACCGTCCTCGGTCTCGCGCATCACCGACAGCCGGCGTTTTGCGGTCTCGCCAAGCGGATCCTTGTACAGCAGCACGCAGGACGAGGGCTTGTCGCCGCGTCCGACCCGGCCGCGCAGCTGGTGCAACTGGGCGAGGCCGAAGCGTTCGGCATGCTCGATGACAATGATCGTGGCGTCAGGAACGTCGACGCCGACCTCGATGACCGTGGTGGCGATCAGGATGCGCGTCTCACCCTGCTTGAAGGCCCGCATCGCCTCGTCCTTCTCGACACCCTTCATACGGCCATGGACAAGGCCGATGCGATCGCCGAACAGTGGCTTCAGCGAGGCAAAACGATCCTCGGCCGACATCAGTTTTATTTCTTCGGATTCCTCGACCAGCGGGCAAATCCAGTAGATCTTCTGGCCATCCGCGACGGCATCGAGCATGCGGCCGACCAGCTCGTCGAGCCGCTCCAGCGGCAGCGTAACGGTGCGGATCGGCTGGCGGCCGGCCGGTTTTTCAGTCAGCTTCGACACGTCCATGTCGCCGAAGGCGGTCAGCACCAGCGTGCGCGGGATGGGGGTCGCGGTCATGACCAGCATGTCGGGCGCGTCGCCCTTGGCGGTGATGGCAAGCCGCTGATGAACGCCGAAGCGATGCTGCTCATCGATGACGGCCAGGACCAGGTCGTGGAAGCTGACGGTTTCCTGAAACAGCGCATGGGTGCCGACGACGATGTCTATCTCGCCGCTGGCAAGACCCGCCAGCGTTTCGGCTCGCTCGCGGCCCTTTTCACGGCCGGTCAGGATGGCAATGCGCAAGCCGACCCTGGCGGCAAGCGGGGTGATCGTCGCCAGATGCTGGCGCGCGAGGATTTCGGTCGGCGCCATCAGCGCCGCCTGGCCGCCGGCCTCGACAGCACGTGCCATGGCAAGCAGCGCCACCACCGTCTTGCCCGAGCCGACATCACCTTGCAGCAGCCGCAGCATGCGCTCCGGATCGGCGAGATCAGCGTTGATTTCGGCGAGCGCGAATTCCTGCGAGGGCGTAAGCGAATAGGGCAGTGCGGCCCGCAGCTTCTCGACGATGCGGCCATCGCCGACGAGAGGGCGGCCTGACAGGCGCCGCACCTTTGCCCGCACCAGGGCCAGCGAGACCTGGCCGGCGAGCAATTCATCATAGGCAAGGCGGCGCCATGCAGCCCCTTCGACCGCGACATCGATCGGGTCGGCGGGATAATGGACGCGGGTCAGCGCGTCGCCGAAGGACGCGAAGCTCTCGCGGCGCATGAAGGCATCATCCTGCCATTCCGGCAGCTCCGGCAGGCGGCTGAGCGCCTGGCCGATCGCACGGCGCAGCACCTTGCCGGACAGTCCCGCGGTCAACGGATAGACCGGCTCCACCAGCGGCAGGTTCTCGGCTTCGCTGGCGAGCGCGATATGGTCGGGGTGGACCATGGTCGGGCGGCCGTTGAACCATTCCATCCGGCCTGACACCACGACAGGCTCGCCCACAGGCATTGCCTTTTCGAGATAGGCGGCATGGGCATGGAAGAAGGTCAGGCCGATTTCGCCGGTGTCGTCATGGGCGTACACCCGGTACGGCACCGACCTGTTGCCGCGCGGTGGCGGCTGGTGGCGGTCTATGCGCAACTCAAGCGTCACGATCGCGCCTTCGGCCGCGAGTGCGATGCCCGGCCGGTTTCGGCGGTCGATGACGGTGTGCGGCAGCACGAACAGGAGGTCGCCGGCGCGTGCGGCGCGGTCGCCGAGATCGGCGGCAACGACCTTCTCGATCAGCGCGCCAACCTTCGGCCCGACGCCGGCAAGCGAGGTGATCGGGACAAACAGGGGATCGAGGATGGAAGGACGCATGATGTCAGCTTATGTCGCGACGGCCGCAGCGCAAGGCTGACAGCGCCCACTATCCACGCTATATGCGCCGCTTGTAGCGAGGATGCGGCACAATGACCGGAACGAAACGATCAAGCGAGGGGCTGGACGCGCATCGCCGCAAGCTGTTGTTCCGTTCGTGGCATCGCGGCATGCGCGAGATGGACCTCATCCTCGGCACCTTCGCCGATGCCGAGATCGGCACCTTGACCGCCGAGGAAATCGACCAATATGAGGGGCTCCTCGATATTGTCGACACGGAATTCCTGCCGCTGGTCACGGGCGAACGCCCGGTCCCGGCGGAGATCGACTGTGCCGTCCTGCAAAAAATCCTGGCGTCCCGCCGGACAATGACTTTCTGAACACACAAGCAATTCCAGGAAAAGTGCGAAGCGGTTTTCCCATGGGAATTGCGACAAACAAGACCGTGATTTGATGGCTCTCATTCCCACCATTGGCTTGCCGAAGGGCCGCGCCGGCCAGTTCATCGTTGACGGTGTCGCGGACGGCTACGAGGCTTTCGCGCTGGTGCAGACGGCGCTCGAGATCGCACCCGACAAGCCGGTGCTGTTCGTGGCCCGCGACGGCCAGCGCCTGCCTTCCATCATCGAGGCGCTGTCGTTCGTCGCGCCGGGCCTGCCTGTGCTGGAACTGCCTGCCTGGGACTGCCTGCCATACGACCGTGTTTCGCCCGGTTCGGATGCCGCCGCCAAGCGCCTCGATGCGCTGACCGCCATGATCGCACTGGCGAAGAAGCCGCACCGTGCGGTCATTCTCACCACCGCCAATGCGCTGCTGCAGCGCATTCCGCCCGCGGAGCTTGTCGAGGCCCAAACCTTCCACGCCCGGCCCGGCAACCAGATCGACATGAATGCGTTGATCGCGCGGCTGGAGACGTCGGGATTCGAGCGGGTGCCGACCGTGCGCGGCATCGGCGAATTCGCGGTGCGCGGCGGCATTCTCGACCTCTTTGCGCCCGGCTGGAGCGAGGCGCTGAGGCTTGATTTCTTCGGCGACACGCTGGAATCGATCCGCGTCTTCGATGCCGCCACGCAGCGCACCACCGGCCAGCGCAAGTCGATGGCGCTTCAGGCGATGAGCGAGGTGGCGCTGACGCCCGAAACCATCAGCCGCTTCCGCCGCTCCTATATCGAGGCTTTCGGCGCACCCCAGCGTGACGACGGACTCTATGCGGCGGTCAGCGAAGGCCGGCGCTTCGCGGGCATGGAGCATTGGCTGCCGTTCTTCTACGAGCGGCTGGAGACGGTGTTCGACTACCTGCCCGACGCACCCGTGGTTTTCGACCATCTGGCACATGAGGCGCTGGCCGAGCGCCATACGCTGATACTCGATCACTACGAGGCGCGCAAAAAGCAGGCTGACGCGGCGCTCAAGGATGCGGTTCCCTACAAGCCGGTGGCGCCGGATCTGCTCTATCTCTCGCCGGAGAATCTGAAGGCTTCGCTTGGCGAGCGCGAAGACATCGACTTTACCGTGTTCGACGCGCCGGACCTGGGGAGCAAGAAAGTCTTCCACGCCGGCTCGCGCCATGGCCGCAGCTTCGTCGAGGAGCGAGCCGATCCGAACGTCAATGTCTTCGATGTCGTCGTCCGGCACATAGCCGACGAGCGCGCGGCGCGCCGCCGGGTCGTTATAGCCGGCTGGACCGAAGGCTCGCTCGACCGGCTTGGCCAGATCCTGGCCGAGCACCGTCTCGGCAATCTCAAGCAGGTCAAGACGCTGGCAGAGGCCGAACAGCTCGAGCCGGGACAGGCCGCATTGGCGGTTTTGCCACTGGAATCCGGCTTCGAGACTGAAAAGCTGGTTGTCGTCGCCGAACAGGACATTCTGGGTGACCGGCTGATCCGGCGTTCGAAGCGCAAGAAGCGCGCGTCCGACTTCATTGCCGAAGCCTCGGCCTTGTCGGCCGGCGATATTGTCGTCCATGCCGACCATGGCATTGGCCGTTTCATCGGCCTGCGCACCATTGAAGCGGTCGGCGCGCCGCATGACTGCCTGGAAATCCATTATGCCGGCGACGACCGGCTATTCCTACCGGTGGAGAACATCGAGCTGTTGTCGCGCTACGGCTCCGACACGGCCGAAGCGACGCTCGACAAGCTCGGTGGCGGCGCCTGGCAGTCGCGCAAGGCGAAGCTGAAGCGGCGCCTGCTCGACATGGCCGGACAACTGATCCGCATCGCCGCCGAGCGGCAGATGCGGGCGGCACCGGCCCTGGTGCCGGCCGAAGGCCTCTATGACGAGTTCGCCGCCCGGTTCCCTTACGAGGAAACCGACGACCAGCAGACGGCCATCGACTCGGTACGTGACGATCTCGGCGCGGGTAGGCCGATGGACCGGCTGATCTGCGGCGATGTCGGCTTCGGCAAGACCGAAGTGGCGCTGCGCGCCGCCTTTATCGCGGCGATGGAAGGGTTTCAGGTCGCGGTGGTGGTGCCGACGACATTGTTGTCGCGTCAGCATTTCAAGACATTCTCGCAGCGCTTTTCCGGACTGCCGATACGTGTCGCACAAGCGTCGCGGCTGGTGGGCTCAAAGGAGTTAGCCGAGACCAAGAAGGGCATTGCCGAAGGGCAGGTCGATATCGTTATCGGCACCCATGCGCTGCTGGGCTCCGCAATTTCGTTCAAGAATCTCGGCCTGCTGATCATCGACGAGGAGCAGCATTTTGGCGTCAAGCATAAGGAACGGCTGAAGGACCTGAAGACCGACGTCCATGTTTTGACCTTGTCGGCGACGCCGATCCCGCGCACGCTGCAACTGGCGCTGACGGGCGTGCGCGAGCTGTCGCTGATTGCCACGCCACCGGTCGACCGCATGGCGGTGCGCACCTTCATCTCGCCCTTCGACCCATTGGTCATTCGCGAGACGCTGTTGCGCGAGCGCTACCGGGGCGGCCATTCCTTCTATGTCGTTCCGCGTATCAGCGATCTGGCGGAAATTCATGATTTCCTGAAGGAATCAGTCCCTGAGCTGAAGGTAGCGGTGGCGCATGGCCAGATGCCACCGGGCGAACTCGACGACATCATGAATGCCTTCTATGACGGCCAGTACGATGTGCTTTTGTCGACCACCATCGTCGAATCCGGGCTCGATATCCCAACCGCAAACACGCTGATCATCCATCGCGCCGACATGTTCGGCCTGTCGCAGCTCTACCAATTGCGCGGCCGCGTCGGACGCTCGAAGGTGCGCGCCTATGCGCTGTTCACACTGCCGGCCAACCGCAAGCTCACCGACACTGCCGAGCGCCGTCTGAAGGTACTGCAGTCGCTCGACACGCTCGGCGCCGGCTTCCAGCTCGCCAGCCATGACCTGGATATCAGGGGCGCCGGCAATCTGCTGGGGGAGGAACAGTCCGGGCACATCAAGGAGGTCGGTTTCGAGCTCTACCAGCAGATGCTGGAGGAAGCGGTCGCCGAGGTGAAGGATTCCGGCGAGGTGCAGGATGGCGGCTGGTCGCCGCAGATCGCCGTCGGCACGGCGGTGATGATCCCGGAAGGCTACGTGCCGGACCTGCAGCTCAGGCTGGCGCTTTACCGCCGCCTCGGCGATCTCGAAAACACCGAGGAGATCGACGCTTTCGGCGCCGAACTGATCGACCGTTTCGGCCCGTTGCCGGAGGAAGTGAAACATCTTCTCAAGATCGTCTTCATCAAGGCGCTGTGCCGCAAGGCCAATGTCGAGAAGCTCGATGCCGGGCCAAAGGGTATCGTCATCCATTTCCGCAAGCGCGAGTTCTCGAACCCGGTCGGGCTTGTCAAATACATCGGCGAACAGGGCGCGCTGGCCAAGATCAGGGCCGACCACAGCGTGGTCTTCATCCGCGACTGGCCGACGGCGGAGAAGCGTCTGGCGGGCTCGGCTGTGGTCATGACGCAACTGGCGCGACTGGTGGAGAAGACGGCCTGATCTCGCCTTTCGGGCCGTCCTGGGCGCGTCAGCCATTCGCCAGCACCGCAATTCCGGTCTAGAATAGGAAATCGGCTTCGTGTATGGAGCCGCCACCCCAGTTGGGGCGAGAAATGGCGGGCGAGGGTGTCCGCCGGAAAGAGCGTTGGGTGCAGCGATGACGAAATGGTCGCCGAATTCGTGGAGAGCAAAGCCGATCAAGCAAGTTCCCGCCTATCCGGACCTTGCCGCGCTGAAGAACACGGAAGCCCAACTCGCCACCTTCCCGCCGTTGGTCTTTGCCGGCGAGGCGCGCAAGCTGAAGAAGCAGTTGGCGGCGGTTGCCGCCGGCGAAGCCTTCCTGCTCCAGGGTGGTGATTGCGCGGAGAGTTTTGCCGAGCATGGCGCCGACAACATCCGCGACTTCTTCCGGGTCTTCCTGCAGATGTCCGTGGTGCTGACCTTCGCCGGTGCGCAGCCGGTGGTGAAGGTCGGCCGCGTTGCCGGCCAGTTCGCCAAGCCGCGCTCGTCCGACAACGAGACCAAGGGCGAAGTGACGCTGCCGAGCTATCGCGGCGACATCATCAACGGCATCGAGTTCGACCAGAAGTCGCGCATTCCCGATCCCGCCCGCCAGGAAATGGCCTACCGCCAGTCGGCGGCCACCCTCAACCTTCTGCGTGCCTTCGCACAGGGCGGTTATGCCAGCCTGGAGAATGTGCATCGCTGGATGCTCGGCTTCGTCTCCGACAGCCCGCAGGGCGAGAAATACGAGTCGCTTGCCAATCGCATCACCGAGACGATGGATTTCATGCGCGCGGTCGGCATTACGTCCGAAACCAATTTCGCGCTGCGCGAAACCGACTTCTACACCAGCCACGAGGCCCTGCTGCTCGGCTACGAGGAGGCGCTGACCCGTGTCGATTCGACCTCGGGCGACTGGTACGCCACGTCGGGTCACATGATCTGGATCGGCGATCGCACGCGTCAACCCGACCACGCCCATGTCGAATATTGCCGCGGCATCAAGAACCCGCTTGGCCTGAAATGCGGTCCGTCGCTGACGCCGGACGGCCTCCTGGAACTGATCGACCTGCTGAACCCCGAGAACGAGCCGGGGCGGCTGACGCTGATCGCCCGCTTCGGTTCGGACAAGGTTGCCGACCATCTGCCGAAGCTGGTGCGTGCTGTGCAGAAGGAAGGCCGCAGCGTGGTCTGGTCCTCGGATCCGATGCATGGCAACACGATCGAGGCCGCCGGCTACAAGACACGGCCCTTCGACCGCATTCTGAAAGAAGTTCAGACCTTCTTCGAGGTGCATCGCGCCGAAGGCACGCATCCCGGCGGCATCCATGTCGAGATGACCGGCAAGAACGTCACCGAATGCACCGGTGGCGCCCGTGCCATCACCGCCGAGGAGTTGCAGGACCGCTACCACACCCATTGCGATCCGCGCCTCAATGCCGACCAGGCGATCGAACTGGCCTTCCTGGTCTCGGACCTGTTGAAGAAGAGCCATCCGGTGCAGCACAAGCAGGTCGCGAACGGCTGATCTCAGCCAATTGGAACCGATAAGGAAAAGGCGCCTGGGAAACCGGCGCCTTTTTTATTTCAACTTTCGGTTGTGCTTCCGACCGTGTCGGCGCAATCGGGAAAAGCGAAAGCCTCAGTCTTTCTTGTAGAGCAGCCAGCTTTTGCCGGCGCGCCCTGCCATGCCTGAATGCCTGGTGACGCGGTTGCGCCCGCTGACCTTGGAGCGGTAGAGCGCCCGATCCGCCTTGGTGTAGAGGTCTTCGGGGCCTTCGGCCTCTGATGCCATGCAGATGCCCATCGATACCGTCACGGTGCCGTAATTCATGCCGGTCTGGCTGCTGGTGAACGGCGTCTGCTCGACCAGGGCGCGAATGCGTTCCACGATTTCGTAGGTTGCGTCCTCGCTGGCGCCCTCGATGATCAGCGCGAACTCCTCGCCGCCGGTTCGGGCGACGAACATGTCGCCGCGAATGCTGGTCTGGAAAATCTCGGCGATGATCTGGATGATCTTGTCGCCGACAGGATGGCCATAGCGGTCATTGATGTCCTTGAACCGGTCGATGTCGACGAGGACAAGGGCATTGAACAGAATACCCTTGTTGCTGTTGTAGATCCTGGCGATTTCCTTGTCGAAAGCGCGACGATTCCAGATCTGGGTCAACGGATCCGTATCGGCCAGCCGCTTATATTCCTCGAGCTTCGACTTGACGCTCTCAAGCTCGGCCGTCTTGTCGCTAAGCGTCGCGGCGACCTGCCGACCGTGATCGATCGTCGAATTGGTTGCGATCGTCATTGCGTTGGCGATCTTTTGCAGAAGATCCTGGGAGAGAAGGCTGCGGTTGCTCAGGCCACTGGATGTCTCACCGAGAATCCGGCCGTATTTTTCGATATGGCTGCGCTCGCTGCGCAGGAGCGAGGCGACTTCCTCGAGTTCCCGGGCGATGACGTCCCTGGCGTATTCGACGATGCCGGGACCATGGTTGTGGGCGAAGAAGGTGCGCCCGATCTGATCCAGCTCATCCTGAGTCGGCCGACTGCTCAGCGACAAAACGGCAAGACCGAGCTCGCGGTTGGTGCCGCTCAAGGCCTCATAGAAAATCTCATAGTTGCGCGGCAGGCCGAGCACGCCAAGCTGATGCATGGTCGCAACAACGGTGCTTGCAATGTTGGTGCTTCGTTCGGTCGGGGCTGCTGCCGGCTGCATGTCTGATTCACTCTTCCCCTTGGGTCCCGACGTGAAATTCGCGGGTCCATTGATCGCCGACCTGGGGAGCGCACCCGATGCTCCAGAACATCTTGCGAAGAGGTGCGTCCCCACCCGCGCCCTTCGCTTTGAGAGATCATAGTTGCGACAGCGCTAAAGTTTCCTTAATTCACCCGATTTCCCAGGTTCTTCCCTAGCTGGAGCTGTGAGCGCGTGAATTTTTGCGCCGCCATCGTGGGAAAACACCTCCGTTTGGTGTTTTTGAATTCGGAACCCTGCGGCGTGCTGCTGGCAACGAAACTGAATTTCGAATTCGTCACACCAATCGATGTCGCATTTGCTTGCGCGTAACCACCGCAAAGCTGGAATCTTGACAAGGATGCCAGGCAAGATGTCTTCGAGGAGTGCCGAAATGAGCGACAGTCACCAGGGATCATGCCTGTGCGGCGCGGTTCGCTTCCGGACAAGTGGGGCACTGCGTGGCGTTGTCTACTGTCATTGTTCGCAATGCCGCAAACAGAGCGGGCATTTCTATGCCGCGACCAATGTTGCCGACGTCGACATCGCGATCGAAGGCACGGAAAGCATCACCTGGTATGAAGCGTCGGGCTTCGCCAGGCGCGGCTTTTGCAAGACATGCGGGTCGCTGCTGTTCTGGAAGGCAATGGATCAAGACTATATCTCGGTCATGGCCGGATCATTCGACAAGCCGACAGCGCTCAAGGGCGAATGTCATATCTTCGTCGGCGACAAGGGCGACTATTATTCGATCGACGATGGGCTGCCGCAGTTTGAAAAGTCGACACCGGCCATACCGGTCGCCGAATGAAATTTGGACGATCCGCCTTATTCCATTGATCGGGGCATTGCTTTATCCCGGGCCGGTGATTCCGAGAGGGGCCTTGGCATGCAGCGGCTGATCGATGCATTTATCAATTCGGTGCGGGCATTTCGCAAACTTGCGGTTAGCGAGAAGGCTTTCCAGCAGGAACTGATGCTGCTGGTGCTGGCCTTGCCCGCTGGCTGGTTCGTTTCAGTGTCGTGGCGCGGTTACGCGCTACTGATCGGCGCGGTGCTCCTCTTGATCATGGTCGAAGTGCTGAACACCGGTATCGAGGCGGCGTGCGATGCAATTTCTCGTGAATTCCATATCGATATCCAGCTCGCCAAGGATTGCGGCTCGCTGGCGGTGCTGATTTCAGTCGTGATTGCCGGCGGCGTCTGGGGCATCGCTCTCATCGAGCGCATTACGGGGGTGCCGATCTGAGACTTTGATCCCTATATGACAGTCACCAAAGGAGACCGTCATGGCAGAGGTCACGAATTCCTCGCTTCTTGAACGCCTGGGCCTGCCGGAAGACCTGCGCTGGCTGGCCGAAAAGTATCCGCGAGAGAACTGGCAGGCTCACGCCAACATTCACGGCATGGCCAATATGTGGCTGCAGCGGCATGACATGTTTCGCGAACTCGGCGGCATGCTCACCGGCGGCATTGGCAACTATCGCGAAGGCAGACTGACGGCTCCCGACTTCGCGCGCTGGTTCGCGCCGCGCCTCAACCATTTTCTCGGGCATCTCGACGGCCACCACAATGTCGAGGATTACCAGTATTTCCCGGCCTTCACCAAGGCGGAGCCCCGTCTGACGCGCGGTTTCGAGATTCTCGATGCCGACCACCACACCATCCATGAAGGATTGGAGCGCAACGCCGAGGCGGCGAACGCCTTCATCCGTACACTTCAGGAGAGTGAGGATAAGCAGCGCTTCGCCGCCGATACCTATGCCGACGAAAACAGCCGACTGATCGCGATGCTGACCCGGCATCTGGCCGATGAGGAGGACCTGATCATCCCGCTCATCCTCGATCGGGGGGACCAGGCGCTCGGCATCGACTGACGGTCAAAACTCCTTGTCGCGCTCCCGCTTGGCGATGTTGCGGGCGACAAACCAGGCAAGCACGGCCACGGCAAGGCCGATGCCGAGCCCGACGAACAGCCGCTCGTGCTTCATCAGCGCCTGGCCAATCAACTGTTCGGCTCCCAATCCGAAGACATAGCCGATCGTGCTGAACAGGACCGCCCAGATGACCGAGGAAATGGCGTTGAGGATGACGAAGCGCGGCGCCGCTATGGTTGAAAGGCCGGCCGCGATGCCGCCGACCAGGCGCATGCCGTAGACATAGCGGTTCGACAGCACGAAGATGTTGGGATGGGTGTTGAGCAGGCGGTAGGCGCGGCGAAAGCCGGGCCGCCGGCGCAGCCTGACGACATGGCGATTATCAGCGAAACTCCTGCCGAGGATGAAGAAAAAGGTGTCGCCAGCGAAGGCGCCCAGCGCTGCCGCGACAAAGGCGTGCCACAGCACGAAAACATGCTGGTGGGCGAAGAAGCCTCCCAGGATCGCGACACTTTCGCCTTCGGCCACACAGCCGAGAAAAACCGCCAGCAACCCGTATTGCTCGATGAAATGGTGGATCGCCTCGCTCATGACGCCGACTGCTGTGACAGCCTTTCGTCGATCCGCTTGACCACTTCCGCCAGCCGCCCGATTTCGTCACGCATNGTCCATACGATCAGGAAGGCGATGAAGGTCAGGATGAACGACCAGGAGCCGCCGACGCGGGCGATCGTATCGGCAAGACGGTCGCCAAAGGTCTGGTGGAAAGCGACGGCCTTGTTGGTGTCCCTGGTGATGGTGGTACGTTCGATGGTGCTTTGCAGCACCCGGCTTTCCAACTGGCTCAGCCCATCCGGCTTTCGCTTCAGCCAACGGTTCGCCAGATCGTCGATCGTCTTGTTCATGGCCGTCTCCAAGCGCTTTGCCGCGCTAGAGGTAGAGGCTGCCGGCCCGGGCGGGAAGTGCTAGATTGAGGCGAACCGAGGGGGACCGATGGCCGACTTCAAGAAAATTCGCGCTCGTGCGGCAAATCGCAAGGGTGGTGAGGCGGAACTGATCTCGCTGTTGGGTCCGATACCCGACAACGCGGCGGTGGCCGACGTCACCGACGACCGTATCCTGTCGACCATGGCCGAACGCGTCTTTGCCGCCGGTTTCGTCTGGCGCGTCATCGAGCAGAAATGGGCCGGTTTCGAGGAAGCGTTCCTGCGCTTCGAGCCGAAGCGGCTTTTGTTCCAGCCCGAGGATTTCTGGCACNCCGGTTTCGAGGAAGCGTTCCTGCGCTTCGAGCCGAAGCGGCTTTTGTTCCAGCCCGAGGATTTCTGGCACGACCTGGCTTCCGACCAGCGCATCGTGCGCAATCCGCAGAAGATCAGGTCCGTTCGCGACAACGCCGCCTTCGTCGAGCGCGTGTCCCGGGAACATGGCGGCTTCGGCAATTTTCTCGCCGAATGGCCCGCCGATGACCAGGTCGGGCTGATGACCTATCTCGGCAAGCATGGCAGCCGGCTCGGCGGCAACACCGGCCAGTATTTTTTGCGCTGGCTGGGCTGGGATGCTTTTGTCATTTCCGCCGACATGGCGGCAGCCCTTCGCGATTCGGGTCTCGACATCGCGGACAACCCGACATCGAAGAAGGACCTCGACAAGATCCAGGTCCAGATCAACCGCTGGGCCGGCGAGACAGGCCTGCCGCGCCGGCATCTCTCGCGCATCCTGGCGATGTCGATCGGCGAAAACCACTCTCCGCAATCGCTGCGCGAGTATATGGGCGACGGTTGACGGCTGAATTGGTCCAAACGAACGCCATTGCGAGGTGAATTCCGCCGCGCTAAGTCAGCAGCATGACCAAGAAGCTTGACATACTGCGTATCGCCATCGCCCAGCTCAACCCGACTGTCGGCGATGTCGCCGGCAACCTCGCCAAGGCGCGCGAGGCGAGGGCGGATGCCGCCCGCCAAGGCGCCGACCTTGTGCTCTTCACCGAGCTTTTCCTCGCCGGCTATCCGCCGGAGGATCTGGTGCTCAAGCCGGCCTTCCTCAAGGCATGCGAGCGGGCAGCGCAGGATTTTGCCGCGGATACCGCCGATGGCGGTCCGGGCGTCATCATCGGTACGCCGCTGAAGCGCAAGAGCGGCACGCATAATTCCATCGTCTTCGCCGATGGCGGCAAGATCATCGCCGAACGCTACAAGCTCGATCTGCCCAACTACGGTGAATTCGACGAGAAGCGCGTCTTCCAGGCCGGGCCCGAGATCCAGGGACCGGCCAACTTCCGCGGCGTGCGCATCGGCATACCGATCTGCGAGGACATCTGGGGCGACGTCGCGGTCTGCGAGACGCTGGCCGAAAGCGGCGCGGAAATCCTGCTGGTGCCGAACGGCTCGCCCTATTATCGCGCCAAGATCGACGTTCGCCACCAGGTCGTGATCAAGCAAGTCATCGAATGTGGCCTGCCGATCATCTATGCCAACCAGCTCGGCGGCCAGGACGAGCTGATCTTCGACGGCGCCTCCTTCGCTATCGGGGCGGACAAGACGCTCGCCTTCCAGATGAGTCAGTTCGAGGACGCGGTCGACGTCACCACTTGGAAACGTACCGATGATGGCTGGGTCTGTTCGGAAGGACCGATGTCGAAAATCCCGGACAAGGAGGAGGCCGACTACCGCGCCTGCATGCTTGGCCTGCGCGATTACGTCAACAAGAACGGCTTCAAGAATGTGGTGCTTGGCCTTTCCGGCGGCATCGATTCCGCGATCTGTGCCGCATTGGCCGTCGATGCGCTGGGCGAGGAACGGCTGCGTGCCGTCATGATGCCTTATCGCTACACTTCGAAGGATTCCCTCAAGGACGCCGAGGACTGCGCCCGCGCCCTCGGCTGCCGCTATGACATCGTCCCGATCTTCGAGCCCGTCGAAGGCTTTTTGCATGCGCTGACGCAATTGTTCGAAGGCACCAAGGAAGGCATCACCGAGGAGAATTTGCAGAGCCGCGCGCGCGGCACCATCCTGATGGCGATCTCAAACAAATTCGGCTCGATGGTCGTGACCACGGGCAACAAGAGCGAGATGTCGGTCGGCTACGCCACCCTCTACGGCGACATGAATGGCGGCTTCAATCCGATCAAGGACCTTTACAAGATGCAGGTCTACGCGCTCTCGCGCTGGCGCAACAGCCATGTGCCGCCGGGTGCGCTCGGGCCTTCAGGCGAGGTGATCCCGAAGAGCATCATCGACAAGGCGCCATCGGCCGAATTGCGCGAGAACCAGACCGACCAGGATTCGCTGCCGCCTTATCCGGTGCTGGACGACATCCTCGAATGCCTGGTCGAGAACGAGATGGGCGTCGACGACATCGTCTCGCGCGGCCATGACCGGGCGACGGTGGCGCGCATCGAACATCTGCTCTACATCGCCGAGTACAAGCGCCGGCAGGCGGCACCGGGCGTGAAGATCACCAGGAAGAATTTCGGCCGCGACCGCCGCTATCCCATCACCAACCGATTCCGGGATCGCGGCTAGTGGATCGATGCCGGATGTGCATCGGCGGATCAGGCAGGAACGTAGGTCAACCTGATCACGTCATCGTCAATCCGATCGCTGGCCACAAAGCGCAGTGGTGGCCGAGGGCCGGCGAAGAATGGTTTGCCGTGGCCAAGCACGACCGGGTGCAAGTAGAGTTGATATTCGTCGATCAGACCGAGGTCGGTTGCGCTTCGTGCGAGGTTGGGTCCAGACAGCGAAATCTCCCCAGCGAGACCAGCCTTCAGCCCACGTATCACCGCCTCGATGTCATCCCGGACAAGTGTGGCGTTGGGGCCGACTGACTTCAGCGAGCGCGACACGACCCATTTCGGTTGGCTCCTCCACGCCGCCGCGAATTCGTGCCCTTCCGCGCTCCACTCGGGACGGTCTTCGTCCCAATAGCGCATGACCTCGTACATGCCGCGACCGTATACACTGCCGGCAAGGTCGCGCACTTGGTCTATCCAGTGACGAAAGATAGTGGGGCGTGAGGGCATTGCCAGGTGGTCGACGTAACCATCGAGGGATTGGTTCATTCTGAAAATGAGCTTCGCCATGCTGCAAGATCTCCTACCGCGGTCTTCAGGATAGTCGGGGTCACTGTTACGCAGAAGCGAGATCGGGGCAAACCGTGCGCCGGCGAGCAAGCGTCCACCAGCCGTTGTTGCAAAATAACCTCAGTGACTGAACCAGATACGCTTTGGGGACGGGCTGGTCTTGGCGATGCGTCGGGCTGTCCCTATAAGGACCGTTCCGCGATTCATTTGCGGGAGGTCCGAATGGCAGTATTTCAAATGGTAATGCGAGGCCGCGAAGCTTAGGTCTCATCCGGTGCTCCGCGAGGGTCTGTCTCTCGTGGCGAAGCCGGATCGAGTTCAAGCTTATGCCGATGCCGGTCGCCGCCCTCCCGAGGGGCTCGACACCAATATGCCACTCCGCATCCCGGGCATCACCTGCCCTATCGCGGCTTTTCAATTTTCGACCTTACTGGGATCGGGCGCGTTTTGCGCCCGAATGACATCATGGCTCGTTTCAAGATCGATTTGCGCGCGAGCGCCTTTCGCAGCGTTCTTGGCTTCACACTTACCCATTGGCGGCGTCAGCCTTGGCGGCTCTCGCTCATCATGGGCGGCTTCCTGCTGTCGACGCTGGCCGACGTGCTGACGCCGCTCTATTCCGGTCGGCTGGTCGATGCTGTCGCCAGCAGCGCCGGAGCGGATGCCATTGCCTGGAACGCCGCGATGACGGCATTTGCCTTTTTGATGGCGCTGGCGCTGACTGGCGTCGTGTTGCGCAATCTTGCCTTCATGGGCATCGTTGAGCTGACACTCAAGATGATGGCCGACATCGCGGCCGACGCCTTCCATCGCGTTCAGCGCTTTTCGACCGACTGGCATGCCAACTCGTTTGCCGGCTCGACGGTGCGCAAGGTGACGCGCGGCATGTGGGCGCTCGACCTGCTCAACGACACGATCCTGATCGCGCTGCTGCCGTCGGTGGTCATGCTCGCCGGCTCGACGCTGCTGCTCGGCTGGTTCTGGCCGCTGATGGGCGCGGTCGTCGCGGCTGGCTCCCTGCTGTTCATCACGGTGACGGCCATGTTGTCGCTTGGCTATGTCGCGCCCGCGGCAAGGCTTGCGAACACCTGGGACACGCGCCTCGGCGGCTCGCTGGCCGACGCGGTCAGCTGCAATGCCGTGGTCAAGGGCTTTGGCGCCGAGGCGCGCGAAGAGCGCCGCCTCGCCACGGTGGTCGCCAAATGGCGCGACCGCACGCGGCGCACCTGGGTGCGCGGCACCATCAACGGCACCACGCAAGGGGCGCTGCTGCTGGTCATGCGGGCCGCCGTGATCGGGCTGGCGCTGATGCTGTGGTCGTGGGGGCAGGCGAGCGCCGGCGATGTCGCTTTCGTGCTGACCTCGTTCTTCGTGCTGCAAGGCTATTTGCGCGATATCGGCACGCATATCCGCAATTTGCAGCGTTCGATCAACGACATGGAGGAACTGGTCGATTTCCAATCCGAACCGCTCGGCATCGAAGACACGCCCGGCGCCGAACCGATTGCGATCACGCAGGGCCACATCGCCTTCGACAACGTCACCTTTCACTACGGCAGTCACCGGTCGCCGCTCTACCGCGACTTTTCGGTGGATATCGCGCCGGGCGAACGTGTCGGGCTCGTTGGTCACTCGGGTTCGGGCAAGACAACGTTCGTCAAGCTCATCCAGCGGCTCTATGAAGTGAATGCGGGAAAGATCGTGATCGATGGCCAGGATATCTCGCAGGTCGCCCAGGCGTCGCTGCGCGGCCAGATCGCCATCGTTCAGCAGGAACCGATCCTGTTCCACCGGTCGCTGGCCGAAAACATCGCCTATGCCAGGCCAAGCGCGACGCAGGATGAGATCGAGCATGCCGCCAGGCTGGCGAGCGCGCACGACTTCATCACCAGCCTGCCAAAGGGCTATGGCACGCTGGTCGGCGAACGTGGCGTGAAACTGTCGGGCGGCGAGCGCCAGCGCGTGGCGATCGCCCGCGCTTTCCTGGCCGATGCGCGCATCCTGATCCTGGACGAGGCGACGTCGAGCCTCGATTCGGAATCGGAGGTGCTCATCCAGCAGGCGATGGAACGGCTGATGGTCGGCCGCACGACACTGGTCATCGCGCATCGGCTTTCGACGGTGCGGGCGCTCGACAGGCTGCTGGTCTTCGATCGCGGCAAGATCGTCGAGGAAGGGTCGCATGACGAGTTGATCCGGCTGAAGGGTGGCATCTACCGCCGCCTGTTCGAGCGCCAGGCGCTGGAACTTACCAAGGGCCTCGTGATGTGACCCAAGGTGGCCTCCTGCTCCTGTCGGGGGCCACCTCTATCGGTGCCATAAGCCGGCGAGCCATGTGGCGCTCGCAATCGCAGGGCGAAGCCAAAGTCCCGAGTGCGTGACGTCTGTTTACGTTACCGGCCGAGATTCGTTGTTTCTACTTTTGGTTGCTGTATTCTGTAAAAGCAACCTTTTCGGTGTTTACGATGCATCTCGTTTCCGCAAATGCCGGCGCGCAAAAGGTGACCGCCCCGTCGGTGCTGGATTCCCAGCACGGCTCGGTTCGGCCACTCGCCGCCGAAGATCTCGAGCGCGTCGCGGCACTCTTCCTGACGAAGTTTCGCCGCGGCCGGCGTCACCTCCTCGATCGCGCTATCGAGGAGACGGCCGAATACATGAGAAAGATCTATCTTGACCCCGCCGGCCAACCCGGTGCGAGCAGCGCTCTTGTCCAGATCACCCGGCAGGGCGATCTGGGCGGGTTCCTCGGCGTCCTGAAAGCCCGTTACGAGTTTAACGGCGCTGGATTGAATGCGGCGATCATCGGTCCGTTCATGGCCGACACCGGCGCCGATGATGGCTCGGCAGGACCGCAATTGCTGCGCGCCTTGCACCAAGGCGAATTCGATCTGCAACTGACGGATTCGGCCAACCGGGTGTCCCTGGCCTTCGCGCGACCGATGAAATACCAGCTCCTGCCGGTCCATTGCCTGGGATGGACCTGCATCTTCCGGCCAGCCGCGATGGCCGCCGCCGCGCTGCACCGTAAATGGCCCGGCCTGCCTCGCTTGGCACTCGACCCGTGCGCGAGAGCACTCGACGCTGTCGCGAAGCGAAGGTTCGGGTCGCCTTTCCAGCCTTCATCGTCGCATCGGGTCCATGCCGAGCCGATCAATGCCGCGCAGTTCGCCGAGCGGCTGCCGACCCTTCTCTCCGATTACGCTCTTCGGCCGAGTTGGAAGGACGGCGAACTGCCGCGGCTGCTCGCGCTGGCGGCCGAGAAGCAGGCCGACGGACCACTTCATTTCGGCGGGACTTACGATGAGACAGGCAAAATGCTCGGTTGCTATGCCTTTTACGGCCGAGTCGGAGACATGGCGGTCCTGCTGCAAATCCAGACTTCCGGACACCACTGGGGCGCGACGCTGGACGGCCTCGTCGCGGCAGCGCGGGATATGGGCTGCGCAGGCATCACCGGGCAGACCCAGGGCAAGTTCATGCCTCACCTCTTCGGCTACAGGAATGTCTTCTTCCGCTATGCCGGGGGGACGATGGTCCGCTCGCGAATCGCCGAGGTTGCGCAAGCGGTCCGCTCCGGCGACATCGCTATCGGCGGCTTAATGGGCGACCGCTGGACCCGCCTGAGTTCAGACGACTTCGGCCGCTGATCGTCGTCTACCACCTGTTCGTCGGCTCCGTCGGCTGCTTGCCCTCTCATGGCGCCTTGCGCCGCCTGCCGGCCCGGTCTTTTCATTCCAGCCGCCATGTTCTATGTCTTCGGCACGGCGCGGGGGCGCATCTTGTCAATCACAAAGGCATCCGGTACGCCCCGCTTATGACAGTTACCGTTCGTTTCGCCCCGTCACCGACCGGCCGCATCCACATCGGCAATGCGCGCACCGCTCTGTTCAACTGGCTGTTTGCCCTCAACAACAAGGGCCGCTTCATCCAGCGCTTCGACGACACCGACATCGCCCGCTCGAAGCAGGAATTCGCCGACGCCATCCTTTACGACTTGCACTGGCTGGGCATTTTCCCAGATGCCACCGAGTATCAGTCGCGGCGCTTCGAAATCTATGACGCGGCGGTGGAGCGGCTGAAGGCGGCGGGTGTTCTTTACGCCTGCTACGAAACGCCGGAAGAACTCGATCTCAGGCGCAAGGTGCGCCGCACGCGAGGCCTGCCGCCGGTCTATGGCCGCGAGGCATTGGCGCTGACGACAGAGCAGGTGGCCGAATATCAGGCCGATGGGCGCCGGCCCCACTGGCGTTTCCTGCTGCCCAATTTCTCTGGCGATCCGCTGCAGCCGGAGCGCACCGAGATCCGCTGGGACGATTTGGTGCGTGGCGAGGAGACGGTGGATCTGGCCTCGCTGTCCGATCCGGTGCTGGTGCGTGAGGACGGCACCTATCTCTACACGCTGCCCTCCGTCGTCGACGACATCGAGATGGGTGTCAGCCACGTCATCCGCGGCGACGATCATGTCACGAACACCGGCGTGCAAATCGCCCTGTTCAAGGCGCTGGGTGCCGAGCCGCCCGTCTTCGGGCACCACAATCTCCTGACCACCGTCTCGGGCGAGGGGCTGTCGAAGCGCACTGGCGCACTTTCCATCGAGAGCCTGCGCGATGACGGCATCGAGCCGATGGCCGTCGCTTCGCTGGCCGTACTGGTCGGCACGTCCGAGAATGTCGCGGCCGCGCATGACCTGACCGAACTCGCCAGCCATTTCGACCCGGCCGCGACCTCGAAATCGTCGTCCAAGTTCGATCCGGCCGAACTGTTCGTGCTCAACCGGGTGCTGCTGCATAATATGCCGTTCGACGAGGCGCGGGACCGGCTGATGGTGCTAGGTATTGCCGGTGAGCAGGCCCAACCATTCTGGCTGGCGGTGCGCGGCAATCTCGACCGGCTGGCGGATGCGGGTGCCTGGTGGCGCGTCCTGCGCGAAGGGCCGCGGGAGAAGCCCGACTTTTCCGACGACGACCGCGATTTTCTTCACCAGGCGCTCGATCTCCTGCCTGAGGAGCCGTGGAACGGGACGATCTGGAAGGATTGGACCGGCAAGATCAGGGAAGCGACCGGCCGCAAGGGCAAGGCGCTGTTCATGCCGCTCAGGCTTGCCCTTACTGGACTGCCTTCGGGGCCCGAGCTTGCAGATCTATTGCCCCTGATGGGTCGGGAAGGAACGTTGGCCCGACGACCCTGACCTTGCGCTGGTCCGGAGGCACGGCCGAAACGGGCGATGTCATAGGCTTGGCCGAGAGGCGCTTGATGGCCTCACGGTCAAGCCCGCCGTCCCTATTGGCCAGGGTCTCGGGGTCGGCACCCGGATCGGGCTTTAAGGCCGGTACCGGAACGAGCGGCGCCGCTTCCGGTTCGGGCTGTAACTGTTGTGGGCTTGGCGAGTTGCCGCCAATGATCTGGAAATTCTGCGCGGCGTTGCAGCCGCAAGCGGGCGGCCGCGACATGTTGGGTTGCTTGTAGAGATAGGCGGTCGGCAATTCGCCGTAGGGCCTGCCGGTGACCGATGACATCATCGATGCCGAATCATCGTCCATGCCGCGCGAATAGAAGACCTGCATCTCGGTGCCGGGACAGGCCGATTCGCAATTCTTCTGGTCGCGCTCGAAATCGCCGGGCGAGGCGGCGTTCGACATCGGGAAGAAATAGCCGTCGCAGGTGCGCACGCAACTGGTGTGGAACTCGCCGCCACTGCCCGGAGCGTCTGGAGCGCCGGGCAGGTTCAGGACGCGACCGACATTGCGTTCCTCGCCGGGAGCGTCCGGCTGGTCCAATGTATCGACCTGGCGGTTGTCGCCGCCGAAAAGCTGGTCGAAGAGATTCGCATTGCCTCCATCTTCACGATTCGCCTCCAGCGGAGGCGCGCGGCGGGGGGACACCGCATCGTCACGGCAGTCATTGGCATCGAGCGCCGCCAGGATACGGCCCCGGTCGCGGTGTGGGCCGCTGCCGGCTAGTTGGGCGCGCTTGGCCTGCAGACTGTCGAGATTGGCGGTCATGCGCTCAATGGTGGCGTTCAGCCCGGCACACTGGTTGATGTTGCGCGAAAACAACGAGAACCCGCAGCCGGCGCTGCTCGCCTGACCGCGAGCTTTCGAGATCTGTTGGCGCTGCCTTTCGACCGCGGCATCGTATTTCCGGACCATTGCCGGGCCACCGCCACCGCCGCGTGAGGTTGCGGCGAGCTCGGCCTCCAATTGACGGCAGACCCGCGAAGCGGCCTGGGGCTCGCTGACCACCACGCCGGACAGCAGGAGGCCAAGCAGCACGGCAGCATGCGCCTGCTTCAAACCTCCGCTCGCCATCCGCCTCGATCCCGCTTGCCTGTGGTCGCCAAGGCTACCCCGTTCGCGGTTAATCGTCCATTTCGGAAGTTGCTTGGTTGCCGGCCGAAAACCCGCGCGTATTCGATGTACCCATCAGTCTGGTAATGGCCGGGTGGGCCATCAGAACTTGTAGTTCATCCCGATCCTGACGGTACTGAACGTGTTGTCGAAAGTCGTGCTGAAGTTCGGCGCGTAGTTGATCGTCTGATCCCGCAGGTCGACATATCGATATTCGGCATTTGCCGACCAGTGATCGGTGATTGCCTGCTCCAGCCCCGCGCCAATCGTCCAGCCAATTTTGGTGTTCTTTTCGGAATAGCTGTCGGCGGGGCCATCGAGATACCGGTTCTCGACACCCCCGATAGCGAGGCCGCCGGTCCCGTAGACAAGAGTGCTGCCGAAGGCATAGCCAGCGCTGGCGCGGATCGACCCGAACCAATCCACCTTGGTATCGTAGACATCGCCTCCGCCGACATTGACCTCGTCGGAATGCCCCTTGATATCGGCGCCCGAAATATCGGACTCGATCCCCAGAACCGTAGAATTGACTGGTAATTGTAGCCGATCTGGACACCACCCAGAAAGCCGTCGATGTCGTAGTCCTGCGTGCCCCGGACCGCTAGCGTGTTTGGCAGGTTGTAGGTCGCGTCGGTTTTGCCGAACCCATAGCCAAGATGCCCGCCGACATAGACGCCGGACCAGTCATGCGCGGCCAGCTCCAGCCAGATGGCGTCGGCGGCAAACGCCTGTCCGCCAACCACAATCAGCATTGCCGATGCGAGCAACAGGGCTCTCATGACATTTTCACTGCCCAATCAGACGGCGTGACCATATCAAATTGACCCGGTCCGAGAAATCCGCATTCGTCCGATGCCGGATTCTCGGTTAAGAGTTGTCGGCTCGCAACACTCGATCCGCGAATGTGGCGTGTCGCGTCGCCACCATGCCTCAATCGGGGCCGGATCAATCCGATCGCGACCGCCGGTTCAGTCCAGATTGGCGATCGCCTGTGCCTTATGCGCGGCTTCGACCACCGCCAGCGCGGTCATATTTACGACGCCGCGCGAGGTCACCGAGGGTGTCAATATGTGCGCCGGCTTGTCGGTGCCGAGAAGGATGGGGCCGACATGCAAGGCATCCATCATGGCTCGCAGCGCCGTCAGCGTGATGTTGGCCGAGTCGAGGTTCGGGAACACCAGGAGATTGGCTTCGCCCTTCAGGCGCGAATGCGGATAGACGCGCTGGCGCAGATGCTCCGACAAAGCGGAATCGGCGTGCATTTCGCCGTCGCACTGCAGCTCCGGCGCGATGCGCGCCAGAATGGCCGCGGCCTGACGCATCTTCAGCGCGCTCGGCGAATCGCGCGAGCCGAAATCCGAATGCGACAAGAGTGCCGCCTTCGGCTCGATGCCGAAACGCTGGATTTCTTCCGCCGCCAGCACGGTCATCTCGGCGATCTCGTCGGCCGTCGGGTCGACGGAGACGTGGGTGTCGGTGAGAAAGATGATGCCGCGTTGCGAGATCAGCATGGATAGCGTCGACAGGTCCCGGTCCTTGATGCCGGTGCGCGGCCCTATGATCAGCGTCACATTGCGCAGATGCCGCTCGAAACGGCCTTCGAGGCCGCAGACCATGGCGTCGGCATCGCCGCGCTTCAGCGCAAGTGCGGCGATCACCGTGTTGTCGGTGCGCACCATGGTGCGCGCGGCCTCCGTCGTCACGCCGCGGCGGCCGGCGAGTTCGATCAGGAGGTCGACATAGTGGCGGTAGCGCGGATCGTCCTCCGGGTTGATCAGGCCGAAATCGACCCCGGGCTTGATGCGCAGGCCATAACGCTTCAGCCTGACCTCGACGACGTGCGGCCGGCCGATCAGGATCGGTTCGGCGATGCCCTCCTCAAGCACAACCTGGGCGGCACGCAGCACGCGCTCGTCCTCGCCGTCGGCGTAGATGACGCGCTTGGCGCTGGAGGCCTTGGCGGAGGAGAACACCGGCTTCATCACCAGGCCGGAGCGGAAGACGAAGCGGTTGAGCTTGTCGATATAGGCGGCGAAGTCGGTGATCGGCCGTGTCGCCACACCGGTGTCGCAGGCTGCCTTGGCCACCGCCGGCGCAATGCGCAGGATGAGGCGCGGATCGAAGGGCGAGGGGATCAGGAATTCGGGGCCAAAGACCGGCGTCTCGCTGGAATAGGCGCGCGCGGCGACATCGGAAGGCTCTTCGCGGGCAAGGGCGGCAATGGCCCGCACCGCCGCCATCTTCATCTCCTCGTTGATGGCGCTGGCGCCGCAGTCGAGCGCACCCCTGAAGATGTAGGGGAAGCAAAGCACGTTGTTGACCTGATTGGGAAAATCGGACCGTCCGGTGCAGATCATGGCGTCCGGACGGGCCGCGCGCGCCACTTCCGGCATGATCTCCGGATTTGGATTGGCCAGCGCCAGGATCAGCGGCTTCGGTGCCATGTGTTGCAGCAGGTCCGGCTTCAGCACGCCGGCGGCGGAGAGACCGAGGAAAACATCGGCGCCCGCCATGACGTCGGCCAGCGTGCGCGCGTCGGTGTCCTTCACATAAGGGTCTTTCCAACGATCCATCTCGTCGGCACGGCCCTTGTAGGCGACGCCGAACCGGTCGGTGACCCAGATGTTCTCGACGCGCACGCCAAGGGAAACGAGAAGATTGAGACAGGCAAGCGCGGCAGCACCCGCGCCGGAGGTGACGACCTTGATGTCCGAGATGGTCTTGCCGGCGAACTCCAGCCCGTTGAGCACCGCGGCGGCAACGATGATGGCTGTGCCGTGCTGGTCGTCATGGAAAACCGGTATGCTCATCCGAGCCTTCAGGCGTTCCTCGACCTCGAAACACTCCGGCGCCTTGATGTCCTCGAGGTTGATGCCGCCGAAGGTCGGCTCCAGAGCGGCGATGGTCTCGACCATGCGCTCGATTTCCGGCGCGTCGATCTCGATGTCGAAGACGTCGATGCCGGCGAACTTCTTGAACAGGACCGCCTTGCCCTCCATCACCGGCTTGGAGGCGAGCGGCCCGATATTGCCGAGGCCGAGCACGGCCGAGCCGTTCGATACGACACCAACAAGGTTGGCGCGCGCCGTGTAGTCGGCGGCGGTCGCCGGATTGTCGCGGATTTCGAGGCAAGGGGCGGCGACGCCGGGCGAATAAGCGAGCGCCAGGTCGCGCTGATTGCCGAGCGGCTTGGTCGCCTGGATCTCGAGCTTTCCCGGCGTCGGGTGCTTGTGGAAATAAAGCGCGGCTTCGTCGAGGTCCGAACGTGCCGTTTTCTTGTTCTCGCCTTCCATGCGGCCGCTCCTCGAAACCTGCTTCGGGAGTCCTTTTAGCATGAGGCCAAGGTTTTTCGCGACGCTAATTGACGCGCCGGCAGCTTTAAGCGCCAGCGCGTCAAAAGGCATTAAATGTCAGGTACTTACGGCGGTTACATGCCGGGTGTTTCGCACCGCTTTGCCGACATCCTGGTCAGAAAGCACTGACGTAGAGACCGCCATCGACGGGTATGTTCTGCCCGGTCAGATAGCCGGCATGGACCGAGCAGAGAAAGGCGCAGATCTGGCCGAATTCCTCCGGCGTGCCGAGCCGTTTGGCCGGCACGTCGGCACTGATGCGGGTCTTGCGCGCCGCGGCCGCCTTGGGATCCTCTGGCGTGCCAGCCTCATGCGGGCCGCGCAGTCGGTCGGTGTCGAGCTTGCCGGGCAAGAGACTGTTGATGGTCACGTTGCGCTCGATCACCGTGCGCGCCACGCCGGCGAGAAACGAGGTCAGTCCGGCGCGCGCGCCCGATGACAGGTCGAGGCCGGGTATGGGGACATAGACCGATAGCGAGGTGATGTTGACGATGCGCCCGAAGCCGCGCGCAGCCATGCCGTCAATGACCGCCTGCACCAGTTCGATCGGCGTCACCATGTTCTGGGTCACGCCTTCAAGGATTTTTCCGCGATCGAGTTCGCGGAAATCGCGCAATGGCGGTCCGCCATTGTTGTTGACGAGGATGTCGGGTTCCGGACAGGCGGCGAGCAGCGCTTTCTGTATCTCCGGCTTCGAAACGTCGCCGACGACTTCCGTCACCGTCACGCCATGGCGCTGGCGCAGGTCCGCGGCGGTTTTCGCGACCAGCTCCGGATTGCGGCCATTGACGACGATGTCGCAGCCCGCCTCGGCCAGCGCCATGGCGCAGCCACGGCCAAGCCCCTTGCTCGAAGCGCAGACGATGGCCTTCTTCCCGCGGATACCGAGATCCATGACGATTTTCTCCTTTGATTTGCGCGGCAGGCTAGCGCCAGCGCTGGACCAATCGCAACCGTCATACGGTTGTTGCATGAATCGGAGCATAGGCTGCTCGAAAGCAAGGGTGAATCCGCGATGTCAGTCCAAGAGCCCCGCACTTTCCGCAGCATGTTCATTTCCGATGTCCATCTGGGATCGAAGGCGGCGAAGGCCGATTTCCTGATCGACTTCCTGCGCTACCACGATGCCGACATCATCTATCTGGTGGGCGATATCGTCGACGGCTGGCGCCTGCGGCGCAGCTGGCACTGGCCGCAAAGCCATAATGACGTCGTGCAGAAACTGCTGCGCAAGGCGCGCAAGGGCGCCTCGATCACGTATATCGCCGGCAATCACGACGAATTCGCCCGCCAGTTCCAGGGCGTGCATTTCGGCGGCATCGTCGTTGCCGACCGCGCCATCCACGAAACCGCCGATGGCCGGCGGCTGCTGGTCATCCATGGCGACCAGTTCGATACCGTCGTCCACAACCAGCGCTGGCTCGCCTATCTCGGCGACCATGCCTACGACGCTGCCATGCAGGTCAACCGGGTGATCACGCGGTTGCGCCAGCTGCTCGGCCTGCCTTACTGGTCGTTTTCGTCCTGGGCCAAGGTCAAGGTCAAGAAGGCGGTGAACTTCATCGGCTCGTTCCAGACAGTGCTCAGCGAGGAAGCGCGACGCTCGCATGTCGACGGCGTCATCTGCGGGCACATCCACCATGCCGCCATCGAAAGCTACGGCGATGTGCAATATATCAACACCGGTGACTGGGTAGAGAGCTGCACCGCCGTGGTTGAGCATTTCGACGGCCGCATGGAAATCCTGACCTGGGCGCATGTGTTGCCTGAAGCGCTTGACGAGCCCTCCATCCCGATGCTGATCGAGGACAGGGTGGTGCAGGCGGCCTGAAGCCGAAGCCGGCCCCGCGATTTCTGGTGTTAATCGACTGGTCCAGCCGGTTTCGTCCGGTTTTTCCTCATGTTAAGGATCGGCTTGCGCTGCTCTCCGGTCGTTGAGCGCAGCGTCATTGGATCGATTCATGCCGCTGCCACCGCTTTCGCCCGAACAACTCGTGAAGCCGAGCCGTTTTGAACTGCGCATGAGCCTGATCTTCGGCACGTTGTTCATATCGCTTGGCACCCATTTGCCCTATTTCCCGCTTTGGTTGCAGGCCAAGGGGTTTCATGCCGAGCAGATCGCCGTCATCCTGGCGGCGCCGATGTTCCTGCGCGTAATAACGACGCCGCTGCTGACGACACTTGCCGATCGAGCCAGGGACCGTGCCGATGTCTATGTCGTGCTCGTCGCCGCATCGCTGCTGCTGTCCGCGGGATACTTCCTGACCCCGACATACGCGACGGTGCTGGCGGTGTCGCTGGTGCTGACCATTGTCTGGACGCCACATTCGCCGATCGCCGATTCGCTGGCGCTTTCGGGCGTGCGCCGCTTCGGGGCCAATTATGCGAGCATGCGCAAATGGGGGTCGATCTGTTATCTCCTGGCCAATGTCGCGGGCGGTTTCATCCTGGCGGCCAGCGGCCCTGGAGCCGTCCCGGTGATCATAGTCCTTGCCCTTGGCGCGGCACTCATCGCAGGCCTGCTGGCACCGCGCATGGGACGGCCGCGAAAGGCCTCGCCGCTGTCGGCAGTGGAAATCCAGCACGCTGCGCCAAGCCTGTTCAACGCTTATTTCCTCTCCTTCACCCTTGGCGTCGGCATCATTACAGCCAGCCACGCCTTCCTCTACGGTTTCGTTTCCATCTATTGGAAATCGATCGGCATCAGCGATTCCGTTGTCGGCCTCCTGTGGGCGTGGGGCGTGGTGTCGGAAGTCTGCATGTTTCTGTTTTTCAATCGCATTTTCGCCTCCGTGTCCGTTGTCAAGGTGATGGTGATTGCCGGCATCGGCTCCGTTGCGCGCTGGATCATCTTTCCACTGATATGGCCGCTCGGCCTCGGCATCGCCGGCTTCTTTGCCGTGCAGTCGCTGCATTCGGTGTCTGTCGCAATGGTGCTGATCGGCCTGCAGAAAATGATCGGCGAGACCGTCCCCGAAGAGCGCACGGGTGCCGCGCAAGGCATCGCCTATTTCTTCAACGGCTTCTTCATGGCCGCCGTTACACTTGTTTCGGGCCCGCTCTATGACCGTCTCGGCGTGGATGGTTTCCTGGCGATGATCCCGATCGCGATGGTGGGCCTTATGCTGATCGGGCTTGCCGCGCGCTCAGCCCCACAGAGCCCGGTCCGGGGGTGAGACGAGCGATCCCTGGTAAACGAGACCCGGCACACGATCCCGGGCAAGCAGCAGCGGGCCGTCGAGGTCGACGAAATCCGCTCCTTGCGCGAGCAGCACCGCCGGCGCCATTGCCAGCGACGTGCCGACCATGCAGCCGACCATGATGCCAAAACCCAGCTCACGGGCGCGGTCGCGCAAGGTGAGCGCCGCCGTCAGCCCGCCGGACTTGTCGAGCTTGATGTTGACTGCGTCGTAGAGGCCGACAAGCGCCTCGAGGTTCCCTGCTTCATGGACGCTCTCGTCAGCGCAGATCGGCACCGGATGGGCTATATGGCGCAGGATGCCGTCACGACCCGCCGGCAGCGGCTGCTCGATCAGGGCGATGTCTTGCTTCGCGGCAAAAGCGAGATTCGCGACTATGTTTTCGTCGGTCCAGCCTTCATTCGCATCAAGGATCAATCGGCTCCCTGGAGCCGCCTGCCTCACCGCCTGGATGCGGGCGACATCGTTGTCGCCGCCGATCTTGACCTTCAGCAGCGGCCTGCCGGCATTGGCGCGGGCCTGCGCCGCCATCGTCTCCGGTTCGCCGAGCGACAGCGTGTAGGCGGTTTCGAGCTGACGCAACGGGGCCGGCCAGATCGTGTTCGCCACCGGATTGCCGTTGATCTTGGCTTCAAGGTCCCACAGGGCACAGTCTATGGCGTTACGCGCCGCTCCGGCAGGCATTGCGTCGAGCAGGGCTGCGCGGTCCATCCCCCCGGCGATCCGGTCGCGCATCGCCGCGATCGCGCCGCTCACACCGTCCATGGTCTCGCCATAGCGCTTGTAGGGAACGCATTCGCCGCGACCGACATGGCCGTTTTGCCTGATCGTGCAGGTGATGACCTCGGCCTCTGTCTTGGAGCCGCGCGAAATGGTGAAGGTCCCGGCGATTGGAAAACGCTCGGCCTCGACCGAAATGACACGCGCCATATTTTTCTGCTCCGGCTATGCGAGAAGGGTTGTCGGCAAATCGACAAGGTCGGACCCATCAGGCTAAACAGGACGCCATGTTGACCATCGGCAAACGCGACGCAAGCGGCACGACCGCCTCGGGGGCTGACCACGACCCGCGCGTCGCGGTCGGCGAGGAGGATGGGGTCCTCGGCTGTGCGTTCTCCGGCATCTGGACGACGCGGACGGTGGCGCTCATCGACGCCGAGATGCGCAAGATCGAGAAACGAAGCGGTTTCAAGATGTTGGCGCTCGACCTTTCGAAAATCGAGAAGATCGACACCGCTGGCGCCTGGCTGATCGACCGGCTGGTCAGCGTCTTCGAGAAGAAGAATGTCGAGGTAAGGCTGCAAGGCCAAAGTGACGTCGCTTCCATCCTGCTCGAAGCGGTGAGCGAAGCCGTCCGGCGCGAACCCGAAGTCGGACCGGCGCGACCGCCCAACATTGTCATTCGGGCACTGGAGGCGGTGGGCCGCCGCGTCTACGAGATGCGCGACGATTTCCTCGCCTCGATGAACATATTGGGCGCCACCATCCGCGGCGCGCAGATGAAGCTCGGCCGTGGCCATGCCGTGAACCCGGCGGCGATCTTCAACCAGATCGATCGCATGGGCGTCGGCGCTATCCCCGTGGTCGTGCTGATGTCGGCGATCGTCGGCGCCATCGTGGCCCAGCAGGGTGCGTATCAGCTCAGCTATTTCGGCGCCGACATCTTCGTCGTCGACCTGGTCGGCGTGCTGATCCTGCGCGAACTCGGCGTGCTGATGACGGCAATCATGATCGCCGGCCGCTCCGGCAGCGCGATCACCGCCGAAATCGGCTCGATGAAGATGCGCGAGGAGGTCGACGCGCTGAAGGTCATCGGTCTCAATCCGATCGGCGTCCTGGTTTTTCCACGTCTGGTTGCCTTGGTGATCGCCTTGCCCTGCCTGACGATCATCGCCAATTTCGCCGCGCTCGGCGGCGGCATCATCGCCGCATGGCTCTACTCCGATATCCCCCCCGCTGCCTTCATCGACCGGTTGCGTGTCGCAATCGATCTCAGCACGATTTTCGCCGGGCTGATCAAGGCGCCGTTCATGGCCATGATCATCGGCACGATCGCTTCAGTCGAGGGCATGAAGGTCGGCGGCAGTGCCGAATCGCTCGGGCAGCACGTGACCGCTTCTGTGGTGAAGTCGATCTTCGTCGTCATCATTCTCGACGGACTTTTCGCCATGTTCTACGCAGCGATCCAGTTCTAGTAACATGACAAAGGGAAACGGAATCACGACTGAGGCGCCGGACGAGAGCGAAATCGTGCTTTCGGTGCACGATGTCACCGTTGCCATCGACGACAAGCTGATCCTCGACAAACTGTCGCTCGACATCAAGCGCGGCGAGATACTGGGGTTCGTCGGTGCCTCGGGCGCCGGCAAGTCCGTGCTGTTGCGAACGATTCTCGGACTGATGCCCAAGCAGTCGGGAACAATCAAACTGTTTGGCGTCGACGTCGACAAGGCAAGCGATCTCGAGCGGCTGCGCATCGACATGCGTCTTGGCGTTCTGTTCCAGCATGGGGCGCTGTTTTCGGCGCTGACCGTGATGGAGAACGTGCAGGTGCCGATGCGCGAATATCTCGATCTGCCAAGAAAGCTGATGGACGAGTTGGCGCTGCTGAAAATCGAGCTGGTCGGACTGCCGCCGGATGCGGCGCAGAAGTTTCCCTCCGAGCTCTCCGGCGGTATGATCAAGCGTGCGGCACTTGCCCGCGCCCTGGCGCTCGACCCCGACATCGTTTTTCTCGACGAGCCGACGTCAGGCCTCGATCCGATCAGCGCGGCCGAGTTCGACGAACTTGTCGTCAAGCTGCGCGACACCATGGATCTGACCGTCTACATGGTGACTCACGACCTCGACACGCTGTTTACCGCCTGCGACCACGTGGCGGTGCTCGGCAAGAAAAAGGTGCTGGTCGAAGGCACGATCGACGACATGCTGAAGAGCGAGGAGCCGTGGGTAAAATCCTATTTCCGCGGAAAACGAGCACGGCAACTTGATCTTGCCGCACGTGCATAGCCATAAGTGAAGCAATGGAAACTAGAGCCAACTACGTCATTGTCGGCATTTTCACGCTGGTCGCGATCCTGGCGGCGTTCGGCTTCGTCTATTGGACGGCCGCGATCGGCGATAGGGGCGAGACGACGCTGCTGCGGGTGCGCATTCCGGGCTCGGCCTCTGGTCTCGGCCGCGGCAGCTTCGTGCTGTTCAACGGCGTCAAGGTCGGCGACGTCAAGCGCGTCTATATCGACGTCGACAATCCGACTGTCGCCATCGCCGACACCGAGATCGACCGGATGACGCCCATCACCAAGTCGACGCAGGCCGATATCGGCCTCGCCGGCCTCACCGGGCAGGCCAATATCGAGCTCAAGGGCGCCGACCCCAAGGAAGTCAAGCTGCTCGATCAGGCCGAGAAGGACGGCAAGGTCGCCGAGATCGTCGCCAATCCTTCTGCCGTGACCAATCTGCTGCAGACGGCGCAAAACATCTTCACCCGCGCCGACAAGGTGCTGACGGAACTCGAAGGCTTTACCAAGGATGTGCGCGGGCCGCTGACGCAGACCGTGCAGAACGTGCAGACGTTTTCCGACGCATTGGCCAGGAATTCTGATGGCATTGACAAATTCCTGTCCGCCGTCAGCGCGTTGTCCGATGAGCTGAAGGGCGTTTCAGGCAAGCTCGACGGCACGTTGAAAGCAGCGGAAGGCCTGCTCAATGCCGTCGACAAGGACAAGATCAAGAGCATCGTTGCCAATGTCGATGCCGTGACGGGCAATCTCAAGCAAACGTCGCAGCAGCTGGACGGTGTAATCAGGAACGTCGATACGGCAGTGGGATCGGTCAACGATTTCGCCAAGCAGACGCAAGGCACGCTGGCCAAGGTCGATGGCGTGCTCGACGGCATCGATCCGGCGCAGGTGCGCCAAGCGCTCGCCAACATCCAGAAGGCCAGCGACAGCGCTAACAAGGCGGCTGCCGATATCGCGGAGGTGACCGGCAAGATCGCCAATCGTGCTGACGACATCGATCAGACGATCAAGGACGCCAGGCAGCTGGCGCAACGGCTCAACGACGCCTCTGTGCGGGTCGACGGCATTCTCGCCAAGGTCGACAAGCTGCTCGGCTCGGGCCAGGCCGACGGCGTGATGGCCGACGCCAGGGATACGCTGAAATCGTTCAAGCAGGTTGCCGATACGCTGAATGCCCGGCTTGGGGTCATCACCGACAATCTGGCACGCTTCTCGGGCCAGGGGCTGCAGAATGTCGAGGCGCTGGTGCAGGATAGCCGCCGCTCGATCAACCGCATCGAGGAGGCGGTGACGGATCTCAGCCGCAATCCGCAACGCATCCTTTCGGGTGGCGACGGCGAGGTTCGGCAGTTCGATGGCAGGGCGCGGCGTTGACTTCGGCATCGGCCCGCCGCAAGAACAGTGCTCGTGAATGCGGGTTGATCGTGCGATCAGGGGATAACGGGGCTCACGCGTGAGATTGAGTAGGCTTGGAACGAGCGGGTTGAAATCGGCTGCGGCGCTGCTTGTCCTGGCGGTTGCCGGCTGCGCGGCGCTCGGCGGCAAGCCGGCACCGCTCGACACGTTCGAATTGTCGGCACCGTCGGTCGACGCGCATGGCCATAGCCGAAAGCAAATCCTGATCGCCCAGCCTTCGGCACTGAAGGCACTGGACAGCCAGAACATAGTCATCAAACCCTCCGACGGCTCGATCCAATATCTGAAGGGCGCGCAATGGGCTGACCGGCTGCCGCTGATCGTGCAGGCGCGGCTGGCCGAGACGTTCCAGCGCTCGGGCAGCTTTGCCGGCGTCGGCAAGCCGGGCGAGGGGCTGGCGATCGACTATCAGGTGATCGTCGAGGTTCGCTCCTTCGAAGTGCGCGTCAACGGCGGTGAACATGCCGAGGTCGACCTGTTCGTGCGCTTGCTCAACGACCGCAACGGCGAAGTGAAGGCTTCCAAGAGCTTCACTGCATCGGCACCCGTTTCGGGCAGCGGCAACCCGGCCTATGTCAGCGCGCTCGACGCGGCCTTCGGCGATGCGGCCCAGCAGATCGTTCGCTGGACCGATTCGGTGATCTGAGCGCCAGGCGCGCAGGGCTACCACCAACGCTTCCGGTTTATGGACGGCCGAAGGTCTCCGGCCGCAGCTTTCCAGTCTTCATCAGGTGCTGCAGGGTGTAGGTCACGGACAGCGCATCGTCGAGCGCGTCATGTCCCTGCACTGGCGGATGTTCGACGCCGGAATAATCCGCAAGTTTGTTGCTCGGTGTCCTTGCCAGGTCCTCGATCGGCATGCCGGCCGCGATCAGCAGCTTGACGGCATTGTCGAACCGGGTGGCCGGGATAGGCGGCCTGATGCCGGCGACATAGCAACTGATGGCGATCATGTTCAGTTCGTCCTTGCCCCAGGACCACAGCCGCGCTCCGGCGGAAAACCGATCGACGCCGGCCAGGGCCTCCTTCAGCGCAACGCCCTCGGCCTCGATGATTTCTTCGGTGATGCCGGTCAGTCCAATGAAGAACGGATCGAGCGTGTACCGCTCGCCAAACCGGTCGACCGGTCTGATATAGGCTTTGTGCGTGCCCAGCAGGGGGAAGTCACCTTCGAGGCCGAGCCTTGCCGCGCCGATCCGCGCGATGATCGGATCGGGATCGTGGGCCGCGCACCAGAATCGGCGTTGTGATCCCTCAAGGCAGAGAAACTCGCAGTCGAATATGATTGCCGTCTTCACAACTCAGGATCCGGTTCCGGAAAGCGAGATCAAACCCGGATGCGTCTCCGGGTGGCAAAGTCAGTTCCTTCAAGAAAAAGGCGGGAGACAAGCCCCCGCCTTGTTCGATTTGGCTTGTCGACCGCCTAATGCAGGCGGCCGCTGGCATGGGCCAGCATGGTGTAGACCTTGCCGGTGTCCGACGTGAGATAGGTCTGGGCCATGATGTTGTCGCGGTCGTTGCGCGAGACATCCTTGAGCAGCTTCTCGAAATCGTCGCAATAGCGGTCGACGGCGGTGCGGAATTCGGCCTCCGCCTGGTACTTGCGGCGGATTTCGTCGAACGTCTGCTGGCCCTTGAGCGTGTAGAGCCTGCGCGTGAACACGTCACGCTCGCCGCGCCGGTAGCGGTTCCACAGCTCGATCGAGGCATCGTGGTCGATGGCCCGCGCGATATCGACGGACAGCGAGTTCAGCGATTCCACGACATGCTGCGGTGAACGCTGGGCAGGGACCGCGCGCGGGGCTTCCGCTGGCGCCTGGGGAGCCGCCGGCCTGAGCTCGGCATCGTTCGACGCGGCGGTCAAGAGATCGCGCACCCAGCCGCCTTGCGGCGCGCGGGCTGTGGCGTCGGTTGCACGCTGGCGCGGTGCTGCCTCAGCCGGACGCTCCAGATCGAG